>NZ_JBIWFO010000001.1:0-903898 GCF_044763125.1 Streptomyces sp. NPDC096310 | reverse complement strand
CCGCCCGACCCCCCCCGCCGGCAGCCCGCGGTCCGCCCCCCCCCCCCCCGGGGGGGGGGGGCGGGGGGGGCCGGGGGGGGGGGGGGGCCCCCGCGGCGGGGCCCCCACCCCTCGTACGTGTACCGGTCGTCCGGGCGCCGGCGGGTCAGTGCCCCGTGGAGCCGTCGTCCGCCGCCGTGTTCCCGGCCTCCGCCGCCAGCGTCCTGGCCCGCCTGGTGATCACCACGGCGGCGGCCGTCGCGCTGGCGGCGAAGGCGACGGGGACCATCCAGTGCCGGTCGAGCACATGGCAGGTGGCGTGGTCGAGGGAGTAGCGGCCCGCGCCCGCCAGCCCGAGGGAGGCGGCCGTCCAGCCGAGGAAGCCCGGGTACTCGAAGCCGCCCGACTGGGCGAAGAACCCGCTGGGCGCGTGCACGGCCGCCGCGCCCGCCATGCCGCCCGCGACCGCCGCGCCGGCCGCGGGGACGGCGAGGCCGAGCGCCAGCAGGACGCCGCCGCCCGTCTCGGCGATCCCGGAGGCGAGGGCGCTCTCCCGGCCGGGGCGGAACCCCATGGCCTCCATTCCCTGGGCTGTTCCGTCGAGCCCGGCGCCGCCGAACCAGCCGAACAGTTTCTGCGTACCGTGTGCGGCGAGCACCGCGCCGGTGCCCAGTCGCAGGGCGAGAAGGCCGAGGTCGCGTCGGACGGAACAGGTCATGGCGGGGCTCCAGGGGGTGTCGGCGGCACGGACGGTCCAGGGCGTACGCCTCCACTCTCGGCCGCGCGGCGCGGGAGGGGGATCCGTTGCTGGGCCGTACGGGTCTCGCGTACCGCACGGCCGGCGGACGTACCGGTCGGGCCGCCTCCGTCACTCCTGCCAGTCGGCCAGTTCCGGCATGGCCTCGGGGTTGACCCTCACCCCGACACCGGGAGCCGTGGGCAGTCCGGGCACACCGCCGACGATCTCCGGTTCGCCGAGGAAGAGTGCGTCGACGCGCTGGTCGCCGCCCCAGTACGACGGGTTGGTGAGGTGTTCGATCCAGCCGCAGTTGGGCTGGGAGAGCACGACGTGCAAGGTGGCCGCCGAGTACACGTGGGGGATGACCTCGATGCCCGATCCCGAGGCCATCTGGCAGACGCGGCGCAGTTCGGTGATGCCTCCGACACGGTGGACGTCGGGCTGCAGGACATCGGCGGCCCCGGCGTTCAGCAGGTGCTGGAAGCCGTGCCGGGTGAACTCGTGCTCCCCGGTCGCGATGGGGACCAGCCCCAGGTCGCGGAGGATCGCGTGGCCGGAGATGTCGTCGGGGATGAGCGGCTCCTCCACCCAGCGCAGCCCCAGGCCCGCCAGTCCGCGCAGCATGGCGGTGGCGAACGGGCGGTCCCAGCCCATGTAGGCGTCGCTCATCAGCTCGATGCCGTCGTCGAGTTCGTCGCGGATCGCCTCGATGTAGCGGAGATTGGCCAGCAGTCCGGTGCGTCCGTCGGCCGGGCCGTAGGGGAAGTTGGCCTTGACGCCGGTGTAGCCGCGCTCGGCGTAGTCACGTGCCATCCGGCGCACTTCACGCAGGTCTTCGTCGGGCTGCACCTTGCTGGCGTAGGCGCGCACGCTCTTGCCCGAGGGGCCGCCGAGGAGTTCGTACACGGGCCGGCCCGCGGACTTGCCGACCGCGTCCCAGACGGCGATGTCGATGGCGCTCATCGCCTCGACGGCGGCGCCCTTGCGGCCGTACACGATAGAGGAGCGGTACATCTGCTCCCAGATCTGTTCGGTGGCGGTGGCGTCCAAGCCGGTCGCGATCCGGCCCAGATGGGCGTTGACCATCAGGGTGGCGGCGCCGATGCCGTCCTCGGAGTAGCCGAGGCCGGTGGTGCCGTCCGCCAGGGTGACACGGACGACGACCACGCCCTGCGGCCAGGTGTACCAGGACCAGCCCTCGCCCCGGCGCGGGAACTCGTTCATCGGGCTCGGTCCGCGCACGCTCCGCTGCTGCTGCCAGAAGTTCCCCCACATCGAGCGGGCGACATGCCGTGCTTCAACGCTGACGATCTCCACGTCAAACCTCATTGCTAGGTGGATGGTGCGGGTGCCGGGTGGTGGGTGGCGAGCGGTGGACGCGCGCCGCCGACCCGTTGACATGGTAAGCGGAAGCACACTACTTTTTGCATATGCTGCGACGGTGTTGCAAATATTGCAACGCACTGACAGGTTCGACGACTCGTCAGGCACCGGCCGCGGTGGACCATCGAGAAGGCGGTTGGCAGTGAACGCACAGACCATGCAGGCCATCAGGTGGGCCGGCCCCGGGGAATTGGCGCAGGACACCGTGCCCGTCCCCGAGCCGGCTCCTGGCCAGGTCCTGGTCGAGGTCACCCGGGTCGGCATCTGCGGCTCCGACCTCGCGATCTGGCACGGTGAGCACGCCCGGGCCCGGCCCGGGGTGATCATCGGGCACGAGTTCGTCGGGGTCGTCGCGGACGCGCCGGGCAACGAAACACTCCCCGTCGGCACCCGGGTCGCGATCCGCCCGCTCATCGCCTGTCACGACCGGGGCACCACACCGCCGTGCGGACCCTGCGCCTCCGGCAACTCCCATGTCTGCGCCACGCTCGGCCTCTACGGGGTCGACGAGCCGGGCGGGCTCGCGCAGTACGTCCGGGTCCGGGCCGGGGCCGCCCACCCCCTGCACGGCGACGTGCCCGACGACCTCGCCGTCCTGGCCGAACCGCTCGCCGTCGCCGTCCACGCGGTCGCCCGCTCCGGTCTGAGCGCCGGTGACACGGTCGCGGTCTTCGGCGCCGGACCGATCGGCCTGCTCACCGCTCTGGTGGCCCGCCACCGCGGCGCACGCCAGGTGGTCCTGGTGGAACCCAACGACTGGCGCGGGCGCATCGCCGAGGAGCGCGGCTTCACCGTGCTGCCGGCCGGGGCGGACGCCCCGCGGCGGGTACGGGAGGTCACCGGCGGCGGGGGCGCGGACATCGTCTTCGACTCCGCCGGCCACGCCGCCGTCGCCCTGCAGGTCACGGAGGCCGCCCGGATCCAGGGCACCATCGTCGTCGCGGGCGTCCACAAGCGGCCCCCGGCCGTCGACCTGCGCACGGTCAACTTCGCCGAACAGCGCCTGATCGGCACCCGGGTCTACTCACGCGAGGACTTTCTGGCCGCGATCGCACTGCTGGAGACCGACGAACTGGGCCTCGCGGCCCTCCCCACCACCGCCTTCCCGCTCTCCCGGAGCGAGGACGCCTTCCACGCCGCAGGGCGGGGCGAGGGCAGTGTCAAGGTCCTCATCGCCCCGAACCGCATCGGAGACTGATCCCCCATGACCGCATCCCATGGATCCGCCCCCACGCCCGCACCGGGCGCCTGGGTCGTCGGAGGCTCCAGCGGTATCGGCCGCGCCACCGCCGCCCGGCTGGCCCGCGACGGATACGAGGTCGTGGTCTCCGGACGCCGCGCGGAACTCCTCGACGCCGTCGTCCGGGACATCACGGCGGACGGCGGACGAGCCCGCGCCGTGCCCGTCGACGTCACCGACACCGCCTCCCTCACCGCCGCGTACGCCCGGATCACCGCGGAACTCGACGGGCCCCTCGAACTCCTCGTGTGCTCGGCCGGGACCAACGTCCGCAACCGCTGGTGGTCCGACCTCACCGCCGCCGACTTCGACCGGGTCGTCGACACCAACCTCCACTCGGTCACCCGCTGCGCCCTCACCGTCCTCCCCGGCTTCCGGCGGGCGGGCTTCGGGCAGATCGTCGTCGTCTCCTCCTGGGCCGGATGGCAGTACATGTCCGCCGCGGGCGCCGCCTACAGCGCCGGCAAGACCGCCCTCGGAGCGCTGGTGCAGACCCTCAACGACCAGGAGGGCAGGTCCGGCGTCCGCGCCACCCACCTGTGTCCCGGCGAGGTCGCCACCGACATCCTGCGCACCCGGCCCGTCCCCCCGCCCGAGGAGGAGCTGGCCCGCATGCTCGACCCCGACGACGTCGCCGAGGCGATCGGCTGGCTGGCCGGCCTGCGCGCGAAGGTGTGCGTCAACGAACTCGTCCTCACCCCCGTCCACAACCGCATGTACGTGGACACCAGCGCCTACCCGCCCCAGGAGGCATGAGCGTGGCCGTGCGACTGACCGCCGTGGTCACCGACGAGAACGTCTGGCCCTGGCTCCGTGACGACACCACCCTCGCCGACCACGGCGTGGACGCGCGGTTCGTCCCCCTGGACGACACCGGGCGCCTCGCCCGGGAGCTGGCCGCCGCCGACGCCTGTGTCAGTGTGTTCTTCCCCGCAGAGCCGGCCCGGCACGCCGGGAACCGGCTGCGCTTCCTCCAGATCACCGCCGCCGGAACCGACCACATCGCCTGGCCGGAACTGCCCGCCACGATCACGGTCGCCAACGCCTTCGGCCACGGCCGTTCCGTCGCCGAACACGTGCTGATGACCGTACTGGCCAGCCGCAGACACCTGCTGTGGCGTGACGCGCGGCTGCGCCAGGGCCACTGGCACACCCGTCTGGTCGACCCGGACGCGCCCACGTTCCGCAATCTGCCCGGCACCACGGTCGGCATCGTGGGGCTCGGCCACGTGGGCCGCTCGGTCGCGCACCTGTGCACGGCCGTCGGCATGCGCCCCGTCGGCATCCGGCGCTCCGCGACCGCCCGTACCACCGACGATCCCGACTTCGCCTGGACCGACGGCCCGCACGCCCTCCCCGGCCTGCTCCAGGAGAGCGACGTCCTGGTGCTGGCCTGTCCCCTGGACGACTCCACGCGCCACATGATCGGCGCTCCCGAACTCGATCTGCTGGGACCCGACGGCCTCCTGGTCAACGTCGGCCGCGGCGGGCTGGTCCAGGAGGAATCCCTCTACGACGCCCTGCGCAGCGGGCGGCTGGGCGCGGCCGCACTCGACGTGTGGACCACCCCGGCAGCCGCCGACCCCACGCCCGCCTCCCCGCTGCCCTTCCACACCCTCACCAACGTGATCATGACGCCGCACTGCTCCGCCACCGCCGAGGACACCTACCGCGACCGTGCGCGGGAGGTCGCCGACAACCTCTGCCGCCTGTCCACGGACCGACCCCCGCGCAACGTGGTCCGCGCGGGCGGCCAGGGCGCGGTGACCCGCCGATGAGCCGGACCCGCCCCACCGCCCCCGCCGTCGCCCCGACCGACGCCCTGACCATCGGCGAGACCATGGTCATGGTCACCCCGCAGGAGGGCGGCCGGCTCGACGCCGACTCGACCTTCGTCCTGCGGCCCGGCGGCGCCGAGTCCAATGTGGCCGCCCTCCTCGCCGAACTCGGCCACTCCACCCACTGGGCCGGCGCCCTGGGCGCCGACCGGCTGGGGGATCTCGTCACCTCCGTGCTCACCGGCCACGGCGTGGACACCTCCCGGGTGCGCCGCGATCCGCACCTGCCCACCGCCGTCTACTTCAAGGACCCCACACCGCACGGCACCGAGGTCGCCTACTACCGCGGCGGCTCCGCCGCCACCAGCATGTCCACGGCCGACCTCGCGGCCTGGCGCACACTCAGCCCGCGCGTCGTCCACCTCTCCGGTGTGCTGCCCGCCCTGTCGGCCAGTTGCGCCGAACTCACCCGGCACATCCTGTACGACCGGCCGTGGGGCGACACCCCCGTCAGCTTCGACGTGAACCACCGCCCCGTCCTGTGGCAGCGCGCCGGTACCGGCCGTACGGACTCCGAGGACGAGGCCGCGCATTCCTTGCTGGACCTCGCCCGGCACAGCGACATCGTCTTCGTCGGACGTGACGAGGCGGCCGCGCTGTGGGGCACCACCGACGCCGAGAGCGTGCGCGCCCTCATCGACACACCGCGGCACCTCGTCGTGAAGGACGCCGCCGTCGAGGCGGTCGCCTTCGGCGACCGCGGCACCGTACGCGTACCGTCCCGGCGGGTGCGCGTCGTCGACGCCGTCGGCGCGGGGGACGCCTTCGCGGCGGGCTGGCTGAGCGGATGGCTGCACGGACAGCATGAAACCCTCTGCCTGAGGCTCGGACACTACGCCGCCGCGCAGGTCCTCGCCTCCGCCTCCGACCTGGCGACGCTCCCGTCCGCCCGGGAAGTGATCGCCCTGCTGGAGGACGAGTCCCGCCGCACCGTCCAGGCCAGGAACTGAGGAATCTCGCCATGTCGCAAACCGTCGCCCGCGCCGTCGACATCATCGGCTTCGTCTCCCGCCAGCCGCGTTCCCTCACCGAGATCGCCGAACGTCTCGGCGTGCACAAGTCGACGGCCCTGCGCATCCTGCAGACGCTGGAGGAGGCCGGCTTCGTCCGCAAGGACGTCAACGGCCACTACGCCATGGGCTTCCAGCTCATCGCCTACGGGCAGCTCGCGCTCGACCAGGTCGAGGCCCGCTCCCTCGCCCACCCGGTCCTGCAGGAGTTGGGCGAGCGCCACGGTCACACCGTTCACCTCGGGGAGCTCGTCGGCGACCGGATCGTCTACGTCGACAAGATCGACGGCCGCGGCAGTGTCGCCATGGGATCGCGCATCGGTCTGCCGGCCCAGACCCACACCGCGGGCGTCGCCAAAGTGATCACCGCGTACCAGGATGCCGCGACCCAGGAACGCATCCTCGGCCAGGCCACCTTCGAGCGCTACACCGACACCACCCACACGAGCCGTGAGGCCCTCGTCGAGGACCTCCGCCGGACCCGCGCCCGCGGCTGGGCCGAGGACGACGGCGAACACGAGGGCTACATCAACTGCGTCGCCCTCCCCGTCTTCGACGCCCGCGGCAAAGTCACCCACGGGATCTCCATCACCGCCCTGTCCGCCGTCGCTCCGCTCGCCGAACTCCGCGCCCACCTCGACGAGTTCCGTTCGGCCGCCCAGCGGATCAGCACCGAACTGGGCTGGAAAGGAAACACACATGACGGCCGCTGACATCTCCACCGACTTCTTCGCCCGGCACCTGTCCCGCCATCCTCTGATGGGCATCTTCCGGGGCCAGGACCCGTCCGCCACCGTCGAACTGTGCCGCCGGGCCTGGGAGTTCGGCGTCGAACTGGTGGAGATCCCGGTACAGTCCGACGCCGCCCTCCCCTCCTTGCGAGCCGCCGTCGAAGCGGCACGCGACCACGGCAGGCAGATCGGGGCCGGCACCGTCACCACCGTGCGGCGGCTGCGGGCCGTCCAGGAGATCGGCGCGGCCTTCACCGTCGCTCCCGGAGTGCACCGGGAGGTCATCGAGGCATCCGCGCACAGCGGGCTGCCCCATCTGCCCGGGGTGGCCACCGCCACCGACATCGCCACCGCCCAGGCGGCCGGCCACACCTGGCTCAAGGCGTTCCCCGCGCGGCAGCTCGGACCGGAGTGGATCGCCGCGCATCTCGCTCCGTTCCCCGATGTCCGCTTCGTCGCCACCGGCGGCATCGGCGCCGACAACGCCGCCGCCTTCCTGTCGGCGGGCTGCGCGGCGGTCGCCGTGGGGTCGGCGCTGGCCGACCCCACCGCACTTCCCCTGTTGCGGGAGGCGGTGAGCCCGGTGCGCTGACCCACCCCCTCCGACGGGCCCGTCCCGCGCGACGGCGCGGGGCCCCCACAACGCGTCGGAGCCCGCCCGCTTCCTCGCGGTTCCCCCTCCCCCGGCCGTGCGGCGGCCCGGGGAGGAACCCGGCACGCCGCAGGGCCTCCGGTGACGCCCTCGCACCGCGCCCACCAGCACACCGACCGGACCGGCCCACGGGCCCGAAGGCCGGTCCGCCCGGCCGCCCGACGGCCGTGACCAACCCTTTCCCGTCTGTCGCGCAGGCCCCGGTACGCCCTCCTCGCACCAGCCGTTCCGCCGACAGCGTCACCGCCCGCACCGGCCCACCCCTTCCCGGTGCGCGCGCCAAGAGCCGCACACCCCGTACAGGGGCGTCGCGCTGCACTTCAACGGCGAAATCAGCAAGACGATCCTGAAGAGAGTCCTCCTCATGGCACACACACCGTCCTCACCCGCATTCGACCCGAAGGCCGTCAGACGCGTCGTCGTGGCGAGTTCCATCGGCACGGTCATCGAGTGGTACGACTTCGCGCTGTACGGCGTGGCGTCCGCGTTGGTCTTCGGCCCCCTGTTCTTCCCGAGCCAGAGTTCGGTCGCGGGAACGCTCGCCTCGTTCGCGGTCTTCGCGGTGGCGTTCTTCGTCCGGCCCATCGGCGGTCTCATCGCCGCCCACGTCGGTGACCGGGTCGGCCGCAAGCCTGTTCTGATCTTCACCATCACGCTGATGGGAGCGGCCACCGTCGCCGTGGGCCTCCTGCCGACGTACGAGACGGTGGGGGCCTGGGCGCCCGTCCTGCTCCTGATCACCCGGATCCTCCAGGGCATCGGCGCGGGCGCCGAGTTCGCCGGCGCCGTCACCACCGTCGCCGAGTACGCTCCCGCCGCGCGCCGCGGCCTGTACACCTCGTTCGCCCAGGCATCCGTAGGCGCCGCGTTCGTGCTCTCCACCGGCTTCTTCTCGATCCTGGCCACCATCCCCGAGGACGTCCTGCTCGGCTGGGCCTGGCGCGTGCCCTTCCTGGCCAGCGTGGTGATCTTCGCGGTGGCCCTGTTCATCCGGCGGCGTATCGAGGAGACCCCCGACTTCGTACGGACCAAGGAGGCCATGCGGGACACGGCGGACGGGAAGTCCCCGGCCCGCAAGATCCCCGTCGTACAGGCGCTGCGGGAGCGGCCCCGCCATCTGATGGTGGGACTGCTGTGCGGGTCGGGGCTGAACGTGGCCGGCTATCTCGTCAACACCTTCTCGCTCAGCTATCTCAAGAACACCCTGGGCGTCTCCGCGACCGTGGCCACGGTCGGTGTGGTGGTCGCCGTGGGCAGCAGCATCGTCGCGGTGCCGCTGTTCGGCCGGCTCTCCGACCGGGTGGGCCGTGTGCCGGTCATGGCCGGGGGCGCCCTCTTCATGGCGCTGTACATCCCTCCGTACTTCCTGCTGCTCCAGACGGAGCGGCCCGTGCTGATCGTCGTCGCCATGACGATCGCCTACGGTGTGGGGCAGAGCGCCATGCTCGGCTCGCAGTCGGCCTTCCTGTCGGAGCTGTTCGAGACCCGGTACCGCTTCACCGCGATCGCCTTCTCCCGTGAGCTGAACGTGATGGTGCTCGGCGGGACGACGCCGTTCATCGCGACCGCGCTGGTGGCCGTGGCGGACGGCCCCTGGCTGGTCGTCGCCTTTGTCGTCGTGTGCCAGGCGCTGACCCTGCTGGCCCTGGTGCTGGCCCGCTCGCCGCGGACCCGGGCAGAACGCGAGGACACCGGTAAGCCGGACGGGGAGGACCGGGCGGCCGTCACCTCCGCCCTCTGAACCGCGTGCGGTATCGCCGCCCCGGGCACGTCGCCCGGGGCGGCGATACCGCACGTCGGAGCCCGCCGCGCTATCCGCCGCAGCGCAGCGCGCGGAGGTCGACGGTGTCCGCCATGGCCTTCATCCCCGCGTCGTTCGGGTGCAGATGGTCACCGCTGTCGTACACGGGGAGCATCCGCGTAGGGGCGGCAGGGTCCCCGATCGCGGCGTCGAAGTCGACGACGGCGTCGAAGGCTCCGCTCTCCCGTACGAAGGCGTTGACCTCCTGGCGGATCGCCTCACCGTTCGCGTTCCACTCGCCCCAGCCCTGGTACGGCAGAACGGTCGCCCCCACGGCACAGGCTCCGGCGGCGTGCGTCCGCGCGATGATCCGCCGGTAGCCGTCGATCACGTCCGCGGCCGTGGGCGCCGGGGTGGCCTTGATGTCGTTGACGCCTTCGAGCAGGACCACCGTCCGCAGCCCGCGCTGGGACAGGACGTCCCGGTCCAGGCGCTTCAGCGCGCTCTGCCCCGCGCCGTCGGAGAGGAGCTTGTTGGCGGAGATCCCCTCGTTGGCTACGCCCTTGACCGGGGTGCGCCGGTCGTCGCCGAGCCGCCGCGCGAGGAAGTCGGGCCAGCGGCGGTTGGTGTCTGCGGTGGAGCCGGCGCCGTCGGTGATCGAGTCGCCCAGCGTGACGACGGCCCCGGTGCCGCGCGGCGCGTCGGCCACCACGGCGTCGAGGTAGTAACGGAAGCTCGTGCGCTGGGTGTAGGCCGTGGCGTCGTCCTCGGCGGCATGGTCACCGGTGGGCGCGATGTACGAGGTCTGGTGCCCCATCCGGTGGCCGGTGGCGGTGCCGGACGCGTCCCGTACGTACAGGCTGACGGCGAGATCCGCGTACGGCCGTACGGTGCCCGGCAGCGGATCGCTGTACACGGAGCCGCCCGCCGGTACGGTGACGGACGCGGCGCCCCGGAAGCTCAGCGCCCGGTTGGTGCCGGGCACCACGGAGGCGCCCGAGGCCACGGTGCCCGCGTAGGCGCGGCCGAAGGTCACCGGCTGCTCGCCGAAGGCGTTGGAGAGCCGGATCCGCAGGGCGCTGCCGCCCGTGCTGGTGCGGACGACGACGCGATGGGTGCGTTCGGGGACGGCGGTGTCCAGCCGGTCGGCGCTGGCGGCCCAGGTGACCACCTGGGTGGTGCGCGCGGCGGGGGCGGCCCAGGCCGCCTGGGGAACGGTGGCGGCGGCGCCCAGGGCGAAGGCCATGACGACGGCGACGCGCCGGGCGCGGCGAGGTAACTCCACACTTCTCATTGCGGGTTGATGCCTCTCATAGCGACAGTCGTGCCCATGACATGAGACGAGGCCACCTCCGGGTGCGGCCTCACTTGATGACACGGGCACGGAGCGCTTCCGGTTCGACGCGCCCCGGCGGCTGGGCCGAACGGTCCGCCGTACGCGTACGGCGCGCGCCACGCTCGCGCGCGGCACACGCCGTATCGGCCGGACGGGTCAGCTCTGCGGCGGACGGTCGCCACCCGACGGCGGCTCCTGCGTACCGAGCTGTTCGTCGATCTTCTTCTGGGCGGTGTCGACCTGGCTCTGGTACTTGTTCCCCGTCTTCCGGTCGAACGCGTCGCCGGCCTTCTCCACCCCTTGGCGGGCGGTGCTCTCATGCCCCTTGATGAGGCTCTTCAGCTTGTCGAGCATCGACATGTTCGGCTCCTCGCTCGGAACGTATCCCCGACCACCATCACCGCTCCCCGGCGTTTCCGCACCCCGGCGCGGTCCACGGCGGGGACGTGGGGTCCCGCTCAGCGCGCCGGTCCTGGGGCCCTCGCCTCCACCGCCTCGCCCTCCGTGTCCACGTGCGGCAGGACGCGGTCCAGCCACCGGGGTGTCCACCAGGCGGCCGGGCCCAGCAGGGTCATCACCGCGGGGACGAGCAGCAGCCGGACGATGGTGGCGTCGATCAGGACGCTGACGGCGAGCCCGAGGCCGAGCATCTTGACCACGATGTTGTCGCTCAGGATGAACGCGGCGAAGACGCTGACCATGATGAGCGCCGCGCAGGTGATCACCCGGGCCGTGATCTCCAGACCGTGGGCGACGCTGTCCCCGCTGCGGTGGGTACGGCGCCAGGCCTCGTGGACCCGGGAGAGCAGGAAGACCTCGTAGTCCATGCTCAGTCCGAAGACGATCGCGAACATCATCATCGGCACATAGCTCTCGATGGGCACGGTCCCGTTGACGCCCAGCGCGGGCCCGCCCCAGCCCCACTGGAAGACGGCGACGACGACTCCGTACGACGCGGCGATCGACAGGAGGTTGAGCACGGCGGCCTTGAGCGCGACCAGGACCCCCCGGAACACGATGAGGATGATGAGGAACGCGAGGCCGACCACCACACCGATGATGAGCGGCAGCCGAGCCGAGATGAGGTCGAGGAAGTCCTCCTGGGCGGCGGCCGTGCCCGTCACATAGGTCGTGGCGTCGGTTCCGGCCACGCCGCGCGGCAGGATGTCGTCCTTGAGCTGACGGAAGAGCGTGGCGGTCCCGGCGGACTGCGGTGAGGTACGGGAGAGCGCCGTGGCGGTCAGGACGTCGCCGTCGCCGGCCGGGGTGAGCGGGCTGACGCTCGCCGCGCCGGGGACGTCGGTGAGCGCCTTGGTCAATTGGGCGGCGAGCGCGGAGCGGTCGGCCGGGGGGACCTCGCTCTGGTCGACGACGAGGGTGAGCGGACCGTTGGCGCCGGAGCCGAAGCCCTCGGAGATCAGGTCGTAGGCGCGCCGGTCCGTGAAGCTGGTGGGGTCGGCCCCGTCGTCGATATGGCCGAGACGAATGAAAAGAAGGGGGATGGCGAGGACGCCGACGACCACCAGCCCGGCGAGCAGGAACCACCACGGGTGGTGCTCGACACGCCGGGCGTACCGGTGCCAGCCGCCGGTCGCCCCGGTGTGCACCCGGGTGCTGCCGCCGCCCTTCCGTCCGGCGCGTACGACGGCCGGATCGGCGACGCCCTCCGCGACCGGGCGGCGGACCCGGTAGCGGTCGATCCGGCGTCCGGCGAGTCCGAGCAGGGCCGGTACGAGGGTGACCGCGCCGATGACGGCGGTGACGACGGTGACGGCCGCCGCGGCGCCGAGCTTGCCGATGAAGCTGATCCGGGAGACGTACAGCCCGGCCAGGGCGACGATGACCGTACAGCCGGAGACGAGGACGGCCCGGCCGCTGGTGGCGACGGCGCGGCCCGCCGCCGTCACCGGGTCCGCGCCGTCCATCGACTGCTGGCGGTGGCGGGTGATCAGGAAGAGCGCGTAGTCGATGCCGACGCCGAGGCCGATCATCGTGGCCAGGGTGGGCGAGACGCTCGCGAAGGTGAAGACGGCGGCGATCAGGCTGAGACAGGCCAGCCCGACGACGACCGCGATCAGCGCGGTGAGCAGGGGGATCCCGGCGGCGATGACGCTGCCGAAACCGATCAGCAGGACGATCACCGCCACAGCGAACCCGATGGCCTCGCTCGTCAGGTCTCCGGCCTTCGGGCGGGCCAGTTCGCCGAGCGGTCCGCCGTACTCGACCTCGACGCCGGCGGCGCGCAGCGGCTGTACGGCCCGGTCGACGCCGTCGAGATAGGAGCGGGGGAAGGTGGTGGGACTGGCGCTGAAACGGACGCTGATGTAGCCCGTCCGGCCGTCGGAGGTGAGGGCTCCGGTGGGTGGTGAGGAGGGCGTGGCGGGCAGCGGGTTCGCCACGGACAGGACGTGCGGGAGCTTCTGGAGGGAGGCGACGGTCTGGTCGACCTGGCTCCGTACGGCGGTGAGGGACTGCCGCCCGTCGTGCAGGACGACCTGGGCGCCGACGCCGGCGGCCGCGGGCGCGTGTTCGCCGAGCACCCGGGCGCCGGTGTCCGACTGGGTTCCGGGGAGGGCGAAGTCGTCGGAGTAGGTGCCTCCGAAGGAGTTCTGCAGCGCGTGCAGCGCGCCGAGGGCGACCAGCCAGGCGACGACGACCACGATGAAGTGATGGGCGCACCACGCTCCGAGGCGCTGGAGGCGGCCGGGCCGCGCCGGGTCCGGCGCCGCTGTCGCGTCCGTACCGCTCCGTGCGGTCATGCGTTCCCCCAGAGGGTGCGAGCATCAGCCATCCATGTCATATGCGGTCATCTTCGACCATATGACCGGATGGGCGGCGGTGACGCTCTGGGGGACGCGGCGGGCTCTCAGAGCCTGTCGGGTGACCTCTGACCGGGCGGCCACCCGACAGGCTCTCAGGCCAGACGGGCCGTCAGCCGGTGGGTGCCCGCAGGGGCGCTGTGGAGCGCGCCGAGCGGATCGGGGGTGGCGTCCCCGGTGGGGGCGGCGCCCACCAGCAGGACCTTCCAGGGGCGTGTGCTTCCCGTCTCCACGACGATCTCGTCGCCGTCACGCCGGGTGGTGAAGACCGCGGCGGGTCCTGAGCCGTCGGGCGCGGGGACGGCCGTGACGACCTCGGCGCCGTCCACCGGGGTGTGCACGCGCAGCGTCACGCCGTCGGCCCAGTCGTACTCGGGGCCCTCGTCGACGGCGCCGAGCGGGAGCACCGCGCCCGGCCTGGCCAGCAGCGGCAGGGTGTCGAAGCCATGGGTCTCGCGCCGCCAGCCGGGGCCGGTGACCTGGGCGCCGTTGAGGATGTTGGTCCAGACGCCGTCGGGGACGTAGTACTCGACCGAGCCGTCCTCGGTGAAGACGGGGGCGACCAGCAGGTCGTCGCCGAGCAGATACTGCCGGTCGAGCGGGCGGCAGGCCGGGTCGTCGGGGAACTCCAGCACCATGGCGCGCATCACGGGGGTGCCGGTGTCCCTGGCCTGGGTGGCGGCGCGGTAGAGGTACGGCATCAGCCGGTGCTTGAGCCGGGTGAAGTCGCGGGTGACGGCGACGGCCTCGTCCCCGTAGTCCCACGGCACCCGGTAGGACTTGGAGCCGTGCAGCCTGCTGTGCGAGGAGAGCAGGCCGAACTGGACCCAGCGCTTGAAGAGCGCGGGGGTCGGAGTGCCCTCGAACCCGCCGATGTCGTGGCTCCAGAACCCGAACCCCGACAGGCCGAGCGACAGTCCGCCGCGCAGCGACTCGGCCATGGCCTCGAACGTCGACTCGCAGTCGCCGCCCCAGTGCACGGGCAGCCGCTGGCCGCCGGCGGTCGCGGAGCGGGCGAAGACGACGGCCTCGCCCTCGCCGCGCTCCTCGCGCAGCAGTTCGAAGACCGTCTCGTTGTAGATCTGCGTGTAGTAGTTGTGCATCCGCTCCGGGTCGGAGCCGTCGTGCCAGGCGACGTCGACGGGGACGCGCTCGCCGAAGTCCGTCTTGAAGCAGTCGACGCCCTGGCCGAGCAGGACGCGCAGCTTGTCCGCGTACCAGGCGCGGGCGTCCGGGTTGGTGAAGTCGACCAGCGCCATCCCGGGCTGCCAGCGGTCCCACTGCCAGACGTCGCCGTCGGGCTTCCTCAGCAGATAGCCCTCGGCCATCCCCTCGGCGAAGAGGGGGGACTTCTGCGCGATGTACGGGTTGATCCAGGCGCAGACGCGCAGCCCGCGCTCGCGCAGCCGGGCGAGCATGCCCTCCGGGTCGGGGAAGACGTCGGGGTCCCAGACGAAGTCGCTCCACTGGTACTCGCGCATCCAGAAGCAGTCGAAGTGGAAGACGCTCAGGGGGATTTCGGCGTCGGCCATGCCCTGGACGAAACGGTTGACGGTGGCCTCGTCGTACGAGGTGGTGAACGAGGTCGAGAGCCACAGGCCGAAGGACCAGGCGGGGGGCAGCGCGGGGCGGCCGGTGAGCGCGGTGTACCGCGCCAGGATCTCCCGGGGCCCCGGGCCATGGACGACATGGAACTCCAGGCTCTGGTCCTCGACGCTGAACTGGACGCGCCCGACGGCCTCGGAGCCCACCTCGTAGGAGACCTGGCCCGGGTGGTTGACGAAGACGCCGTAGCCCCGGCTGGTGAGGTGGAACGGGATGTTCTTGTACGCCTGTTCGCTGCTGGTGCCGCCGTCCGCCTGCCAGATGTCCACGGTCTGGCCGTTCTTGACGAACGGGGTGAAGCGTTCGCCCAGCCCGTACACGCTCTCCCCGACGGCGAGCGAGTGCTGCGCGAGCATGAAGTGCCGGCCGTCCGCGTCGGTCGCGAACCCGGCGCCCCGGCCGCCGATCGTGGTCAGGCTCTGCCCGCCCGCGGTGAAGTCGAGCTGCCAGGGTGCGTCGGTGTCGGTCCTCAAGGTGAGTTCGCCGGAGGTGAGTTCGATCGTGGAGCCCTCCCTGACCACCTTGCCGGCGCCGGTCCCGGAGCCGGTGGTGAGCGCGAACTCCGGTGTCCTCGGGGCGCGTCCGCCGTGGTGGGTGAGGCGGACACCGATGACGCCCTCGGCGGGGGACCAGCACTCGACGGTCACCAGGGGGGCGTTGAGGGTGTCGCCGCGGTGGGTCACCCGTCCCACCGGGGCGTAGAGGGTGACCCGGTCGTCGGTGACATCGGCGTCGGCGACGGAGACCGCGTACCGGGCGGTGACGCCGGGGCGCATCTGCCAGTACCCGTCGGTGAACTTCATCAGTGCTCCTGCTCTGTGGAAGGGGCTGGTTCGGATCGGTGGTCCATCGGGTCGATGGTCCCCGTTCGACGGGGCCGCGGCCGTTATTTGACGGATCCGCCGGTGATGCCGGCGGCCACGTACTTCTGGGCCACGACCAGCAGGATCGCGGCGGGGACCGCGGAGACGACGGCGGTCGCCATGACCGCGCCCCAGTCGCTGACATGGGCTCCGATGTACTCGTACATGGCGAGGGTGATGGGTTTGACGTCGTCCGTGGTGTTGAGGGTCAGCGCGAACATGAAGTCGGACCAGGCGAAGAGGAAGGTGAACAGGCCCGCCGTGATCAGGGCGTTGCGGCTCATCGGCAGGACGATCCGGACGAAGGCGGTGAACCGGCCCGCACCGTCGACCAGCGCGGCCTCCACGACCTCGCGCGGGATCGACACCATGAAGGCGCGCAGCAGCACGATGGAGAACGGCAGTCCGAGCGAGGCGTCGGCGAGGATCAGCCCCAACGGGGAGTTGACCAGCCGCAGTTCGACATAGGCGCTGTAGAGGGCGTTGGCGATGACGATGCCCGGGACCATCTGGGTGATCAGCGTGGCGAACACGATCGTACGGCTGCCGCGCACCCCGAGCTGGGCCAGGCCGTACGCGGCGGGCGCGGCCAGCGCCAGACAGACCACGACGGCGCCGAGGGCGACGACGAGGCTGGTCACCAGCGAGCCGCCCTGACCGCTCAGCGCGCGCTGGAAGTTGTCCCAGCCGGGCGAGGTGGGCAGCCAGTGGGTTTCGGCCAGGCTTTCGCCGGGCTGGAGGGCGATGTTGACCATCCAGTAGAGCGGGAAGAGCAGTACGGCGAGGACGACGAGTGCGAGAACGGTGGAGGCGGCGCCGCGCGGGCGGCCGGCGGCGGAGTCGGTGGTGGACATGGCGGTCACTTCCCCTGGCCGAAGTCGGAGCGGTTGGCGCGCAGATAGAGCACGGCGAAGACCGCGCTGACCAGGATGAGTACGTTGCCGACCACCGCGCCCTGTCCGAAGTTGAGCTGCTGGAAGGAGAGTTGGTAGGTGACGGTGCCCAGGGTCTGGGTGGAGTCGGCGGGGCCGCCGCCGGTGAGGGCGAGGATCAGGTCGAGGATCTTCACCGTGGACATGAAGCCGAGGATGAGGACCACGGTGACGACCGGGCGCAGCAGCGGCAGGGTGATACGGCGGAAGGTGCGCCAGGGACCGGCGCCGTCGAGCGCGGCGGCCTCGTACAGATCGCGGGGGATCTCCTGGAGCCCGCCGTAGAGAATCACCATGTTGAACGGGATGCCGATCCAGATGTTGACGAGGATCGCGGAGAGCAGGGCCACGTTCGGGCTGCTGAGCCAGGGCACGGCGGACGAGGTCAGATGCAGGTCCATCAGGAGTGTGTTGAGGACGCCGGTGTCCTGGTCGAGGAGTTTGCGCCAGACGACGGCCGAGACGACCATCGGGACGAGCCAGGGCAGCAGCAGGACCGCGCGGACGAAGCCGGAGAGCCGGAAGCGGCGGGAGAAGAACACGGCGAGCGCGAGGCCGATGACGAACTGGCCGAGCAGGGAGCCCGCGGTGAAGAGCAGGGTGTGCCAGAGGGAGCCGGTGAAGAGCGGATTGCCGAAGACTCCGCGCCAGTTGTCGAGCCCGTTGAAGGGGGACTCGCCGGTGAAGTAGGTGCGCGGGGTGAAGTGCTGGAAGCTCATGGCGACGTTGCGCACGAGCGGGTAGCCGAAGAAGGCCAGCATGTAGAGGACGGCGGGGGCGACGAAGAGCAGGCGCAGGATCGCGGCGCGGCGTCCGGGCCCGGCGGGCGCGCGGGCGGCGTCCGCGGCGGCGGGGTCGGTGTCCCCGGAGGGTCTTCCGGCGGGCGCGGGGGCGCCGGCTGTGGTGGAGGTGGTCATGGCGGGTCTCCTCACGTCACTCGCCGGCCGTGGCCCGTGACTGGGCCTGCTTCAGGGCGGCTTCAGGTGTGGAGCGGCCGGTCAGTACGGACTGGAAGGCGCCCGCGAGGGCGTCGGAGACGACCGGCCAGCGCGCGCCGACCCGGTCGGTGCGGGAGCGCGCCGTGGCGACCTCGTCGGCGAAGGCGCCCAGCTTCGGGTTCTGGGCCTTGTACACGGCGGCCGCCGCCGTGCGGGTGGGGACGTTGTAGACGGCCTCGCCCCAGGAGACCTGGTTGCGCTGCTCGTTGAGGCAGTCGATGATCCGCGCCGCGGTCCGCTGGCGTCCGGTGTCGCCGGTGCGGGGCAGGGTCATGACCGTACCGCCGATCGGTGGCACCGGCGGGCGGCCCGCCTCGGGGACGGGGATCGCGGCGACCGCCCAGTCGAGGTCCTGGTGCTCGCCGAGCACCGGGACCTGCCAGGGCCCGTTGATCATCATCGCGGCCCGTCCGGCGATGAACTGGTCGTTGACGTCCTGCTGGTTCCAGTTGACGACGGCACTGGAGGCCGACTTGTCGTCGATCAGGTCCTTCCACAGGCGCAGGGCGGGGGCGCCCCGGCCGTCGTCGAGACGCGCCTCGTCACCGCCGGCCGACCAGAAGAACGGCAGGAACTGGTAGACGCCGTCCGCGTCGGGGGTGGCGCTGAAGGCCATCCCGAAGGTGCGGCCCCGGGTGAGCTTCTTGGCGGCTGCCTTCAACTCGTCCCAGGTGGTGGGTGGTTCGACGTCGGCCTTGCGCAGCAGCTCGGCGTTGTAGATCAGGGCGAGGGAGTTGACGGACCGGGCGATGCCGTACTGGTCGCCCCGGAAGCTGCCCATGGAGACGGCGCCGGGCGACATCCCGGTCACGTCCACGCCCGCGTCCTTCAGCGGGAGGAGGCCGCCGGTGTCGGCGAACTGCGGGAGTTCGGAGCCGTCGAGTTCGAGGATGTCGGTCAGCGAGTGGGACGAGGCCATCCGCAGGGCCTTGGACACCACCTGGTCGGCGGGGACGCTGGTCTGTCTGACCTTCACGCCGAGCGGCTTCGCGCAGCGGTCGAAGAACTTCTGCTGCTGGTCGTGTTCGTGGGTGTCGGTGGCCGAGTTGAGGACGGTGAGGGTGCCGGGGTCGGGCAGCCGCGCGCACCCGGCGAGCGGGACGAGGGCCACGAGCGCGGTGAGGAGCACGGCCGGCGCCGGGAGGCGGCGGATCGGGTGCATGGAAGAGGGGCTCCGTTCGGTCTACAACGCTGTATGGAGACGGAGATGCACAGGAGAGGGAGGGGGAGGGACGGGGAGGGACCGGTGCGGGGCGGGAGGGTGCGGGGAGTCGGCGGGGACGGACGGGAGCGCGCGGGCGAACAAGTGTCGAATCGATTCGATTCAACGCTGCGGCGATGGTAGGCGCTCGCCGAAACGGCGACAAGAGCCGAGCGGAGACTTCGGTGCGGACGGACGGGATACGGCGGGATCCGGGCTGGATGCCGGAGGGATACGGGTGGGTTACCGGAGCGAAACGGGTGGGATCCGGCCGGGGTCAGCCGCGCGGCGCGCCGAGCGGCAGCGCGCCCGGCAGCAGGACCGGTGCGATCAGCAGATGCCCGACGGAGTCGGCGAGCAGCCGCGCGCCCGGCTCCGCGTGCTCCGCGCCGCGCGCGGTGTCCTCCCGCAGCACGGCTGCGGCGCTCACGGCGAGCCGGGTGACCTCGGTGGCCAGCGTCGGGACCGGCAGTTCGATCCGGGGCAGCCGGCTGCTCGACGGATCGCCCGGCAGCGTACCGATGACGACGACGGTGACGTCCTCGGGCACCCGCAGTCCGGCCGCCGAGACCGACGCCAGGATGTGGTGGTGCGCGGAGGGGTGCTGCACGATCAGCGCGGTCGGCGCCGCGTCGGCCCCGGCGTCGCTCCCCGGCCGCCGGGCTCCGTCGGACGTCCGCTCCCCCAGGAGCGTACGGAGCCGGTGCGCCAGTCTGGCCGGATCGCCGACGGAGTGGACGACGCGGACGGCGGCGCCGGTGGTACGGGCGCCACGGCGGGCGCCGGCGATCCCGCGCAGCGCGTAGCTGCGCCGCCCCCGTACCTCCGGCTCGCCGGGCGCGAGATAGACCAGCTCGCGGTGGCCCGCGGCGGCGAGTTCCCGGACGGCGAGCGCCGCGGCCTCCTCCCAGTCGAGATCGGTCCAGGGCAGCGCGTCCTCGTCGGCGGGCCGCCCGATCAGGGCCGCGGGGAAGACCAGTTCGCGTACGACGTCGATCCGCGCGTCCTCCATGTCGACCGCCATCAGGACCGCCGCGTCCGCGAGGCCGCTGAGCGCGACGCGCCGCAGCCCTTCCGCCTTGTCCTGCGAGGTCGTCAGAAGGAGGTCGTGGCCGAGGGAGTTGGCGGCGTCGCTGACCTCGATGGCGAACCGGCCGTCCACGGCGTGCCGTTCACCGGCCGCGCGGGGAAGCGCGAGGGCGATCACATGGGTGCGGCTGCTGCGCAGGGTCCTGGCGCTGGCGCGCGGGTGGTAGCCGAGCGCGTCGACGGCCTCCTGGACGCGCCGGCGGGTCTCCTCGGAGATCGAGCGGGAGCCGTTGAAGACATAGCTGACGGTGCTGGGCGCGACCCCGGCCCGCTGGGCGACGTCCCTGATGGTAGCCATCTCGACCCCTTCGATGGTGCGGGAACGACGCCGGAGGACGTGCGGCAGCCCTGGCCGTTCATCGTATCGAACGGGTCGGAGGGCCGGTCCGTCCACACCGCTGGGCAGGCGCGGGCATCAGCCTCCCTGAGCAGGCGCGGAACTCAGCCGGCCGCGTCCGGCGGCGCGCACACCCGCGCCAGGTGCGTGGCGAGCGCGCGGGCGCCCCACGGGGCCTCGACGCACACCCCGCCGGGCGCCGGATCCGCCCGCGCACGGTGGAGTACGGGAGCGGAGTCCGGGTCCGCCCCGCCGGTCAGCGACCAGCCCGCCGCCCGTACGGTGAGCGCGCCGGACGCCGGGCCCGCGCGCAGCGCCGCCGCCGTCCAGACGACCAGCGCGTGCGGATCGGGCGCGGACGGACCGGGCAGGCTCCAGACGCGGGTGGGGTCCCCGGCGTCGGGGGTGATCACCGGCCCCGACAGGGCGCGTACGGCGGTCCAGAGCGCGTCGAGTTCCGCGCAGTGGCGCCAGCGTCCGGCCCGGTCGGCGAGTTGCCAGCCGCCCCCCGGCCAGGGCCTGGCGGTCAGCCGGGCCCCGGCCAGCAGCCGCCGTACGACACGGTGCCGGGCGGCCGTACCGCCGGGACCGAGCGGCGCCACCCGCTCCGTCCAGCGGGTCGCGGGACGGCCGCACCCTCCGCACACGCCGGTCAGCCCCTCTCCGTACGGGCGGCCACCGGGGCGCCGGGGCCTTCGGTGTGTCCGTTCCGGCGGGGCGTCATGCCATCACGTCGCCGCTGTTGGGGCCGAGGGTCTGCCCCACGTAGAGGTTGCCGCCGGGGTCGGAGGCGAGGAGCAGCACGGTCGGCGCGATCTCCTGGGGCCGTCCGAACCGGCCGAGCGGCAGCTCCGCCTGCTTGGCGCGCTTCCACTCCGGGCTGAGCCCGTCCACCAGCGGGGTCTCGACCGGCCCCGGGGCGACCGCGTTGACCAGGACGTTGTGCGGGGCGGCCTCCCGGGCGAGCGCCTTGGTGAAGCCGATGACCCCGGCCTTGGCGGCCGAGTAGTGGGTCAGCCCCTCGCCGCCCTTCTGCCCGAGCTGCGAGGCGATGTTGACGATCCGGCCGCCGCCCCGCGCGATCATGTGCGGCAGGGTGTAGCGGCAGCTCAGGAAGACGCCGCGCAGATCCACGGCGATGGTCTCGTCCCAGACGGACGGGTCCATCTCCGTCAGCGGGACCTCGGTCAGGATGCCCGCCGAGTTGACGAGGACGTCCACCCCGCCGTGGCGGCGTACCACCTCCTCGACCGTCTCCCTGACCTGGCCGGCGTCGGCGACGTCGAGCGTGTGCAGGGTGACGGCGGCCGTGGCGGGCAGCCGGTCGCGCAGGGCCGCGAGCCGGTCGGTGTCGCGGTCGGCGAGGGCGAGCCCGGCCCCCTCACGGGCGAACGCCTCGGCGACGGCGGCGCCGATGCCGCTGGCGGCGCCGGTGATCAGAACAGTGCGCGAAGTGGGGTCGGGGGCCGGAATAGGGGTCGGGGTGGTCATCGGGTCTCCGTGAGGTGGTCGTGCCGAGGAGGGGCGGGTGGGGCGGGCGGGACGGGTGGGATGGGTGTCAGTCGGGGAAGCGGACCGTCAGACCGCCGTCCACGACGAGCTGCTGCCCGGTGATGTACGAGGCTTCGGGCGCGCACAGGAAGCGGATGGCGGCGGCCACCTCCGCCGGGCGTCCTACCCGGCCGGCCGGGATGGACGAGCCCGCCGCTCGCAGCCCCTCGGGGCCGAGCGAGTTGCGCGCGTCGAGCGACTGCGGGGTCTCGATCAGCCCGGGGATCACGGAGTTGGCCCGGATGCCCCGGGGCGCCAGCTCCACGGCGAGGGAGCGGACCAGGCCCAGCACCCCGGCCTTGGCGGCGGCGTAGTGGGCATGCTCGCCCCAGCCGTACACCCCGCCCGCGATGGACGAGACGGCGAGCAGCGCGCCCGGCCCGGTCATCCGCGCAACCGCCGAGCGGAAGGTGCGCATGACCCCGGTGAGGTCGACGCCGAGCATGTCCTGCCAGGCCTCGTCGGTGAGTTCGGCGAGCGGTGCCCGGCGCAGGATGCCGGCCGCCGCGACGGCGATGTCGAGCCGGCCGTACGTGTCCACGGCGGCCCGCGCCAGCCGTTCGGGGCCCGCCTCGCTCGCGACGTCCGCCTCGACGGCGAGACACCGGCCGCCGGCCGCGCGGACCGCCTCGACGGTCCCGGCCGGGTCGTGCGGATCGGCGGTGTGGAAGCCGATCACGGTGTCGATGCCCGCTTCGGCGAAGGCGACGGCCGTCGCCCTGCCGATGCCGCTGGCCCCTCCGGTGATGAGGGCCGCGCCGCGCTGTCGTTCTCCGGTCATGGTGGGGAATCTCCTTGTCGGGCTGTCGGGCTGTCGGGCTTGCCGGGGACGGGTCGGTTCGGGACGGGTCAGACGGCCGCGGGGGCCGGTGCGGGTGTAGGGCGGCGGTCGACGTCCCGCGCGCCGAGCATCACGAGCCCGGAGCCGAAGATGCCGACGGCTCCGGCGAGGAAGGCGGCGACGGTCATCGAGGCACCGGCCGAGAGCAGCGCGCCGAGCAGCGCGGAGCCGACGATGGCGCCGACCGGGCCCATGGTGTGGGCGACGTTGGAGCCGATTCCCCGCACCTGCTCGGGGAACGACTCGCTCATGTAGAACAACATCGCCGAGTAGGGACCGGTCAGGAAGAACAGGCCGAGCGCGTAGAGGCCGATCACGGCCGCGGTCGAGGTGGGGCCGAGGAGCATGGCGGTCATGGCGGCGCCGCCGCAGCTCCAGCCGATGATGATGGTCGTGCGGCGGCCGATCCGGTCACCGAGCCAGCCGTGGAAGACGTAGCCGAAGAAACCGGCAAGGTTGGCGAGGACGAGGACCAGCAGCGCGCTGCTGAACGAGACGCCCTTGGCCTCGACGAGCACGGTCGTCCCCAGCACCGAGAAGATCTGGATGCCCATCCAGTTGAGCAGCCAGGCGGCCGAGAGACAGAGCGTGTGACGGCGCAGCGCGGGCGCGAAGACCTCCCGCAGCCCGGCCTTGGTCGCCTTGGTCTCGATACCGGCCGACTTCTCGACGGCCTCGGCCTCGGAGGAGCGCCCCTCGGCGCGCAGCGCACGGGCCTTCTTCAGGCCGAGGAAGACCGGGGACTCGGGCAGGGTGCGCATCAGCAGGGCGATGACGAGCGCGGGGACGGCCGCGATCACGAAGCTGCCGCGCCAGCCGAAGGTGGGCAGGGTCAGCGCCGTCACCCCCGCTCCGACCAGGGCGCCGACCGGCCAGCCGCTCTGCACGAAACTGAAGAGCAGTCCGCGCCGGGGGTGCTTTCCGTAGATCTCGTTGAGGTAGACGGTGTTGACGACCTCCTCGGAGTAGCCGAACCCGGAGAAGGCGCGGATGCCGACCATGGAGATCGCGCCGCCGGCCAGGGCGGTCGCGGCCGAGGTGAGGGCGGCCCCGGCCGAGGTGATCATCAGGGCCGGGCGGCGGCCGAAGCGGTCGAGGATCGGGCCGACGCAGAGCGAGACCACGAAGGTGCCCGCGGTGACGCCGGTGACGACATTGGCGGCGGTGGCGGTGGACCAGCCGAAGTCCTCGGCGATCTTGGGGAGCAGCGTGCCGAAGAGGGTGAAGTCGTAGACGCTGAAGACCCAGGCCAGGAAGCAGATGACCGAGGCGCGGACCACGAGTTTGCGGGGCGGGGTACCCAGCTCGGTTATGCCGGGGGTTTGGGCGGCTGACGAGGATGTCGCTGACGGGTTCACGGGCGGACTCCGATACGTACGAAGGGGACGCGGGGACGGGGCGCCGCGGTGGGACGGGCGGGCGCGGAGGTGACGGGGCGCGGTACGGCGCCGTCGCGGCGCGGTGTGCGGGGACCGGGAGCGGTCCGGTCCCCGGCGCCGGCCCGGGGAGAGGGCCGGCGCGGCGCCGGCGGCCGGGGCACGGGGCCGCGGCCACGGGGAGAGGGGAAGCGGAGCGGGGAGGGCGGGAGCGGGACGGAGCGGTGTCAGCCTCGGGGGCGGCGGCGGACGAAGTCCGTGGCGATCTCGTCGAAGGTGACCCAGCGGACGCCCTCGTGGCCGCTGATGTGGTCGATCAGCCGCTCGTGCATCAGCAGGTTCTGCGGCCGTCCCGACACGTCGGGGTGCACGGTCATGGTGAAGACGGCGTAGTCGTTCTCTCGGTAGACCCAGTCGAACTGGTCGCGCCACATCTGTTCGAGATCACGCGGGCTGACGAAGCCGTGGCTGTTGGGGCTGGCCTTGACGAACATCATCGGAGGCAGGTCGTCGAGGTACCAGTTGGCGGGGATCTCCACCAGGTCGGTCTCCTCGCCGCGTTCCAGCGGCTTCATCCACTCCGCCGCCGGACGGTCGTAGTCGATCTTCGACCAACTGTCGCCGACCCGCACGTAGTACGGCTCGAAGTCGCGGTGCATCAGGGAGTGGTCGTACGCGATGCCCCGCTCCAGCAGGAGTTCGTTGGTGACCGGGGAGAACTCCCACCAGGGGGCGACATAGCCGGTGGGCCGTCGTCCGGTGCGGGTGGAGATGAGGTCGATGCAGTGGTCGAGGATGTCGGACTCCTGGGTCCGGCTCATCGCGATCGGGTTCTCGTGGCTGTAGCCGTGCACCCCGATCTCATGGCCGGCGGCCGTACACGCCTCGAACTCCTCGGGGAACGTCTCGATCGAGTGGCCCGGCCAGAACCAGGTGGTGGTCATCTCCCGGCGTCGGAACAGCTCCAGCATCCGGGGCACTCCCACCTCACCCGCGAACAGTCCGCGCGAGATGTCACAGGGGGAGTCCTCTCCCCCGTACGAGCCGAGCCAACCGCCGACCGCGTCGACGTCGACGCCGTAGGCAACCAGAATCTCTTTCGCCATGTCGGTACTCCTCTTACGTGTACAGCTACGTGTGGTGGGTGTGGTGGTGGTGCTGGTGTGGTGGTGGTGCTGGTACGTGTGGGGGTGTCTGCCGGTGGTGTACGTGGTGACCGGTCGCCCGCGCGGGAGGCGCGCCCGGCCGGTGGTCATCCGCCGTGGTGCGCGGCGCCGCGTGGACCGCTCTCGTGGTGTCCGGGCACATGGTGTTCGGACACATGGTGTCCGGGCTCGTGCTGTCCCGCGTCGGTGAGCCAGTCGCGGATCAGCGCCGCGGCCCCCGCGGGCCCTCGCCCCTCGGCCCGGTGCAGCGCGGCGGCCAGGAGCAGCCGCAGTTGCCACGGGGAGAGGTCGGAGGCGAAGACGGCGCCGGCCCGCAGCAGGTCGGCGCCGCCGCCCGCGCCGTACGCCGCCGAGGTCGCCCCGGCCGGTACCCGGCTGGCGACGGCGACCGCGACGCCGTCCGCCACCAGCCGCGCGACGACCTCGGTGATCTCCGGCGGGGCGTTGCCCGCCCCGAAGGCGCACAGCACCACACCACGCGCGCCCGCGGCGACCGCCGCGTCGAGCAGTGTGGTGTCACAGCCGACGTAGAGCGGGACGATGTCCACCCGGGGCAGCCGGCCGAGGTCGTCGGCCCGGATCAGCGGGGCGGGGCGGGGCGGCCGGCCGATCAGCCGGACGCGGCCGTCGTCCACCCGGGCGACGGGCCCCCGGCCCGGTGCGCCGAAGGCGGCGGGCGCCAGGGTGTCGGTCTTGCGCAGCCCGATCGCGGGCCAGACCGCGCCGTCGAAGACCGCGCTGACGCCATGGCCGCGGGCCGCGGGGTGGGCGGCCCAGGTCAGGGCGGTGGCGAGATTGCGCGGCCCGTCGGCCGCCGGGTCGTCGGCGGGGCGCTGCGCGCCGGTGAGCGCGATGGGGCGGTCATCGGCGTGCACGAGACCGAGCGCGAACGCGGTCTCCTCCAGGGAGTCCGTCCCATGGGTGATGACCACCGCGTCGGCCCCCTCGCGCAGGCTGTCGCCGACGGCTCCGGCGAGCGTGGCGAGATCGGGGAGACCGAGCGAGAAGCTGGCCCGCAGGCCCAGCTCCGCGCAGGTCACCTCGGCACACTCCGGTACGGGGAAGGCGCGCGCGGTGCCCAGCAGCTCCGCCACCGTGACGGAGGCGATCCTCCCGGTGGGCGTGGAGCGGCTGGCGATGGTGCCACCCGTGCCGATGAGACGAAGCTGCATACGAGGCTCCACAATCGATTGCGAGAACGATTGCGCAACCATGCTCCACACTCACCCCGGAGGGCAACCCCCCTGATCGGATCTTCATGGAAGATGATGGCTCCGGAAACACGGCCACCCGGCCCGGGACCGGATCCGTGACGGGCCGCGCCCGGACCGTCACCCCCCGCAGCACAGGAACGAGGACCACGGCCTTGATACGACAGTCCGCAGCCGGCCGCGACCCGGGCGAGAACGGTGTGACCCTGGCCGATGTGGCCGCCGACGCGGGTGTGCACCAGTCCACCGCGTCCAGGGCGCTGCGCGACGGCACCGGGGTGGGAGCCGCCACCGCCGACCGGGTACGGGAGTCGGCGAGACGGCTCGGCTATGTGGTGAACCCCGCCGCCTCCAGCCTGCGGACCGGCCGTTCACGGCTGCTGGGTGTGCTGGTCCCCCGGCTCACGGACATCGTGCTGGCCACGGTCTACGAGGGCATCGAGGCGGGCGCGGCGGCCGCCGGGTACCAGGCGGTCGTCGCCAACACCGGGGACGATCCGGAGGTCCAGCGGGCCAAGGTGGAGCGGCTGCTGGCCCTGCGGGTCGACGGGCTGCTCCTCGGGGACGCGCGCGGCGACACGACGCTCGCCTCCGAACTGGTGGCGCGCGGGGTGCCGGTGGCGCTGGTCTCCCGGCGGCTGCGCGGGGTCACCTCGTTCACCTGTGACGACATCGTGGGCGGACGGCTGGTGGCGGAGCATCTGCTGGCGCTGGGGCACCGCAGGGTGGCGGTGGTGGCGGGCGAGCCGTACGCCTCCACCGGGGTCGAGCGGACGAAGGGCTTCACGGACGCGTACGCGAAGGCGGGGTTGCCGGTGGACCCGGCGCTGGTCGTCAACGCGCCGTTCGACGTGCACGGCGGCGAGCGCGCCGCGCACCTGCTGCTGGCCGCCGAGCCCCGCCCCACGGCGGTCTTCGCGGTCAACGACTTCGCCGCGATCGGGGTCATGGGCGCGCTGCGCGCCTCGGGTCTGGTGCCGGGACGGGATGTCGCGGTGGCCGGCTTCAACGACGTACCGCTCTCGGCCCAACTGCCCATCCCGCTCACGTCCGTACGCTCGCCGATGCGCGCGATGGGAGAGCGGGCGGCGACCGCACTGGTGGGGATGGTGGAGGGGCGCTCGGCCCGGTCGCGCCGGTTCACCCCTGAGCTGATGGTGCGCGCGTCCACGGCCGCCCCCGACCGGCGGGACCCGTCGGCCTGACGGGCCCTGCGGCGGGGCGGTCACCGGCCACGGCGGCGACCCGCGAAGATGAACCGACAAGACGATCGACCGATCTGGAGGAGTGGGCAGATGCCGCACGAACGAGCGGGACAGCCGGCCCGGCCGGAGGACCTCATCGATGTCGCCAAGCTGGTGACCGCGTACTACGCGCTGCACCCGGAGCCGCGGGAGCCGGGCCAGCGTGTGGCGTTCGGGACGTCGGGGCACCGCGGTTCGTCCCTCGCCACCGCCTTCAACGAGGACCACATCGCCGCGACCAGCCAGGCGATCTGCGAGTACCGGTCCCTCCAGGGCACCGACGGGCCGCTGTTCCTCGGCGCGGACACCCACGCGCTCTCCGAGCCCGCCCGGGTGACCGCCGTCGAGGTGTTCGCGGCCAACTCCGTGACGGTGCTCGTCGACAGCGCCGACGGTTACACCCCCACCCCGGCGGTCTCGCACGCGATCCTCACCCACAACCGCGGCCGTACCGCGGGGCTCGCGGACGGTGTGGTGGTCACTCCGTCCCACAACCCGCCCGCCGACGGCGGTTTCAAGTACAACCCGCCGAGCGGCGGCCCGGCCGGGTCCGACGCGACCAACTGGATCCAGGACCGCGCCAACGACCTCGTCGCGGGCGGCCTCAAGGACGTCCGCAGGCTCCCGTACCGGCGTGCCCTGGCCGCCCCGGGCACCGGGCGGTACGACTTCCTCGGTACGTACGTGGCCGACCTGCCGTCCGTGCTCGACCTCGACGCGGTGCGCGCGGCGGGGGTACGGATCGGCGCCGACCCGCTGGGCGGCGCGTCGGTCGCGTACTGGGGAAGGATCGCCGAGGAGCACCGGCTCGACCTGACCGTGGTCAACCCGCTGTCCGATCCGACCTGGCGGTTCATGACGCTGGACTGGGACGGGAAGATCCGGATGGACTGCTCGTCGCCGTACGCGATGGCCTCGCTGATCGAGCGGCGCGACCGGTTCGCGATCGCGACCGGCAACGACGCCGACGCGGACCGGCACGGCATCGTCACGCCGGACGGGGGGCTGATGAACCCCAACCACTATCTCGCGACGGCGATCTCCTACCTCTGCACCCACCGCGAGCGGTGGCCCGCGGGCGCCGGGATCGGCAAGACGCTGGTGTCGTCGGGGATGATCGACCGGGTCGCCGCGGACCTCGGCCGGCCGCTGGTCGAGGTGCCCGTCGGCTTCAAGTGGTTCGTGGACGGGCTGGCCGGCGGATCGCTCGGCTTCGGCGGGGAGGAGTCGGCCGGGGCGTCGTTCCTGCGCCGCGACGGCTCGGTGTGGACCACCGACAAGGACGGCATCATCCTGGCGCTGCTGGCCTCCGAGATCCTCGCGGTGACCGGGAAGACCCCCTCCGAGCAGTACGCCGCGCTCACCGCGCGGTTCGGGGAGCCCGCGTACGCCCGGATCGACGCGCCCGCCACCCCGGAGGAGAAGGGGGTGCTCGCGAAGCTCTCACCGCGGCAGGTCACCGCGGACACCCTCGCCGGGGAAGCGGTCACGGAGGTGCTCACCGAGGCGCCCGGCAACGGCGCGCCGATCGGCGGCATCAAGGTGTGCACGGAGAACGCCTGGTTCGCCGCCCGGCCCTCCGGCACCGAGGACGTCTACAAGATCTACGCGGAGTCCTTCCTCGGCGCCGATCACCTCGGCCGGGTCCAGGAGGAGGCGAAGGCGGTGGTCTCCGCGGCGCTGGAGGGGTGAGCCGTGCCCCGGGCCTCCGGCCGCCGGTCCGGCCGGGGGGCCCGGGGCACGCGCCCGGGCGGACGCGGTCCCGTACGAGCCGTCAGACCGCCGGGAGGGGCTGCTCCGCCCAGATCGCCTTGCCGCCGGGGATCTGACGGCTGCCCCAGCGCTGGGTGAGCCGGGCGACCAGCAGCAGCCCGCGACCGCCCTCGTCGTAGACCCGGGCCCGGCGCAGATGCGGGGCCGAGGTGCTGGTGTCGACGACCTCGCACAGGAGCGTACGGTCGCGGATCAGCCGGAGCTGTACGGGGCCGCGCCCGTGCAGGATCGCGTTGGTGAACAGCTCGCTGACGACCAGTTCGGTGGTGAAGGTGAGCTCTTCCAGTCCCCACGCGGCCAGTTGGCCGGAGACGCGCTCGCGCACCTCGGCGACGAGCGCGGGCTCCGCGGCCAGCTCCCAGGTCACCACCTGGTCCGCGTCGAGCGCGCGGGTGCGGGCGAGCAGCAGGGCGACGTCATCGGCACGGGACGGCGGGAGCAGCTTGTCGAGGACGGTGTCACAGGTGGCCTCCAGCGACGGCGACGGCGCGGCCAGGATCGCGCGGAGGCCGTCCACACCGGAGCCGGGGGCCGTGTCCATCCCCCGGCCGGTGCCGGTGCCGTGTTCGCGGGACTCGATCAGTCCGTCGGTGTAGAGCGCGAGCGTGCTGCCCACGGGGACATCGAACTCGGCGGACTCGAAGGGCATCCCGCCCAGGCCGAGCGGTGGCCCCGCGGGCAGCTCGACCAGGCGCGCCACGCCGTCGGGGGTGGCGAGCACGGGCGGCGGGTGGCCGGCCCTGGCCGCGCAGCAGCGGCGGGAGACCGGGTCGTACACCGCGTACAGACAGCTCGCGCCGGTGTACTCGTCGACGGCGGGGGCGCCGTCCGGGCCGGCGTCGCCCCCGGAGTTCTCCGAGGCGAGCCGTACGACCACGTCGTCGAGGTGGGTGAGGAGTTCGTCCGGCGGCAGGTCGATGTCGGCGAGGGTGTGCACGGCCGTACGGAGCCGGCCCATGGTGGCGGAGGCGTGGATGCCGTGCCCGACGACGTCTCCCACCACCAGCGCGGCCCGGGAGCCGGCCAGCGGGATGACGTCGAACCAGTCGCCGCCGACACCGTGCCGGGAGTCGGCGGGGCGGTAGCGCGTGGCGACCTCGACGGCCGACTGCGCGGGCAGTCCGCGCGGCAGCAGGCTGCGCTGGAGGGCGACGGCGGTGGCGCGTTCGCGGGTGTAGCGGCGTGCGTTGTCGATGCAGATCGCCGCTCGGGACGCCAACTGCTCGGCGAGGGCGAGATCCTCCTCGGTGAAGGGCTCCGGCCGCAGGCGCCGGGTGAAGAGCGCGGCCCCCAGGACATGGCCCCGGGCGACCAGCGGCGCCACGACGATCGACCGGGCCTCGAAGTCGGTGGCCTTCGCCCTGCGCAGGGGGTCGCGCGCCATCCACTCGGTGTACGCCGGGTCCCCGGGACCGGTGAGCACGGCGCGGCCGGTGGCAAGGGCGCGGGCCGGGGGCGAGAACTCGGGGCAGTGGTCGATGTCCCCGACGGCGACCGCGGCCTCGGGCGCGTCCGGGTGCCGGGCGGACCGGTGGGCGACGCGGCGCAGCCGGACATCGCCGGAGACCGGTCCTGGGGCCGGTTCGTCGCCGCGCAGTACGGAGTCGAGGAGGCCGACGCTGATGAAGTCGGCGAAGGCGGGGAGCGGAGTGCTCGCCAGTTCCTGGGCGGTGCGGGTGACATCCAGGGTGGTGCCGATGCGCATGCTGGCCTCGTTGAGCAGGGCGAGGCTCGCGCGCGCCCTGCGCTGCGCGCTGTTCTCGAAGCCGGTCACGGCGAGGGCGTACACGCGGCCCGCCGTGTCCCTGAGCGGCGAGAGGGAGAGGGCCCAGGAGCGGGCGTGTTGCTCGCCGGGAGCCCGGCGGACGGTCTGCAGGGACTCGGCCTCGCCGGTGCGCAGCACCCGGCGCATGGCGGTCTCGACCTTTCCGTCCGGCGCCGGTCGCGGTGTGTCGGCCGTACCGTCGCGATCGGCGCCGTCCACGAGGTCGTCGCCGTCGCTGTCGCCGCCGTCCGCGCCGTCCGTGCCGTCCGTGCCGTCCCTGCCGTCGAGGAGCAGGAAGCCCGAGGGGTGGCCGCGCATCCGGGCCTCCGTGCGGCCGGTGATCCGGCCCATCCGGTCGTTCGCGTGCAGCAGCCGCAGGTCCGCGTCGTACACCGCCATCGGCAGGACCGACTGGGTGAACGACAGAGCCTGCCAGAAAGCCGCTCCGCGCGTGTCATCCATCGTGTTTCGCTCCCCGCCGGGCTTCGCCCCGGGCATCCGGTCCACCACCGGCCGCCCGGACGGTCAAGGCTACAACCCAGGATGAACCATGCCTTTCCATCAGTTTTCCCCGTTCTGCCTTGTCCCACCCTCCCCGTGCCCTTCTTAAGGCCTTCTTAAGGAGCAGCCCCGGTTGTTGGGGAGCCCTGTGTGCACCACGCTGGGGAGCGTGGTTCCGTACGGCGTGGCGCCGAGCCGCGTGTGGGGGCAGTGCGGCGAACGTGGGACGGTCGACGATGACGCGCCAAGGCAGCCCTCCCCCTGGCCCCGGCGACCGGCCGGGGGACCCCTTCGACAGCGCCGCCACGGCCAGGGCCACGGTGGACCGCCGGGGCGTCCTCACCTCGTGGAGCGAGGGCGCCGAGCGGCTGCTCGGGTACACGGAGTCGCAGACCGTGGGGCGCGGGGCGGCGATGCTGCTGGCGGACGGGGTGCCCGAGGGGGGCCTGCCCCCGGGGGTGCGGCCCGACGGCGGGGAGCCGCGCTGGAACGGAACGCTCACGCTGCGCCACCGGGACGGGCGTCCGCTGGACGTCCGGGTGCTGGCCCACCGGCAGGACCCGGGCGGCCGCGCGCCGGGCGGCTGGCTGCTGGTGTCCGCGCTGGGCGGCGGGGAGGCGGTGGCCGGGGATGCCGAGCTGGGCCGCTGGGCGTTCGACCAGTGCCCGTGCGCCGTCGCCGTGTACGACACCGCGCTGCGGCTGCGCCGGGTGAACGAGGCGATGCGCGGGGTCATCGGCCTCCCGGAGGACGAGATCCGCGGTCTGCGCCTCTCCGAGATCGGCGGCAAGCCGCAGAGCGGTGAGCTGGAGGAGCAGATGCGTACGGTGCTGACCACCGGCACCGCGATCGACGCCAGGACCTATATGCGGACCGGGGGCGAGGCCGAGGAGCACTCCTGGTCCGCGCGGCTCGCCCCGCTGCGTGACGAGGAGGGCCGGGTGCGGGGTGTGTGCCTGGCCGCGCACGACGTCACCGAGGAGGTCCTGGCCCGGCAGCGGCTGCAACTCCTCAACAGCGCGAGCGTCCGGATCGGCACCACCCTGGACGTGAACCGGACCGCGTGGGAGCTGGCCGACGTGTGCGTTCCGCGGCTCGCGGACTTCGTCAGCGTCGATCTGCTGGAGCATCTCGAAACCGGCGCCGAGCCGCCGCCGGGCCCGGTCACCGGTCCCGTGCCGCTGCGCAGGGTGGCGCACCGCTCGCGTACGGAGGAGGGAGCCCCCGACGCCTGGGTGAAGGTGGGCGGCGTACAGGTCTATCCGGACTTCTCGCCCCTGGCGGCCGGCCTGGCCTCGGGCCGCCCCGTCCTGAACGTGACGACCGACCCGGCGATGCGCCGCTGGGCCGACCAGAGCCCCGAACGCGCCGCGTACGCCAGGAAGCACGGCTTCCACTGGGTGATGACCGTGCCGGTCCTGGCGCGCGGTACGACGCTCGGCGTGGTGGTCTTCTCCCGGCTCGTGGGCGCCGCACCGTTCGCTCCCGACGATGTGCTGCTGGCGGAGGAGATCACCGCGCGGGCGGCCGTGTGCATCGACAACGCGCGCCGCTTCACCCGGGAGCAGAACACCTCGCTCGCGCTCCAGCGCAGCCTGCTGCCGCACCATCTGCCCCGGGCGAACGCCGTGGAGATCGCCTCCCGCTATCTGCCGGCCTCCCCGCACCCCGGGGTCGGCGGGGACTGGTTCGACGTGATCCCGCTCTCCGGCGCGCGGGTCGCGCTGGTGGTGGGCGACGTGGTGGGGCACGGCATCCAGGCCTCGGCCACGATGGGCCGGCTCCGTACGGCGGTGCGCACGCTCGCCGATGTCGATCTGCCGCCGGACGAACTCCTCACCCATCTCGACGATCTCGTGATCCGGCTCTCCTCCGAGGCGGGTGCCGAAGAGACCTCGGGCGAGGTGGGCGCCACCTGCCTGTACGCGGTGTACGACCCGATCTCGCGGCGCTGCACCCTGGCGGGGGCGGGCCATCCGCCGCCGGTGGTGGTCACCCCGGACGGTCTGACGTACCCCGTCGAGCTGCCGGTCGGTCCCCCGCTCGGGATCGGCGGACTGCCCTTCGAGTCGGTCGACTTCGAACTGCCCGAGGGCACCGTGCTCGCCCTGTACACCGACGGTCTGATGGACGGCAGGGACGACACCGACGAGGGGCGCCGGCTGCTCGCCGAGGCCCTGGCGCGCCCCGCCGCCTCGCTGGACGCGGTCTGCGGCGCGGTGCTCGGCGCACTGCTGCCCGGCCCCGGCGCGCCGGACGACGTGGCGCTGCTGCTGGCCCGTACGAAGGTGCTGGACACCGCGCACGTGGCCACCTGGGACGTGCCCGCCGACCCCGCCGAGGTGGCCAGGACCCGCGGCTATGTCACCGAACAGCTCAGGGACTGGCGGCTGGAGGACGCGACCTTCGCGACCGAGCTCATCACCAGCGAACTGGTCACCAACGCCATCCGGCACGCCACGCCGCCCATCCAGCTCCGGCTGATCCACGACCTGTCGCTGATCTGCGAGGTCTCCGACTCCAGCACGACCGTGCCGCATCTGCGGCGGGCCCGCGCCTTCGACGAGGGCGGGCGGGGGCTGCTGCTGGTCGCACAGCTCACACAGCGCTGGGGCAGCCGGCACAACCCGACGGGCAAGACGATCTGGGCGGAGCAGATCCTCGATCAGGAGAACGGCGAGGGGTAGCGGCGCGGCGGCGTCGCCGGTCCGCCCGGTGGTCCGATCGTCGTCTGCGTCTCGTCTTGGTCCGCCCACTGGTCCGCCCAGCGGTCCGTTCCGTGGTCCGTTCCGTGGTCCGTTCCGTGATTTCTTCAGTGGTCCGCCGCGGCCTGCGCCGCCAGCCGGACGGGGGCGTTGACCGCGCCGTACCCCTGGTAGCCACCGGTGCGCTGGACCACCTCGAAGAAGACCCGGCCGGCCGACACCGTGTAGAAGTGGCGGAACTCCCCGCCCAGTTCGTCAAGGTCGTAGAGGATCCCCAGGTCGCGGTAGGTGTCCAGCTCGCCGGGGGCGAATGTGAAACGGGCGTCGAGATCGTCGTGGTAATTGGCCGGGATCTCCAGCAGCGCCGCGCCCCGCTCCCGTACCAGCCCGGCCGTGGCGGTGATGTCGTCCGTGGCGAACGCGAGGTGCTGCGCGCGTCCCGCGTCGCCGGTCGGTACGGGGGCGAGGTTGAGGACGAGCCGCGCCTCCCCCGCGCCGCCGGTGAGCGCGCGGCTGCGGAACAGGCCGTACGGGTCGGCGATCTCGACGCTGTCGTGGGGGCTCAGGCCGAGCACGGTGCGGTGGAAGAGGACCGCCTCGTCGTAGTGGTGCCAGGGCTGGGTGAGCGCCACATGGTCGACGCGGCCGATCCCGGTCCCCCGCGCCGCGCGCCGGGCGGGCACCGCGGGGAAGTCGCCGGTCCAGTCGGGCAGTCCGGCACGGCCGGTGGCGCAGAAGAACAGGGCGGTGCCGTCGGGAGCCGCGACCGCGTCCAGCGGTACGTCGCCGGCCGCGCGGCGGCGCGGCAGGACCGGGGCGAGCAGCGCCTCGGCCCGCCGGGCGGCCCCGGCCGGGTCGGTGGTCTCCAGGCCGATCGCGGCGAGCGCGGTGGACGCGCGCCGGCCGCCCGCGGCGGTGCTCAGCAGGACCCGCGCCTCGCCCTGGGTCCACAGCTCCACCGGCTTCGTGGCGTGCCTCCCGGTACGGGCGAAGCCGAGGGCGCCCAGCAGCTCCCCGACCGGACCGGGGTCGGGGGTGGCCAGCTCGGCGAAGGCGAAGCCGGAGGGCACCACGGGGGCGGGCAGCCCGGCGATCCCGGCGGCGTCCTCCAGGGCGATCAGCGAGCGCAGCGCGTCCACGGCCGTGGAGCCCGCCTCCGCCTGCCGGAAGACATCGTTGAAGACCTCCAGCGAAAGCGGTCCGGCGTATCCGGCGCGGACCGCCTGGCGGACCAGCCCGGCGACATCGAACCCGCCCTGGCCCGGGAAGCAGCGGTAGTGCCGGCTCCACTGGAGGACGTCCATCGCCATCAGCGGGGCGTCGGCGAGTTGGAGGAAGAAGATCTTCTCGCCGGGGATCTCCGCGACGCCCCGCGGATCGGTGCCCCGGGACAGGATGTGGAAGCTGTCGAGACAGACCCCGAGCGCCGGGTGCCCGGCCGCCGCCACGATCCGCCAGGCGTGGTCGTACGTGGAGACATGGCGCCCCCAGGCCAGCGCCTCGTAGGCGATCCGGACCCCGGCCTGTGCCGCCCGTTCGGCGAGGGCGTGGAGCTGGGCGGCGGCGAGCGCGTCGTCGTCCTCGGCGTACGGGGAGACGCTGGAGCAGACCAGCAGCGTGTCCGTGCCGAGCCGGCGCATGACGTCGAACTTCCGCTCGGCGCGGCGCAGGTTGCGCGCGAACAGCTCCGCGGGGACCGCCTCGATGTCGCGCATCGGCTGGTACAGGTCGATGGTCAGACCCAGGTCCGCCGCGCGGTCCCGTACCTCTTCCGGCGCGAGCGGGGAGGCGAGCAGATCGTTCTCGAAGATCTCGACGCCGTCGAAGCCCGCGCGCGCCGCGGCGGCGAGCTTCTCGCCGAGCGAACCGCTCAGCGAGACGGTGGCGATGGACTTGCGCACGACAACCTCCGATGGTCCACTCTGCGGATCAACTGGTCCGTGCTGCGGAGCGTACGGCGCGGGACCGGGACCGGCAAGGGTGCTGCCCGTCCGGCGATAAGGTGCGGGGGACGCGGGACGACGGGAGCGTGGTGGCGGTGGCGGTGGACGAGGGGGCCGGCCGGTCCGACGGCGAACGGGACGCCGGCGGCGCGGGGGTACGCAGTGTCCGGCGGGCCCTGGACATCCTCACCCTGCTCACGGAGGACCGGCCGGTCGTCTCGCTGCGGGAGATCACCGAGGCCACCGGGCTGCCCAAGACGACAGTGCTGCGCCTGGTCCACACACTGGAACAGAGCGGGCTGCTGTGGTCCGCCGCGGGCGGCTACACCGCGGGGCCCGGACTGTGGCGGTGGGCGCATCTCGCGCGCACCCAGTGGGAGGTCACCCGGGAGACCCGGGGGCTGATGCGCGGCCTCGCGGACCGGACCCGGGAGACGGTCAACCTCTTCGTCGCCCACGATCTGCACCGGGTGTGCGTCGCGCACGAGGAGAGCCCGCATCCGCTGCGCCATGTGATCGAGGTGGGCGATCAGCAGCCGCTGTGGGCCGGAGCCTCCTCGAAGATCCTGCTCGGGGACGCCCCGGACGCACTGCTGCGGCGGGTCGCGCTCGCCTCCCCGGACGGTGAGCCCGCCGTGGCCGCGCTGCGCGCGACGGCGCGGGAGGCGCGGCGCCGGGGTTACGCGGTGAGCAGCGGGGAGTGGGACGACGGGCTGACCGCCGTGGCCGTACCGGTCACCGGGCGGTCGGGCGCCGTGATCGCCTCGCTCTCCCTGAGCGGCCCGAGCCAGCGCTTCCCGTACGAGGCGGTCGAGCGGTTCGCGGCGGACCTGGCCGAGGTGGCCCGGCTGATCTCGGAACAGGGCTTCAGCCATCCGCTGACCGGGTCGTCCGAGTCCGGGCGCCGGGGGACGGCGCGCCGCGCCTGACCCTCGCCGCACCGGACGGCGGCAACCCGTCCGGTCCCTCTGCTCCCTCTGCTCCCTCGCCGCTCAGCCGCCCCATGGCCGCCCCGCCGGTTCCGGTCGGTGGATGCCGCGCGGCCGGTAGCCCAGCCGGTCCGCGACGCCGACCAGATCGGCCAGCAGCCAGACGATGGCAAGCCACATCTCCGTACCCTGGAGCCCCGGCTCCCGGCCGGGGCCCGCGCCTCCCTCGCCGGCGGGCCCGAAGCCGAAGCCGGCCCCGTCCCGCCAGCGCGCCAGCGCGCGCGTCAACCGCTCCTCGGCCCAGGTGCGCACCTCGGCCGCCCGATGGCCGGTCTGCCGCCCGGCGAGCCACAACGGGTGCGCGACGTCCAGCACGTTGCAGGCGTTCTCCCGGTCCGGCGCGAACCAGCGCGGATCGCGGGCGTGGTCCAGTACCGTGTCCACGACCCGCTCCGCGTACGGCACCGCCAGTCCGAACTGCGCGTAGGAGCCCCGGGTGAGGCGGTAGTAGCCGTTGACCACCTGGAGCCGTCCCTCGGTCGGCGACGCGGCCGCGCCCCACATCCCGGTCCATGGATCGACCCGGGTGGTGAGCCAGCCGAACAGTGCCTCCAGCGCGCCCGGCGCGCCGGTCCCGGCGCCCCACGTGTGATTGCGGTGGGCGGCGGTCGCCCAGCAGTCCACCCAGGCGCCGGCCGACCAGGCCCGGGTCCGCCACGGCAGTCTCTCCAGGCGTGCGAGGAGCTGATCGGGCGTCATACGCAGCGCCGCGTGGACGGGGTGGGCGAAACGGGAGCCCAGCAGGTCCAGTGCGTATCCCACCGCCAGGACGTGGTACTCGGCGTGGCCGTCCTCGACCCAGCCGTCGTGCGCGGGCGCGGGCAGCACACCGGGCCCGCCGTCGGGGGCCAGCTCGGGGACCAGTCCGCTGACGGGGTCCTGGAGGCTCCGCAGCCGCTCGGCGTGGCCGACGGCGGTCAGCTGCGCGGGAGGTGTGCCCAGCAGCAGGTCGGTGACCTCGACGGCGTCGCAGTGTGCCCGGACGGTCGCGGGGACACCGGGACGGTCGCCGTACCGGCCGGTGTCGGGGTTCCAGCAGCGCTCGACGACCTCGGCGGCCTGCGCGCGCACCCGGTCGGCGAAGCGGGCGACGGAGTCCCCCGTACGGTCGGACGGCGCCCCTCCCCGCGACCCGCCGGACGCACGCCGGTCGCGCATCGGCCGGGCCGGGTTGCCCGCGGCGATCGTCCACGGCGCCAGGTCCTTGGTGACGACGGAGCCGGCGCCCACCACACAGTGGTCTCCGATCGTCACCCCGTCCAGCACGACGGCGTTCGAGCCGATCCACACGTCGTCGCCGACGGTGATCCCCTTGCTGGTCAGGGGCTGGCGATGCACGGGCTCGTCGGGGGCGAAGCCGTGGTTGAAGCCCAGCAGGGAACTGTGGGCACCGATCCGCACCCCGTCGCCCAGGGTGATCCGCCCCCGGACGGTGGCGTACGGATTGACGGTGCAGTCGGCGCCGGTCGCCACCTCGCCGGTGACATAGGCGTGTCCGGCGATGTAGGACCCCTCCCCCAGGTCCAGGCCGTCCGGGAAGACCCCGGCGGCGGCGGAGACGAAACAGCTCGGCCCGACCCGCGCACCCGCGTCGGTCAGACGTCGCTGCCGCGCGGCCTGCGCGGCACGCTGCGCGGCGGAGGCGTGCCGGGCGAAGTCCCAGGGGCAGTAGTCGAAGTAGGTGTCCTCGAAGGACGGTTCCGGGTCCATCGCACCAGGTTAGGGAGAGCACCTTCCCTCCACGCAACAGTCACAACTTCATCACTACCCGCGCATACCTGTCCCAGGCCATGGCTTTCCCTCGTTACGGTCGGCGCTTCACGAACTACCTCAGGGGGACCCATGTCGCACCATCCGCCACCGCAGCCCACCGGACCCAACCCCTATGTGGCCCCCCAACCGCCAGGCCGCCGGGCGAAGTGGACACGTAAGCGGGTGCTGTTCCCGGCCGCCGGTCTTCTCTTCTTCCTGGGCGTCGCCGTCGGCGCCACGGACGACCCCGCCCAGGCGGAGCAGGCAGCGGCAGTGAAGAGTGCGCCGAAGGCAACGGTCACGGCGACGGCCACCGAGACCGCGTCGCCCGCACCGGCGGTCACCGAGACCGTCACCGCGAGCCCCGAACCGGCTCCCACCGTCACGGAGACGAAGACCGTCAAGGTGACCGTCGCGCCGGCGGCCGACAGCGACTCGGGGTCGAACGGATCGGGGTCAGGGTCAGGGTCGGGATCGGGGTCGGGGTCCGGCGCGGGCGGTTCCGTGTACTACAAGAACTGCACAGCGGCCCGGGCCGCGGGCGCCGCCCCCGTGCACGCCGGCGACCCCGGCTACGGACCCCACCTCGACCGTGACGGGGACGGAGTGGGCTGCGAGTAGGCGGCGGACGGGTACGGCGGGGCGGCCCTCTCCCCACCCCGCCGCTCCCACGGCATACTTGGGCCGCCCGCCCGCGCCCCGGTGGTCCGGCGGGTTCGATCCCCACTGACCGGGAGGCTCATTGACAGCGTCCGCGTCCGACCCCGTATCCATACCTGATCCCGTGCCCGTGCCCGCCCTGCCCGGTGGTGTCGATCCGGCGTGGCTGCCGCCCGAGGTGTTCCGGCCTCTCGGGGTCCGGCGCGTCCTGGTCTCCGGGGCGGGGACCCTGGTGGAGACGGTGTACGGGGAAGTGGCGTACGCCTGTGGGCGGTTCGGCGGTGCGGCGGTCAGGGGGACGCGGTCGCCGGGCGGGTCGTACGACGTGGTGCTCGCGGTGGGTGAGGACGACGGCCCTGACCCGCTCGGGAGCGAGGGGTTCGCGCTGGAGCGGGCCGGTGGTGTCACCCGGGTGACGGCCGACGGGCCGGCCGGGCTGCTGTACGGGCTGTTCCATCTGGTGCGGCTCGGCGAGGCGGCCTTCGAGGGCGAGCGGGCACGTGAGGCGCACCGTCCGGCGCTGGCGCTGCGGATGCTGGACCACTGGGACAACGTCGCCGTACATCCGGTGATGGGACAGGTGGAGCGGGGATACGCCGGTGGTTCGCTGTTCTGGCGGGACGGCCTGGCGCGGTCCGCGCCGGGCGAGTTGGCGCGGGTGCGGTGGTACGGCAGGCTGCTGGCCGCGTGCGGTGTCAACGCGGTCGCCGTGAACAACGTGAACGTGCACCACACCGAAGCACACCTGCTGACGGACCGCATCGGCGAGGTGGCCGCGCTCGCGGATGCGCTGCGCCCGTACGGGATCCGGACGCATCTCGCCGTCTCCTTCGCCGCTCCGATGACCCTCGGCGGCCTGCCCACCGCCGATCCGGCGCACGAGGCGGTGGCCGGCTGGTGGGCACAGACGACCGGCCGGGTGTATGCGGCGATCCCCGACTTCGGCGGGTATGTGGTGAAGGCCGACTCCGAGGGGCAGCCGGGCCCGTTCGCCTACGGCCGCAGCCACGCGGACGGCGCCAATCTGCTGGCCGGGGCGCTCGCCCCGTACGGCGGTACGGTGCACTGGCGGGCCTTTGTCTACGACCACCGGCAGGACTGGCGGGACCGCTCGACGGACCGGGCGCGCGCGGCCTGCGACCATTTCGCCCCGCTGGACGGTGAGTTCGCGCCGAACGCGGTGCTCCAGGTGAAGCACGGGCCGCTGGACTTCCAGCCGCGCGAGCCCGTCTCCCCGGTGATCGGCGCGATGCCCCGCACCCGGCTCGCGGTGGAGATCCAGGCCACCCAGGAGTACACGGGTCAGCAGCGGCACGTGTGCTGGCTCGGTCCGATGTGGAGCGAGGTCCTGCGGTTCCGGCCCGGGGGCGAGGACAGTTCGAGCGTCGGGGACCTCGCACGCGGCGGCGGTCTGGTGGCGGTGTCCAACGCGGGCGACGACCGGTTCTGGACCGGGCATCCACTGGCGCAGGCCAACCTGTACGCGGTCGGCCGGCTGGCGTGGCGGCCCGACGCTGATCCGCGCACCGTGCTGCGCGAGTGGATCGAGCTGACCTTCGTCCCCGGGCGGAGCGCCGATCCCGAGCGGCTGCGCGGCGGGCTGCACGCGGTCCTGGACGGTTCCTGGCGGACGTACGAGAAGTACACGGCGCCGCTCGGTACCGGCTTCATGGTGCAGCCGGGACACCACTACGGGCCGAGTGTGGACGGCTACGAGTACAGCCCGTGGGGCACGTACCACTTCGCCGACCGGGACGGTGTCGGTGTCGACCGCGGCCGGACGACGGGCACCGGCTTCGCCGGGCAGTACGCGAAGCCGTGGGCGGAAGTGTACGAGTCGCCCGGTACCTGCCCGGACGAGCTGCTGCTCTTCTTCCACCATGTGCCGTACGGACATGTGCTGCACAGCGGGAAGACGGTGATCCAGCACATCTACGACACGCACTTCGACGGTGTGACGGAGGCCGAGGAGGCCCGCCGGGTGTGGGCCTCACTCGCCGGTCTGGTCGATCCGGCGCGCCACGCGCGGGCGGCGGAGCGCTACGAGGAGCAGGTGCGCGGCGCCCGCGAGTGGCGCGACCACATCAACACGTACTTCTTCCGGAAGTCGGGCGTGCCGGACGCGCGCGGGCGCCGCATCCACTGACCGCGCGGCGGTCCCGGGGCGAGGGCGCCCGGGGCCGCCGCGCGGGCGCGGTCACTCCACGGCCTGTTCCAGACGCAGTACGCGAACCCCGCACGGATCCAGTGTGAACGCCTCACCGCGCTCGGTCCGCTTGCCGGTGAGCAGGTCGACGGCGCTCGCGTGGGCGGTCAACGGCACTGGTCCGGCCGCGTGGTTGAGCAGGAAGAACAGTCGGGTGCCGTCCGGGGCCGTGCGGGCGGCGGTCTCCACCGAGGGGTGGGCGGCGTACGGGCCGACGAGTCCGTGGCGGGCGAGGACGCGGTGTACCACCCAGTCGACGCCCGGCTGGTCGAGCGCGGTCGCGACGTACCAGCCCTCGCCCCCGCTCCCGCCGACGGGGTGCCGGGTGACGGCCGGGGTGCCCGCGTAGAAGTCGTCCTGGTAGGTGCCGACCGGTTCTGCGCCGCGCGGCAGCACGAGCTCGAAGACCAGGCGGGCCTCGGTGCGCAGGGCGTCGTCGCCGGTGCCGAGCACGACCGGGTTGACGGTGTCGGCGGGGCGGGAGTCCCACTCGTCCACACGCACCCCCATGAGGCCGGCCAGCGGTCCTGGGACGTCGGTGAGGAAGGCGTTGTCGTGTTCGTCGGCGCGGCCGGAGAGGAACGTCGTCAGGACGGTACCGCCCCGGGCTGCGACGGCTTCCAGGCGCGGGGCGAGATCGCCTTTCACCAGGTGCAGGACGGGGACGAGGACCACGTCGTACGGGGTGAGGTCGGCGGTCACGGCGACCACGTCCACATCGGCGCCCGCCGCACGCGCGGCCCGGTAGTACGTATGGACGACGTCCTGGTAGCGGACGAGGCGGGACGGCCCGTCCGAGAGCTCAAGCGCCCACCAGCTGTCCCAGTCGAAGAGGAGAGCGGTACGTGCCGGGGTGCGGGCGCCGAGTGTGACCGGCCCCAGCTCCGCCAGTTCCCTTCCCAGCGAGGCGACTTCACGGAAGACGCGAGTGTCCTCGCGTCCGGCGTGGCCGATGACCGCGCCGTGGTACTTCTCGCAGGCCCCGCGCGAGGCGCGCAGTTGGAAGTAGAGGGCGGCGTCCGCGCCGTGGGCGACGGCCTGCCAGGTGGCCAGCCGCAGCTCACCGGGGCGCCTGAGCGGGTTCACCTCACGGCAGGCGGTGGTGGAGGGGGTCTGTTCCATGAGCCAGAAGGGCGCGCCGTCCTTGAGTCCGCGCATCAGGTCGTGCCCGAGGGCGGCCCGGGTGGGCGGGGCGTCGAGCGGCGGATAGCTGTCCCAGGAGGCGAAGTCGAGATGGGGCGCCCAGCGGTGGTAGTCCAACGGCCGGTAGGTTCCCATGAAGTTGGTGGTGACGGGGGTGTGCGGGTCATGGCGGCGGATCGCCTCCTTCTCGGCGCGGAAGCAGCCGAGGAGGGCGTCCGTGGTGAAGCGGTGGTAGTCGAGGGTGATGCCCTGGAAGGCGGTGTGGTCGGGTCCGCGCCAGTGCTCGGTGAGGGCGCTGGGCGGCTCGATCTCGTCCCAGTCGGTGTAGCGGTGTGACCAGAAGGTGGTGCACCAGGCGTCGTTGAGGGCGGCGAGGGTGCCGTGCCGCTCGCGCAGCCAGACGCGGAACGCGGCGGCGCACAGGTCGCAGTAACAGGCCCCGCCGTACTCGTTGTTGATGTGCCAGGCGAGCAGGGCCGGGTGGGCGGCGCAGCGTTCGGCGACACGGCCGGCGAGTGCGGCGGCGAGCCGGCGGTACACGGGTGAGCTGGGGCAGAAGTTGTGGCGTTGTCCGTAGCGGTGGCGGCGGCCCTCGAAGTCGGTGCGGTTGACCTCCGGGTGTGCGCGGGCCAGCCAGGGCGGGAGTGCGGCGGTGCCGGTGGCGAGACACACCTGCCTGCCTTCGGCCGTCGCGCGGTCCAGGATCCGGTCGAGGACGGTGAACTCGTAGGTGTCCTCGGCGGGTTGGGTGAGCGCCCAGGAGAAGACCCCGGCCGTGAGGGTGTCGATACGGGCCTCGCCGAACAGCCGGTGGTCCTCGTCCCGGACGGGTTCGGGCCACTGCTCGGGGTTGTAGTCGCCGCCGTAGGCGATTCGGTCGGTCTTGGGGGTGGTCATACGGTGAAGTCCTCCTCGGTCTCGATGGTCACCGGGCGGATCGTGTGCAGCAGGCAGAGCAGCAGCGGGGCGGCGAGCAGGGCGGGCAGCGCCTCCGTGAAGAGCACGGCGAGCCCGGCGGCGAGGACGAGCAGGGAGGCGGTGCCGAGGGTGGCCCGGCCGTGCCGGAGCAGGAAGTACGCGGCCAGGCGCGCGATGTCGGCGGTGCGGAACGTGAAGAGCGAGGCGAGTACGAGCGCGTACGTTCCCCACAGCGCCGACAGCAGAGCGATGGCCATCAGCAGCCAGGCCCACCAGCGGGGCAGGCCCGAGACGGGGAAGTGGGCGAGCGAGAAGCCGATGACCGTGAGCCAGCCGAGCAGCGGCGCCCACAGCTTGAGCGCGGGCACGGCGTTCAGCCGCCAGCCGTGTGCGTACGCGCGGGCCGGGCGCAGCTCCGTGAGGTCCCGGCTCCGGCGGTGGAGCGCGTACAGCGCGGCGGAGAGTGCGGGGCCGAGCGGCAGCAGACAGACGGCGGCGAGCGGCAGGTTGGACGCGGAGCGGGACAGGAAGAACAGTGCGACCAGGCCGGGCCCGGTGGCCGCGAGCACCATCAGTTCGACGGTGAGCAGGGTGTGGACCAGCGCGGCGGCGCGGGAGAGCGTTCCCGTGCCGAAGGTGGGGCGGGGGGCCGCCCCGGGCGGGCGCGTCGCGGCGGGAGGGTCCGGTGTGCGCTGGCGTGGGAGCGTGCCCGTCATCGTCAGCCGTTCTCCTTCCGGAAGCGTTCGTACGCCTTGTTGGTGACGTCGACGAACTGCTGCATGTTCTTGGCCTTCAGCTCGGCGACATAGTCGTCCCAGGCTGACAACGGGCGCCTGCCGAGGACGAATTGAAGAGTGTTCTGCTTGACGTGGTCCCGCAGCGGGGTCTCCCGGAGCGTGGCCTGCTCCTGTTCCATGGCCTGGAGCGGGTGGGCGGGCTCGACGGGGAGCCGCCTGCGCCGGGCCATCGCGTCCTGGAAGGTCTTCTCGTCCGCCGTGAAGGAGGAGGCGACCAGGGACCAGTTGCCGCCGTAGGCGAAGACACCGTTGGAGAAACCGTAGTCCTTCTGCAGGTCCTTCTTCGCGTCCGGGTTCAGGCCCAGCACCTTGATGCCGTCGACCGGCTCGTAGCGGCCGGCGCCGGAGTTCGTGTAGGTGACGTTCCTGACGCCCCACTTGGCGAATTCCTGCCCGGCGTCCGAGTACCACAGCCAGTCCACGAACTGCATCATCGCGACGAAGTTCTCGCTCTTCAGCGCCTTGCTGGAGATCATCATGCCGTTCTCCAGGCGGCTGCCCGCCACGACGGGGCCGGCCGGCCCGATGGGCATCGGGATCATCTCCACGGTGGCGCCCTTGATCTGCTTCGCCAGGTTGTTGCGGTACTCGTCCGCCAGGACCTGCGGATTGCTGCTGATCACGAAGGACTTGCCGCCGAACAGCTTCTGCTTGGCCTGGTCGTCGGACTGGGTGAAGCTCTCCGGGTCCACCAGGCCGCCTGCGACCAGCTCGCGCAGGTACTCCAGCATCCGGCGGTAGGCGTCCATGGCGCCGGTGAAGACGAACCTCTGTGCCTCGGCGTCCCAGGTGGCGTTCTGGTAGCCCCAGCCGCCCTTGGTGCCGTAGGCCGGGGCGAGGAAGTTGAGCAGCGCGCCGCCCGGCTCGGGCTGGTTCCAGCGGTCGGAGAGGGGATACGCGTCGGGGTGGGCCTCCTTGAGGCCCTTCAGCACCTCGTGGACCTCGTCCCAGGTGGTCGGCAGCGCGAGCCCGGCCTTCTCCAGTACGTCGGTGCGCAGGGCGAGGGAGTAGCCGACCCGCACCTTCTCGTGCAGGCCCGGCAGGAGGTAGTACCTGCCGTCGGACTGCCGGATGGAGTCCAGATCGCCCGTGAGCCCCCACTTCCTGACCTTGTCCTGGAAGTGCGGCATCAGGTGTACGTACTCGCTGACCGGGAGGACGGCCCCCGAGGAGACGAACGCGGTCTCCGTGCCCGGGTATGTCTTGGGGATGAGGAAGGGCGCGTCCCCCGCCCCGATGAGCAGGCCCTTCTTCTTCTCGTAGTCGCTGTACGGGACGGCGGTCGCCTTCAGGGTGACGCCCGTACGGCGGGTCAGCTCCTTCCAGAAGAGCCAGCTCTCCTTGAGCGGATAGGTCGGCATGTTGTTGTGGAGGATGGTGAAGGACAGCGGTTCCGTGGCCTTGAACTGGTCGCCCGGGCCGTACTTCTTCATCGCTCCGGCCTGTTTGCCGGAGAGGTCCTTCGCGTCCGTCTCGTCCGCACCGCTGCCGCAGCCGACGAGCACGGTGAGGCCGGCGAAACCGGCGGCGGCGAGCAGGCCGCGCCGCGAGAGCTGTCCGGAGTTCTTCACGATTACTCCTCTGTTGCGAAGTCGGGGTGTTCCGCGTCAGCCCTTGACCGCGCCGAGCGTGACGCCGGAGACGAAGTACCGCTGGACGAACGGGTAGACGGCAAGAATGGGGAGTGCGGTGAGCAGGATCGTGACGGCCTGGATGTTCGCCCCCACCTGGGTGAGCTGCTCCGTCTCGGCGCCGAGGTTTCCCCCGCCGGTCGCGCCGGCGATCATGTTGCGGAGATAGACCGTGACCGGCATCAGCTCGGCCCGGTCCATGTAGAGGAAGGCACCGAACCAGGAATTCCAGAAGGAGACCGAGTAGAAGAGCACCATCGTCGCGATCACCGCTTTGGAGAGGGGCAGCACGATACGGAGCAGAATGCCGTAGGTGCTCAGTCCGTCGATCTGCGCGGCCTCTTCGAGTTCGGACGGCAGGTTCTCGAAGAACGCCTTCATCACGAGCAGGTTGAAGACGCTGATCGCGTTCGGGATCACCAGCGCCCAGAGGGTGTTCTTCAAGCCGAGGCTGGTGATGAGGACGTAGTTGGGGATCAGTCCGCCGGAGAAGAACATGGTGAAGACGGCGATGCCGATGAGCGCGTTGCGGCCCTTCAGGTGCTGTTTCGAGAGGACGTACGCGTAGCAGGTGGTGAGCACCATGGCGATGACGGTGGCCACCACCGTGTAGAGCACGGTGTTGCCGTAGTTGCGCCAGAACATGCCGTCCGAGACGACCAGGCGGTACGTGGTCAGGTTGAAGCCCTCGGGCAGCAGGTTCACCTGGCCGGCCCGGATACGGTCCTCCGCGCTGAGGGAGCGGGCGATGATGTTCACGAAGGGGTAGAGGGTCACGGTCACGACCCCGGTCAGCACGAGCCCGTTCACCGCCTGGAAGGCACGGTAACCCCGGGAGGGCTCGTGCACCGAGGTACGCGGGCGCGGTGCGCGGCGCCGGGGGCCGCCCGCCGGGGTCACCACAGGCTCGTCCCCACCGTGCGACGCGAGAGCTGGTTCGCGGAGAAGATCAGCACCAGCCCGATGACCGCCTCGAACAGGCCGATCGCGGCGGCGTAGCTGAAGCTGTTGGACTCGACGCCGGCCCGGTAGAGATAGGTGGAGATGACGTCGGCGGTCGGGTAGGTCAGCGGGTTGTAGATCAGCATGATCTTCTCGAATCCCACCGCCATGAACGTGCCGATGTTGAGGATCAGCAGTGTGATCATGGTGGGGCGGATCCCGGGCAGGGTGATGTGCCGGATCTGCTGCCAGCGGTTGGCCCCGTCGATGCGTGCCGCCTCGTACAGCTCGTCGTCGACGGTGGTGAGTGCGGCGAGGTAGAGGATGGTGCCCCACCCGGCGGTCTGCCAGATCTCCGAGCCGACGTAGACGGTACGGAACCACTCCGGTTCCTGGAGGAACGGGATCGGCGCGTGTCCGAACGTTCCCAGCGCGTGGTTGACGGGGCCGTCCGTGGCGAGGATCTGCATCGTGATGCCCGCGACGATCACGACGGAGAGGAAGTGCGGGAGGTACGACACCGACTGCACGAACCGTTTCAGGGCGCGCGTACGCACCTCGTTGAGGAGCAGCGCCAGGACGATCGGGATCGGGAAGCAGAACACCAGGGTGAGCGTGCCGAGCCACAGTGTGTTGGTGAAGACCTGCCAGAAGGTGGGGTCGGTGAGGAACATGTGCACGTAGCGCAGGCCCACCCAGTCCTCGCCCAGGATCGAACCGCCCGGCTGGAAGCGGCGGAAGGCGATCATGTTCCCGATCATCGGCAGATAGCGGAAGACCAGGAAGAACAGCAGCGGCAGCACCGCCAGTGAGTACAACTGCCAGTCCCGGCCCAGCGCCTGGCGCCAGGTGCGGTGGGCGGACGGCAGCGGGCGGGGTGGGTGGCCGGGCCCGGCCGGACGGGCGCTCACGCCGGCTCCCCCAGGGCGCTCAGGGCGAGGGCGGCGGACGGGGCGGACGCGTACACCCGTACGGCCTCCGCGCCGGCGCGGTCCCCGGCGTCCCGTGCGGTGACCGCGCAGCGGATCTCCCCGGCGACGTCGACCCGGTCCGCCCCGACCGCGAAGTCCTCGCAGGCGAACTCCGGGTAGCCCAGCTCGAATCCGTACCGGGGCCGGGTGCCGTGGTGGCGGGTGATCCGGCCGAGCCCGTGCGCGGCGAACTCGGCGAACCCCTGCTCCACCGTGTCCATCGCGTCCTGAAGAGGGGCCACCGCGCCGCTGTCGCGGTCCACTCCCTGCCACAGGCCGACGAGTTGGGCGAGCTTCTCCTCCAGTGTCATGGCGGCGATCAGATCGAGGACGGCGACCCGGTCATGACCGGGGCCGGCCACTTCGTCAGGGGGAGCAGACACGTATCACTTCTCCGCGTTCGGCGGGCCATCCCGCAATTCCCGGCAAGTGGATCTCCGCAACCGACCGCAAGAGTTGCGGCAGTTTCATGACGCGGACGCTAAGTCCGGGTAAAAACGGGTGTCAAGGAAGCGGTGACGAACTCGCGGATCACGTTTGTTTGCATGAGGAGTTGGCGGAATATTCCGTCAACTCTTGCGGGAATTTGCGGTACAGCCGTACCGTCAGAGCGCTCTACGAGAGGGATCCGGCATGACCGGTCGGGCAACGATGGCGGCGGTGGCCAAGGCGGCGGGGGTCTCGATCTCCACGGTGTCGCGGGTCCTCGCCGACAAACCGGATATCTCCGAGGAGACCCGGGGACGCGTCACACGGGCGGCGCGGGAAACCGGATATGTGCTGCGCAAAGGGCGGCAGAAGCCGCAGGACGGCATCCTCGACGTTCTCATCGACGGAATCACCACACCGTGGGCGGGGGAACTCATATCCGGAGTGCAGACCACCGCGTTCGGCCTCGGATACACCCTGGCGCTCACCACCACCGGCCATCCGCGTTTCCGTATCCGCGACTGGATCGCCGTGCGCAGGGCGCGCCCGACGGACGGTGTGATCCTCGTGCTCTCCCGCGCCCGCCACGACGAGATCGCCGCGCTGGCCGATCTGTCGGCCCCGCTCATCCTGCTCGATCCGGTGGGGACCAGTGAACCCACCATTCCGACCGTCGGCGCCACGAACTGGTCGGGAGGCGCCGCCGCCACCCGCCATCTCCTCGAACTCGGGCACCGGCGCATCGGGTTCATCGGCGGACCCCCCGAGATCCAGTGCACCCGCGAGCGGCACGAGGGCTATCTCGCCGCGCACCGCGAGTTCTCCCTCGCCCCCGACCCCCTTCTCAGCCGGTACGGCGACTTCCTCCTCACGGGCGGAGTCGCGCACGGCGCCGCCCTGCTGGACCTCCCGGACCGGCCCACCGCCGTCTTCGCGGGCTCCGACGGCCAGGCCGCCGGTGTCTACCAGATGGCCCGCGCGCGCGGGCTGCGCATCCCCGAGGACCTCTCCGTCGTCGGGTTCGACGACACCACGATCTGCACGATGCTCGCCCCGCCGCTGACCACGGTCCGCCAGCCCCTGGCGGACATGGCGGCGGAAGGGGTACGGCTCATCGCACAGGAACGGGCGCTGCCCGGTTCGTCGCGCGGGCGGCGGATCGAGCTGGCGACCTCGCTCGTGATCCGGGACAGCACCGCACCGCCCACCGCCGTCGAGGGGAAACCCTCGGTCCACACGTGACCCTTTGAAGGAGACCGGGATGAACGGACGGACGACCGTACGGATGACCACCGTGGCCGCACTCGCCAACGTCTCACAGAGCTCCGTCTCCAAGGTGCTCAACGGCCGGCCCGGACTCTCCGCCGAACTGCGGCGGCGGGTCATGGACGCCGTCGCGGCGAGCGGCTACGAGTGGCAGCGCCGGGTGCCCCGCCACGGGTCGGTGGAGGTGGTGTTCGGCAGTGCCGACAGCGCCCTCAACGCGCCGCTCCTGCGCGGGTTCTCCGCCGTGCTCCGCACGGCCGGCCGGCCGCTCACCGTCAGCCACGCCGACGGCGACCCTGATTGGCTGGAACAAGTGCTCGCCCACCGGCCGGCCGGCGCGGTGTGCGTCCTGTCCCCGGTGGAGCCGGAGGTCCGCCGCCGGCTGGCCGAGGCCCGGCTGCCCACGGTCATCCTCGACACGATCGGCGACGCTCCCCCGGAGATGAACGCCGTCGGGGCCACCCAGTGGCGCGGCGGGGTGCTGGCGGCGCGGCACCTCACGGCTCTCGGTCACCGGAGGATCGCGCTCATCACCGGACCGCTGGACCTGGTCTGCTGTCGCGCGCGGTTCGGCGGATATCTCTCGGCGCTGCGCGAGGCGGACATCCGCCCGGACCGCGCGCTGATCCGCTCCGTACGCTTCCAGGCGGAGCCGGCCCGGCGCGCCGCTCATGTCCTGCTGGACGACTGCCGGACCCCGACCTCCTTCGTGACCGGCAACGACCTTCAGGCCCTGGGGGTGATCGAGGCGTGCGCCGAGCGCGGGCTGCGGGTCCCCGAGGACATCTCGGTGGTCGGGTTCGACGACGTCGACGCGGCGAGGTCGTCCGCCCCGGCGCTGACCACCGTCCGCCAGCCGTTCGAGGCGATGGCCGCCGAGTCCATCCGGGTCCTGGGCGCCGTGCGCGACGATCCGTCGCCGGCGCCTGTCCGGCTCGACCTGTCGGTGGACCTCGTCGTCCGGAAGTCGACCGGTCCGGCCCCGGGGTACGGCGGCTGAGCCGCCCCTCGCGCGGGGTGGCCGCGGTCGTACCAGGACAGTCCGGCCCGGGCGGCGGCCACGGCGGTACGGACGGGGCCTCAGGGGCGCGGTCAGCCGAAGGCGGCCACGGTCTCCGCGGCCATCCGTACTGCCAGTGCCCGCGCCAGCAGTACGGGCCGGTCCGCCGCCCGGGCCGCCGCGCGCCGCATCTCCTCCGTGTAGCCGATGCAGTCCAGGACGAGCCAGGAACAGCCGTCCGCGGCGAGCGCACGCGCGGCGTCGGCGACCTCGGCGAGCGCACGTTCCGGTGCCGCGTACGGGTTGGCCCCGGCGGCCCGTACCGCCCCCGGCAGCATCTGCGACCAGCGGCGGGACACGTCCTCGGCCTGGTCGGGGTGCGGGCAGACGATCCCCACCGGGTCGGTCCCGACCAGGGCGGCGACGGCCTTCTGCACCAGCGGCTCGGCGAACAGCAGCGGCCGGGTCGACGCGACGGCGGGGAACCGGCCCGTGCACAGGACGAGGGTCGCGGCGGCGCCGTCCCGCTCCGCGCGGGCCACCGCCTCCGTCATTCTCGGGACCAGCGCGGCGTGCCCGAGCAGCACGGAGCCGCCGCCCCGCAGCCGGGAGACCAGGGGCGCCTCGCCGGGCTCGGGGGCCAACAGCCGACGGGTCGCGGCCTCCGCGTCACCGTCGAAGCGGTCGTCGTCGAGCGCCCCGTGTTCGACCAGGCGTACGCCCGGCAGCAGCGGTTCGGCGTCCGGGCGCAGATCGGTGCGCGGGGCCTGGCCGATGGTGACAAGGCCGAGAGCCGGGGTGTGGGGAAGGCTTCCGCTGTCGGCGGCGTCCATGACCGTTCCTCCGTGGTGAGGGGTGGGTGGAAGCAGGAAGGGGTGACACGAGGGGTGAGGTGACGGCGGCGCTACAGGGCCTTCGTCAACTGCCCCACGTCGTTGAGCGAGCTGCCGGCGACCAGTCCGGCACCGACCAGGGACAGCTCGCTCTCGGCCTGCTCGTCGGACTCCTTGCGCGCCTCGGGATCGGTCAGGCCGCGACGGCGCCACAGCGTGTACCCGTACCGGATGGCCAGCGCGCCGAGCACCATCCAACCTGCGTTCGGGGTGGCCACGAGGAGCCCGGTGGCCAGCAGGACACCCATCTGCCGGGACGATCCGCCGATGAGCTGCACCAGTGCTCCGGGGATGGCCCAGAGCAGCATGGTGCCCATGGTGCCCGGGTCGAGTCCGGTCTTGATGGTGGCGACGTACACCTCGGAGACCGGCGGGACGCGGCCGTCGGAGAAGAACGACTTCCAGGCGACGGCGACCACGACGAGGGCCACGGCGAAGCCGACGAGCTGGGCCAGGTACTGCTGACGCCGGCCGTCCAGCTCGAACACCTTCCACGGCGTGGCGTCCCTGCGCAGCAGCCAGCCCGCCTTGAAGTCGTACCCGATGTCGGCGAACGCGGGGCCGGTGGAGGCGGTGTAGCCGACCAGGAGGGCGAGCGGCACGGTCGGGATGTGCAGCACCAGGCCGACGATGAGAACGATCAGGGTGACGGCGAAGGCCGGGAACCATCCGGAGTGCATCGCCGCCAGGCCCACGATGAGCTGGTGCACGAGGGCGGCGACGCCGGCCAGCGCCACCCAGCCGATCAGGCCGGGCAAGGACATCCCGCCCGCCACGCCGCCCAGGACCGCGACCACGACGGCGCCGCCGAGGAAGAGCACCATGCCTTCCAGCAGGCCGCGGCGGAGCTGCGGGGCCCCGACCGTGGGCACCTGGGTCTCGTCCACCGGACCGCCGCCGTCCGCCGCGCCCGCCGAGCGGTTCTTGCCCCCGCCCTTACGGCCCCGCATCAGCAGGAGTGCCTGGATGAGGGCGACGAGCCCGGCACCGATCATCAGACCGTGCGGCACGTGCTCGGCGGAGAGGTTGACGTGCAGGACATCGGGTGCGTACTGGGCGACGGTCAGCCCGATGCCGAACATCAGCAGCGCCCAGATGTTGCCCAGGAAGCCGACGCCCGCCGCGCTGGTGGGCAGCTTCAGCAGCGCGCCGACCAGGCCGACGACCGCACCGGCGCCGAGCACCGCGGCCTTGCGCCCCCCGCTGTCCCCCGCCTTGATCGTCTCGGCGGCGGCGACACCCGCGGGCCAGGAGTTGGTGGCGGGCAGCAGTGTGGAGTCGAACACCCGGAACAGCACCCAGCTGTCGACCGCCAGCCCGATGGCGGCGCCGCCCAGCATGGGCCACACCAGGTCCGTACGGCCCAGGGCGAACGGCACCGCGATGGGGGTGAGCAGCGAGTTGGCCGCGGCGAACGTGGCCCCGGAGATCGCGGACTGCACCAGGTTCTGCCGGTGCTGGGAGCGCATCCGCGTGAGTATGCCGATCGGGATCCGGCCGATCAGCATCGCTATCAGCGCGCCGATGACCGCCGTGTTCGGGGAGACGCCGAGCGAGGTGATCAGCACGATGCCGATCAGGGCGCCGAGGACCGACATCGCGATCGTGATGATCAGCGTGATCGGTTCGAAGGCGCGCGGGTGCCTGGCCGGTGCCCCTGTCGTGTCCGACGGGGTGGCCGAGCCGGTGGAGGCGGTCGAGGTTCTCGGGTTCAAGGGGACTCCAGAAGGGGACGGCGCGGCGGTACGGGATCGGCTGCGGCAGGGGGCCGCGACGGTGCGGAGTACGGGGCGGGGAGACGCTGCGTCACGGGGCCCGCGACGGTGCGGGGTACGGGGCGGGGCCGGGCCCGCGCCGAGTTCGGGCCGGCCGTCGGGTCAGGTCCCCGTCGGCTCCTCGCCCGGGGCGGCCTGCAAGCGGGTCATCGGCCCGTACAGCTCGACCAGGCGCGCGAACTCGTCCGGGTCGACGAAGCGGGCGCCCCCGCGGCCGAACTCCTTCGCCGTCTCGATCGCGAACCGGGCCGCCGCCGCGATGTCGCCCTCGTGACTGGCGCCGGTGGCGCACCCGGCCACCGCCGTGGCGGCGGTGATCGCGAGGCCGACCACCGGGGCGTCGGTGGCGACGGCGGGCTGGAGGATGGAGTTGATGTGGTGCACCCCGTTGCCGTACGGGGTGATGTCCTGCGTGGTCACGGGCAGGACCCGGGCGGGCTCCCCCGTCACGCTCTCCAGGACGGAGAGCAGGTCCTCGCTGACCCGCAGGATCCAGCCCTGGCAGATGGTGGGCGACAGGGCGATCCCCCGGTGGTTGAGCAGCCGGTTGCCCTTGGTGGTGTCGATGGAGACGACCGCGTCCATCTCGGACGAGATCTCCTCCCGGTTGCACGTCAGGGTGTCCACCGGGGAATCCATGAAGGGTACGGGGTCGTGCGGACGGGTCGGGGCCCATCCGCACACATGTGTGGAAAGCATCACATCGCCGTCCAGAACGTCACCGCGTGCGTGCATGTCGAGAAGCTTGGCGGCGGCGGAGAGCGCCGCCACCGCGCCGTCGGCGTCGGAGACCAGGCCGATACGTTCCGGGCGCGCGCCCACTCCGCCGAGCCGGCCCAGGATGCCGAGGGTGGGGGCGTCACCGCCGACGAGCCGGCCGTTGCGGCCGGGGACGGTGACGGAGACGAAGTCCGTACTGCCCTGGTCGCCGGTGACCGTGCGCACCTCGACCCGCGGCGCCGTGCGCGCGTCGGCGCCCGCGGCGGTCTGGACGGCCCTCAGGTGTTCGGCGAGGAGTTCCCCGCCGGTCTGCGGACGGTCGAGAAGTTCGATGATCTCAAGGACGTGCTTCAGCAAGAGAGGGCCTCTCACGGCGGGGGTCGGGCGGTGCGGCGGCCCGATCCGGACGGTCGGCGGATGCGGTCGGCCGCGTGGAGGAGCCAGGAGCTGTCCTGCCGGACGTTCCGCGCGGCCGTCGGCGGTCCTGTGCGCGAGGCCCCGGGTGGGGGCACCCGTACGGGGCCTGCCGTACGGAACGGAACTCGCCCGTACGGCCTCGGGTCGTGCCCGGTCCCGTATCCGGTCTCGCCGTACGGGCCGTACGGGCCGTACGGATCGCTCCCTGCGGGGGTGTCCCGTACGGGGTCCGTCGCGGTGGATTCACGCCGACGTGGCTCACCATCCGCCTCCCTGCCCGCAGAGCGCAATGTTTTCTCGATATGCGGGATTGTTTACGCTTCAGCCATGACTGACAGCACACCGGTAACAGCGGGACGCCCTCCGCTCCAGACCGCCGACCGCGTCCTGAGCCTTCTGCTCTCCTTCGACCGTGAACGCCCCGAGTGGGGGGTCACCGAGGTCGCGGCGGAGTTCGGCCTGGACAAATCCGTGGCGCAGCGGCTGCTGGCCGCGCTCGCGTACCGGGGCTTCCTGGTCTCCGACACCCGCTCGCGCCGGTACCGGCTCGGGCCGGCCGTCTGGCACCTGGCGCGGGTGTGGGAGCGGGACGGCGGGATGGCCAGCCTGGTCCGCCCCACCCTGCGGGCCATGGCGGACGCGGTGGGGGTCGGTGCGCTGTTCGCCGTACCGGACGGGGTGCACATGCGCTGTGTCACGGCGGTGGACGGGGCGGCCGGCCCGCTGCGTATCTACGGTCTGGAGGGCGAGCTGTACCCGGCGCACGCCGGGGCCACCTCCCGCGCCTACTTCGGTATGCTCGCGCCGGGCGACCGGGCCGCGCTGCTGTACGGTCGCCCGATGGCCCGGTTCAGCGATCGCACGCTGACCGATCCCGCCCTGCTGGAGGAGCGCTTCGCCGAGGTGCGGCGCAACGGTTACGCGTACTCCGAAGGCGAGTACGATCCGGAAACCGCGGCGCTCGCCGCCCCTGTCATGGTGGGCAGGCGACCGGTGGGCACCCTCTCGGTGGCCGCTCCCCTCGACGCGTTCCGGGGCCGCAGGACGGAGCTCGTCGCCCCTCTGCTCCAGGCGGCGACGGATCTGGGCAAGCTGCTGACGCCGCTGCGGCCACGGCGGGCCGGTCAGCCGGGCACACGCTGAACGGGCCGGCTCCGAGGGGCCGTACGGTCCCGCGCCACACAACGTCACCGTCAGGAAAGGCCATCATGCGACTGCTGCTGCTCTCGAACTCCACCGCCCCGGGACGCGGTTACCTGGACCACGCGCGGGAGGAGATCGGCGCCGTACTCGACGGGGCGCGCCAACTGGTCTTCGTGCCATACGCGCTGGCCGACCGGGACGGCTACACCGCGCAGGTGGCCGAGGCCCTCGCGCCCCTGGGGGTGGAGGTGACCGGCGCCCACACAGCGCCGGACCCGGCCGCGCTGATAGGCGGAGCGCGGGCGGTGTTCGTGGGGGGCGGCAACAGCTTCCGGCTGCTCAAGGCGTTGCACGAGCACGGCCTGGTGCGGGCGATCCGGGAGCGGGTCGCCTCCGGGGCGGTCTACATGGGGTCGAGCGCGGGCACCAACATGGCCTGCCCCACGCTGCGTACGACCAACGACATGCCGATCGTCCAGCCGGCGTCGTTCGAGGCGCTGGGCCTGCTGCCGTTCCAGATCAACCCGCACTATCTGGACGCCCGGCCGGACACCGCCCACATGGGCGAGACCCGGGCGCAGCGCCTGGAGCAGTTCCTGGAGGAGAACGACGTGCCGGTGGTGGGGCTGCGCGAGGGGACCTGGCTGCGCAGGGAGGCGGACCGGCTGACGCTGGGCGGGATCGACGCGGGCGGTGTCGTCTTCCGGCGCGGTGCGCGGCCGTCGGAGATCACCCCCGGCCACGATCTGAGCGCCCTGCTGCGGGAGCAGCCACGCTTCGACACCACGGCGTCCTGAACGTGGCCGCGGTCGCGAAGCCGCCCCGTCGTGGCAGGGTGGCCTCGCGGCCGGCCGGTCTACCTCGTCACGTGGTGGTGATGGTGAGGATCGCCGAACTGGTGTACTGGTGCTCCACGTTCTCGGCGATGAGCCGGAAGTAGAACGTCCGGCCCGCGGCCAGGCGGAAGGTGAACGAGTCGCCGGTCAGCAGCGGCCCCGTGGCCCGGATGAAGCACGGCCCGTCGGCGGTCGTGGGCCCTGCGCAGCTCACCTCGCGGTAGCCGGTCGTCACCGTGTCGGCCGGGTCCTTCGGATTCCATCGGACGGTCGCCTCCTGGGCGATCGCGTCATAGGTGTACGTCAGACCGGTCGGCGCCGGTGGCAGCGCGACGCGGGTGATACCGGTCGGCGCCGCCACCGCCGGAACCGCGGTCGCTCCCCCCGCCGCCGCCAGCGCGACGGCCACCGTCACCGCGCGACAGGCCGTCCTCATGCGGTCTCGCATGTCCCCTCCAAGGTGTCGATCGAGTCGAACGGCGGAACGGTACGGGCTCGGCGCGCCGCCCGGATGACCGGCAGCGGGCGGTGGGATGGCCGGAAGCCGAAGTCCTGTCGCGGCGGGCGGGGTTCAGTCCGCCGACAGCCTGGTGTCGGGCACCCGCCAGGCGGCGATCACGAAGGCGGTGAGGCCGACGGCGGCGCCGGTGAGGAAGACGACCTGCATGGCGCTGACATAGCCGTCGAGGAAGGGCTGGGCGGCGCGGGGGTCGAGGGCGTGGAGGAAGGCCGAGTCCTGGAGGTTCACCGTGCCGTCGGCGCGCAGGACGCCGTCCAGCGCGCGGGCGTTGTCCGGTTCCTCGGTGAGGCGGCGGAAGGCCGGCTCGGCGAACGCCGTGTCGAGTCGTTCGGTGATCCGCGCGCCCGCGAGGGAGAAGAGGATGGAGAGGAACGCGGCGGCGCCCACCGTACCGCCGTTGGAGCGGAAGAAGTTCACCGACGCGGTAGCCGCGCCCATGTCGCCGGGGGGCACCTCAGACTGGGCGAGCGTGGTGATGGTCTGCATCGCGGCGCCGAGGCCGGCGCCCATGAACAGCATGCCGATGGAGACGTACCACATCGGGCTGTCCGTGCGGAGCGTCGCGAACACCACCAGAGAGAGCGTCAACGAGGCGATGCCCAGGACCAGATGGATTTTGAACTTCCCCGTTCTGGCCATCAGCCGTCCGACCAGCATCGTCACCGACACGTTCGCCACCACGGTGGGCAGCGTGGCCATCCCGGCCGCCACCGGGCTCATGCCCTGGGCGAGTTGGAGGTAGAGCGGCAGGGTGGTCATGGTGCCGAACATGGCGATGCCGACGACGAAGTGCAGGACGGCCCCCAGCCGGAACGCCCGTATCCGGAACAGCCGGAGCGGCAGCAGGGCGGCGTCTCCCATCCGGCGCTCCAGCAGGACGAAGAGGGTAAGGCCGACCGCTCCGAGTCCGTACGCTGCCAACGCCCGGCCGGAGTCCCAGCCCCAGGCCCGGCCCTGCTCGGCGACGACCAGCAAGGGGACGATCCCGAGGGCCAGCGCCAGCACCCCGCCGTAGTCCGGACGGTGGCGTACGGGCTGGTGCGGGACGTGCAGCACGCGCAGGATCACCACGACGGCCAGCACCGCCAGCGGCACGTTGAGCAGGAAGATCCAGCGCCAGCCGTCGAGCCCGAGCAGCGTGGCCTGCCCCGCGAACACCCCTCCGACGAGCGGCCCCGCGATGCTCGCCCCGGCGAAGACCGCGGTGATGTAGCCCTGGTAGCGGCCGCGTTCGCGGGGCGAGGTGAGGTCGGCGATGATCGTCATGGCGAGCGACATCAGCCCGCCCCCGCCGAGCCCCTGCACCGCGCGGAAGGCCGCCAGCTCGTAGATCGACGTGGCGAACCCGCACAGCAGGGAGCCCGCGGCGAACAGCACGATCGCGCACAGGTACACCGGCCGGCGGCCGTAGATGTCGGAGAGCTTCCCGTACAGCGGGGTGGCGATGGTGGCGGTGACGAGGTACGCGGTCGTCACCCACGCCTGCGCGGTCAGGCCGTGCAGGTCGTCGGCGATGGTGCGCAGCGCGGACGAGACCACGGTCTGGTCCAGTGCCGCCAGGAACATGCCGATCATGAGCCCGGACAGCACGGTGACGATCTGCCGGTGTTCCAGCCGCGTCGGGGCGACGGTGGTGTCAGGAGGTGGGGAGGGCGGCATGGGAACCTTTTCGCTGCGGGTGCGTGCGGTGGACGGGAGGCGGGGACGCGGGACGCGAGTCGGGGGGGCTCGACCCGGGCCCGTCCGGCACCCTGTCGGACGAGGTGCCGGACGGGTTGCCGGACGGAATGCCGGACGAGGTGCCGGACGGTGTGTCAGACGAGCTTCTGGAGGTCCGTCACGGCGCTGTCGATCTCCGGGAGTGTCAGCATCGCCAGCCGGGCCTCGCGAGCCCTGGCCAGGACGGCGGGGTCGGTCAGCACCGCGCGTGCGGCCTTGGCGATACCCTCCGGCGTCCGGTCCGTGATCTCGCGGCCGAGGCCGAGCCGCTCGACGCGGCGCGCGTTGGCGAACTGGTCGCCGAACTGAGGCAGCACCGCCATGGGGGTGGCCGTGCGCAGCGCCTCCCGGATGCTGTTGAAGCCGCCGTGGGTGAGGAACAGGTCGACGGACTCCAGCAGCAGGGGCTGCGGCACCCGGTCGGTGACGTGCACGTGCGGCGGCAGTCCATCGGTGTCCGCCGGGAGGCCGGAGGTGGCGACGACGACGGTGCACTCCTCCAGCCGCGACACCGCCTCGATCATCGACCGCAGAGTCTCCACCGGGTCCAGCATCGGCAACGGCAACGCGACGTCCTCGTCGGCGGCGGCCAGGTCCCTGATCATCGGGAGCGCGGTGCCGAGTGCGGCGAGCACCAGGGGCCGGTCGGTGGGCAGTCGCGCGATCCACCCCGGCAGCACGGAGCCGCGGTCCACGGTCACGGTCTGCCGGTAGGACCACGACGGGGGCAGATGCTGGGCGAACGAGAAGGCCGGCGGTACGTAGTCGACGCGCCCGTGAGGGACGACCGACAGCGGGTCCTCCTGGGTGGCCAGCCCGAGCTCCTTCCGCAGCGCGTTGAGGCCGGGCAGTACCGCGGCCGGGTCGATGAGGTTGCTGGTGCCCGAAGGGGTGGGCAGTTGCGGCACGCCGAGGTGTTCCGCGACCAGGCAGGAACTCAGGTCCATGCCGTCGCGCAGGATGAGATCGGGGCCGAACTCCTGGGCCGCCGGGAGGTTTTCCTCCCAGAGCTTCCTGGCCATCGGGCCGGAGATGATGTGGGGCACCAGGCGCTCCAGGGCGTCCTGCGGCGTGTCGCCGCCCTGGCCGGGCAGGTTCGCCCGCTCGATCAGTTCGGGGGTGATGAAGGACCGTGGCGTGAACTCGCCGGTGCGGGCATCCACCCGGACGTCGTCCTGGGCGAAGACGGAGGCGAGCGTCGGATTGGTGACCACGAGCACGTCGTGTCCGGCCGCCGCGAGCGCCCGGGCCAGCGGAAGCTGTGCACGGCCGTGGGAGGGACTACCGAGCGTGGTGAACAGTACTCGCACGACAAGCCTTTCTGTGGGGGTCGAGGGAACTGCGGAGGGAGGGAGGCGGTCAGCGCGCCATGGCCGACGGACGGCCGATGCCCTCCCAGGTCAGCCCGGCTCTGTCGAGCCGCGCGGGGTCGAGGATGTTGCGGAAGTCGTAGACGAGCGGCGCGGCGAGCCGCCCGGCGACAGCCTCCCAGTCCAGGCCGCGGAACTGAGGCCATTCGGTGAGGACGACACAGGCGCGGGCCCCCTCGACCGCGTCGAGCGCGGTGCCGGTGAGGGTGAGCAGATCGCCGAGGTCGGGGCGGAGTTCGCTGAGGGCCGGGTCGTACGCGGACAGTTCTGCGCCCTGTTCCCGCAGCAGACGGGCGACGGCCAGGGCGGGTGAGTCGCGCAGGTCGGAGGTGCCGGCCTTGAAGGTGAGCCCGAGCAGCGCGATCCGTACGCCGCGCAGCGAGCCGTCCGCCCCGGCGCATCCGGCGGCCACCCGCTCGACGAGCAGCCGCTGATGGGCGACGTTGGTCTCGATGGTGGCCCGCAGCAGCGGGAACTCGACGCCGGACTCCTCGCAGACGCGCAGCAGCGCGTGGGTGTCCTTGGGCAGGCAGGAACCGCCCCAGCCGGGGCCCGGCCTGAGGAAGGCGCCGCCGATGCGCGGATCGTGGCCGATCCCGGCGACCACGTCGTCGATGTCGGCGCCGAGCCGTTCGCAGAGTGTGGCCAGGTTGTTCGCGAACGACAGCTTCAGCGCGAGGAAGAAGTTCGCCGCGTACTTGGTGAGTTCGGCGCCGGCGGTGTCGGTGATCACGTGGGGCGCGTCGATGCCCCCGTACAGGTCCGCCACCCGCCGGGCGGCGTCCGGGTCGGCGGCGCCCACCACGATCCGGTCGGGGTGGAGGAAGTCGTCCACGGCGTGCCCCTCACGGAGGAACTCCGGGTTGCTCACCACGCTCACATCGGGGCGGCGGAGCAGCGCCGCGACGCGCTCGGCGGTGCCGACCGGCACGGTGGACTTGTTGACCACCGTGCAGCCGCGCGGCAGCCGGCCACGGACCTCGTCGGCGACGGTCTCGACGGCGGCCAGGTCGGCGGCGCCCGCGACGCCCATCGGGGTGGGCAGGCAGAGGAAGACCACCTCGGCCTGATCGACGGCCGCCCGGGTGTCCCTCACGAACGTGAGGCGGCCGGAGTCCAGCCCCGCGCGGACGGTCTCCGCCAGACCCGGTTCCAGGATGTCCACCTCCCCCCGCCGGAGTCGTTCGACCTTGCGCGCGTCGGCGTCCGTGCACACCACCCGGTGTCCGAGGGAGGCCAGACAGGCGCCGGTGGTCAGTCCGACGTAGCCGGTTCCCACAACGGTTATATGTCGAAGTTCCATGAGAATCACCGATTCCGCTCGATCGGGTAGCGGCCTCGCCGGGGGACGGGCACCCGGGTCGTCACACGGACGGGGGAAGGGGTCTGACGACGGGGTCCGGCCCGGCGGTGGCTCAGGTCCGACGCCGTCGTCGGACCTCATCGTGAAAGGCGGGTGCCGAAGATCAACGACCCGCGCCGACAAGCTACTTCGATCACCGAAGTATTTGTCAACGATCGATGACATTGGTTGACGGCTTTTGGACAGCGTGGGCCGGCACCGGGAGCATGTACGCAACGGCCCCACGGAGGAGAACCAGATGGACAGACCCGAAGAGGCGAAACGGAGCCGCGCCGGCCGCACGCCGCCCCGCAGATACGATGCCGCGGGCACCCGCGCGGCCCTGATGAGCGCGGCGGCCCGGCGCTTCGGACGGTACGGGTACGACGGCACCAGCATCCGCGACATCGCCAGGACCGCCGATGTCGACGCGGCTCTCGTCTACCGCTACTTCGGCTCAAAACAGGGGCTTTTCGCGGCGGTCGCGGCCAGTGGAACCGCCCTGTTCGAACCACTGCTCCACCTGCCGATGGAGGAGGTGGCGCAGTGGATGCACCAGATCGCCTTCGAGGGCCCGGGGGACGGTGAGATACCGCATCCGGTGCTGACGATGCTCCGCTCCCCCAGCCGGGAGGAGGCGGTCGGTCATATCCGCGCCCATGTGACCGAGGTCTTCTCGGAGAGCTTCGCCCGGCGCCTCGACGGCCCCGACGCCGAGATCCGCGCCGAACTGCTGGCGGCGCTGATGATGGGCATGACCCTGATGCGGGTGGCCGTCCAGCCGCCCGCCCTCAGCTCCGCGCCCGACGCGGACGTACTGCCCTATCTCAAGGGGGCCGTCGACTCGCTGCTGAACCCGGGCCGCGCGGGAGAGACAGCGTCCGCGGAAGCGGCGCGGGACCGCCCGTGCGAGGGGTCGGAACCGTAACCACTCCCGGGATCGGCGACGTCGGTCCTTCCCAGGGGAGCGGGGCCTCTTGACGCCCCGTGTCCCGACTGGTTACTTACGCCTCCGGAGCCACCGCTCAGCCGTCACCCCCGCACGCGACGGCCCACCCCCCACAGGAGGATCCCCCACATGAGTCCACGACGGACCCCGGAGCCCACGGAACAAGCGGCCATACCCGGGCGCCACCGGCGTAACAGAACGGTCGTCGCCGCCCTGGCCGCCGCCATGCTGGCCGCCGCCGTACTGGCCGGTCCCGGCGTCGCGCAGGCCGCCCCGCACACCGTGCGGGGGTCCCAGAGCCAGATGGCGGCGGCCGACATCACCTGGACCCTCGAACGCGCGAGCAACCCCACCCAGGACCAGTTGACGGCGTACGGCCTCATCACCACGGCCATGAACGCCGCGGTGGCCCGGTACAACAACCTCAGCGACCTGGGGAAGAGCATCACCGTCCGCTACGACCCCGGGGTGCCCACAGCCGACGGCAACATCAACGGGACCATCCGGTTCGGCAACCGCGGTTACATGACCGAGAGGACCGCCCTGCACGAGATCGCCCACACCATCGGCGTGGGCACCAGTGGGGGCTGGTCCTCCCTCACCACCGGCGGAACCTGGCGCGGCGCGCAGGCCACGGCGCTCGTCAAGCGGTTCGACGGCTCGGCCGCCACACTCTCCGCCGGCGGGGGTCACTTCTGGCCGTACGGTCTGAACTACGAGAACGAGTTCTCGAACACGGCGGGCGACCGCCATGTCCAGATCGTCGCCGCCATGGTCCGTGACGGCCTGTAGACCAAACCCGTCCGCGGGCTGATGGCCCGGGGCGCCCCCGCCCCCAGCCATCGGCCCGCGCACACACGGCTCAGCGCCTCATCTCCGCACCGACCGCCGCCTCGATGACACGGTCGCGCTCGGCTCGGCTGAACACCCCTTCGGCCAGCCAGCTTTCGGCGAGCGCGCGCACCGCCGCCACGAACTGGCCGGAGGACGTGAAGGGGGCCCGCTCCCAGAGGACGTCGAGGAAGGTCGCGCCGTCGCCGCGCGCGCGGTTCGCCACACCGGAGTCGCCGTCGGCGGTCTCCCAGCCACCGGGCGGCCGGGCGCCACGGGTGTCGAGACCGGCGTTGGCGCGGAAGACGGCCAGGATCCGGTCGGCCGGGTAGGAGCGCGCGTATTCGAGCATCAGGTCGCGCTTGCGCCGGAAGACACCCGTCGCCGAGCGTCACCCGGTCGAGCGGAAAGGGGTGCGCCGTCCAATGGGCGGTACGGGTACGGGCGCCATGGCGGCCCCGGCGGGCGCCGTGGACGCGGCAGACGCCGGCGTCGCGGTGTACGCGAGCGGGGCGGCGGCCGCTGTCCCGAGGGCGATGCTCAAAGCGGTGCGCCGGGTGGGGGGTTGGGGCATGCTCGGACTCCGGTCTCCGGTGGTCGGCGGGCGGGGTGGTGACGCGGGGCCGCACCGTCGCGCGAGGCGGTCATGGGTTCACGGTCGGCAGCCAGACCCGCATGGTCGAGGGCCCGCGGTTCGCCCAGGAGTGGTACGGGACGAGGACGATCCCCGCGCGGTCGGCGGCCGGTGGGGCGGCCGGGGCGGTGAGCGGCCGGTACGGCCAGGTCCTCTCGTCCCGCGCGTCGGGTGCGGCGATCTCCCCGGCGACCACAACGGTGCCACCCCCGCCGCCGGAACCACCGGGGCCGCCGGCCCCCTCCGGTCCGCCCGGCCCGTCCTCCGGCGCGGCGGACGGGTCCACCCGTACCGCGTCGACATCGTGCCCGTCCGGCAGGTCCACGGATTCGGCGCAGTAGACGAGCGGCCCGCGCTGTACGGCCACCGAGCCGCGTACCGCGTCGATGCGCGGATCGGCGCGGATCCAGCGCGGCCGTACGGGCAGTTCGAGCCGGATCCGGTCACCGGGCCGGAAGAGACGGGTGATCTCGGCCGTGCCCGGGGCGACCGTACGGCGGCCTCCGGCCGGGTCGGTGAGCCACGCGGTGGCGTCCGCCGTCCAGTCGGGGACGCGCAGGGACAGGGTCCACGGACGGTCCGGCGACCGGTCGACGCACACCACCACACTCCCGTCCGACGGGTAGTCGGTGAGGATCCGCAGGGCCACGCCGTGGCCGCCGGTGAGGGAGGTGGCGATCTCCGCGTCGGCGTACTGGTGCAGTTGGATGCCCCGGTCGTCCGCCGTCGCGAGGTAGGCCGGCAGCTGCGCCAGAGTGCGGGCCACATTGGTCGGGCAGCAGGACACCGCGAACCAAGGGGCACGCAGCCCCGATTCGGCGCGCGGGCTCTCGGCGTCCGCGGCGGGCGCGGCTCCCCGGTGGCGCCGGTGCAGGGTGTTGGCGTAGAAGAAGGACCGGCCGTCCTCCGCCGGGGAGGTGGCGACCACGTTGAACAGGGTCCGCTCGGCCAGGTCGGCGTAGCGCGGCTCACCGGTGGCCAGCAGCAGCCGCCAGCTGAGCATGACCGAGGCGACCCCGGCGCAGGTCTCCGCGTAGGCGCGGTCCGGCGGAAGGACGAAGTCGCCGCCGAAGGACTCGTCCCGGTGGTGCGCGCCCATACCGCCGGTCAGATAGGTGCGCCGGGCGACGGTGGTCTCCCACTGCCGTACGACCGCGGCGAGCAGGGCCTCGTCCCCGGTCTCCACGGCCACGTCGACGGCGCCCGCCGCGAGGTAGAGGGCGCGGACGGCGTGGCCGCGCAGCACTCCGGCCTCCCGTACGGGCATGTCGTCCTGGTGGTAGGCGCGGCCGAACTCGCCGTCGGGGAGCGTGCCGTGGCCCCGGCGGTCCACGAAGAGCGCGGCCTGGTCGAGATAGCGCTCCTCCCCGGTCAGCCTGGCCAGTTCCACCAGGGCCGTCTCGATCTGCGGATGACCGCAGACGGCCTCGATGCCGCCCGCGCCGAAGGTGGCGCACACATGGTCGGCGGCCCGCAGGGCGATCTTCGTCAGCTCTCCCTCGCCGCGGCTGCGGGCCTGGGCGATACCGGCCTGGATCAAGTGCCCGTAGCAGTACAGCTCGTGGCCCCAGGCGAGGTCGCTGTAGCGGGGCTGCTGTCCGGGGCGGCCGAAGGCGGTGTTGAGGTAGCCGTCCGGTTCCTGGGCGGGGGCGGCGGCCTCCGTGAGCGCGGCGATCCCGATGTCGAGCGCGGTACCGGAGCCGGTGCCCGTACCGGCCTGCCAGGCCATGGCTTCGAGGAGCTTGTACAGCTCGGAGTCGGCGAACTCCCTTCCGCGCCGGTCGCGTTGGATCCGCCCTTCGGCGGCCGCCCGGAAGTTGCCGGTCCAGCCGGCACGTGCCATCCAGTCGCGGCAGTGCCCAAGCGTGACGGTCTCGTTGATGTGCCGGCGCCGGGCCCAGAACCCGCCGGTGATCCTGACCTCGTCGAGTCCGAGCGGTCGCAGCCGGCCGCGGGTCGGCGCCACCGGCAGGACGGCCGGCCGCGCCGTGTTCTCCTTCACGAGTCCATGCCTTCGGTTCGTCCCTTCGGTCGTGGTGGACGGGTACGGCGCTCCGCGGGGCTCAGCCCTTGAGGGCGCCGGACATGAAGCCCCGTATGTAGTGCCGTTGGAGCAGCAGGAACAGCAGCAGGCAGGGCACGGCGAGGACCACCACGCCCGCCTCGGTGGCGCCGTAGTCGACGGCGCCCATGCTCTGCTGGCGCAGGTTCGCGACGGCCAGCGGCAGCGGTGCCTTCGCACTGTCCGAGATGAGGATCAGTGGGGCGATGAAGTCGTTCCAGGCGGCGAGGAACGCGAAGAGCCCGACGGTGATCAGCCCCGGCCGTACCGCCGGGAGCAGGACGCGGCGCAGCGCGCCCGCCGTGCCACAGCCGTCGACGAGCGCGGACTCCTCCAGTTCCCGGGGCACCGCCTCGAAGGAGATCCGCATCATGAAGGTGGCGAACGGCAGTTGGAACATGGCCAGCACCAGGCTCAGCCCGATCAGCGAGTTCTGCAGATGGAGTCGGCCGAGCAGGACGTAGAGCGGGATGAGGAGGGTGGCGTAGGGGACCATGAGGATGGCCAGGGTGAGCAGGAACAGCGGGTTCTTGCCGGGAAAGTCGAACCGGGCGAAGGCATAGCCGCCCAGCAGGGAAACCCCCAGGGTCAGGGCGACGGTCAGCGCGGAGACGACGGTGCTGTTGAGGAGGTACCGCCACAGGCCGGCGTCGTACTCCAGCAGCGTGCGGTAGTTGCCGAGACCGTGGCCGGATTCCTGCGCGGTGCCGGGCCGGCCACTGACGGACGCCCAGGCGTTCCACAACAGCGGGAAGAGGAAGATGACGGCCAGTCCCCCGGCGAGAACGTAGTAGGGCGTACGGCCGAGGGTACGGGTCAGCACGGTGGTCTCCCTTCCCCTGAGGTACGCCATGAGAACGGCCTCATGACTCGTCGGCGCGGCGCAGACCGCGGAACTGGGCGGCGTTGAGCAGGAGCAGTACGGCCAGCACGATGACCGAGAGGGCCGCCGCGGTGCCCAGGTTCAGCCGCTGGAACGCCTCGCGGTAGATCAACTGGACGACGGTGACGGTGCTGTTGTCCGGTCCGCCCTTGGTGAGGATGAAGAACTGGTCGAAGGCGAGCAGCGATCCGGTCACACACAGCAGGAGGGTCAGGGCGAGGGACGGCCGCAGCAGCGGCAGTGTGATGGCGCGGAAGATCTGGCCGCTTCCGGCGCCGTCCATCCGCGCCGCCTCGAACACCTCCTGGGGGATGCGCTGGAGCCCCACGAGGAGGATCAGCATGTAGAAGCCGGCGAACTTCCAGACGATGAGGAACACGGTCGACAGCAGGGCCGAGGTCGGGGTGGAGAGGAAGGAGACCGGGTCGTCGACGAGACCGAGCGTTTCCAGGATGTCGCCGAGCGGACCGGTGGTGGGGCTGTAGAGGCCCCAGAACAGCAGCGAGGCGGAGGCCAGTCCGAGGACGCTGGGCAGGAAGTAGACCGTACGGAAGAAGCCCGCGCCGGGCCGGGACTCCTGTACGAGCAGGGCGAGGAGGAGCGCCAGTCCGAGGAGGGCGACGGTGACGATCACGGTGTAGAGGAGGGTGAAGCGGACGGCGGGCCAGAACAGGGTGGTGCCGATGGCGTCGGTGTAGTTCTCGGGGGCGTTGACGCCCCGGTTCCCGGCGAGCAGCGGCCAGTCGCTGAGGGACATCTGCCCGACGAGCAGCAGCGGCAGCAGGAAGAAGACCATGACGAACAGGGCCGTGGGGGCCGCGTAGGCAAGGCCCTTCACTCTGCGGGACCGCCACCGGGGCGGGGTCGCGCGGGCCGGAGCGGCCCGACGGCCCGCCGTCCTGGCCCGGTCCTCGGCCGCGACCGGCCCGGCCGCCTTCAGATGCATGGCTCTCCTCTGCCTGCCGTCCGCCGTGTGCCGTGTGTTGTGCGTTGCGTGCGGTGTTGTGTGGTGAGAGGGGCGGGTGGCCGCTCAGTCGGCGAGGGACGCGGTGACCGCCTCGTTGTCCCGGTCGACGGAGGACCCGTCGCCGAAGACGGCCTGGCGCATCAGGGTCAGCCAGGGCCCGTTGGGGTCGTTGAAGGTCTGGCCGAACTTCGGTGCGTACGGGGTCCGCCCCCGCGCCACGAGTTTGTTGATGGTCACCAGACGCGGGTCGGCGGCGGAGTGCTCGTTGGAGGCGAGATCGGTGCGCGCCACGACGTCCTTGTGCGCGGCGACCACGTCGACCTGCGCCGTGTCGCCCAGGGACCAGGCGAGGAAGTTCCACGCCTGGTCGGGCGAGCCGCTGGTGGCGGAGATGCCGATGGCGTCACCGCCGACGAACGTGGACGCGCCGCCGTCCGGCCCGGGGATGGGTGCGACGCCGAGGTCGAGGTCCTGGGGCATCAGCCCGAGGGTGGTCGAGGGCATGGGCATGACGCCGACCTGTCCCTTCGGGAAGAGCCCCGTCCAGGTGGTGCCCGTCTCCTCGCGTGCGCCGGGGGCCACGATGCCGTCCTCGACCCAGCCGCGGTAGGTCGCGTAGACCTTCTTCGCGGTGGCGGAGGCGAGGGACGCACCGGTGCCCTCCTTGTTGAGCACCTCCTCGCCTGCGGCCCAGATCGACGGCCACCAGGTGAAGACTCCGCAGCCGCCGCAGTTGCCGCCGAAGAAGGTGCCGTTGACACCGTCGCCCAGCGCGTCCACGGCGCGCGCCTGCCGGTCCCACTCGCCCAGGGTGGTGGGCGGGGCGTCGGGGTCGAGCCCGGCCCGCCGGTAGAGCTCCTTGTTGTAGAAGAGCACCGAGAGGTCGAGGGTGTGCGGCACGACGTACTTCTTCTCCTCGTACGTGCCGGCCTTGATGTGCGACTGCGCCAGGTGCTCGGCGAAGGGCAGGGCGCCGATGCGTTCGGTGAGGTCGGCGAAGAGCCCGCTGGAGGTGTAGTTGGGGACGAACACCACGTCGGAGGCGAACAGGTCGGGGAGGTCCCGGGATCCGGCGGCCGCACCGACCTTGGCCTGGTAGTCGTCGGTGGGGACGACGGTCAGCTCGATCTTGTTCCGGTGGCTCGCGTTGTACGCCTTGACCAGGCCCTCGCTCTGCGGCCGGGTCGCCGCACGCGTCCACATCGTCAGGGTGGTGCCGTCGTCGGCGCCCTTGGCGTCCGGCGTGCCGCCTCCGCCCGTGCCGTCGCCCCCGGAGCCGCAGGCCGTGACCAGGCTCGCGGCGGCCAGCAGCGCGACAGCGCGGATGAGGAGGCGGTGGATCCGTCCAGGTGGTCCGGTGGTGCTTCTCATGTCGATCCCCCTCGGGTGGCGGCGGGCCGAACGAAAAGGCTTTCAGAAAGCTAGAACTCGGTTCGGTGCCCGTCAATCCCCTTGCGGGGAAAGGATGTGACGCCCCGCCGAAACCTCCGGCGGCTCTCGGGGGCGCACCTTGACCGAAAGTTCTCGCGTACGGTTTTACCCGCGACGTGCCGCTTCGACGGTCCCGGCACGCGACGCGAGACAGGAGAACCTCCATGGCACGGGCCACCAACCCCTCTCGTTCGCAGCCCGCCACCCTCAACGATGTCGCCCGGCTGGCGGGCGTGTCCGTGGCCACCGCGTCGAAGGCCCTCAACGGCCGCAGCCAGGTGCGCGCCGAGACCCGGCAGCGGGTGATGGACGCGGCCGAGCGTCTGTCGTTCCGGCCCAACCAGTTGGCGCGCGGTCTGCTGGCGGGGCGCACCGGCACGGTCGGTCTGCTCACCAGCGACCTGGAGGGCCGGTTCAGCATTCCGATCCTCATGGGTGCCGAGGACGCCTTCGGGGCGGGTGAGGTCGCCGTGTTCCTCTGTGACGCGCGGGGGGACGCGATCCGCGAGCAGCACCATGTGCGCGCCCTGCTCGGCCGCCGGGTCGACGGCCTGATCGTGGTGGGCAGCCGGACCGATCCGCGGCCGTCCCTCGGCCCCGAGCTGCCCGTCCCCGTCGTCTACGCGTATGCCCCTTCGGACGATCCGGCGGATCTGTCCATCGTCCCCGACAGCGTGGGCGGCGGCCGGCTCGCGGTCGGCCATCTGCTCGCCTGCGGCCGTACCCGTATCGCGCACATCACCGGCGACCCCGGGTATCTCGCCGCGCGGGAGCGGGCCGACGGCGCGCTGGCCGCGCTCGCCGACGCCGGCCTCGCCCCGGTCGGCGAGCCGCGGTTCGGGGTGTGGTCGGAGGGCTGGGGGCGGGCGGCCACCGCGATGCTGCTCGACCAGCACCCGGAGGTGGACGCCGTCCTGTGCGGCAGCGACCAGATCGCCCGCGGCGTGATGGACGTCCTGCGCGAGCGCGGCCACCGGGTGCCGGAGGACGTGGCGGTCATGGGCTTCGACAACTGGCAGGTCCTGACCTCCGCCTCGCGCCCACCGCTGACCAGCGTCGACATGAACCTCGAACAGGTCGGACGGGCCGCCGCGCAGGCCCTGTTCGGCGCGATCGCCGGGGGGCGGCGCTCGGGCACCGAGCCCCTGCCCGGCCGGGTGGTGATCCGGGGGTCCACGGCGCCGCTGTCCTGAAAGCGGCGGTCGGCGCCGCCGGGCCCCGTGCACCGCCCTTGACACCTCAAGATCCCGGACCTACGTTGCGAAAACCTTTCAGGTCGTTTCAGTACGTCTCGGAGACGCGGCGAAGCCCTCCCCTGTCCGACCCTCTTCCTCGCTCTCCGGCGCTTCCACGTGTGGCTTTTGTCAGGAGCACCACATAGCCGGCGGTGAGCACGCCGGCGACCTCGCGAGCAGACGCTCGCTGTCAACTGGATAGGGAGCATCCGATGAGAAGACGACGGACGGAGCCCCCGGGAGGGGGCGTCAGCAACGCTCTGCGCCACTTCGCGCCACCCCGGGCCGGCCAGGCCGGGCGTGGCCGCGGCGGGCCTCCGGGAACGGCGGGCCCTGCCATGAAGCGCCTGGTCGTCGCACTGGTGCTGCTCGCCTGTTCCCTCCTCGCCGCACCCCCGGCCCACGCCGACCAGACCATCGGGTTCCCCACCTTCGGCGGACCCGCGATCCCGGCCCCGCCCGCCGCCTACACACCGGGCGACATGATGCGGACCATGTACGACGCGGAGAGTTCGGGGACCGACTTCTGGATGGACCGCCTGCTGGCCCGCTCCGGAAACGACCCGGCCGGCCCCTGGCTGATGAGCCGTGGCCGCGCGCTCTTCATGAAGACGCACAACCCGGCGGTGCTCGGCTTCGGCGGACACGTCGCCTACTGGGAGAGCGTCAACGACAACAACGCCTATACCGTGGCGATCACTCCGGGCACCTTCACGGAGCAGGTCTCCCAGCGCCGGCAGATGCCCAGCCACTGGACGAGCGTGCACACCAGCGGCTCGATCACGGTCAACCAGACCAAGTTCATCACCGACAACAACGTCGCGGTGACCAACCTGTCGATCAGGAACAACGGCTCCGCCGCCACCACACTGCAGTTACGGGCGACCTCGCCGTACGCCACGACCGGCAGCGGCAGCGAGTTGACCGGGCAGGTCAACGCCTACAACAACCTCACGACCCTGCGCCCGCGGCTCACCGGTGACGGCTTCACCGCCACCGGCGGCGCACTGGGCCGGTCCGTGACGATCGCGGCCGGGGCCACGGCGACCGCCAAGGTCGTGATGGGCTTCGTCACCGACGAGATCCCCGCGTCGCTCACCGAGTACAACGCCTACGCGGGCTACTCCAACGCGACCGCGTTCGCCACCCACGTCAGGGCCTACAACCTGTGGTGGGCGCGGAACGTGCCCTACATCGACGTGCCCGAACCGGCGATCAAGAAGAACATCTACTACCGCTGGTGGCTGATGCGCTTCAACAACCTCGACGCCGACATCCCCGGGCAGACCTTCCAGTTCCCGACGTCCACCGAAGGCGTCCTCGGGTACAACAACGCGATCGCCCTCACCCAGCCCATGCACATCGACGACCTCAAGTATCTGCGCGATCCGTCCTACGCGTACGGGGACTGGCTCAGCGTCGGCCAGGTCTCCAAGGGCGGGCGGTTCCTCGACAACCCGGGCGACCCGGAGAACTGGTCCAACAGCTACACCCAGTACATCGCCGAGGCCGCGTGGAAGAGCTACCAGATCCACGGCGGTCAGCCGGGCATCGCCGCCAATCTCGCCCACTACGCGGAGGGCGACGTCAAGGGCCAGCTCGCCCACTACGACCACGACAACAACAAGCTCATCGAGTACGACTGGGGCGCCCTGACCGGCAACGACGCCGACGCCGTCTCCTTCCACTGGAAGCCCGGCACCATGGACCGCGCCGAGTCCGCGTACCAGTACAGCGGCGCGCTCGCCGCGGCGCAGGCGTACGAGGCGACCGGCAACACGGCCAAGGCCACCGAGATGCGTACGCTCGCGACGCAGATCAAGGACGCCATCGTCAACGTGCTCTGGAACCCGAACCGGCAGCTCTTCGAGCACCGGCTGAAGTCGACCAACGAATGGGTGCCCTGGAAGGAGATCAACAACTACTACCCGTTCTCGGTCGGGGCGGTCCCCGACACCGCGACCTACAAGCAGGCACTGCGGCTGTTCGACGACCCGGCCCAGTACCCCGTCTTCCCCTTCTACACGGCCAACCAGGTCGACAAGAAGGCGGCGGCCGACGCCGGGAACCCGGGCTCCAACAACTTCTCCACGATCAACTCCACCGTGCAGTTCCGCCTCTACTCCTCGGTGCTGCGCAACTACCCCAACGCGTGGATGAACGCGACGGACTACAAGAAGCTCCTCTACTGGAACACCTGGGCGCAGTACGTCGGCGGCAACACCCAGTGGCCGGACGCCAACGAGTTCTGGGCCGACTGGAACGGCAGCAGCGTCAACTACCGTTCCTGGATCCACCACAACATCCTCGGCAGCAGCAACTGGACCGTGATCGAGGATGTCGCGGGGCTGCGGCCGCGCAGCGACGCGAAGGTCGAACTCTCCCCGATCAACATCGGGTGGAGCCACTTCACCGTCAACAACCTCCGCTACCGGGGGGCCGATCTGTCCATCGTCTGGGACGACCCGGCCGACGGGGTGCAGCGTTACCCCGGCGTCCCCGAGGGCTACTCGATCTACATCAACGGGAACCGCGCCGCCACCGTCAGCTCGCTGACGCCCTTCACCTGGGACCCGGCCACCGGCGAGGTCACCACCAGCGGAACGGTCACGTACCGGGCGCCCGTCGCCGGTCTGCGCGCGCCCAACCAGGTCGTGCAGAACAGCCCCAGGATGGTCGACATGCTCGCCAAGGCCGGGGTCGACCTCACCGCCGACCTGCCCAACCTGGCCTCCGGGGCGACGGTGTCCGCCTCCTCCACCGGATCGGGCAGCAACGCCTCCGGCGCGGTCGACGGGTACCCCACCAATGAGCCGTTCTGGGGCGCCGCCAACTCCTCCAACGGGCAGGACTGGTACGAGCTGGACTTCGGCACGGCCCGCACCCTGGACGAGGTGCGGCTGTACTTCAAGGACAGCCGCCCGGCGAGCGCCGTCCACCGGGCGCCGTCCGCGTACACCGTCCAGTACGACAACGGCGGTTCGTGGGTGAACGTACCCGGCCAGACCAGAAGTCCGGAGGCACCGCGGGCCAACTACAACCTGGTGCGGTTCCCGGCGGTCAGCGCCCAGCGGATACGGATCCTGGTCACCCACGCCTCCGGGACGAGGACAGGTCTCACCGAGGTCAAGGTCCACCGCCGGAGCGGCGTCCAGCCCTCGGCCGGACCCCTCGCGGCAACGGCGTACGCACCCACCCACCGATGAAGGACGTGCCTCAGTGACCCGTTCCAGATTCCTGTCCGCGCTTGTCGCCGTACTCACCATGGTGGTCGCCCTCCTGGTGGCGCCACCCGCGTCCTCCGCCCTCGCGGGGACCGACGGGCCGCCCGGATCCGCCCGTGGCGGCACGGTCCAGGGCACGTTCACCAACCCGCTCTCCCAGCACGGGCCCGACCCCTGGCTCACGTACCACAACGGTTTCTACTACCTCGCCACCACGACCTGGAACTCGACGGTCACGATGCGCAGGTCCGCCACCCTGGCGGGGCTCGCCACCGCCACCGATCAGGTGATCTTCCGCCTCTCCCGGCCCAACGGCGCGGGCACGATGTGGGCCCCGGAGTTCCATCTGCTGGACGGCCCCAGCGGGAAGCGGTGGTACTTCTACTACACGGCCGGCCGGGAACCGTACGACCTGGGCACCCAGCGGATCCATGTACTGGAGAGCGCCGGCCAGGACCCGATGGGTCCCTACAGCTTCAAGGCCGATCTGCTCGACCCGACGCAGGACAACACCTGGGAGCTGGACCCGAGCATCCTGCAACTGGGCGGCAAGCTCTACCTCCTCGGCACCTACTACAACGGCTCGCAGCCGATGTTCATCCGCCCGCTGTCGAACCCGTGGACCGCGAGCGGCACCCGGCGGCTGCTGTCCACCCTGACCTACGGCTGGGAGACGGTGGGCGGCGCGGTCAACGAGGGCGGCGAGGTCCTCCAGCGGGGCGGCAAGACCTTCATCGTCTACTCCGCCAGTCACTGCTCCACGCCCGACTACAAACTGGGGATGCTCACCTACAACGGCGGTGATCCGCTCAGCTCGTCGTCCTGGGTCAAATCGCCGAACCCGGTCTTCCAGCGGTCCAACGCCAACGGGGTGTACGGCCCCGGCCACAACGGCTTCTTCAAGTCGCCCGACGGGACCGAGGACTGGATGGTCTACCACGCCAACGCCACGGCCGGCGGCGGCTGCGACATGAACCGCACCACCCGAGCGCAGAAGTTCACCTGGAACGCCGACGGCACACCGAACTTCGGCACGCCGGTCGCTCTCGGCGCCACGCTGACCGCCCCCTCGGGCGAGTAGCCGGACCACCCCGTGGGCGACGGGACGGCTCCTCGTCGCTCACGGGGTACGGCACAGGGCACGGTCGACGAGGCCGCGCAATGCCTCTTCCTGCCGGGCCGCGGCCTGCGGGTCCGCGGCCCGGCTGTGCGCGGAGACGGTGACACCGCGCCGGCCGTCCGTGGTGATCGCGGCCCGGACGACATATCCGAAGCCGTTTCCGCCGTGCCCCAGATATCCACCGCCGCAGGACAGCGGGGTGAGGAACAGCCCGAGACCGTCCCGGGTACCGGCCGGGTGACCGCTGTCCCGCGGCACCGGGACGGTGGTGCGCATGGCGGCGAGTTCGGCGGGCTTCAGCAGCCGTCCACCGACCAGCGCGGTGAAGAAACGGTTGACGTCGCGGGCCGTGCCGGTCATCGAGCCGTCCGCCCCGCTGTCCATGGGGCGGTAGGGGATCGTGGTGTCGGTCATCGGGCCGTCCGCGGTGAACTGCTGGTAGTTGGCGGCGTGCGGATACGGCAGAAAGGGCTGGGTGCCGGGGGTGTCGGTCCGCCGCAGACCGAGCGGGCGCAGGATACGGGCGCGGACCTGCTGTTCCCAGGAGTGACCGGTGATCTTCTCGATGATCATTCCGGCGAGTACGTAGTTGGTGTTGGAGTACGCCCAGCGGGTGCCCGCCGGGAAGTCCGGCGCATGGCGCACGGCCAGCGCGACCAGCTCCCGCGGCTGGAAGGCGCGCCACCGCTGGGCGAAGTAGGTCTCGGCGCCGGGGTCCGGGAAGACGTCGTCGATGTAGTCGTGGAGGCCACTCGTGTGCCGCAGCAGGTCCCGGACGGTGATGGTCCTGCCGTCGTTCCCGGCGCCGGACACGACCCCGGGCAGCACCTGCTCCACGGTCCGGTCCAGCGAGATCCGCTTCTCTCCCACCAGTTGCAGCAGGACGGTGGCGACATACGTCTTGGTGACACTGCCCAGACGCAGATACCCGTCCTGCGGAACCGGGCGACCGGTGGCCAGGTCCGCCACCCCGGAGCGGGCCGTGACGGTCCCCCGCGGGGTCTCCACACGGACCGCGACACCGGTGACCCCGGCAGCGCGCAGCGCGTCGGCGTCACGCTGCACCGACCAACCGGCACCGGAGGGGCGCGGCGCGGCCGAGGCCACGGCCGGGGGCAGGGAGGACACGGCGAGGGCCAGCGCCACCCCTGACCACCACGAACGGCGAATTGTCATGCCGCGACCCTAGAAACAGCGGAACACCACCGGCCATCCGGGAAACGCCCGGCCGCAACGGGTGCCAGCCGGATGGACAACATGACCAGGCACCTGCATGGCCACCATGCCGGGCAGCGGCACGGTCACCGTCCACGCAGGTCGCGGGGTTCGCCCCGGCCGCGCTGTGGCGCCGGCGCTCCGGCGCGCAGCACCGCGGCGCCCAGCGGTGTGAGGGTGTGCAGCACCGATGCGGCGTGCCGGTGGGAGGTGAGGAGGCCGGCGCGCCGCAGGGTCGCGGCGTGCTGGCTCGCGGAGGACACGGAGACCCCTGCCGCGCGGGCGAGTTCGCCCGTGGTGGCTCCCGAGGTGACGGCGCGCAGGACACCGGCCCGGGTGCGGCCGAGCAGGGCGGCCAGGGGTGCGCCGGAGCCGAAATCCTCCGGGAGCGCGGAAGGGTGGGGTTCACCGTTGAGCGGGTAGAGCAGCACGGGGTCGAGCGCTGTGCTGCGGAGGGCCACCGGGGTTCCCCAGCAGAAGTAGGACGGAATCAGCAGGAGCCCCCGGCCGCCGAGGCGCAGATCGCGCTCCTCCGGATAGTTCGCGCACAGGACCGGCCGGCGCCATCGCAGCGCGGGCCCGAGGTTCTGGAGAATGCCTTCGGCTCCGGTGCTGAGGACGGCGCGGGCCCGGGTGGCCCGTTCGGCGTCGACGCGTCCCTGCATGCGCTCGCCGTAGGGGGCGATGGCGATGTCGTGGTAGGTGCGCAGTGCCCGGACCAGTTCCTTGCGGAAGTCCGGTTCGGCCAGCCGGGGAGCCCAGGCGGGAGCGGAGCGGGTGCGGTCGAGGATGCCCACCTCGTGCAGCACCCTGCGCGTGGGGGTGTTCAGGACGGCTTCGAGCCCCGCGTCGAGTCCGTCGGCGGCTTCGGCGGGGGTGAGGAAATCGGGGAAGTAGGCGGCGCGCGGGACCAGGGGTAAGAGGAACGTGCTCAACGTACGGCTGAACCCCTTGGCGTGCACTCGGGTTCGGGTGGTGCGAAACCAGTCGGCGTGGGCCCAGCGTCCTTGCCTGGTCTGGAGACGGTGCAGGCTCATGCAGATCTCCCACATCGGATCGGGCGCGGCGCCGATACGTGTGCGCGTCAGGTCGGTGTCGGTGAAGTGGATGCGGAGCATTCAGTTCTCCTCTGTGGCCCGGGCTTTTCAGGCAGAGTCACAGACTCTGGCCCACCATGCTCGCGTCAGGGATGCTCGGGTTCAACGCGGCGCGAGGGAAGACCTCCCTGCCGCACCGCCCGCTCGGTACGACCGGTCCGCGGACCCACGAAGAGCGTTCCCGCTCTCCGTGCCGGTGTCCGTACGGCGCCGGCGTGCGTGTCCCCCGCCACTCCCACGAAGGGAAGCACCATGGCTCTGCGATCCACCCTCACCACCCTCGCGACAACAGCGCTCCTGGGCGCCGCACTCGCGGTCGCCCCGACCGCGCAGGCCCAGGAAGCGCCCACGGCCCCGGCGTCGGCCCAGGCCGTCGCGGTGTCCCTGGCCGCGGGTGAGGCCACCGGCTTCAGCACGCCGCCCGGTGATGTCGGCACCCGGGCGTACTCCGACTGCACGAGCGGTTATATCTGCTTCTTCTCCGGGACGGGCGGCACGGGCTCGAAGTGCCAGTGGAGCTCCGCTCTCGTACCGCGGGCCCGCGAGGAATGTTCCTGGATGAACAACGGCTCGAACGCCAAGTCCGTGTACAACCGCACGAGTTACCGCTACCACTACTACCGGGCCTTCAACTACGCGGACCGCATCGGCAGCACGCTCTCGGGCGGCCAGGGCAACCTCGCCGGCACCTACAACATCGGCTCCCTCTGCCGCCACAACGCCGGCGGCTGCCCCAACTGACCGGTGCTCCAGCAGGTTCGCCATGGGCGGGGCGGCTTCGGTGCGGTGCGACACCACCGACCCGCCCATGGCTCCCGCGCCGTTGGCTCAGTCGGGCAGGCGGTCGAGGACCCACTCCCCGAGTTCGGCCGTCATACCGGCGTGCGGATCATTGCTGCCGGAGAGCACGTAGTCGTCGAGCTCGGACTCGTCCGGGGGCAGCTCGTCGAGGTTGGCGTACAGGTCCTCCTGCCTGTCCAGGTCGCGGATGGCGACCGCGCTCACCGAGGGCACGAAGCACACGGAGCGGTGGGCCGTGTCCACGCTCTCACCGGAGGCGGCGAGAGCGTCGCCGAGGATGCCGAACGCCTCAAGGGTCCCGCCCGGCGCCCCGTCCAGCTCGGCCATACCGCTCGTGGTGATCGCGTGCGGGCCTCCGAGGACGCCGCTCAGTACGGCCGCCTCCGCGTCGCCCTGTGACTGGCCGAGGAAGTACGTACCGTCGAAGAGCGGACCGGCACAGGTCAGCGCCTTCTCCCCGGCCCGCACACCGTTGCCCACGCCGTCGCCGCGTCCGCTGGACACCCCGAGCAGCCTCGGGATACGGGGCCACGAACCGACCCGCTGGAGCTCCTTCTTGAACTCGGTCCGCAGCGGGCTCTCCTGAGGTGTGCCCTTCACGCCGTCCAGGTACCGCCAGAGCGTCTGCTGCGCGGCCGGGCTGCCGATCTGCCGCAGATAGGTGTCGTCGCCGGTCTGGGCGAGATAGTGCGCGAACGCCTGCAGCCCGAGCGGCACCCACGCCCCCCGGTGCGGGCTGTCGAAGGACAGATGCACGCCGGTGCGGTGGTCCATGCGCTGCGTTTCCAGCTTCGCCAGCGCGTACCGGGTGACAAGGCCGCCCATGCTGAACCCGCCGACGAGGAGCCGGTTGTCGCCGAGTTGCTCGGCGCTGGTCCGCAGGATCGCGGCGGTCACCGTCTCGGAGTTCCGCAGGATCGACTCGCTGCGCTCGTCGAACCCGACGAGGACCAGCGTACGGGCCCGGCGCCGCAGCTCGCTGACGAACGGGTACCGCCCGTTCTCCAGCCCGTCCCAGAGCCGGTCGAAGTCGGTCGGCCCGAGGTTGAACCCGTCGGCCAGGATGACCGGCCGGACCACTCCGGTCTCCCCCTGCCCGTAGTACACCCTGGCGCTGCCGCCCGGCAGTTGCCACTCCTCGTCGGCGGCGGGCGCCTGGGGCGCCGCCGGCCTGCCCAGCGCGGTCACGAGCCCGATCGACCCGGCGGCTTTCCTGGCTGTCTCGGTCCTGCTGTCGGCCACTGATGTCCCTTTCCGTACTGCTGTAAAAGATCAAGGGACATGATCGGCTCGGAAACCTCGTCCTGACGTATATCCGCCCGGACTTCACCACATCGGGTGGTTCCGCACGCCCAGGGACCGTCCCGCACACGGACGTTCGGCGGCCGGCCCGGACCTGGCGTCCGGCGGGACGTACCGGGCCGAAGGAGCGCCTGACCGTCTCCGAGACGTGTCTCGGCATGCTCCACTCCCGGCATCCTCCACGACCTTCGCGTGCACGCGGTCCCGTCGGGCACTCCCGGCTGCGCTCCCGCACAGCGGTGCCCCAACCGGCCGCCGACCGCCGAGGCGGGTCGCCCTCAGCGGCAGGATTCACGAAGGGGGACGTCGAGTGCGATCCCGTCGGCCCGGCGATCGCGTTGCGGTACACGGGTCCCGGGGAAGCCCGGCGTCCGCCAGGCGATGCCGTCGGACAGGACGGCGAACGCCTCGTAGCCGTCGAGGGACGCCACCCAGTCGCGGGCCAAGTCCCCCATGGCGAAGGCGGCGGTGGCGTACGCGTCGGTCAGGGTCAGCCCGGGGCCGGTGAGTGTGACGGAGGCGGGGCCCGGGGCGGGTGCGCCGGTGTGCGGGTCGACGATGTGGGCGCCTCGTTCCGCCGTGCCCGAGGTGGCGACGGCCAGGTCGCGGCCGGTGACGACCGCGCACAGCGCGCCCGGCCGCAGCGGATGGGCGATGCCGACACTCCACGGTCTGCCGGGTGCCGCCTCGCCCCTGAGCCGGAGGTCGCCGCCGCCGTTGACACAGGTGTTACGGGCACCCGCGTCGTCCAGGATGCGCGAGGCGTGCTCGATCGACCAGCCCTTGACCAGACCGGAGGGGTCGAGCCCGCCGCCCGGCCGGTGGCTGAACCAGCCGCCGCTGACCCGTGCGGCGCCTTCGCAGAGGGCGAGGACGTCCCGTACCTCCCGCGAGCAGTCGGCCGGTCGGGTCTCGCCGCGCGCCAGACGGCTGACGGCGCTGTCGGGCCGGTACGGGGAGTACTCGGCGTCGACGTGGTGCAGCCAGGCCACGGCCTCCCGCAGGGCCGCGCCGATCGCCGGGGTGCGGGGGTCGCGGATGTCGAAGGAGAAGACGGTCCCCATCACGTGCTCGACATGGCGCAGTCCGCGCGGGGTGTCAGACACCGGCGCGGTCCAGCGCGCTCTGCAGGGACCGGATGTAGCCCTGGCTGGTGTAACTGGCGCCGGAGACCGCGTCGATGTGCGCGCTGTGCGCCCCCAGTGCCTCCTGTGTCAGTTGGGGCACGGCGTAGTCGGCCAGCTGCCGACTGCGACCGTCACCGGACGGCGTCCGGAGGATCTTGACCGCGGTCAGCCGCCCGTTCCTGAGAGTCGCGGCGACCTGCACCGTGCCGTACCGGGTGGACACGGCATCGCCGGTGTAGGTGCCGCCGGCCGGGGGCGAGCCGCCCGGTGATGGCGACGCCGTGCTCCGCGACGGGGGCGCGGTGGGCGCCGGGGGTACGCCGCCGGCCAGAACGGCGGTGTGGTGCGGCTTCAGCGAGAGCAGCAGAACGACGACGGCGCTGGTCGACGCGGCGGCCAGCACGGCTCGGCGGACGGGTGCGGACACGGTGGGGCTCCTCAGAAGGCGAACGACTCGTGGTGGATGTGGCGGCGCGGCACGCCGGCCGCGCGCAGGGCGCGCCGGGCGGCGTCGGTCATCCCGGGCGGGCCGCACAGGTACACCTCGTGCGCGGCGAGGTCGGGCACCAGGCGGGCCAGGGCGCGGGCGGTCAGCGGTGAGGATGCCTCGGCGGCCCCGCCGGCCACGTAGTGCACGACGGCGCCCCGGGCGGCGGCGATCGCGTCGAGTTCGCCGCGCAGCGCAAGATCCTCCGGGCGGCGGGCCCGGTAGACCAGCGTCACCTCGCCCGGCAGGGTCTCGAAGAGCGCCCGCAGCGGGGTGATCCCGACGCCGCCCGCCAGCAGCAGCACCTTGGGCGACCGGCGCCGCGCCGCCGTGAAGGCACCGTACGGGCCCTCGGCCCACACCCGGGTGCCCGGCCGGAGCGTGGTGAGGGCGGCACTGTGCCCGCCCGCCGCCTTGACGGTGATCCGCAGTTCGCGGGGGTGCGGCGGGGCGGAGAGCGAGTACGGGTTGGCGGCCCACCACAGGCCGGGAGCCAGGAATCGCCAGCGGAAGAACTGCCCCGGGCGCGCGTTCAGTTCCTCCAGATGTCTGCCGGTCAGATGGACGGAGACGACCCCCGGTGCCTCGTACCGCAGACCGGCGACGCGCAGCCGGTGACGGAGCGCGCGCCGTACGGGGACCACGAAGCGGTACCAGCCGATCAGCGCCGCCACACCGAGGTACAGGGCGTACCAGACCGCTCGGGCGGCGGGGTGGCCGACGAAATCCGCGCCGTTGCCGAGCTGGTGGAAGAAGGCGAGGAAGACCGCCAGGTAGGTCGCGAAGTGGAGGTAGTGCCAGGTCTCGTACCGCATCCTGCGGCGCGCGGCCCGCGCCGAGACGATCCCGGTGGCGACCAGCAGCAGGAAGCCGGCGGTCGCCTTGAGCATGTCCGGATAGTGCAGGACGAGCGTGGACGTCTGGTCCACCACACCGGTGCCCGAGGTCAGCGCGTACCCCCAGATGATCAGCAGCGTGTGGGCGAGCACGAGGGAGACCGTGTACCGGCCGCCCATGGCGTGCCAGCGCGCGAGCCGGTCGCTGCCGACGGTGTGGTCCAGGACGGGAACGCGGGCCATCAGCGCGACCAGTACGGCGCAGGCGTAGCCGGCCAGCAGTCCCGTGATCCGCCCCGCGTCGGTCGACCAGCCTGCCACGCCCACCACGGAGGAGGTGTCGGTCCACCACAGAGCGAGCACCCCGGCGGCACCCACCCAGATGGCGGACCGCGTCAGCAGCGGAACGAGCGAGCGCGGACGGCGTGGACGGGCCGTGCGGCCCGCCGGATGGCGGGTGGGGATCGCCGTACTCATGAGGCCCTCTCCTTCACAGTGAGGGCCAGCGTCACAGTGTGACCTCTGAGAAGCCTCTGAGAACGGCGGCCGGTCCGGTGCCGCCGTCCGTATTCAGAAGAAACTCAGAGCCTGGCCGCCGCCCCGCGCCGTCGCTGGCGAGCGATGCTGGAGCCACCATGAACAGCGACATCTCCCCGCCCCGTCTGTACGGCGCCGACGGCGGCCCCGTCCGGGTGCTCGTCGTCGACGACGAGCCAGACCTCACCGAGGTCCTGTCCGGCGTGCTGTCGGACGAGGGCTGGCAGGTCCGTACGGCCGCCGACGGGGCGAGCGCCGTCGCCGTCGCCCGCGCCTTCCGGCCGCACGCCGTGGTCCTGGACTGGATGCTGCCCGACATGGACGGCCTGCGGGTGCTGCGCGAGCTGCGGGCGGCGAGCGGGGAGCTGGGACATGTGTGTGTGCTCTTCCTCACCGCGCGCGACTCCGTGCAGGACCGTATCGCCGGAATCACGGCCGGCGGCGACGACTATGTGACCAAGCCCTTCAGCCTGGAAGAGGTGCTGGCCCGGCTGCGCGGGCTGCTGCGCAGGGCGGGCATGGCGCGCGAGCCCGGCGCCGGCCGGCCTGACGGCGGCGACCGGCTGGCGGTCGGCGATCTGGTCATGGACGAGGAGGCGCGCGAGGTGACCCGGGGCGGCGCGCTCGTGGAACTGTCCCGTACGGAGTTCGAACTGCTCAGGTTCCTCATGCGTAACCCGCGCCGTGTGATGTCCAAGGCGCAGATCCTCGACCGGGTGTGGTCGTACGACTTCGGCGGCCGCGCGCATGTCGTCGAGCTGTACATCAGCTATCTGCGCAAGAAGGTCGACGCGGGCCGGAGCCCGATGATCCACACCGTGCGCGGGGTGGGTTACGTCCTCAAGCCGGGTGCCTGATGGACGCCGGCGTCCCCGCGAGGGCAGCCGCCCTGGCCCGTCGCCTGCGCCCCCGGACCCTGCGCGGCCAGCTCACCACCGGACTCGTCGTGCTGCTGGCGCTCGCGTGTCTGGCCGTGGGCGTCACGACCGTGCTGGCGCTCGAAGGGTTCCTCGTACGACGGCTGGACCAGCAGCTCACCGCGTCCGGGGGGCGGTTCGCGGCGAGCCTGGAGCACGAGGCCACCCCGGACTCCGACAACCGGCCCGACACCCGGGGCCAGTCGGAGGGCACCTTCGGCGCCCGCCTGCTGCACGGCACGACCACCCAGGCGGCCGTCGTACGGGACCGGACGGACGCCCCGGTGCCGCTCACCGCCGGGGACCGGCGGGCCCTGGTCGGTCTCCCCGTCGACGGGAACGGCCACAGCCGGCGGCTGTCCGCTCTCGGCGCCTACCGGCTCACCGCCGTACGGGGCGACGACCAGGACGTCCTGATCACCGGGCTGCCACTGCGGCCCGTCGAGGAGACGGTGCACCGGCTGGAGGGCGTGGAGGCGGTGGTCTTCGGGGCGGCCCTCGCCGCCACCGGCGTCGTGGGAGCCCTGTGGGTACGGCTCTCCCTGCGGCCCCTGCGCCGGGTCACCGCCACGGCGGCGAGCGTGGCCGAGCGTCCCCTGGCCAGCGGCGACGTCGCCATGCCGGAGCCGGTCCCGGTCACCGACCCCCGGACCGAGGTCGGGCAGGTGGCCACCGCGGTCAACCGCATGCTCGGCCATGTCGGCAGCGCCCTGGAACGCCGCCAGGCCAGTGAGGAACGGCTGCGTCACTTCGCCGCGGACGCCAGCCACGAGCTGCGCACCCCCGTGGCCAACATCCGCGGCCACGCGGAGCTCGCGCTGCGGCACCGCGGCCCCGTACCGCCCGAGGTCCGGCGTGCGGTGGACCGGATCCACGCCGAGTCCCGGCGGATGAGCCGCCTCGTCGACGACCTCCTGCTGCTCGCCCGGATCGACGCGGGGCGCGCCCTGGACCGGGCCCCGGTGGATCTGACGCGGCTCGTCCTGGACGCGACGGAGGACGCGCGGGCCGCGGGCCCCGAGCACCGGTGGCTGCTCGACCTGCCCGAAGAAGCGGTGACGGTCATGGGCGACGAACACCGGCTGCACCAGGCCGTCGGGAACCTCCTCGCCAACGCCCGTACCCACACACCGGACGGCACGGTGGTCACCGTAGGGCTGTCCGCCGAGGAGCCCGGCGTCCGGCTCACGGTCGCCGACAACGGTCCCGGCATCCCCGGGGAGCTTCGGCCCGAGGTGTTCGGCCGCTTCGTCCGCGCGGACCACAGCCGCTCGCGTACGGCGGGCAGCACCGGCCTGGGCCTCGCCATCGTCCACGCGGTGGTGACCGCGCACGACGGCACGGTCGATGTCGAGAGCCGGCCCGGGCGCACGGTCTTCACCGTGGTACTCCCCGCGCCATGGCCGGAGGGGTCTTCGGACCACGCAGAGCGAGCCGACGGGCCGTGCTGATGATCCCGTGGTGGTACGGCACATGAAGCCGCTGGGCGGTGTCCGCCCAGCACTCCGGATCGTCGGCGGAGAGCCGAAACGAGCTGTCGGACGGCTCCGCGACGCGCTTGGTCGAACACGCGCCGACTCGCCCCTCCGGGTTGTCCGCACCCCGAGGGCGGGCTGCCGACGCTCTCGGCGGCTTCTTCTGGAAGCGCGGCTCTCATAGGGCCATGTCGGCGATGTCTTCGATGACCGCTGCTGGTCGGTGACGGCCAACGCGCCGACCACCGCTACGGCGTGGTCGAACCGGGCTGGGCCGTCGGGATCCGGTGGGTGAAGTACAGCGCGAGGAGGGCGCTGAGCGCGAGGGCGGCGAGGGCGGCGCGCAGGCCTTCGATTCTCGCCTCCGCGTTCGCGTCGAGCGCGGCGGACGTCACGTCCTCGCTCGCGCCGGCGTCCTTGAGGACGGACGTGAGCTGGGCGTCCGACAGGAACGGCACACCGCTCCGGAGCTGGGCGTTCGCCTGGTTCTTGACGTCGGACGGGACCGCCGGGTTCTGTTCGATGCTGGTCAGGAACGACGTGGTCAGCGTGGCGATCATGATCGACCCGGCGAGGGCCGTGCCGATCGAGGCCCCGAGATTGGTGACGGAGTTCTGGATGCCGCCGACCTCCGCGCTCTGCTCGTCGGGCACCGCGGACACGGTGACCGCGCCGAGCTGCGAGGCCAGCGCACCCATGCCCAGCCCGATCAGCAGCAGCGGAATCGTGACGATCTCCGCGCCCGCGCCCGCGTCCAGCGCGGCCATCAGGGCCACCGCCCCCGCGAACAGGGAGAGGACCCCGGCCCGCACCACCCGCCGCGGTGAGATGTCCGGGAGAAGACGCGGGATCAGGATCGCGGCGGCCAGCAGCGTCAGCGAGAGGGGCAGAATGCGCACGCCGGTACCGAGCGCGGAGAGACCGAGCGCCACCGACAGATAGAGCGGTACGACGAAGAACACGCCCATCTGTACGAGGTACTGGAAGAAGAACATGGTCAGGCCGCCGGTGAGCTGCTTGTTCTCCAGCAGTGCCGGGTCCACGAGCGGCTCCCTGCCCTGTACGACGAGCCGCGCCTCCCAGCGGAGGAAGGCCCAGAGCAGGAACAGACCCGCCAGCATCAGCCACACGACCGGCGAGACTCCCAGCCACGAGGGCGCGTCGGGTTTCGGCCGGAACCAGCCCCACTGGTCCGAGCGCAGGACACCGAAGACGAAGATCCCGAGCCCCAGGGCGGAGAGCACGACCCCGACGAGATCGATGCGCGGACGTTTGTCGGGCACCGCGTCGGCGACCCGCCGGGCGAGCACCAGGATGCCGAGCACGAGCAGCACCTCACCGGCGAACACCCAGCGCCAGGAGAAGTACGTCGTCGCCACACCCCCGACGAGCGGCCCCACCGCGATCGCCACCGCCCCGGCGGCGGCGACGAGTCCGTAGGCGCCGGGGCGGCGTTCCACAGCGAAGTTCCCGGCGACGAGTGCCACGATCGCGGGCAGGATCAGCGCCGCCCCGACCCCCTCCAGGAACGCCCAGCCGACCAGCAGCACCGGCAGGTTCGGGGCGAGCGCCGTCGTCAGCGACCCGCACCCGTAGATGACACAGCCGATCATGAACGCCCGCTTGCGGCCGATCAGCGCGCCCACCTTGCCGCCGGGGATCATGAGCATCGCCATCACGAGCGTGTACGCGGTGATCGCGCCCTGGATCCCGGTCACGGTGCTGTTCACGTCCTCGGCCACCGTCGCGATCGACACGTTCATGACGGAGCTGTCGAGCGCCATCAGGAACTGTCCTGCCGCGAGTGTCAGCAGGACGGTCCGAGCCGATGCCGAACTCCCGTGCTCGTCCGCTTCGGCGGTCATGTCCGTACCGCCGATCAGCCGGTGGGCGAGGTGTCGCCGACGTCCAGGAATTCGCGGATCGCGAAGCCGACCAGCGTGAGGACCGCCGTCCACACCACGACCACCATGGTCGGGTAGGTCCAGGTGAACAGGACGATCGCCGCGACCACCAGGATGACAGCCCCGATCCAGCGCTTGAAGCGGTGCACGAACCGCCCGACCGGCCCCAGGCGAAGCCCCGCCGACACCGCCACCTCACGCAGAGCGGCAATGCTCCTGCGGCAGCCCGTACGGGTGAGAATGGCGATACGGGACGGACCGGCGAGGAACACGCCGAGAGCGGTGAAGAGAGCGACGGCGCCGAGCGCCCGTACACCGGCGCGCAGGAACGTGACCAGCGCGTCGTACACGGATCCGGCAGCCGCCTGGGACGCCCCGGGCGGCAGATGGTTGAGGTAGACGTCGCGCACGACGGTGAGGGCGATACCGAGAACCAGCATGGCGACGAACACCGCCAGCGCGACCCCGATCAGCGCATGCCGGCGGTTGACCGCCACGTACACCCCGGCGGCGGCGATGAGCAGGGCGATGACGGGCAGCCAGCCGCCGAGGATCTGCAGGACGCGCAGATATGCCTTGATCTTGCCGACATCCTGCGACTCGAACACGACGAAGCTCGTGTGGACGGCCGGGATCTTCGCGGCGGGACCGAAGCCCGCGCTGACCAGGCGATCCTTGACTTTGGCAATGATCGGGGCCACGTCGATGGTGACCTGGTTGTTCTTCACCGAGACCGCGCCGTTCGCCTGCCCGGTCAGGGCCTTGTCGAGAGCGCTGTGCGCCCTGCGGTTGCCGTTCACCCAGACGGTCTGGAAGGCACTGCTGGTGACCACCCGCTCCACCGTTCCGCTGATCAGTTGTTTGAGACCCTGAGTGATCGGCCCGTCCAGGCTGTTCAGCAGCTTCGCCGCCCGGGGCGGGACGCCCTTCTCCGATGCCGCCTTCGACACCTCCCTGACCAGCGCGTCCACATTGATCTGCGCCAGGACCACCGTGGTGACCCGGTGGGTGACGGCCTTCCGCACATCGGGATCCTTGGCCAGCGGGCCGACGGTGGCGACGTAGCGGTCGGTGTCCCGCACGATGCTGTTCGCCCACACCGCCACGACGGACAGCAGCGACAGCAGCGCGGCGAGGAGGATCAAAAGGACCGATCCGAGCGAGCGGAACCGGTGATGGCCCGCCGCCCGCGACCGCCCGCCCTGCTCCAGGACGCTCAACCGGTTTCGCAGTTCGTCCAGTTCTCCGCGCTCCCGGTCCGAGAGCCCGGGGTCGCCATCGTCGCTCATGTACACCAGGAGATCCCCGCGGCAGGGGACGCGCGACCCGGGCGAACCGTGCGTGTGAACGTACGGGCCAACGGCAGGACCCACGGGAACGGGGCGGGAGGACGACCCGCGGGTTCATCGCGACTACGCAGGCGGAAACGTCTTCTGACGAAGTCGACACGGCCGGCGGCGACAAGACGGGATCGGTCCACGGCCGAGTGCGGGTACGGCGCCGTGCGGCAGGATCCGCGGGGCGGCCGTTTCCTGGGCGTCCACAGGCTGCTCACCGACGCCTCCGGCACCCGCACCGGCCAGTGGGAGCCCCCACCCGACGGCACGGTCACCACCCTCGCCCAGGTCGAGACGCTCGCCCCGGACCTCGCCGGTCTGCTGCGCTCCCGCTGCCTGGCCGCCGAGGCCGGCCTCGGCTCTCGCACCGGGACAGCGATGCGGCCGTGGAGACCCTCGACAACTTCGCCGCCCTCTTCGCCACGCTCACCCGCCCCCGTCGGACGGAGTGACCAGCGACACCGTGGCGCCGATCGGTGCGCCGCCCCGCGACTTCCACCGGACGGCCGCATGGCGCGGGGCCCGCCCCCTGACGACTGGACCGCCTCCCGGAAGCGGGCCGACGGGACATCCGACCCGGCACAGCCTCTCCCGGTGCCTGGAAGGCTTGGAGCAGGGGAAGGACGGAGTACTGGCGCTGCGCCTCGGGCAGGTCGCACAGGTCGTGCGCCTCCCGCAGCAGCACCTCCCCTGCCCACTTGCTCGTCGTGTACCCGCCGGCGTACCCGTCGTCGAGGGGCTGGACCGGCAGCGCGGCGCGCAGGTCGGTGTCCTCGTCGAGGGGCTGTCCCCTCCGGGATCTGGACACGGCCACGCTGGAGATGTACGTGACCGGCTTGAGCCGTTCGGTCAGGGACAGCCGGATGAGCTCCGCGGTTCCGAGGACGTTGGCGTCGAACAGGTGGCGGTAAGGCAGCACGTGGTTCACCAGGGCGCCCGCGTGGACGATCAGGTCCACCTCACCGGTCAGCCGTTCCCACGTCGCCTCGTCCAGGCCGAGCCGTGGCTCGGCGATGTCTCCTGCCAGCACTTCCAGGTGCTCCGCGGCCAACTCCTCGAAAGTGCACGTCAGTTCGGAGTCCTCGCTGCCGAAGGCATCGGCCAGTCGCTGTCGGGCGGCGTCCGGGTCCTTGCCGCGGACCACGACGATCAGCTTGCCGTCGGCCGGGGCCAGCCGATGGAGCCACTCCAGGGTGAGGAAGCGCCCCAGATATCCGCTCGCGCCGGTCAGCAGAACGCGGCGTGGTTCCCCGGCGGGGCGCGGGAGGCGGCGGGCGCCGTCGAGAGTCGCCGCATCGATGAACCGGCCCAGGACGAGGTCCTTGGCGTGCGCCTCGGTGGCGTCCTCGCCGTGCACCGACGCGAAGGTGGGCCGCGTCGCGGTGGCCGTGCGCTTGGACTCGACGTAGGCGGCCAGCTGCCGCAGGTCGTGCGCGGGACTGATGATGACGTCGACCGGTACCCGGACGCCGAAGGTGTCGTGCAACAGGTTCGACAGTGACACCGCGGACAGCGAGTCGCCGCCGAGGTCCCGGAAGTGCGCGGCGGGACTCACCTCCGTCATCGAGCCCACCAGCAGCGCCCGCGCGGCCCGCTGGACCGTCGCCGGCATCGGCTGGTCGCCGGCCGTGCGGCGCAGGTCGAGCAACTCCTGGGTCTCGTGGGCCGAGATCTCGGCGTACAGATGCTCCAGTCGCTCGCCGTAACGCTCCACGAGCTTGGGCCACAACAGCTTTCGGGAGCTTCACGTGCTTGTCTACCCGTCCTCGATCGATCTGTCGAGCCGAACCCTGCGGTTCCTGGCCGGACAACTGTCGGCCAGACAGCTGGAGATCGGGACGCGGTGGCGGCGCCTGCCAGTCGGGCGGCAGGCCCTACTCGCGCTGGCTCATCTGCGGTGCGGTGACACCTACGCTCAACTCGCTGCCGGGTTCGGCATCGGGATCGCGACCGTGTCCGCTCCTTGAGCGAGTACGCTGTCGGCGGATCGCCCGGGTGCTCTTTGCGGAAGGTCGCCATGGCGCGAGGTCCGGTCCCGGTGTGCTCGCCGGTGCCCACGGATCGCGGCGCGACCAGATCGGCCGGGCCGGGCGAGCGTGGAGGAAGGAGATCCCGCCGAGACCGGTCCCCAACCGGTCCCCAAGAAACACCGAAAGGCGGCATCGGATTTCTCCGATACCGCCTACGACCTGCGAAAACACAAGTCGGGACGACAGGATTTGAACCTGCGACCCCTTGACCCCCAGTCAAGTGCGCTACCAAGCTGCGCCACGTCCCGGCGTCCTGCCCTCCGGAGAAGGTCTCCCCGGTGGCTGGCCACGCGGAGAACATTACCCCACTTCGCGCCGCCGAAAGACGCGGCCCGTCCGCGCGACAATCGGTACATGAAGGAAGAGCGGCGGGACCGGGACAGCGAGGGGCGGGCGCGCAGTGCGCGGCCGCGGGACGGGTTGGGGCGGCCGTTGGCGTACGGGGCCCCCGGGGTGGAGCGGCAGCCGGAGGGCGTGGAGCGTACGCCCGGGGACACCCTGCGGGAGGCGCAGCGGCTGCTGGACGCGGGGATGCCGTTCCACGCGCACGAGGTGTTCGAGGACGCGTGGAAGTCCGGTCCTGAGGCGGAGCGGTCGTTGTGGCGGGGGATGGCCCAGCTCGCGGTCGGGCTGACGCATGCCGCCCGGGGCAATGCGGCGGGCGGCGCGCGGCTGCTGTTGCGCGGGGCGGGGGTGATCGACGCGTATCCGGACCGTACGCCGCACGGCATCGACGTGGCCGGGCTGACGGCGTGGGCCAGGGAGTTGGCGGGGCGCGTGGACGACGGGCCGGTGGACGCCGCCCGTGAGGCGCCCCGGCTGACCTGACCCGTCGCCACCGGTGCCCCGGCCTCGGTCAGTCGGTGAGCAGGACGACTTCGAGCCTGCGGGGGCCGTGCACGCCCTCGACCCGGTCGAGTTCGATGTCGCTGGTCGCGGACGGACCCGAGATCCAGGTGAGCGGGCGGGTCGGGTCCAGCCGCGGCATCGCCTGAGGTACGGAGGCGACGACCTGGTCCAGGGTGCGTACGACGCAGATGTGGTGGTCGGGCACGAGGGTGATCCTGCGGCGGCCCTGGTCCGGCGCCGCGTCGAGGACGAGGGTGCCGGTCTCGGCGATGGCCAGGGCGCAGCCGGTGACGACGCTGTCGACCGCGTCCAGGGCCCCGGCGCTCGCGCCGGGCTCGTCCTGGACGCGGGTCACCGTCCCGGGCGTCGCGGAGAGCCAGGCTTCCGGGAGCAGGGGGGGTACGAGGACGGTACGGGCGCCCCGTTGGGCCAGAAGGCGGGCGAGGAGGGCGGGGAGCCCCGCGGTGTCGGTGCGGTGGACGAGGGCGCGGTAGTCGGCCAGGTTCTCGGCGAGCAGGTCGGTGATCCGGTCCGCCGGGGTGTGCGTGTCAAGGTAGTCGCGGGGGGCCTCCGGTACGTCGGGGGCGTCGGCGACGGCGCCGCGGATCCGGGCGAGGATCCGCTCGCGCGAAGCGGGGGCGGTGCTGGTCATGTCCCGTTGTCCTTACGGTCGTCGTGCGCGCCGGCGGTGTCGTTCCCGGCCTGGCCCGTGCCGTTGGCGCGGTGGTGCTTCCACCAGTCGCGGAACGACTCGGCCGGCATCCGCGGCAGGTCCCGCGCCTCGGTCCAGGCCCCGGCTCCCGGGAGCTTGGCGGGGTGCAGCGCCCTGGTCCTGGACGCGACCCGCTCTCCCGCCGCCAGGACGCGGGGATGGTCGAAGACCCAGCCCGCCGCCTTCATCGCGGCCTTCTCCAGCCGGTGTCCCTTGCCGCCCTGGTCCGCGACCCGTTCGCGGAGGTGGACCAGGACCTCGGGGATGTCGATGGCCACGGGGCACACCTCGTAACACGCCCCGCAGAGGGAGGAGGCGTACGGCAGCGAGGCGTCGATCTCGCTCTGGGTGCCGCGGAGTTGGGGGCTGAGGATGGCGCCGATGGGGCCGGGGTAGACGGAGCCGTACGCGTGTCCGCCGGCCCGTTCGTACACCGGGCAGACGTTGAGGCAGGCCGAGCAGCGGATGCAGCGCAGCGCCTGCCGGCCGACCTCGTCGGCCAGGGTGTCCGTGCGGCCGTTGTCGAGCAGGACGAGGTGGAAGGTGCTCGGGCCGTCGGTGTCGTGGGTGCCCGTCCACATGCTCGTGTACGGGTTCATCCGCTCGGCCGTCGAGGAGCGCGGCAGCGTCTGGAGGAAGACCTCCAGGTCCCGCCAGCTCGGCACGACCTTCTCGATGCCCACCACCGAGATCAGGGTCTCGGGGAGGGTCAGACACATCCGTCCGTTGCCCTCCGACTCGAAGACCACGAGGGTGCCGGTCTCGGCGACCATGAAGTTGGCGCCGGAGATGCCGACCTTGGCGCGCAGGAACTTCTCGCGCAGGTGCAGCCTCGCCGCCTCGGCGAGTTCGCCGGGGGTGTCGGAGAGTCCGTCGGGGGCGGCCCTGCCCCAGTCGGCCATCCGGTCGCGGAAGATGTCGCGGATCTCGCCGCGGTTGCGGTGGATCGCCGGGACCAGGATGTGGGAGGGGCGGTCGTCGCCGAGCTGCACGATGAGTTCGGCGAGGTCGGTCTCGTACGCGGAGACGCCTTCGGCGGCCAGTGCCTCGTTGAGGCCGATCTCCTGGGTGGCCATCGACTTGACCTTGACGACCTCGCTCTCGCCGGTGGCCTTGACCAGGTCCGCGACGATCCGGTTCGCCTCGTCGGCGTCGGCGGCCCAGTGGACGGTGCCGCCGGCCGCCGTGACGGACTCCTCCAACTGGACCAGATAGCGGTCGAGATGGCGCAGGGTGTGGTCCTTGATCCGTTTGCCCGCCTCCCGGAGCAGGTCCCAGTCGGCCAGCTCCGCCACGGCGACGGCGCGTTTGTCGCGGATGGTGTGGGTGGCGTGGCGCAGATTGCCGCGCAGGGTCTCGTTGGCGACGGCTTCCCTGGCGGCCACCGGGAAGGCCGGCATCCCCAGATACGTACCGCTCATGACCACGGCTCCTCTTCGGTCGACGCCAGGATCTCCGCGAGATGCACGGATCGCAGCGGGGCGGCCTCGCGGCTCGCGATGCCGTCGATGTGCATCAGACAGGAGTTGTCGGCGCCGCACAGCACCTCGGCTCCGGTGGAGACGGCGTGGTGGACTTTGTCCTGGCCCATCGCGGCGGAAACATCGGAGTTCTTCAGGGCGAAGGTGCCGCCGAACCCGCAGCACTCCGCCGCGCCCGGCAGCTCTCTCAGCTCCAGTCCGCGGACGGCTTCGAGCAGTTTGCGGGGGCGTTCGCCGAGGCCCAGCAGACGCACTCCGTGACAGGAGGGGTGGTAGGTGACGGTGTGGGGGAAGTACGCCCCGACATCAGTCACGCCGACCACGTCGACCAGGAACTCGGTCAGCTCGTAGGTGCGCGCGGCCAGCGCCGCGGCCGCCTCGCCGCCGATCTTCGGATAGTGGTGGCGGACCATCGCCGCACAGGAACCGGAGGGCGTGATCACATAGTCGTATCCCTCGAAGGCCGTGGTCATCCGCCGTACCAGCGGCTCCGTCTCGCGCCGGTAGCCCGTGTTGAACTGCGGCTGTCCGCAGCACGTCTGCGCCTCGGGAAAGTCGACGTCGACACCGAGGCGTTCGAGCAGGCGTACGGTCGCGATCCCGGTGGACGGATACACGGCGTCGTTGACGCAGGTGACGAAGAGGGCGGCGCGCATGGGCGGAGCATATGTCGGCTCCGGCGCCGCACGGTAGTCCCCCGTGCGGGGTGATGGGTTCTCAGACATCCTATGAATGTGTCCACTCTTGTGCTGCTCTCCCCTGCGGGCCCGGCCGCGGTACGGCAGACTCCGCAGGGTGAGGAAGATCTATGTCATCGGTATCGGGGCGGGTGACCCCGACCATCTGACCGTCTCGGCGGTCAAGGCGCTGCGTCAGGTGGATGTGTTCTTTCTGCTCGACAAGGGAGGGGAGAGGGCCGGTCCCGTCGACCTGCGGCACGAGATCCTGCGCCGTCACACGGACGGTCGCAGCCATCGGCTGGTCGAGATCCCCGACCCCGCGCGGGACCGGACCACCGACGGCGCGGGCTATCCCGGGGCCGTCGACGCGTGGCGCGGACGCCGGGCCGATCTCTTCGAGCGGGCGATCGCCGACGAGCTGGACGACGGCCCGGACGCCGCGCGGACCGGGGCGTTCCTGGTCTGGGGCGATCCGTCTCTGTACGACTCGACGCTCGCCGTGCTGGAGGAGGTCCTGGCGCGGGGCGCGGTCCGGTTCGACCACGAGGTGATCCCCGGCATCAGCAGCGTCTCCGCGCTGGCCGCGCGGCACCGGATCGGGCTGACGCGGGTGGGCCGTCCCGTCGAGATCACCACGGGACGGCGGCTCGCCGAGGGGTGGCCGGACGGGGTGGACGATGTCGTGGTCATGCTCGACGCGCACCAGGCCTATCTGCGCCATCTGGACATCGATCCCGTCATCCACTGGGGCGCCTATGTGGGCACCGAGGACGAGATCCTGGTCTCCGGCCGGCTCTCCGAGGTCGCGGAGCGGATCGGGGAGCTGCGGTCCGCGGCGCGGGCCCGCAAGGGCTGGATCATGGACACGTATCTGCTGCGACGGGGATGAATCGTTCCGGCGCGGGCGCGGGCGCACCGGGGCAGCGGCGCGAGCCGTCGACACGGTCGTGGCCGTGGCCGCCGGCGTCGTCACCGCCGTCGTCGCTGTCACCGCCGTCGTCGCTGTCATCCGGGGAGTGCCCTCATCAGGCGCGCCCCACGAAGTCCCAGGCGCCGTGGCCCGCCCGGTAGACCACGAACCCCGGCTCCGTCCGCAGATACGCGGCGCCGCCGGGCGCCGTGACCTGGTCGCGGCGGGCGGCCGGTACGTGGATCTCCGCCGTGGCGCCGAGGGGGACACGGACGGCGAGCCGCAGCGTGCCGCCGATCGCCGACCAGGCCACCGACGCCTCGCCCCGGACGGTACGGATCCAGGTGCGGGCCCAGGTGACACCGGTCCGGCCGTCGGGCCGTACGGTGAAGGTGCGGTAGCCCGCGTCCCCGGGACGCAGCCCGGCCACGTTCTCGTACAGCCACTGGGCGACCGTGCCCTGGAAGTAGTGGTCACGCGAGCGCGAGTCGGCGGGCCACATCTCCCACATGGTGTCGGCGCCGTTGTCGAACCAGTAGCCCCAGCTCGGATACGTACGCTGAGTGGCGATGGCGTGTGCCACCTCGGGGTGGCCGTGGGCGCACAGGACGCGCAGCAGCACGCTTGTGCCGAGCGCCCCGGTGTTGAGGTGGTCGCCGCGTGCGGTGATGTCCGCGACGAGGCTGTCGACGACCGAGGCGCGGGCGCCGCTCGGGACCAGTCCGAAGGCCAGCGGGAGGGCATTGGACGTCTGCCGGTAGCCGGGGTCCTTCGCCGTTCTGTAGTGGCCGGAGGCGTCCAGGAAGGCCGTGTTGAAGGCGTCCTTGAGACCGTCCGCCGCGCTCCGGTAGCGCGCCGCCGTCCCGTCGTGGCCCAGCAGTTCGCCCATCTCGGCCGTCTGGACGAGCGCGCGGTGCAGATACGCGGTCGCCGTCAGCCGGGTGTCCTCGGGCGGGTTGCCGCCGTAGCCGGGCGGCAGATAGTCGCCGAGCGCGGTGATCGCGAGACCGTCGACCAGCCGTGTCAACTCCCAGTCCAGATAACGTGTCAGGGTCGTCCAGTGCTCCCGCGCCACCCGGTCGTCGCCGTAGATCCGGTACATCTCCCGTACCAGGAACGGATATACGGTCGTCCACTCGGGCGAGGGACCGAGGTCGCCGTAGCCCCAGCCGCCGCTGGGCACGATCACCGGTAGTTGCCCGTCGGGGTTCTGGCTGTCCGCCAGGTCGCCGAGCCACTTGGTGAGGAAGCGGTGCATCCCGAAGGCGTACTCCATGACGGGCGCGCCGAGTTGGGCGTCGCCGGTCCAGCCGTTCTTCTCGTACATCGGGGTGTCGGTGGGTATCCCGTGCAGGTTGTTGAGGAGGGTGCGGCGCATCGCCCGGTCGAGCTGTTCGTAGAAGGGCTCGGAGCAGTCGAAGCCGCTGACCTCCGCCACTTCCGTATGGACGGTCCTGGCCACCAGATCGGCCCGGCGCGGACGCGTCGGCAACCCGCTGACCTGCACGTACCGGAAGCCCTTGTACGAGAACGACGGCTCCCACACCTCGGTGGCGCCCCCGCCCGCGCAGATGTACTCGTCGCGCTGGAAACGGCCCGGCACATGCCCGGTCTCGGCGTGGACGCTGCCGTCCTCCTTCAGTTTCTCGCCGTGGACCAGGGAGACGACGGTGCCGGCCGGGGCCCGTACGCTCAGCCGGGTCCAGCCCGCCGTCGTACGGCCCATGTCCACGATGTACACCCCGGGGGCGTGCTCGGTGATCGCGGTGGGGGTGTGGGTCGCGATGACCTCGATGGGGTCGTGCGGCTGGGCGCGCAGGGTGCCCCGGGGCGCGGACTGCTCGGCCGGATGGCGCCAGGAGCTGTCGTCGAAGCCGGGCAGGGTCCAGCCCGCCGGCGCCAGCCGGGCGTCGTAGGTCTCCCCCGCGTAGAGGGAGTTGGTGAGGGTGGGGCCCTCGGTGAGGCGCCAGTCGGTGTCGGAGACGACGGTGGTGCGGGAGCCGTCGGGGTGGTCCGCCTCCAGTCGGCACAGCAGCCGCGGTTCGCCGTGCCACGGGGGCCGGTGCCAGTTCCACACGTTGGGGGTGGTCATGCCGTAGAAGCCGCGGCCGAGGGTGACCCCGAGCGCGTTCTCACCGCGTTCGAGGAGCGCCGTCACATCGTGCACCGCGTACATCACGGTCTCGTCGTAGTCCGTGAAGGCCGGGTCGAGCACCTGGGTCCCGACCCGCTTCCCGTTCAACTCCGCCACGTAGTAGGCCAGTCCGCTGATGTAGAGACGGGCGCGGCTGACGGGTTTGCGTACGGTGAACGCGCGGCGCAGCAGGGGCGCGGGCGCCTCCGGTACGGCGACGGAGACCCCGCCGCCCCACGGTCCCTGACCGTAGGGCGCGAGCACGGTGGCGGCGGTCCATCCGGTGTCGTCGAACTCCGGCTGTTCCCAGCCGGGTTGCTCGGTGTCGGTGGCACGCCAACCGTCCCCTGTGGTCAGTTGACGCGTGGCGCCGTCGGCGGTCTCGACCAGCAGGCGTCCGAGCAGTCCGGCCGGATTGGCGGCGGCCCCGCCGCGGTTGGTGGCGACCGCCGCGAGGACGACCGTGCCACCGGCCGCGGCGCGTACGGCGGCGGTGACATCGGCGGCCCTGCCGGTGCGCCAGGCGTCCACCTGCTCGGGCGTGTGCAGGACGGGGCGGCCGTTCAGATGGAGGGTGAAGTCGTCGTCGGCGGTGGCGACGAGGGTGGCCCGGGTGATCTCCGTACCCTCGGGAAGCCCGAGGGAGCCACGGAACCAGCGGGGTCCGACCGGGGCGCCGCCCGTGGTCGCCCCCGCCGTCCAGATCCAGGACGCGCCGTCGAGGCCGGGCGGCCCGGCGGGCTGGTCGGCGCCTATCCACCGGGCGTGCCATTGCTCCGTACCGAGCGCGGTCTCCCACCAGCCGGGCGCGCTCCACGCCGAGGCGCGTCCTTCGGCGTCCCAGACGCGGACCTGCCAGTGGCAGCGGGTACGCGGCGGCAGCGCGGGGCCCGCGTAGGGCACGGCGACGGTACGGTCCGATGCCACGCGGCCGGTGTCCCAGAGGAGTTCACGGCCCGCCGCGAGGGAGCGCCGACCAGTGGCGGCCCGGATCTGGTACGCGCTCTGCCGCGCGCCCCGGCCGCCGTCGAGCACCCAGGACAGCAGCGGGGCGACGGCATCGGTGCCGAGTACGCCGGCCGTACCGAGGACACAGTCGGCGTACTCGACGGTGGCGGAGACGATGCGGAGCCGCCCGGCCCGGCCGCCCGGCGCGGGCGCGGCGACGGCCGGGGAGCCCATGGCCACACCGGAGAGGAGACCGGCCCCGGCCCCCAGCGCGGAGGTGTGCAGAAGACCTCGGCGTGTCCAGCCCATGCCCATCGCGTCCCCCCAGGATTGAAACGTTTCATGTCCCGGGTATGCATCGTAGGGCCGAGTTGTCCGCGCGACAAGAGGTGCGGGAGGGGTGGGGAGAGCCAGGGCCTCCTCCGTCGCGAGCAGGGGCCTGGCCCTCCGCGAAGGGGGCCGGCGCCTGGCACTACGCCGGGGCCGGGGCCTACGGACTCGGCGTCAGGCGTACACGTACCGTCGATGCCCCGATGCCGACGAACGTCACCGTGACGCCCTCCGCGCTGAGCGTCGTTCCCGCGCCGACCGTGCCCACGCAGCCGCCGTCGTCCCCGCGCACCCGGATGTTCCCCGGGCCCGACGCCCCACACCGTCGCGCCCCCGGCAGCTCCCAGCTCGCGTCCGCCCCGTCCACAGCGGTGACCGTGAAGCGGCCCGCCCCGTCGCCGCGGTCGAAGCGGACGGTGTCCCCCGCCTCCAGGTCCACCTCGCAGTCGGCGTCCGCGCAGGCGCCGCGGTCCGTAAGGGCCGCCGCGGCCGGCGCGGGGACGGTGACCGTCGCCGTGACGGGCCCTCGGCCGGGTGCCGGAGGCGGCGTACCACCGCCGCACCCCGCCGTCAGCGAGAGCGCCGCCGCGGCCAGGACCGCGCACCCACCGCGTACCGTGACACCCGTGCCGGCGCCGTTCGTCTCGCGCATCCCACTCCTTCGTCCCCGGGAGGATGCGCGCCGCCGGTGACCGGAAAACCCGGTGTGCCCCGAGCGCCCGCGCGCGCTACCGCGTGAGCACGGCGCGGATGCTCTTGCCGCCGTCCGGGCGCGGCAGAACGGTGACCATCTCGGCCAGGCGCTGGATCATCGGCCAGCCGAAGCCGCCGGTCCGGCCGGTGAGGTCGGGGCTGCGGTCCTGCGGCGGGGCGGGGCTCGGGTCGTGCACCACGATCTGCAGACTGCGACGGTCCGCACGCAGATGCAAAGCGGTCACCTCACCCGCGTGCCGGATCGCGTTCGTCACCAGCTCGGAGACGAGCAGGACCAGATTCTGCGAGGTGTGCTCGGAGGGCTCGGGGGAGAGACCGGCCAGAAAACCGTAGGTCGCCTCTCGTGCCTCGGCCGCCAGTTCCGGGCGCAGCGCCCATTCGACATGGTCGTGGCGCCGGGTGTCGCTCATGGAAGGGTGTTGCATCGGACTCACCCCGTCGTTCGGATGTGGGTGCGGCTCTCTCCGCCGTCGTTTACCCCCGCAATCACCGTCGAAGACTGCCGAAGTGAACCTTGTTGCCACTGAAAGGGGCGGTCGCCCCCGTCCGCCGCTGTCTCTGAGGGCAGCGCCGGGTCAGACGGCCGCGTCGGTCCCGTCGGCGGGCGTCCGCTCCGGGCCCTCGGGCGCGAGCGCGGCCTCGATCGTGGCGTACACCGGCAGGGCGTTCTCCAGGCCGATGACGTCGAAGAGGCGCTGGACGGCGGAGGAGGGCCGGGCGAGCCGCAGCCTCGGGCCCAGCGAGCCGTGGGCCTGGAGGAGCACGTTCACCGTGGTGGAGTCCGCGAAGGAGACGCGGGAGAGATCCACGACGACGGGGCCCGGGGCGGTTTCGCCCGCCTCGGTCAGCGCGGTGGTGAGCGGGACGCTGCTGTCCAGATCGAGATCACCGCTGAGGGCGACGACGACTGCGTCGCCGTGCCGACTCGTGGCCAGCCCCATGGCCTGACCTGCGCTGTGATGAGGTTGCACAGGATTCCTTCGTGGGCTCTAGAGGTCAGGTGTGGCACAACAATAGAAGTGATCGTTGCCATTTGACAACATTCTCCGGTGCGCAACAATCTGTTCACTGCTTCCGCACAAGCGCTCTGCGCGGAGAGTAACGCTTCGATACCGGGAAGGGGGCCCCAATGAAGCTATGCGCTGTCCGCCTGAAGCTATGCGCTGTCCGCCACGTGGCCGCGCAGCGGGGTTTCGGCCGTCTCGGCCGCGCCCCCCGGACCCCGGCTCGCCGCGGCGCGGAAGGCGTCCAGTCCCGCCGCGAGCATCAGCACGTCCGACGGCTCCATCCGCTCCAGCACCAGGGCCACCTCGCGGGTGCGGAAGACGCGGTACTCGTCCAGTGCCTGCTGGCCGCGCGGGCTCAACCGCAGTTCGACCTCGCGCCGGCTCGCACGGCTCTGGGAGCGGGTGACGAGCCCCATGGCCTCCATCCGGTCGCAGAGCCTGCTCACGGAGGAGGGACGCGACCCGAGCGCCTCGCCGAGGGTCCGCAGATTGACGCCCTCATGCGTTTCGATGACGAGAAGGGCCCGTAGCTGGGACGGCGGGACCGGACCCGACGGCGCGGCCTCCTGGCCACGTCCCCATACCACTTCGAGCAGTTCCGAGGCGGCGCTGACGGCCTCGGCGACCTGCTCGCGACGGCGCGGCTGACCGGTGAAACGGGACATCGATCCACCCTTTCATCCGGCGTTGCCTTTTGTCAGCCCGAACCGATCCCCGGACCGACCAGGACCGGAACCCGGACCGAACCGGCCCCCTTGAGGAAAGCTGAACGACAGTGACTCTACTCGCGGATGTGGAAAGAGCGGTCCGCGCGGCGGCGCCGCACGACCTGGTGGGCACGTTGCGCGGCATGCTCGCGACAGCGTACGGAGCGGCCTCCGTCACGCTGTACCTCGCGGACTACGCGCTCACCGTGCTCCGTACGGTCGACGACCCCGCGGCGTCCGCCGCCGAGGGCCTGTCGCTGCACAACACCCCGGAGGGCCGCGCGTTCGGCAGCCAGGAGCCGCGTGAGCAGGAGGTCAGGCACCGGGACGCGGTGGACCACCATCTTCCGGTCACGGTGCGCGGCGAACGGCTCGGCATCCTCACGGTCCGGCTGCCGAGCGGTCTGTCCACCCCGGAGACCGTCGACGATCTGACCCAGGTCGCCGATCTGCTGGGCCACGAGATCCTGGTGGCGGAGCGGGACACGGACCTCTACCAGCGGGCGCGCAGGGCGAGCCGGCTGACCCTGGCGGCCGAGATGCAGTGGGAGCTGCTGCCGGCCCGCGCCTGCACCGCCCGGGAGTACGCGATCGGCGCACAGCTCGAACCCGCCTACGCGATCCACGGCGACAACTTCGACTGGGCGGCGGACGCGACCGAGCTGACCCTCGCGGTGACCAACGGGATGGGCGAGGGCATCCAGGCCTCCCTGCTGACCAATCTCGCCGTCAACGCGCTGCGCAACGCGCGCCGGGCGGGCATCGGCATCGCCGACCAGGCGGCGCTGGCCGACCAGGCGCTGTACGAGCAGCACCGGGGCGCCTCGTACGTGTCGACACTGCTGCTCCGTTTCGAGCTGGCGACGGGGCGGGTCGAGGCCGTGGACGCGGGGTCGCCCGAGCTGTGGCGGCAGCGCGGCAAGACCGTGGAGCGCGTCGAGCTGGACGCGCAGCTTCCGCTCGGCATGTTCGAGGAGTCGCACTACGTGGCGCAGTCGTTCCGGGTACTCCCCGGCGACCGGCTGCTCTTCGTGAGCGACGGGGTGTACGCGGCGGTCTCGCCGCAGGGCGAGGCGTACGGGGACCGGGCGCTGGCGCGGGCGATCAGCGCGACGAGTCTGCTGCCGGCGGCGATGGTGCCGCGCGCGGTGCTGCGGGAGCTGGCGGCCTACCGGGAGACCGAGTCGACGGACGACGCGCTGGTGCTCTGCCTGGACTGGTTCGGCCGGGAGGGGTGATCGGGAAGGGGACGGGCCGTGCCGTACGGCCGGGGCGCGTCAGGACCGTACGGCCGGGGCGCGTCAGGCGGGGACCCGGCGGGACGTCAGGTCGAAGACGGCCTGGACCCTCTTGCCCACCGGGACGCGCTCCGCGGTGAGCCGGTCGGCGAGCGCGTGGACGATCTCCAGTCCGTGGCCGCCGAGCCGGGCGGGGTCGCGCGGGTAGCGGCGCGGCAGGGTCGAGCTGCTGTCGTACACGGTCACGAGGACCTGCTGGTCCGTGCCCTCCAGCTCCAGGAGATACGGTCCGTGGCTGTGCCGCTCGGCGTTGGTGACCAGTTCGCTGACGACGAGCAGCAGATCGCCGGTCGCGCGGTCACCGAGGGCGGCGAACCATTCGGCCTCCAACTGCTGGAGAAACCGTTCGGCCAGCAGCCGGGCCTCGGCGATGCACCCGGGCTCGCCGCTGAACTGCCCGGCCCGCCGCAGCGGCTGTACGGAATCGGCCATGGCCGTGAGGGCCGTTCCGATGATGGTCTGTTCGTTCATAGCTCCTGCCCGCGCACCGGTGAGGCGGTCGGGGACCCCCTTCTCGGTTCCCCTTATGCCCCCACACGCCGCCGGTATGCCCACCGGTCGCGTGAAAGGTGTCACCCCTGCCCGGGCATACGCCCGGGCAGCCGGACCACGGTGACGAAGAACTCGTCGATCTGGCGGACGGCCGCGATGAACTGGTCGAGGTCGACCGGTTTGGTCACGTAGGCGTTCGCGTGCAGTTTGTAGCTGCGCAGGATGTCCTCCTCCGCCGACGAGGTGGTGAGGACGACAACGGGGATGAGGGCCAGCTCGGGGTCGGTCTTGATCTGCTCCAGGACCTGGCGGCCGTCGTACTTCGGCAGGTTCAGGTCGAGCAGGACCAGATCCGGCCGGGGCGCGTCCGCGTGGGCCCCCCGCCGGTAGAGGAAGTCCAGGGCCTCCTCGCCGTCGCGCACCACATGGAGGGTGTTGCGGATCTTGTTGTCCTCGAACGCCTCGCGGGTCATCAGCTCGTCGCCCGCGTCGTCCTCGACGAGCAGGACCTCGATGGGCTCGACGCGCGGGGATGGCGAGTTCACAGGGGGGCTCCATGAGGGGTGGGGGGCCGTGTCCCACCGGCCGTCTCACCGGGCGGCTCGGTCGGCTCGGCGGAGGCGGAGGGTTCGGCAGACGGTTCGGGCTCGGGCTCGTCCGGGACGACGGGCATCGTGAAGTGGATACGGGTGCCGCCCTCGGGCACTGACTCCAGCCAGATCCGGCCCCCGTGGAACTCGACGATCTTACGGCAGAGCGCGAGCCCGATGCCGGTGCCCTCGTACTCGTCCCTGGCGTGCAGCCGCTGGAAGATGACGAAGACCTTCTCGGCGAACTCGGGCGCCACCCCGATCCCGTTGTCGGTGACGGTGAGATGCCACTCCTCGCCCTCGGCGGCGCATCCGACGGTGATCCGGCCGGGGCTGTCGGTACGGCGGAACTTGACCGCGTTCCCGACAAGGTTCTGGAAGAGCATGGCGAGGGTGGTCGGGTCGCCGGTCACCCGGGGCAGCGGGTCCTCCCGTACGACCGTGATCCCGGACTCCTCGACGGCGAGCGCGAGATTGCCCAGCGCGCGGTCCAGGGCCTGGTCCAGTTCGACGGGCTGACGGGCGTCGTTCACCCGGCCCACCCGGGAGAAGGTGAGCAGGTCGTTGATCAGGACCTGCATGCGCTTGGCGCCGTCGACAGCGAAATCGATGTACTGCTTGGCCCGGCCGTCGAGCTGGTCGCCGTACCGCTTCTCCAGCAACTGGCAGAACGAGGCGACCTTGCGCAGCGGCTCCTGGAGGTCGTGCGAGGCCACATAGGCGAACTGCTCCAGCTCCGAGTTCGAGCGGCGCAGTTCCTCGGTCTGTTCCGCGAGCAGGTCCTCGCGCAGCCGGGTGGCCGCGATCTCGTCGACCAGCCGGCGGCGCATGTCCTCCACGGCGGCGCCGACGGCCCGCAGGTCGGAGGGGCCCCGTACCTCGATGCGCCGGTCGAACGCCCCGGCGCGTACGCCGTCGGTCGCGGCCCGCAGCGCGTTGAGCGGCCGGCCGACCATCCGGTGCAGGAGGACGGAGAGACTCACCACCGTCACGACGAAGAGGCCGAGGATCAAGAGGAAGACGGTGTCGCGCAGCTCGCGTGCGTCGCTCAGCTCGGCGCGCGCGTGGTCCCTGGCCGTGTCGAGATGGCGCTGCTGGACGGTGAAGAGCCGGCGCAACTCGTCGAAGGCGGCCTTGTTCCCGGCGAGCCGTTCCCCGGACGCGGTGACGGTGCCCATGGTCCGTACGGAGTCGATCAGGGGCTCCGCCTCGTCACGCCGCCACTGTCCGGCGGAGCGGGCGAGCCGGTCGAGGTCGGCGGTGGCCTGCCGGTCGGACCCGACGATGACACGCATCCGCGCGATGAACCGCTCCTCGTCGGCGCGACCCTGGTCGTACGGTGCGAGGAACGACGGGTCGGCGGTGAGCGCGAATCCGCGAACCCCGGTCTCCTGGTCGAGCAGGGCGCGCTGGAGCTGGAGGGCGGCGGACCGGGCGGGCTGGATGCGGTCGACGAGTTCGTTGGTGCGGTCGTTCGTCCGGGAGAGCAGCGCCGCGGCCATGACCGTGCAGGCGCAGACGACCAGGATCAGGGCGGCCAGGATGAGCCGCACCCATCCCTGGACGGAGAGACGGGCGCGCGCGGCGCGCCACCGCGCGGTGGGGCGGCTCTGCGGGGGCCGGGTCACGGGGTGCCGCCCCAGCCGAGGTGGAGCACGGCGACGTCGTCCGCGAGTCCGCCGTACGGCGCGGCCCCTTCGGTGGCGCCGTCGACCAGCGCGTCCACGAAGGCCCGTGCGGGCAGTTCGCCGTGGAGCCGTGCCAGCCGCAGGAGTCCGTCCTCGCCGAGCCGGGTCGTCGGTCCCGTACGCCCTTCGAAGAGGCCGTCGGTGAAGAGCACGACATGGCCTCCGGGGGGCAGCGGGATGGTGGTCTCGGTCCAGCGGCCCGCGCCGGGCAGCAGCCCGAGGGCCATACCGACCCGGGGCTCCTCCCAGCCCACCGTGGCGCCGTGGCGGACGAGCAGACCGGGGTGGCCGGCGCGTACGACGCGGAACTCGCGTCCGCCGGGCGGGAAGACCAGTGAGGTGACGGTGGCGAAGAGGTGCTGGTCGGACCGTTCGGCGACGAGGATCTCCTCCAGGAGCCGTACCCGGTCCAGCGGGGGTGTCCCGCACAGGACGGCGGTGCGCCAGGCGACGCGCAGGCAGACCCCGAGGGCCGCCTCGGCTGCGCCGTGGCCGGAGACGTCGCCTATCACCGCGTGGACGGTGCCGTCCTCGGTCTGGACGACGTCGTAGAAGTCCCCGCTGAGCAGACCGTGGACGCGTCCCGGTTCGTACCGGGCCTTCGCCTCGAAGTCGTCGCCGCGCAGCAGGGGTACGGGCAGCAGGCCGCGTTCCAGCCGGGCGTTCTCCTGCGCCATCCGTTCGTTGGCGCGCAGGGCGGCGGAGGCCTGTTCGACCTGTTTGCGCTGGAGGGCGTAGCGGACGGCGCGGCTCAGCGCCTCCGGGTCGATACGGCCCTTGACGAGGTAGTCCTGGGCGCCGGTCGCCACGGCCGAGAGTCCGGTCTCGCTCTCGGCCATGCCCGTGAGGACGACGATGGCGGCGTCCGGGGCGGTGCGCAGGACGCGGGTGACGGCGTCGAGGCCGTGGACGTCGGGGAGGTGGAGGTCGAGCAGGACGCAGACGGGGGCGGTGCGGTCGGCGAGGAACCGCTGGCCCTCGGCGAGCGTCTGGCACCACGTGAGCGAGGCGCTGAGGTCGCTGTCGGCGAGCATCTCCTCGACGAGCAGCGCGTCACCCGCGTCGTCCTCGACGAGCAGCACGACGGCGTCGGCGTCCCACCGGGAGTCGCGTACGACGGCGTGGGCGGTCTCCCGTACGGGGGTGCCCTCACGCGGCGCGGGCGGGGCCATGGCCTTGGCCTTGGCGGTACGACCGCCGCGCACCGCACGCGACGAGAGGTCCACGGGCAACTCGACCACTTTCCACCCCTCCTCACCGGCGCCACCGGTCGCCCGGCGCCACTCCGGCGGGAAGCATATCGACATCCGGAGTGTCGTTCCGCAGGCGGTGGGAGAACGCTCCCCGCGGAGAAGTTGCGCCAAACCGGAGGGGCGGAACGGGGTGTTCCCGCACACTGGTTCCCGCACACCCGACCACACGCCGGGGAAACATGCGATGCTCTCCGCCGGGCGCGGGACCGTGTGCCGTGTGTCACGGGGCCGATGCCGGGCAGGACTCACCGGCAGGGGAGCCAGAGCCGCGTACGGGGGGTGCGGGGATTGACAACGGTGGACGACGGGGCGGACAACGCGGTGTCGGGGGCGCGGTCGTGGCTGGACGCGCGCCCGGCGGGTACGAGCGAGGCGCGCGCGCTGGCGCGCGCCTTCCTGGACCAGCAGGCGCCGGGCGTGCCCGAGCAGGCGGTGGTCGATGTGCTCCTGGTGGTGTCGGAGCTGGTGACGAACGCCATACGGCACGCGGGCGGGGTGACGGGCTTCCGGATCTCGGCGGGGACCGGGGTGGTCGAGATCGCGGTAAGGGACGCGAGTTCCCGGCTGCCCGCGCCGGAGCAGCGGCGCGAGGAGTGGCTCCCGGGCGGCTACGGCTGGCCGTTGGTGCAGCGGCTGGCCGAGGTGACGGTCACGCTCCTCGGGGACGGCGGCAAGCTGATCCGGGCGCTGGTACGGCACTGAGGACGCCGGTTCGGCACTCCACGGGCGCGGGTCCCGGGGCCGGGCCGGTCCCGGCTCCCCCACGGCCGCTCATGGCATGCTGATGCTCTCCGGGTGCCCGGCCGTGCCGGGCCCCGGCAGGGGCAGGGCGGGATTGCGCACCGCGCACCGGAAGGGGATGGTTCCCCCCATGACAACGACGCACTCGAAGTAGCGAGAGGGTGAAGGGGATTCGTGCCGAGGCACGGCGTCCCACTATGTGAGGCATGCACCGAAGACCTCTTCCCCGACCGGTCCGGCCGTGGGCGACGTGGCCCTGGAGTCCTCCCCGCACCCGGTGATCGTGGCCGACCGGGCCGGTGTGGTCCGGCTGGCCAATGCGGCGGCCGCCGCGCTGCTGCCCGGTCTCGCGGCGGGCTGCGACCTCTCCCGCCGCGGTCCGCACTGGCTCGCCGAGGCGCACGCGGGGCGCGAGCACACCGCGTACGGAGCGGTGGGCGAGCGCGCGTACCGGGCGCGCGGCGCCGAGACCGGCACCGGCGGTCTGACGACCTGGTGGCTCAGTGACGAGACGGACCACCGGGCCACGCAGCGGGCCCTGGACACGGAGCGGGAGCGCACCGCGTTTCTCGTCGAGGCGTCCGACCGGCTGCTGTCCTCCCTCAACGCCCGTACGTGCGTGGACACCACGGTGCTGCTCGCCGCCGCCCATCTCGCCGACGCGGCGGTCGTCGTCGGGCCGCGTACGGGCCGCCGGCTGCCGCTCAGCCGCGCCGCGCGGGGCGGCGCCGTCACCCGTACGACGCTGACCGCCGACCCTGCCGACGTGCCGGGTCTGGCCGAGGCGCTGCGGGGGGCCGCGCCGGTGTCCTCGCGCCGGATCGCCCCGGGGTCCGCTCCCGCGTGGCCGGCGCCCGAGGGGTTCGGCGGGATCGGCTCGGCCATGGTGACCCCGCTGCCGGGCAACGGGGTTCCGGCGGGCGCGCTGATCCTGCTGCGCCGGGCCGGGCGGGATCCGTTCACGGAGGACGAGGAGACCTTCGCCCGTGTCTTCGCGGCCCGCGCGGGCGCGGCCATCTCGGCCGCCCTGCTCCTCGCCGAGCAGTCCTCCGTCACCGATCTGCTGATGCGTGATCTGCTGCCGCCCCGGCTGCACCACTACGACGGGGTGGAGTTCGCCGGGGGCTACCGTCCCTCCCGCGACGACCAGCGGGTGGGCGGCGACTTCTACGACTTCTATCCGGCCGAGCGGCAGGGCGGCGAGACGCAGGCCGTGCTGGGCGATGTCTGCGGCAAGGGGCTGGAGGCCGCCGTACTGACCGGCAAGATCCGTAACACTCTCCAGGCCCTGCGGCTGGTCGAGCCCGACCACGAGCGGCTGCTGAAGCTCCTCAACGGGGCCCTGCTCACCTCGCACCACACGCGGTTCGCGACGCTGGTGCTCGCCTCGGTGACGCGCCGGGCGCACGGCGTGGAGCTGCGGCTGACCAGCGGCGGCCATCCCGCGCCGCTGATCGTACGGTCCGACGGCGCGGTGGAGGTGGCGCGGACCAGCGGCACCCTCATCGGGGCGCTGCCCGAGGTGTCCGCGCGGACGTTCCGTACCGTGCTGCGGCCGGGCGAGACCTGCCTCCTGTACTCCGACGGGATCACGGAGGCCAGGGGCGGGCCGTTGGGTGCCGGCGTGTTCGGTGAGGAGCGGCTGATGTCGGCCCTCGGCGAGTGCGCCGGTCTGCCGGCCGAGACGGTCGTCGAGCGCGTCCAGAGGCTCGCGACCGAGTGGGTGGGGCCGGGGAGCCACGACGACATGGCGCTCGTCGCCGTGACCGTGCCGCGCCGCAACCGTCTCAGCGCGGTGGGAGGACACGGACCGGGCAGGTTCACGGCATGACCCGTACCCGCTCCCCCGCGGCGCCCGCCGCACACGGTGTGCGCCGGGCGTGCACCGCCCGGCCGCCGGTGCTCCTCCCGGGGCGGCCCGGATGACCACCACACCGCCGGATCCGCTGACCGTCGTCGTCACCACACCGGCGGCCGACACCGTCGTGGTGCGGCTCGACGGTGAGATGGACTACGAGACCTCGTACGAAGTGATCGACACCGTACGGCAGTTGCTCCGCAGCCACCGGGGGATGGCGCGGCTGGAGCTGCACTGCGGCGGGCTCACGATATGCGACTCCATGGGCCTGTCGGCGCTGGCGATGATCCGGCGGCTGGCCGAGTCCGACGGTGTGCGTCTGGTGCTGACGGAGCGCCGGCCGTCGCTGGAGCGGGTGCTGCGTGGCACCGGCACCCGCGACCATCCGGACGGGACGGAGGAGGACGGGCGCGAGGAGAGTACGCCGTCGGGCGACGCCGGCCCCGGCTGAGGCCGTCCGCCGTTCCCACCGCCCCCGGTCCGGGGTGAGCCAGCCCACGTTGACCTGGAGTGATGTTCCTCGGGAGGGTTGACTGCATGACCCACCTATGTGCTCCACCGCCGCCGTCCGCGCCGATCTGTGACGGGGACATGCCGTGCAGGGAGTACTGACCGGTTTCGCCGTCATCGCCGTGGTCATCGGGGTCGGCTATGTGATCGGACGGCGCCGATATCTCGGCGACAACGGCCGTGAGGTGCTCACGAAGCTGGCCTTCCATGTGGCCACGCCCGCCCTGCTGTTCACCACGCTCGCGCGGGCCGATCTCTCGGTCGTCCTCTCCAGCCGGCTGCTGATCACGGCGATCAGTACGGCCGCCGCGGCCGGGGCCTTCGTGGCGGTCGCCCTGCTCCGCCGCTGGGACCTCGGGCGCACCACCATCGGCGCGCTGTGCTCCAGCTATGTCAACGCGGGGAATCTCGGCATCCCCATCGCCGTGTACGTCCTCGGGGACGCCTCGCTCGTGGCGCCCGTCCTGCTCTTCCAGCAGCTCGTGATGACACCGATCGCGCTGACGGTGCTCGATCTCGCGCAGCCGGGCGAGAAGCTGCCGCTCTGGCGGCGTCTGACGACACCGCTGCGCAATCCGATCGGCGCCAGCTCGCTGTGCGGGGTCGCCTTCGCGGCCCTGGGGTGGACGGTGCCGGGCCCGGTGCTCGATCCGCTGCTGCTGATCGGCAACATGTCCGTCCCGGCCGTCCTGCTGGCCTTCGGGATCTCGCTGTGCGGCTCCACGCTGCCGGGGCGCGGCTCCGACCGCTACCCCGTGCTGCTCTCCGCCGCGCTGAAGTCGGTCGGCCAGCCCGCCGCCGCGTGGGCGCTGGGCTCCCTGGTGTTCGGACTGCACGGGGCCGCGCTGCTCGATGTCGTGGTGACCTCTGCGCTGCCCGCGGCACAGAATCTCTACACGTACGCCTCGCGCTACCGGGTCGCCGAACGGCTGGCTCGGGAGTCGATCCTGCTCTCCACGCTGCTGTCGGTGCCGGCTCTGGTGGTGGTCGCGGCGCTCCTCGGCTGAGGAGGTTCCCGTACGGTCCGCAGGGGCCCTCACGGCCGGCCGGCCGCCGCTCCGAGCGCGGAGCGGGCGATCGTGTCGGCCTGCCGGAACATCGCGGCGTTGCCGCGCGCCCGCGCGCCGATCGCGGTGTTCCACTCCACACCCTCGACGGGGATACCGAACGCGAAGAGATGCGGGTGCGGCCGTCCCGAGGCGTCGCGTACCCGCAGCTCGGCGGGGACGATGTCGAGCGCCCCGGTCGCCGTCGCGTCGTCCCCCGTGCCCGCCCGGTGCGGCCGGGCCAGTCCGGAGGTGACGAGCCCGGCCAGCAGCGGGTCGGCGGTACGGGCCAGGTCCTGGCCGGGCAGCCAGGCGTCCAGCAGGGCGCGGGCGGTGGCGGGCGGGCCGCCGACGGCCGGGGAGAGCGCGGTGAAGCGGCCCGCCTCACTGTCGACGGTGACGGTGGGGCGCGGGCCCAGGAACTCGACGACGCGCGCCTCGCTCAGCGCGATCAGTTCGGCGATCCTGCGGGCGGGCGGCCCGCTGGCGACATGGGCGCCGTACGACCGGAACCACGCCAGTTCGGGGTGGGAGCCGCCGGTGAGCACGCCCGCGGCGACCACCCGCCGCACCTGCCCCTTCACCGCGGCGATCGCCGCGGCGGCGGCCTTGACCGGGCTGTCCCCCGGTGCGCGCGCCGCGGCCAGGTCGGTCCGCAGCCAGGCGCGGGTCCACTCCCCGAACGCCGCGCGGTCCGCAAAGGTCCGGCCGGCCAGCGGGGTGTCGAGGTCGAGCGCGTCGAAGCGGTCGGCGGGGTCGCGTACCCCGTCGGCGAGGAGTTCCCGCTGGGCGTCGGAGCCGTGGGAGGCCGCCGCGTACCGCTCAAGGAACGTTCCGGCCTCCATCCGGACCGCCGAGGGCCGGTTGGCGAGCAGCGTCCGGTACCACGCCGCGCCCGCCTCCTGGGCGATCAGTGGCCACACCTCGGTGCGGAAGCCGACCGTGCCGGGCGCGCGGGCGGTGAGCCGGGCGACCGCCGCCCCGTCGAAGAAGACCGGGGTGTGTCCCGCCGGTATCCGGCCCGGGGTCTCGGCGCGCGCGAGATACGGCACGCCCCGGCCCGAGCCTGCGATCAGGCGCGGTTCGCGGCCCGAGGGGAGGTAGCGCGGCGCGCCGCTCCCCGTCTCCTCGAACCGGCCGCCGCGCCCGGCGGTGACCAGGGTGAGCTGGTCGAAGAAGTTGAGCGCCAGCCCCCGTACGAGGACCGGTTCGCCCGGCTCCAGCAGATCGAGCGGGGCCTCGTGCGGATGGCCGGGCGGCAGGTGGCTCAGTCCGTACCGCTCGGCGGTGGCGGTCAGCGACCGGGTCTCGTCCGAGGGGCGCTGGTCGGTGTGGCCGGTGGCGAGGACGACGGCGTCGGCGAGCAGGCGCGTGCCGTCGCCGAGCCGGAGCAGCAGCCGCCCCTCGGGGGCCTCGTCCAGCGCGACGGCGCGGGTCGGGTGCGCCACGATCCGGACGGAGGGGGCGGCGGCGCGGACGATCCGGTCGTGGGCCCAGGCGAGATAGCGGCCCATCAGCGCGCGGGAGGGGAACTCCCAGGGTTCGGTGCCCGGTTCGTGCTCGCTCGCCCACTGGGCCAGGGAGGGCCCGGTGGTCGCGGGCCCCGCCATCGTCACGGTCTCGTCGGGGAACGCGGTGGCGTGCCCCGAGAGTGTGTTCATGAGCAGATGCCCGGACTGCCCGGGGTGCCAGATCCGCCCGGCGCCCGGCGGGTGCTCGTCCATGACATGCACCTCGGCGGGGGTGTCCGCCCAGGGCCCCGCAGGGCCGAGGTTGGCGGTCAGGCGCTCCAGTACGGCGGTGCCGCGCGGCCCGGCCCCGACGACGGCGATACGGAGCGGGCGGGCGCTCACGCCGCGGTGTCCCAGATGTCGGTCAGCACACGGTGCATGTTACCGCCGAGGATCTTGGTGATGTCCTCGGCGGTGTAGCCGCGGCCGGCCAGCAGTTCGGTGATGCGCGGCAGGTCGGCGGGGGTGCCCATGCCCTCGGGGTGGATCCGGTCGAGGTCGAGGTCCTCGCCGACGATGGGGATCTCCGGGTAGAGCCTGCGCACCCGCGCCATGCCCTCGCGGGAGTACTTGCGCTCGTCGCCGACGTCGGTGCCGACGATGACGTGGTCGATGCCGATCAACTCGACCAGGTAGTCGATGTTGTCGGCGAAGACCTCGGCGCCGGGGCGGCGGGTCAGCCCGTCGGGGGTGAGGAAGCCGGACTTGGCCGCGAGGCCGAACACACCGCCGCGCGCGGCCAGTTCACGGGCGACGACATCGCTCTTGTTGCGCGGGCTGTCGACGAAGTGGGTCAGGCCCGCGTGGGTGACGAGGACCGGCCTGTCCGAGACCTCGATGGTCTCCAGGGTGGAGCGCTCGCCGGTGTGCGACAGGTCCAGGGCGACGCCCAGCCGGTTGCACTCCTGGACGAGGGAGCGGCCGAAGCGGCTCAGCCCGCCGTTGGCGGTCTCACCGCTGCCGTCGCCCGCGAAGTTCCGGTTCTGGTACGTCAACCCCATGAAGCGCAGGCCCAGTTGGTGGAGAGCTTCGAGCCGCCACAGGTCCTCGCCCACCGGCTTGCTGTCCTCGAACCCGGCGAACCAGGCCACGCCGCCCTCGCGCTTGGCGCGGGCGACGTCGTCCAGACCGTACGCCTGGAAGACCCGGCCGCCGGTCTCGGCGAGACGGTGGCGCCAGCCGACGATGGCCGCCGCGGCGGCGTCGTACCCCTGGGAGATGGAGACCGCGTGGTTGATCGCCGTGACCCCGGAGACGGCGAGCTTGCCGAGGTAGGTCTCGTCGGCCCAGGGCAGCGGGGTGCAGTCGAGCGCGTTGAAGACGACGCTGTCGCGGTGCAGTGCGGCGGGGTCGAGGGGCTGCGCCGGGGTGAGGGGCACGGTGTTCTCCTTGCGACGGGCGGGGCGTTCGGTCGGTACGTGGGGGGGGCGGGTCCGCTCAGCCGGATCGCAGGGTGCGGCGCAGTCCGAGTCCGCGTTCCACCAGGACGACCACAACGACGGAGAGCAGGACGAGCAGGACGGAGAGGGAGGCGACGGACGGGTCGCTGCGGTACTCGACGTACTGGAGTACGGCCACCGGCAGGGGCACGGTGTTCTGCCCGGAGACGAACAGGGAGATGACGGTCTCGTCGAAGGAGAGCAGGAACGCGATGATCGCGCCGGAGAAGAGACCGGACCTGATGGTCGGCAGGGTGATCCGCCAGAAGGTGACGAGTCCGTTCGCACCGAGGGTCCGCGCGGCCTCCTCCGCGCGCGGGTCCGCCGAGACCAGGGAGGCGGCGACCGTCCGTACGACGTAGGGGATGGTCACCCCGAGGTGGGCCAGGATCAGCCCCCAGTAGGTGTCGGTGAGCGGGATCGGCGCCAGGATCAGCAACAGCGCGAGCCCGAGCACGATGTGCGGCACGAGCAGCGGCGAGAGGAAGACCGCCTCCAGGGCTGCGCGGCCCCTGAAGCGCAGCCGGGTCAGCGCGAGGGCCGCCGGTACGCCGGTGACGACGGCGAGCAGTGCGGTGACCGCGGCGGTGACCCCGCTGACCTTGAAGCCCTCGCGGAAGGCGTCGTTGGCGAAGACCTGCCGGTAGGCGTCGAGGCTGAAGCCCTCGGGCGGGAAGCGCAGATAGGTGGAGGTGTCGAAGGACTCCACGAGCACGATGAGGATGGGCGCGAGGAGGAAGAGGTAGAGGAGGGTCAGGACGACGGCCCACCCGGCACGGGACGGACGGCGCGCGGTCATGAGCGGGCCTCCCCGGGTCCGGTGAAGCGGGCTTCGAGGGCGCGCTGGGCCCACAGATAGACCGCGATGACCACGCCGAACAGGGCGAGCAGCAGCATCGACAGGACGGCCGCGACGGGCCAGTCGAGGCTGGTGATGGCCTCGTCGTAGATCTCGGTGGCCAGGACGAAGACCCGGCCTCCGCCGATGAGCCGGGGTGTGACGTAGCCGCTGAGGCTGAGGACGAAGACCAGCAGCGCGGCGGTGAGCACCCCGGGCAGGGTGAGCGGCAGGACGACGCGGCGGAAGACCGTACGGCGGGGCGCGCCCAGGGACGCGGCGGCGTGTTCCAGCGCGGGGTCGAGCCGGCCGAAGCCGCTGATCATCGCGAGGATGGCGAACGGCATGTAGATCTCCGTCGAGGCGATGACCACACCGGTGAGGTTGTTGGCGAGATGGAGCGGGCTGTCGATCACTCCGATGCCGGTGAGCGTCTTGTTGATGACGCCCTGGCTGCCGAGGATCGCCATCCAGCCGAAGGTGCGGGCCACCGAGGAGATCAGCAGTGGCGCGATGGCGAGCGCGACGAGCAGGCTGCGCCAGCGGCTGGTGGTGCGGGAGAGGAAGAGCGCCACCGGGTAGGAGACGACGAGGGTGAACACGGTGACGAGGGCGCCGAGTTCGATCGTCTGCCCGATGACGTTCCAGTAGTGGGAGCTGGACAGCACCTCGCCGAAGGTGGCGAGGGAGAAGGTCTGCCGGATGAGACCGCCGTCCATCGACTCGTTGAACGACATGCGCACCACCCAGACCAGCGGCAGCGCGTAGGTCAGCAGGAGCGCCAGCAGGCCGGGCAGCAGCAGGGCGAGGGCGAGCCGGGCGGTGCCGCCCCGGCGCGGGGACGTCGGCGCGGGGCCCTGGGGCGCCGCGCGGTCCGGCGCCTTTGTGGAGACCTGCGGGGGGACCTCCGTGGGTACGGAGCCGGGGTCCGCCGTCATGACGGGCCCTGCGGGCGGTCCGTGTCGTCCTGGCCGGTCCGGTCCTCGGCCACCAGCCGGGGCGCCGCCGGGTCCCAGGACAGCTCCACTCCGGCGCCGGGGCCGAACGGCTCCTGCGTCCCGGTGGGCCGTTCGACGTCCAGGACGGGCCCGTCGGCGCCGACGCGCACACGGTACGCGACGGTCTCGCCCGCGTATCCGGCGGAGAGCACCGTGCCGCGCGCCCCTCCGCCGCTGCTGCCCGGGGCGGCGGGGGCGAGGGCGATCCGGTGCGGGCGCAGCATCACGGTGGCGGTACGGCCGGGCGCCACGGCGTCGCCCGCCGCGGGGACGGTACCGAGGCCGGGCAGGTCGACCGGCGTACGGTCGCCGGCGCGGTCCCGGGCGGTACCGTCCAGCAGGTTGGCGCGGCCGACGAACCGGGCGACGAAGGCGCGCTCCGGGCGCTCGTAGATGTCCTCCGGGGTGCCCACCTGTTCGATCCGGCCCTGGTTCATGACGGCGACGCGGTCGGCCATGGAGAGGGCTTCCTGCTGGTCGTGCGTGACGAAGACGGTGGTGACACCGGTCTCGCGCTGGATCCGGCAGATCTCGTCGCGCATCGCGGAGCGCAGTTGCGCGTCCAGGTTCGACAGGGGCTCGTCGAGCAGCAGCACGGCCGGCTCGACGACCAGCGCGCGGGCCAGGGCCACGCGCTGCTGCTGGCCGCCGGAGAGCTGGGCGATCCGCCGCCCGGCGAGATGGCCGAGTCGTACCAGCGCGAGCGCGTCGTCGACCCGGCGCTTCAGCTCGGCCTTGGGTGTCTTGCGCATCTCCAGGCCGAAGGCGATGTTGCGGGCGACGTCCAGGTGCGGGAAGAGCGCGTACGACTGGAAGACCACGCCCATGTCGCGGTGGTGGACGGGCGCGTCGGTGATGTCACGGCCGTCGACCTGTACCCGCCCGGCGGTGGGCGGGACCAGTCCCGCGATCATGCGCAGCGTGGTGGACTTGCCGCAGCCGGAGGGGCCGAGGACGGCGAGCATCTTTCCGCGTTCCACGGCGAGGTCGATGCCGCGGACGGCGGCGCCGTCCCTGCCCGGGTAGATCTTGGCGAGCCCGTCGAGCACCAGGTGCCCGGTGGCCGCCTCCGGCGTGTCAGCCACCGATGACCTCCTGCTTGATGCGGTCGACCCAGCCGGTGTAGCGCGTGGTGAGCCAGCGCCAGTCGACGGGTATCTGGTTCTTCCGCTGTGCGGCGGAGGCCGTGGTGCGTTCCTTGGCCGCCGGGGCCAGTTCGACGTCCTTGTTGACGGGCGCGTAGAACGCCTCGTCGTCGAAGGCCTTCTGGGCCTCGGCGCCGATGGCGTAGTTGATGAACTTCTGCGCGGCGGTGCTGTGCCGGGACTTGTTCACCAGGTTGATCGTGTTGACCTGGGTGACGGTGCCCTCCGTGGGGAGGACGGGCTGGACGACGCCCTTGGAGGCGTCCTTGTAGTACTGGCCGCGTGCGTTCCAGCCGACGGCGACGTCCGCGTCACCGGACTGGATCGCGGTGTAGACGTCCGGCGAGGGCTGCCAGGTCTGGACGGCGGGCGAGAGCTTCTTCAGCTTGTCGATCGCCGGGTCGATGTCCTTCTTGTAGTCGCCGCCGAGGACCTTCTCCAGGGCGATGATCAGGGCGACGCCACGGGTGTCCGCGATGGGCATGGCCAGTTTGCCCTTGTAGCGCGCGTCCCAGAGGTCGTTCCAGCTCGTCGGCGCCTTCTTGACGTTCTTCGAGTTGTAGAGGATCGAGAGGCTGTCGAAGGTGACGGCGGGGCCGTAGCCGTCCGGGCTCTTCGCGGTGTCGACGAGACGGTCGACGTTGGTGACCTTCGCCGCGTCGATCGGGGCGAAGAGCTTCTCCTTGTTGGCCGTCGGGGCCACGGAGCTGTCCATGAGGGCGACGTCGGCGACGGGCCGGCCGCTGCTCGCACGGAGCTTGGCCAGTACCTCGGCGGAGTTCTGGATGGGGACGTACTTGACCGTGATGCCGGGGTTGGCCTTCTCGAAGGGCTTGATCACGGTCTTGGTGAAGGAGTCCTGGAAGGTGCCGTAGAACCCCATGAACGTGATGGTCTGCTTGCCCCCGGCGTCCCCGCCGCCCGCCGCGGCCCCGGACGGGTTGGCGGCGTTGGAGGTGCAGGCCGTGGCCAGCAGTGCGGTGGTGGTCAGCGCGGCGGCGGCGGTGAGGGTGGTGCGGAGGGTACGGCGGGAAGGCATGGCGGTCTCCGGTCGGACGGATCGGAAGATACGGGGAGTACGGGCAGGGGGCGACGGGCGCCGTGGGGCGACGTCGGGCCGGGGGCCACGGGGACGGCGGCTACGCGTCGCCGGTCCGTGGCCCGGGGACCGACGTCCCACTACAGGACTCCCGTGCGTCGGTGCGCGGGGATCCGGTGTCCGGGAGCGGGGTGCCGGGGAGGTGCGCGTCGCCGAGGACGAGCATCAGCCGGTTGGCCCAGCCGAAGAGGGCGACGGCGTGGACCAAGTCGGTCAGTTCGGCGTCGTCGAGCCCGGCGGCGCGCAGCGCGGCCAGGTGGCGGGCGCCGGCCCCCGGGGGTGTACGGGTCTGGGCCTCGGCGAAGCGGGCGACGGCGGAGCCGCGCGGGTCGGCGACGGCACCCGGGGCCGTTCCCGTGCTCGTGCTCGTGCTCGTGCTCGTTGGGGTGGTGAACGCGTCGGCCCCGTCGCGCAGGACACGCAGCGCCTTCGCCTCGTCGCGGGAGAGCTGGGCGTACTTCCGGCCGTGCACGGAGGCGCAGTACACACACCCGTTGACCCGGGAGACCACCAGGGTCGCCAGCTCGCGCTCGGCGCGGGGCAGCCCGCCGCGGCCGTACATGACCGCGTTGTAGACATGGGTCCGGTGGTCGAGCGCGGCCGGGTCGTGGAGCAGGGTGCGGTAGTACGGAGAGGCCGTGGAGAGCGTGGCGTGCGCGTCGATGACGGCGCGCTGCTCCGCGGTGAGCGTGTCCACGTCGACGGCGGGGATCCGTGGCAGCCAGGTGAGCTGGTCGAGCGTGAAGGGCACGGCGGGCACGGCGGGCCCCGCCCCGGCCCCGGCCGCTTCCGGCTCCCCGGCCGTTTCCGGCTCGGTGACGGGCAGGCCGTCGGTCCGGGCGGCCGGGCCGCCGGCCAGCAGCGCCAGTCCGGCGGCGACGCGCGCCTCGTACGAGACGAAGGCGCAGATCTGAGCGAGGGCCACGACGGCGGGCGCGTCGAACCCCTGGGCGCTCAGCGCGGCCAGGACAGCCGCTCCGGCCCGGTCAGGGGCGAGGGTGACGCGGTCGGTGAAGGCGAGGACGGCGGCCCTCCGGGCGGCGTCCCGCTCGTCCCCGGCGGTGTCCGTGGTGGCCAGGTCGTCCGTGGTGGCCAGGTCGCGGTAGGCGGCGGCGAGTCCGGGCTGTCCGGCGAGTTCGGCCGCGCGGGCGGCGGCGGTGATCCGCAGCCCGTGGCCGAGGGTTCCGGGGAGCGGCGGCAGGAGCAGGACGCGGCGGGTGGCGGCGGTGTGCTCGCCGATCGCGGCGCGGGGCGCGGTACCGGTTGCGGCGTGCCGCCCGATCTCCTGGCTCATGGTCCGTCCTCCTCACCTGTCGTGCGGGTGGGTCACCTGTCGTCCGGGTGGGCCGTATGCCTGTCCACCCGTCTGTCCACCGTTCTGTCCGCCTGGTAAGACGCCTTCCCCCGGACAGGAAGTGAAAGCTAGCCCCGGCCAGGGGCCCCGCGCAAAGCCCCGCCCCCTCCCGAACAGCGCTGCTCAGACCCCTCGCGCGCCGCTACGGGGCCGTGACCGGACGGCCTCCTGATGCATCAGGTTCCGCGCGGGGCGTGGCAGACTGCCGTGGGAAGTGGATTTTCGGCCGCACCTGATGCATCAGGCCAGCGGCGAACCATCCGGAAGATCCGTTTCGGGCGGACTCCGGCCGGGCCGGTCCGGGAAAAACTTCTCGCATGTTGAGACGCGGTCCAGAAGGTGAGACACAGATGGCGATCGCCGCGTACCGGACGGTGGCGGAGGATCTGCGGCGCCGGATCGACGAGGGCGAGTTCGCGCCGGGCGCTCCGCTCCCCTCGCGCGCCGCTCTCGCGCGCCATTACGGCGTCGGCTCGAACGTCGCCACTGCCGCCGTCCGCCTGCTGACCACGGAGGGCCTGGTCAAGGGGCGCGCGGGGCGCGGTGTGTTCGTACGGGAGCGGCCCTCCTCCGGGACGATGGCCCGCTCGTGGACCCAGGAGCGGCTGCAGGGCAGGCTCGCGGTCACGGCGGCCGGCGGGGAGGCGCGCGGAGCGGGCTCCCCGGGAGGCGGCGCGGACAGGGAGCGCGCCGTGCTCGACACCGGCGGCACCGGTAGTCCCGGCCGCCCCAGCGCTCCCGGCCGCCCCGGTGACGGATCCCCCGCCGACGACGGCCGTACGGTGCGCGGCACCCCGCGCTCCACCACCGGCGAGGCCCCCGAGGAGATCGCCCGGCGCCTCGGGGTACCCGCGGCCGAGCCGGTGATCCGCAGCGAGTACCTGCTCACCCGGGACGGCAGACCGGCCATGCTCTGCGTGAGCTGGGAACCGCTCGGCATCACCGGCGGCACCCCCGTATCGCTGCCGGGCGCCGGTCCGCTGGCGGGCAGCAGCGTGGTGGCGCGGATGTCGTACATCGGTCTCCAGATCACCCGTTCCACCGAGACCGTCACCGCGCGGACCGCCACCCGCGCGGAGGCGGACGCCCTCGATCTGACGCCCGGCGCGCCCGTCGCCGCCATCGAGCGCACGTATTTCGCCGGGGAACGCCCGCTGGAGACCGCGGATCTGGTCGTCCCCGGCGAGCGCTTCCGCCTCGCCTACGAGATCCCCGCCGAGCCGGCCGGCGGCTGAGCACACCGCGGGGCGCGCGGAGCGGGCACGTAGCATCTCTCCCTGCCCCGGATCCGGCCGTCCTGGATCCCGTCGTCCCGGATCCGGCCGTACGGACCGGATCCCCCAGCGAGAAGCGAGCCCGGCGTGAACGACCAGTCGCCCGCACGGACACCGGGCGCGGCCCCGGATCACCACCCCTTCCTCGAACTGTGCGCCGACGCCGAGGGGCACCGGCCGCTCCTCGCCGTCCGGCGGTTCGACACCCCCTTTCTGCTGATGGCCTCGCTGTCGCACGGTGTGGGTTCCAGCCGGCTCGCCCTGGACCGGGGCAAGGCGGGAAAGGTGCGGGTCGCCGTGTTCCGGCGGATCGCCGGGCGGGTCGTGCTCGTCCAGCGCAACAAGCACCATCTCGCCACCGGTGACACCGCCGCCGTACGCGCGGGCGAGGAGTCCTTCGCCACCTCGGTGCTGTGGAGCGGCCCGGCACTGCGCGAGCAGGACGGCGCCGTGGTCGTGGACGCGACCGGGCTGGCGCTCACCGATCTCCACGGCGTGGCCGAGCAGTTGGCGGCGCTGGAGCAGGGCCCGTACGCGGTCGACCCGGCGGCCTCCTTCCCGCTGACGGACGAGGCGCGTTCCGGTGCGCGCGGTCCCCGGCTGCCCGCGCTGCTGACCTTCCGCGGCTCCTCGCCGGGCGCGGCGGTGCGGGACGTGGTGCCGGTGCCGGGCTCGCTCACCGTTGTCCAGCAGCTCCATCTCATCCCGCTGCCCGACCCGCCACTGCCGGTACGGCGCTACCACCCGGGCTCCGGCGGGTACGGGATCGGCCACGACGACCACGGCGCCGGTACGGCGGCCGGCCGCCGGGTGAAGATGCAGCCGCGCTTCCGGCTGGAACCGCTCGACCCGGCCGCCCCGTCGGGCCCGGTGCGCCGCCCGATCGTCTTCTCCGTCGACCCGGCCGTTCCCGAGCCCGTACGCAGCGCCGTCGTGGAGGGCGGCAACTGGTGGCGGGAGGCCTTCGAGCGGGCCGGGTTCACCGACGCCTACCGGGTCGAGGTGGCGCCCGAGGGGACCGACGACAACGATCTCGCCGTCAACTCGGTGCGCTGGGTGCACCGCGACGGCCGCGGCTGGTCGCACGGCCAGGCGCTCACCGACCCCCGTACCGGCGAGATCATCTGCGGCCGGGTCCGGCTCGGTTCGCAGCGCGTGGAGCAGATCACCGCGCTCGCCGAGGCGCTGCACGCCCCGTACGGGCAGCCGGACGAGCGGGAACGGCTGGCCGCCGTCGAGCGGCTGGTGCTCGGCCGGATGCGGCAGCTCGCGGCCCACGAGATCGGTCACGCGCTGGGCTTCATGCACAACTTCGCCAGTACGCACCATCCCCGCCCCTCGGTGATGGACTATCCGCATCCCCGGATCACCGTCACCCCCGACGGCCGGCTGGACTCCTCGGAGGCGTACGGCGAAGGGCTCGGTCCGTGGGACCACTTCCTGGTCGCCCACGCCTACGGCCGCTTCCCCGGCCCGGACGGCATCCAGGAAAGCCTCCAGGACGACGGCCCGGACGAGGAGAGCGCGCTCGCCGCGCTGCGGCGCGCGGCGGCCGAACAGGGCCTGGCGTACGTCACCGACGAGGACGCGCACGCCCCCGACGCCGCGCATGCCGACGCGGTGCTCTGGGTCTCCCCCGTCGCCGACCCCTTCGCCGCGCTGGAGGAGGCGCTGGCCGTCCGGCGGGTCGCGCTGGCCGGGTTCTCGCGCGCGGTGCTGCCGCCCGGCCGGCAGACCGGCGAGCTGGAGGAGCGCGCGGTCCTTCTCCAGCTCTACCACCGCTCCCAACTCGCCGCCGTGGCCCGGCTGATCGGCGGTACGCGCTACGCGTACGGGCTGGCGGGCGAGGCGAGTGGCGGCGCCGAACCGGTGGCGGGCGACGTCCAACGACAGGCGCTGGCAAAGCTGTCGGGGCTGCTGCGCCCCGAACACCTCGCCCTGCCGCGGCAGATGCTGGACGCGCTCACCCCGCCCGCCATCCGCTACGGGCGGAGCCCCGAGTACTTCGACACCCGGGCCGGGCGGGTCTTCGACCCGTTCAGCGCGGTGGAGGCGACGGCGGCGCTGGTCACCCAGGAGCTGCTGGATCCCGCCCGGCTCAACCGGCTGGGCTGGCAGCACGCGGCGGATCCGGCCGTACCCGGTCCCAGGGAGGTCCTGGACACCCTGCTGGACACGGTGTGGCGGGGGGACCCTCCGGCGGACGACGGCCTGGTCGCGGCCGCGGCGGTGCGGGAGACCGCGGGGTGGGTGGTGCTGCGCGCCGCCGTCGGCGCGGTGCGGAGCGACCTGCTGCACGGTGCGGTACGGACGCGGCTCACCGCCGTGCTGCGGCAGCTCGCCGAGGAGCTGTACGAGGCGGCCGGCCCGGCGGAGCGCGAGGCGTCCGCGACGCTGAGCGCCTTCCTGACGGGCGACGACACCGTACGGCTCGGCCCGCCGCCCCGGATCCCGCCCGGGGCGCCCATCTGACCGACCTTCGAAAGACCTTCGGCAGACCGGACCTGACAGACCCATCGGGCATATCCCCCTCCTGAAGATCGTTGTTCTCCGGCTGAACAACCGGCGGGCCCCGGCCGTAATACACAGCACGCTGCCGGGGCCGACGCTGTCGGGGCCCGCCGAGGAGGTCTGTCAGGTATGTTCCGCCATCGCACCGTCGGCCCGGTTCTCGCCGCTGCCGTCCCTCTGCTGCTCGCGGTCCCGACGGTGCTGACGGCGGCGCCGGCGTACGCGCACGGCGCGCCGACCGATCCGCTGAGCCGTACCGCCGCCTGCGGTCCCGAGGGCGGCGCCGCGACATCGACGGCGGCCTGTCAGGCGGCCGTCGGCGCCAACGGCGGCCAGACGTTCGAGGCGTGGGACAACCTCCGTATCGCCGATGTCAACGGCAGGGACCGGCAGTTCGTACCGGACGGGCGGCTCTGCAGCGGCGGCCTCGACGCGTACCGGGGCCTCGACATCGCCCGGGCCGACTGGCCGGCCACCCGGCTGAGCCCCGGCGCGGGGCTCACCGTCACGTACCGGACGACGATCCCGCACACGGGAACGTTCGAGTTCTATCTCACCCGGGAGGGGTACGACCCGACCGCTCCGCTGCGCTGGGACGATCTGGCCGGGAAGCCCTTCCTCACGGTCACGGACCCGCCGGTCGTGGACGGCGCGTACCGCCTCTCGGGCACGCTTCCGGCGAACCGTACCGGCCGGCACGTGCTCTACACGGTGTGGCGCAATACCAGTACCCCGGACACCTACTACTCGTGCTCCGACGTCGTCTTCCCCGAGGGTGCCGACGGCTCCACGGGGCCCGGCGGCTCCGCCGGTTCCCTGGGTTCCGCCGGTTCCGTGGGCCAGAACGCCCCCGGGCAGCCCACGGTCCCGAGCGCGCCGGCGTCCCCCGCCCCCGCCACGGACCCGGCCCCCGGGATCTCCGCCGTACCGTCGTCGCCCGAGGCGGCCGTCGAACCGCCTTCGGAGACCGCCGCCGTCTCCCCCACTCCCTCCGCCGACGGGCCCGTACCCGCGGCCGCCGCTCCCCGGACCGTCCCCGTGTCCGCCCGTACGCCCTCCGACTACCTGCCGGTGGCCGTGGGCGGGGTCATGGCGGTCGTCGGCATCGGCATGTTCGTGATGCTCAGGCGGCGCGCCCGCTGATCACCGCGCGCCTCCCCCGCACCCACCGACCGTAAGGAGACCTCCTTCATGACCCAGCCCCTCGAAACGGGCCTCCTGCGTGCCACCGCGCACAGTCCGTCCTGGGCGATGCTGAGCCGCCTGTCGCCGGGCAACGGCCCGGCGGAAGGGTCGGCCCCAGCGGGAGCGGGGCCCTACCGCAGGGCCGACACCGCGCATGAGCAGCGCGTCGACTTCTGCATCCCGTGCAACCCCTACTTCCCCACGCCCGAGATGTTCGGCCGTATGCAGGGGTCCCTGGAGTCGATCCTCAAGTACTACCCGAGCGACGCCGACACCGTCACCGCCGAACTCTGCTCGGTGCTCGGTCTCAATCCCCAGACGGTCGCCATGGGCAACGGCTCCACCGAACTGATCACCTGGATCGACCATCTACTGGTCCGCGAGAGCCTGGCCATCCCGATCCCCACCTTCGGCCGCTGGACGGACCAGCCGCTGGAGACCGGCAAGCGCGTGGACATGTTCCCGCTCCAGGAGGAGCAGGACTTCACCCTGGACCTCCAGGAGTACGTACGGTTCATCCGCCAGCGCGGCTCGCGGGTCGCCGTCATCTGCAACCCCAACAACCCCGACGGCGGCTATCTGAAGCGCCATCAAGTTGTCTGGCTGCTCGATGAGTTGTCGGATCTGGATCTGGTGGTGGTGGACGAGTCGTTCATCGACTTCGTCGACGCGGAGCGCGCCCCGTCGGTCGCCGACGAGGCGGCCATCCGCTCGAACGTGATCGTGCTGAAGAGCCTCGGCAAGAACTTCGGGCTGCACGGCATCAGATTCGGCTATCTGGTGGCCAATCCGGCGCTCGCGGGCAAGGTGCGCAGGGCGCTGCCCAAGTGGAACCTCAACTCCTTCGCCGAGAGCGTCGTCTTCATGCTCAAGGAGTACGGGGTGGAGTACCACCAGTCCCTGGCGCTGCTCGCCCGCGACCGGGCCAACATGGCGCAGACCCTCGCCGCCGTCCCCGATCTGGTGGTCTTCCTGTCCCAGGGGAACTTCCTGCTGGTCAAGTTGCCCGACGGGGTGGACGGCGCGGCGCTGCGGGACCGGATGCTCACCCAGTACGGCGTCTTCATCCGCGAGTGCGGCAACAAACTCGGCAGCACCAGCCAGTTCCTGCGGCTGGTGGTCCGGCCGCAGGAGGACGTCCAGCGGCTGGTGGCCGCGCTCCAGGCCTGCCTCCCCGCGGGCCCCACCGGCCTGGCCCGGCAGCAGGGTCACCCCGCGCACTCCCCCACCTCCTCGGTGCCCGCGCTGGCCCCGGCACGCTGAGAGATCGCCGATTTCGGTCCGAACGGGGGACATTCCCGGGACGCCGGAATAGGTGGGTACGGACCCCCGTTGGCGGAGGTATGACCTCTGACACCTCTGACCGCACCGCTCGCTTCGGCCCGATCGGCATCTGGAGTCCGGCCCTGCACCACCCCGCCCCCGGTGACGCCGGGAGCGTCGCGGAGGCCGTGGCCGAACTGGACGAGCTGGGGTACGGAACGATCTGGCTCGGCGGCAACCCCTCGGTGGAGGAGGCCGCGGCCGTCGTCGGGGCGACCCGCCGGATCACCGTGGCGACGGGCATCCTCAGCATCTGGCAGCACGAGGCGTCCGCCGTCGCCGAGCAGGTCGCCGCGGTCGAGCGGGCCGCGCCGGGGCGGTTCGTCCTGGGCCTGGGGGTGAGCCATGACGCGCTGGCCCCGCGGTACGCGCGTCCGTACTCGACGATGGTCGGATATCTCGACGCCCTGGACGCCGCCCCCGAGCCGGTGCCCGCGGGGAGCCGGGTGCTCGCCGCGCTGGGCCCGAAGATGCTGGCGCTGGCGAGTGAGCGCGCGGCGGGCGCGCATCCCTATCTGGTCTCGCCGGAGCACACCGCTCAGGCCAGGGCGGCGCTCGGCCCGGGCGCGCTGCTGGCGCCCGAGGTCGGGGTGGTCCTGGACACCGACCTCGACCGGGCGAGGACCACCGCGCGCACGATGCTCTCGTTCTACCTCGGGCTGCCCAACTACACCGGCAACCTGCTGCGGCTCGGCTTCACCGAGGACGACTTCACGGACGGGGGCAGTGTCCGGCTGCTGGACGCGCTGTTCGCGCTGGGCGACGCGGACACGGTACGCGCCCGCGTGGACGCGTACCGGGCGGCCGGGGCGGACCATGTCGCGCTCCAGGTGCTGACACACGACCCGGCCGGAGGGCTGCCGCGCGCCGAGTGGCGTGAACTGGCCGCCGTCTTCTCCCTGCCGGGCGCCGCGTAGGAACGGCTCGGGGCGGGCGTACGCGCGTCCGCCCCGTGTGGTGGAGGGCCGGCTATTCCGGCGGCGTCGGCGTCTCGTCGCAGCGGAACATCACCTGAATGTCCAGTTCGAGCTGGATGGTCGGCCCCACGATCGCGATTCCTCTGGCCAGCATGGACCGCCAGTTGAGGGTGTAATCCTCGCGGTGGAGTTCGGTACGCGCCTTGGCGGCGCAGCGCAGTTCTTCCCCGTAACCGCCATTGACGGATCCGAGGTAGTCGGTTTCCAGACTGATGGTGCGGCTGATTCCGTGCAGGGTGAGGCTGCCGTGCACGGTCCACCGGTTGCCCGCATGGCGCTGGAAACGTTCACTGAAGAACTGGATGTACGGATAGTTCTCCACATCCAGGAAGTCGGCGGAGCGCAGATGCGCGTCGCGCGTCTTGTTTCCCGTGGTGATACTGGCCGCGTCGATGGTGCACTCGGCGTAGGAGTCCTCGGGCTGTTCGCCGACGCGCACACCGCCGTCGAACCGGGTGAACCGGCCGTGCACATTGGCCATGCCGACATGGCGCGCGATGAACCGGACGGCGGTGTGCGGCGGGTCGAAGAGCCAGATGCCCGGCTGCGGCGGCTCCAGCGGGCGCGAGCGCTCCAGCGTGACCCGGAAATGGCTCTGTCGGCCCGCGTCGACATCGACGGTGAGATGGGCGGGGAGCAGACCGTCCGAAGTGACCAGGACGGAGTAGCGCCCGGTGGGCAGGCCGACGGTGAAGGTGCCGAACGGGTCGGTGCGGCCCTTCATCACCACATGTCCGGTGTGATTCGCCTTCACCTGCACGTCGGCGCCGTCCAGGGGGTGGCCGTTGGGCTGGCCGACCTCCAGGGCGAGCGCCCCGGCCGTCAGGGGTATCCGGGACAGCACGTCCGTCCCCTTGCCGCCCGCTCTCGATTTCCCCCGCCGCAGCAACGAGAGGCCCATGATGACACCCTTCTTCCACACCGGAAGCCAGCCACCGAAAGAGAGTCGCGAGACTCCCGGCGAAGCGGTGGGCTCCCATTTCCGAGAATATCGGCAGCGTATTTACCGAGCGACCGCTTTACCGAGCGACCGTGCCGCCGTCGTCCGGCCGCACGTCCCGCCGCACGTCCGGCCGTACGGGAACGAGGCGGCCCGACCGATAGTAGACCAATCGTCCAGGCTTCAATGACCGGGCTGCCGCATATTCGACTGTGTTTATCGGGTGAAGATTTACACGCGTCCGGAAACAACAATCCTCACATATGTGGGGGCGCCTGGAAAATGTACCGCCGCGGTGAATTCGCGGCATCGGCCGGCCGGCACCGGCGGTCGCCACCGGCCGGGGCCCGTCCCGTGACCGCAGGACCCCGGCGGCCCGGTGACGGTTCCCCTACGATGAGTGAGAGGCGCGGGGAAGGGGTCCCGGCACCGTGGGGAGGTTCCTGTGGACGCTGGACCCGGCGGCGGCCGCGACTATCCGCCGAAGACACCGCCTCCGCCCAGGAAGCCCGTCTCACCGCCGTTTCCCGACCCGCCCCGGCCGGGAGCGCCCGGGCGCGTCACGACCCGGGACCGGCGCCGGGTGATGATGGCCGGCCGCCGCGGCGTCAACTGGCCGCTGGAGCGCCAGGAGTGGACGCCGGCGGTCGCGGGGCGACGGGTGGTCGGCCAGCTCAGGGCCTGGGGGTACCGGCCGGACGAGGAGATGGTCGCCGGGGTCGTCTCGCTGCTGGTACGGACGGCCGCGTCGAACGGCGGCACACGGGTGAGCCTGCATCTGGCCGACGAGAGGCCGCACGCCCTGGTGCTGGTCCTGAACCACTGCCCCGGCATGGCGGCCCCGTCGGACCAGGTCCTGCGGGAGCTGGCGGCGCTCGGTGTGACCGACTGCGGGACGGACACCGGCACGGACGGCCGCCGCCTCTGGGCACTCCTGGACCTGTAGTCGCCGGCCGCGCCGACGGCTCCGTGCTCCCCCGCCCGTCAGTGCCGGGCGGACCCGGCGCCGACCTCTTCGGCGAGGGCGCGGAACCGGCGTCCGGCCTGGCTCTCGTACCGGGGGTTCCAGGCGACGGCGAGGCCGAGCCGGGGCTGGGCGACCTCGGTGATCAGTTCGCGGAACTCCACACCGTCGCGGCCCTTCCTGGCGGCGCTGGAGGGCACGAGGGCCACCCCCATCCCACTGCCGACCAGGAAGAGCACCGTCTCCACCTGCACGGCTTCCTGAGTGACCCTCGGTGTCACCCCGGCCTCCCGGAACAACATGGTGGACAGGGCGTGCAGACCGGGGATGGCGTGCTGGGTGTAGTCGATGAACGGCTCGTCCGCGAGATCCCGGAGTGTGATCCGCTTCTGACGCGCGAAGCGGTGCTCCTTCGGCAGGGCGAGGACGAAGCGGTCGGCCTCCACCGTGACGTACTGGAGATCGCTCCGGCGGACCAGGGGGACACGGACGATGCAGACGTCCAGTCTGTGGCGTTCCAGGGATTCGACCAGGCCCGTGTTGGTGTCCTCGGTGAACTTCAGTGTGACGCCCGGGTAGGTCTGCCGGAAGGCCTGTAGCAGCAGCGGCAGCAGCCGGTTCTTCGCGGAGCCCACGAAGCCGACGCGCAGGTTCCCGGTGGCGCCCGCGGCGGTGGATTCGGCGACCCGCGCCAGTTCCGCCGCGTGGAAGACGGCGGCGCGGGCGTGCTCCAGGGCCGCCTCGCCGGCCGGGGTCAGTTCGACACTGTGCGTGGACCGGACGAAGAGCCGGGCACCGATCTCGTCCTCCAGCTTGCGGATCGAGACCGAGAGCGGGGGCTGCGTCATGTGCAGACGGTCCGCCGCCGTACGGAAGTTGAGGGTTTCGGCCACCGCCAGGAAATGTCTGAGCTGCCGCAACTCCATGGTGATACCTCACGTGTATCAAGAATTGGCGAATGGGCTGCGGGCATTGTATGACCATGACGGCGTCGGCAGGGTGACTCGGACCACACACGGACGGACAGCACCCAGGGAGCCGCCCCATGTCAGCCGTGCCCTCCACGCCTGTGCCCACAGGTTTCGAGCAGGCATTCCGCCCCCGTTCGGTCGCCGTGATCGGCGCTTCGGACGACCCCGGCAGGATCTCAGGACGGGCCCTGCACTACCTGCTGCGCGCCGGTTACCAGGGCGCCGTTTATCCCGTCAACCACAAGCGGGCGACGGTGCAGGGACTGTCGGCGTACCCCTCGCTGGACGCGGTGCCCGAGGTCCCGGACATGGCGCTGATCGGCCTCCCCTCGCGTCTGCTCAAGCAGGCGGTCACCGACTGCGTGGCGAAGGGCGTGAGCGCCGCGGTGATCTACGCCGCCGGTTTCGCCGAGACGGGCGAGGAGGGCCAGGCGCTCCAGGAGGAGCTGGCCGACATCGCCCGCCGGGGGAATCTGCGGCTGTTCGGCCCCAACTGTCTGGGCCTGCTGCACGCGGCCAGTGGCTTCGTGGGCACTTTCAGCAGCGCCTTCGACGAGGCGATCCCCACCGGCGGCAGCGTCGCGGTGGTCAGCCAGAGCGGTGCGTACGGTGGCCATCTGGCCTACCTGTGCCGTCGCCGTAACGTCGACATCGGTTACTGGGTGTCGACGGGGAACGAGGCCGGCACCGATGTCGCGGAGTGCGTCCACTGGCTCGCTCTCCAGGACGACGTGTCGGTGATCCTCGCCTACGCGGAGGGTGTACGGGACGCCGGCCGGCTGCGTACCGCGCTGGCGGTGGCGCACGAGCGGCGCAAGCCGGTGGTGTTCATGAAGGTCGGCTCCTCCGACGCGGGCGCCGCCGCGGCGCAGTCCCACACCGCGTCGCTGGTGGGCAGCGACGCCGTCTACGACGCGCTCTTCCGCCAGTACGGTGTGCACCGCGCCCGCACCACCCAGGAGCAGGTCGACCTGGCGTACGCGTGCAGCAGGGGGGTGCTGCCGGCCGGGCGCAGAGTGGGCGTCGTCACCGTCTCCGGCGGCTTCGGTGTGCAACTGTGCGACGCCGCCGAACGGTACGGGCTGGATGTCGCGGGCCTGCCCGAGGAGGCCAGGGCCCGGCTGCGCGAGATCAACCCGATGGGCAGCGACGACAATCCCTGCGACACAACGGCGGGCTGGCTCAACGACATGAGCCTGATCACCGACACCTACCGGGTCATGTACGCGCAGGGCGACTACGACAGTGTGATCGGCTCGTTCACCATGCTGCCGGACTCGCCCACGTACGGCGAGGCCATCAAGGAGGCCATCCGCAAGGGCACTTCGGACTTCATGGACCGGCCGACCGTGCTGTGCATGGAGGCACGCCCCGAGGTCGTGCGGTCGTACGAGGAGGCGGGCTTCCTCGTGTACGACGACTCCGAGCGGGCCGTCGCGGCTCTCGACGGACTGGCCCGGCTGCGGGAGGGCTTCGAGCGTCCGCTGCCCGCGCCGGGCGCGGTGGCGCCGCGCCAGGAGGTGCCGGACGGACCGCTGTCCGAGGCCGCCGCGCGGGAGCTGCTCGCCTCGGCGGGCGTGCCGTTCCCCGGCTCCCGGGTGGTGACCTCGGCCTCGGCGGCCGCCGAGGCCGCGACGGCGACAGGGTTCCCGGTCGTCATGAAGATCGTCTCGCCCGACATCCCGCACAAGACGGAGATCGGCGGTGTGCTGCTCGGTGTCGCGGACGCGGAGGCCGCCGCCGCCGCGTTCACCACGCTGACCGCCCGCGCCGCCGCGGCGCGGCCCGACGCCCGGGTGGAGGGGGTGCTCGTCTCCCGGACGGCGCCGTCCGGTGTCGAGGTGATCGTGGGGGTGCGGCGCGACCCGGTCTTCGGCCCGGTCGTGATGTTCGGCACCGGCGGGGTGCGGGCGGAGCTGTTCCGCGATGTCGCGACCCGGGTCGGCGCCGTGGACCGGGACGAGGCGCTGCGGATGATCGCCGAGACCCGGGGACACGCCCTGCTGACCGGCTTCCGCGGCTCCCCCGCGGCCGATGTGGACGCCCTCGCCGACCTGCTGGTGAGGGTCTCCGCGTTCGCGGTCGCCCACGCCGACCGGATCGGGACCGTGGAGCTGAACCCGGTGGTCGTCGGGGAGGCCGGGCAGGGTGTGCTGGCCCTGGACGCCCTGATGGTGCCGCGCGAGGAGGTGGCATGACGATGGATCCGGGGAGGCTGCTGCGGCGGGAGTTCGCACCGGTCCGGCAGCGGTACACCGCCCGGGACTGCGCCCTGTACGCGCTGAGCCTGGGGATCGGCGCCGATCCGCTCGACGCCCGCCGGCTCGCGTATGTCACGGAGGAGGCCGCGCGCCCCTTCCCCACCATGGCGAACGTGCTCGGCTACGCCGGTTTCTGGGCCCGCGAGCCGGACACCGGTATCGACTGGCGGCGGCTGCTGCACGTCGAGCAGTCGATGACCCTGCACGCGCCCCTGGCGCCGGAGGGCGAGGTGGTGGGCCACACCCGGGTCACCGGCGTCGTGGACAAGGGCGTGGCGAAGGGCGCCCTGCTCCACCAGGAGCGGCGGATCGTGGCGGCGGACAGCGGACGGCTCCTCGCCGAGGTGGGCCAGGTCAGCCTGTTGCGCGGGGACGGCGGCTGCGGCAGTACGACGGACACCGCAACGCCGCCCCACCGGATGCCGGGACGGGCGCCGGACGCCGTCCACGACCTGCCCACCCTGCCGCAGGCGGCGCTCCTCTACCGTCTCAACGGCGACACCAACCCCGTGCACGCCGACCCCGGGACGGCCAGGGCCGCCGGGTTCGACCGGCCCGTCCTGCACGGGCTGTGCACCTTCGGTATGGCCGTGCACGCCCTGCTGGCGAACGCCCTGGACTGGGACGAGTCCAGGCTGCACCGGCTACGGGTCCGCTTCACCGCCCCCGTCTTCCCCGGGGAGACGCTGCGGACCGAGTCCTGGACCGACGGCGACGTCGTGTCCTTCCGTACCACCGCGGTCGAACGCGGCGCCGTCGTCCTGGACGCCGGCCGCGCCGACCTGATCTGACGCACAGGAGCCGCACCATGGATCTGGAACTCAGCGACAAGACCGCCGTCATCACCGGCTCGGCCCGGGGACTGGGCGCGGCGACCGCCCGCCGACTGGCGCGGGAGGGGGCTCGCGTCGTCATCACCGACATCGACGGGGCGGGCGCGGAAGCGACCGCCAGGGAACTGACCGGGCTGGGCCACCGGGCGATCGCGGTCCGCGCCGACATCACCTCGGGCGCGGATGTGGACGCCCTGGTCGCCACCGCCGTCGAAGCGTTCGGCGGGGTGCACATCCTCGTCAACAACGCCGGTTTCCCCCGCGACACACTGCTCACGAAGATGACGGACACCGACTGGGACGCGGTCATCGAGGTGATCCTCAAGGGGTCGTTCCTCGTCACCCGAGCCGTCATGCCGCATCTGATCGGGCAGCGCTGGGGGCGGGTGGTCAACATCTCCTCGCGCAGCTACCTGGGCAATCCCGGGCAGGCCAACTACGCCAGCGCCAAGGCCGGCCTGCTCGGCTTCACCCGCGCGCTCGCCGCCGAGCAGGGGCGGTACGGCATCACCGTGAACGCGGTGGCGCCCGGTTTCATGGAGACCGAGGCCGTCCGCGCGCTGGACCACTACGAGAAGATCCGGGAGAAGGCGGTGGCCGCCCAGCCGCTGCGCCGTACCGGGCAGCCGGAGGACATCGCCGACGCGGTGGCGTTCCTCGCCTCGGAGCGCGCGTCCTTCATCACCGGAGAGACCCTGCACGTCACCGGCGGCCGGTTCGGCTGACCACCGGGCGCCGGGGCGCCCGCCCCTGACCACACCGAAGACACCGGCCCGCCCCCGTCCCTGTCACTCCTCTTCTTCCGCCTCCGTGCCTCCCCCCACGGCTCCGCCGCCTCCCTCGCGCGGATTCCACGGTGCGCCGAAGATCCCCAAGCCTGCCCGATGATGTCAATGGAGATATCCCATGGCCGCTTCCCAGGAAGCCGTCGCCGGGGCACGACGCCCCGTCGGCTCGTCACCGTCCCCCGGCCGCAGCAGAGCGCGTTTCCTGATCGTGGCGCTGTTGTTCCTGGTCTCCACGCTCAACAACGCCGACCGGGCGATCCTGTCCATCACCGGCACCGAGATCCAGGACGGCATCGGCGTCAGCGATGTCACGCTCGGCTACCTGTTCTCCGCCTTCTCCTGGGCCTACATGCTGGCCCAGCTACCCGGTGGCTGGATCGTGGACCGGTGGGGCGCCCGCCGGGTGTACGCGGGAAGCATTCTCGCGTGGTCGGTGGCGACCCTGCTCCAGGGCTTCGTCCCGCTGTTCGGTATCGCCTCGGCGATGATCGCGCTGTTCGTCCTGCGGATCGCGGTCGGCCTGGCCGAGGGCCCCGCCTACCCGGCCAACGCCCGTGTGGTGGCGACCTGGTTCCCCACGGCCGAACGCGGCACCGCCTCCGCGATCTTCAACTCCTCGCAGTACGCGGCGCCGGTCGTCTTCACCCCGTTCATGGCCTGGCTCACGCACGGCTGGGGCTGGCCGTCCGCGTACTTCGTCATGGGCGGCATCGGGATCGTGCTCAGCGTCTGCTGGTGGGTCGCCTACCGCCAGCCGAGGGAGCACCCGCGCGTCAACCGGGCCGAGTTGGACCACCTGGTCGAGGGCGGCGCGCTCGTCGACATCGAGGAGGCCGCCGCGGTCGGCACCAAGGACGGTGTCGACACCTGGTCCGTCGTACGGCAACTCCTCAGCAGCCGGATGATGCTCGGCATCTACCTGGGCCAGTACTTCATCACCACGATCGTCTACTTCTTCCTGACCTGGTTCCCGATCTATCTGATCAAGGAACTGGGGATGCCGCTGCTGGAAGCCGGGTTCACCGCGTCCATCCCCGCCCTCTTCGGCTTCGTCGGCGGCATCCTGGGCGGCCTGCTCTCCGACGCGCTGCTGCGCCGCGGCATGTCGGTGACCGCGGCCCGCAAGATCCCCATCGTCACCGGGCTCCTCCTGTCCACCTGCATCGTCGCCTGCGCCTGGACCTCGACACAGACCGTGGTCATCGTCCTGATGGCGACGGCGTTCTTCGGCAAGGGGCTGGGCAGCCTCGGCTGGACCGTCGTCTCCGACACCTCCCCGAAGGAGGCCGCGGGGCTCTCCGGCGGCCTGTTCAACACCTTCGCCAACCTGGCCGGCATCACCACCCCGATCGTCATCGGCTACGTCGTCGACATCACCGGGTCCTTCGACGGCGCGCTGATCTTCGTCGGCGCGTCCGGCCTGGGCGCGGCGCTGTCCTTCCTGCTGGTCGTCGGCCGTATCGAACGTATCCGTCTGAAGGAGACCACCGCATGACGGCGACCGACACCCACGCTGCCCGGAAGGGGCGGCGCGAGGAGGCCGAGGACACGCTGAGCGCGGACACCGCGGCCCGGCTGGCCGCGACCCTGGACCACCCGCCGGCCGGTACGGACGTGGCACCGCTCCTCGCGCACTGGCTCTGTTTCCCGCCCCGGGCACCGCACAGCGAGCTGGGACCCGACGGGCACCCCAGGCCCGGCCGCTTCCTGCCCCCTGTGCGGCTGCCCCGCCGTATGTGGGCGGGCGGCGATCTCCGCTTCGAGGGGCCGCTGCGCACGGGAGTGCCCGTCCGCCGCACCTCGGTCGTCGCGGACGTACGGGAGTCCGAGGGCCGCAGCGGGCCCCTGGTCTTCGTCACCGTCGACCACGAACTGCGGCAGGAGGGCGCCCCGGTCCTCACCGAGCGGCAGGACATCGTCTACCGCGCCGCCGCCGGTGCTGTCCCGGCGGGATCCGCGGCGCCGCGGGAGCGGCCACCGAAGGAGACCCCGCCGCCCGGAACCTGGCAGCGCTCGCTCGTACCGGACCCGGTGCTGCTGTTCCGCTACTCGGCGCTGACGTTCAACGCGCACCGGATCCACTACGACCGCCCCTACGCCTGCCAGGAGGAGGGCTATCCCGGGCTGGTCGTCCACGGGCCGCTGACGGCGACGCTGCTGCTCGATCTCTATCTGCGGCGGCGGCCCGGCGCCCGCGTCACCGGCTTCCGCTTCCGCGGGGTGCGGCCCGCCTTCGACGGCCGGGAGCTGACCCTGCACGGCACGCCGACCGAGACCGGCGCGGACCTGTACGCCGCCGACGACCGGGGGCGGACCGTGATGAGCGCGGAGGTGGACGCCGCATGACGGTCACGGACCTCACCGTACGGCGCTCCCTGCTGTTCGTCCCCGCCGGGAACGAACGGCTCCTCGCGCGGGCGCACCAGCGGGGCGCGGACGGGCTGATCCTCGATCTGGAGGACGCCGTCCCGGTATCCGGCAAGGAAGCGGCGCGCCTCGCCCTGCCCGGCCATCTCGACCGGCTGGCCGCCGCGGGCCAGTACCTGGTGGTACGGACCGGTACGGACCGTACGGAGTGGGAGGAGGACCTGCGGGCGGCGGTCCGGCCCGGCCTGCGGGCGGTGATGCTGCCCAAGGCCGAGCATCCGCGACAGCTCGCCGAGATGGCCGCGTTCCTGCGCGTACGGGAGCGGGAACGCGGGCTGCCCGACGGCTCGGTCGGGCTGATCGCGCTGATCGAGTCGCCGGCCGCGCTCTTCGCGCTGACCGCGCTGGCGGGGGCGCCCCGGGTGTGCGCGCTGGCGTTCGGCAGCGAGGACTTCTCGCTGGCGCTGGGGGTGGCGCCGACGCCGTCGGTGCTGACCGAGCCGTGCCGCTGGATCGCGCTGGCCGCCTCGGCCGCCGGGATCGCCTCCTTCGCGCTGCCGCTCTCCCTGGCCGTTCTGGACCGGCCCGACGCGCTGGCGGACGCGGCGCGGCAGGCCCGGGGGCTCGGCGTCACCGGAGCCCTGTGCGTCCACCCGGGACAGGTGGCCGCCGTCCACGCCGGCTGGACCCCGGACGAGGCCGGGACCGCCTGGGCCCGCAGGGTGACCACCGCCTGGGACGCCGCGGGCGCCGGCGGACCCGCCCCGGGCGCCCTCCGTGTCGACGGGCAGATGGTCGACGCGCCCGTCCTGCGCAGGGCGCGTGCCCTGCTCGCCGCGGCGGAGGCCGCGGCACCCACCGGAACCACCGACCATGGAGATGACAGATGAGCGGCGCACAGGTCCGTCTGGACGTCACGGACGGGGTGGCGACCGTTGTCCTCGACAACCCGCCCCTGCACGTGTGGAACGCCGCGATGACCCGCGGCCTGACCGAGGCGCTGGACGTCGTGGAGCGCGACGCGTCCGTCGGCGTGGTGATCCTGACCGGCGCCGGGGACCGGGCGTTCTGCGCGGGGTCCGACATCGTCGAGTTCGCCCCGATGCGGGCGCCGGGCGAGGCGGTGGCGAAGAAGCTCCGCCCGCAGCAGGAGTTGTTCGCGCGGCTGGCGGCCTTCCCCCGGCCGGTGATCGCCGCGTTGAACGGGCACACGCTCGGCGGCGGTCTGGAGATCGCCGTCTGCTGCGATCTGATCGTCGCCGAGGAACAGATCGGCATCGGCTCTCCGGAGATCACGCTCGGGGTCTTTCCCGGCAGCGGGGGCACGTTCCGGGTCGCCCGCCGTATCGGGACGGGGCGGGCCAAGGAGATGCAACTGCTGGGCGAGCCGATCACGGCCGCGACCGCGCTGGCCTGGGGTCTGGTCAACCGGCTCGCGCCGCGCGGCGGGGCCGTGGAGGTGGCGAGAGAGCTGGCGGACACCCTGCTGCGCCGTCCGCCGCGCGCGCTGGCCCTGTGCGCGTCGGTGATCGACGCGGCCCACGACCTCACCGAGGAGGAGCTGATCGAGCGTTCGCTGGCCGCCAGTGACGAGGCGTTCACCTCCGCCGAGAGCGCGGAGGGAGTACGGGCGTTCCTCGCCAAGCGCGCCCCGGACTTCCGTGCCCTGTCCATGAGAGCCGCCGGGCCCGGCCGCCCCGCCGATTCCGCGAGCGCCCCCGAGTCCACCGATTCCGTCGGTGCCGTGAAGAAGGAGACCCCCGCATGACCCGCGCGGCGATCGTCGCCCCTGTCCGTACCCCCATCGGCGCCTTCGGCGGCGGCCTGCGCCACGTGCCCGTCGAGAAGCTGGGCGCCACCGTCGCCACCGCGGCCGTCGAGCGGGCCGGCCTCGATCCCGCCCTGATCGAGGACGTGATCTTCGCACAGTCCTACGCCAGCAGCGAGACACCGTGCGTCGGACGCTGGATCGCGCTGGAGGCCGGGTTCCCCGTCGAGGTCGCCGGGATGCAGCTCGACCGGCGCTGCGGCGGCGGGCTCCAGGCGATCGCCACGGCGGCCATGATGGTGCAGTCCGGGGCGGCCGAGGTCGTCATGGCGGGCGGCGTCGAGAGCATGAGCAATGTCGAGTACTACACGACCGACCTGCGCTGGGGCGGACGCTTCGGCTCCACCGTCCTCCACGACCGGCTCGACCGCGGCCGGGAACGGGCCCAGCCCGTGGAGCGGTTCGGGGAGATCTCCGGCATGATCGAGACCGCCGAGAACCTGGCCCGTGACTACGGGATCACCCGCGAGGAGGCCGACGCCTACGCCGTACGCAGCCAGCGGCGGGCGGCGGCCGCCTGGGACTCCGGCGCCTTCGCGCGCGAGGTCGTCCCGGTGACGGTGGAGCGGCCCAAGGGCGGCCCCGTGGTCTTCGACCGCGACGAGGGCCTGCGGCCCGACACCTCCGCGGAGAAGCTGGCGCGGCTGCGTACGGTGGAGGCCGGCGGGACGGTCACCGCGGGCAACGCCTGTCAGCAGAACGACGCCGCCGCGGCCTGTCTGGTCGTCGCCGAGGACCAACTGGAGCGGCTTGGGCTGACTCCGATCGCCTATCTCTCGGGCTGGGCCGCAGCGGGGTGCGAGCCCTCCCGGATGGGCATCGGCCCGGTGCCCGCCACCGGCCGGCTTCTCAAGCGGCTCGGTCTGAGCCTGGCGGACATGGACCTGATCGAGGTCAACGAGGCGTTTGCCTGCCAGGTGCTCGCGGTGCTCGAAGAATGGGGCATCGACGACACGGAGCGCGTCAACGTCAACGGTTCCGGTATCTCGCTGGGCCACCCCGTCGGCGCGACGGGTGTGCGCATCATGACCACGCTGCTGTACGAGATGGAGCGCAGGGACGCCCGGTTCGGGCTGGAGACCCTGTGCGTCGGGGGAGGTCAGGGCATTGCGGCCGTCTTCGAACGCCCCTGAGGAACGGCGCGGCCCCCTGGCGGGGCTGCGGATCGTGGAGGTCTCGGCCTTCGTCGCGGCCCCGCTGGCGTCCATGACACTGGCCCAGTTGGGCGCCGAGGTGATCCGTATCGATCCCGTCGGCGGAAACATCGACCACCACCGCTGGCCGGAGACCGACGACGGGACCAGCCTCTACTGGGCCAGCCTCAACAAGGGCAAACGGTCGGTGACCCTGCCGCTGGACACCCCCGAGGGGCAACGGGCGGCGGCCGACATCATCTGCGCGGACGGCCCCGGCGCCGGCATCCTGATCACCAATCTGCCGGGGCGCGGCTGGCTCGACTACGCGCGGCTCTCCGCGCGGCGGCCGGACCTGATCATGATGCGTCTGCTGGGGGACCACGACGGCTCCCCGGCCGTCGACTACTCCGTCAACTGCGCGAGCGGCTTCCCGCACGCCACCGGCGACGGCCCGGCGCCGGTCAACCATGTCCTGCCGGCCTGGGACGTCGCCGCCGGGCTCTATCTGACGGTCGGCCTGCTGGCCGCCGAACGCCGCAGGCAGGCGACCGGAGAAGGCCAGGAGGTGTCGCTGGCCCTGTCCGACGTCATGCTCGCCACCGTCGGCAACCTCGGCTATCTCGCGGACGTCCAGATCAACGGCGCCTCGCGGGAGCCGATCGGCAACAGTCTCTACGGCGCCTTCGGACGGGACTTCGGTACCGCCGACGGGCGCCGGGTCATGGTGGTGGCACTCACCACCCGCCAGTTCCGCTCCCTGGGCCGGGCCACCGGCCTCGCCGAGAAGCTGGAGATGACCGGACCGCTGCTGGACGTGGACGTGGCGACGGAGGGCGGACGGTACGCCGCCCGGCACGCCATCGCCGCGGTGCTGGAACCGTGGTTCGCGGCCCGGACGCTGGCCGAGGTGCGCGCCGTGCTCCAGGGTTCGGGGGTGCTGTGGGGCCCGTACCAGACCTTCCGGCAACTGTACGAGGAGGATCCGCGCTGCTCGGCGGAGAACCCGCTCTTCTCCTGGATCGAGCAGCCGGGCGTCGGCAAGCTGCTCGCGCCGGGTTCCCCGCTGGTGTTCTCCGGCGACCCGGCGCCCGGCGCCGCGCCGGCGCCCCTGCTCGGAGCGGACACCGGCGACGCCGTCCGCTTCCGGGGGGAGGCCACGCGGGGGTGAGCGGTACGGGGACCGGCCGACCGGGCCGGGTCAGCCGGCCCCCGGAGGCGCGATGTCGTCCTCGCACCACGGATCGATGGGCGCGCTCTCCAGGCGGCGCCCCAGCTCGTCCAGGATCCATCCCTGCCGCTTCACCGTCCGCAGCACGATCCCGTGGTCGACGATCTCCAGCCCGGGACACTGCGCCCCGATCCGGTCCTCCAGGTCGTGGGCGCTGTCCACGGAGTGCAGCCAGGTGGAGAGAAGGATGTTCGTCTCGCCGCTGGTCGCGGTCAGCAGCCGGACGTCCGGCATCCGGCTGAGCTGTTCACAGATCTGCCGCCGCCGCGGGGCCGCCGCCCGCGCCCACAGGAGCGAGGTGACCGGCCAGCCCGTGATGTGCTGGGCGATCTCGCAGCGGAACGCGACGGCGCCCGTACGCTCCAGCCGGGCCAGACGGCGACGGGCCGCGGTCTGGCTGGTGCCCGTACGCGCCGCCAGGTCGGAGACCGGCAGCCGGCCGTCCGGGGCCAGCGCCAGCAGCAGCTCCCGGTCAGGACCGTCCAGCGTGCCGGGCACGGCCTGGCGCGGCGCGCTCTCGTCGGCGACGGCCTGGAGGAGCGACCGCTCCGCGCGAGGGAGCGCGTCCAGCCGCCAGTCGCTCCCGGAGACAAGGATGCGCGTGGTGATCTGGGTGTTGACCCGCACCACACCGGGCAGCCGGCTCACCCGCTCCAGGATGAACCGGGACAGTCCCGGGAGATCCCGGGTGACCGCGTTGACATGGATGTCCCGTCCGCTGGCCAGCTCCATCACGGACTTCGTCCGCGGGTCCCTGGCCAGCGCGAGCGCCACTCCACGCCGGGCCGACGGCTCGCAGTCCACGTCGATGAACGCGTTGCACAGCGACCGCCACAGGCCGGGGCTGCCGGTCGCCGTCACCCAGGCCAGGCCACGGTCCGAGATCCGCCCCCAGCGGCGGGCGACCGTCACCGCGCTGAGTCCGAGCACCTCGCTGATCGCCGTCCAGGAGGCACGTGGCGCGATCTGCAGGGCGTGGGCGATGGCCAGGTCCGTCTCGTCCAGCTCGGCCTGGGGCGAGGCGGCGGAATCCTTCACTCGAAGACGGTCCATGGCGATTCTCGTCGATTTCCCGGGTTGGTGAACAGGAGATGGCCACGATGGACCATCACCGACGGGCCACGCAAGAGCGATGGCGAACGGAGTGGTACCTCCTCGGGCACGCCCCGGAGCACACATATCTCGCACGGAAGGCCGGATTCTGATGCCGCAGAGCGAACAGCAGCCGTGGGAATGGGACGAACCGACCTGGCGCCGCCATGTCGGACACGTACGCGCCGGACGGTCCCTCGCACCGGAGACCTGGCCCGGCGGGGCCCGCTGCGCGGTGGCCGTGTCCTTCGACTCGGACCACGAGACCCCGGCCCTGCGCGACGGCGAGACCCGTCCGGCCAAGCTCGCCCAGGGCGAGTACGGCGCCCGCGTGGCCGTGCCGAAGATCCTCGGCCTGCTGGAGCGCCACCGCGTCCCCGCGAGTTTCTTCATGCCCGCCGTCTGCGCGCTGCTGCGCCCGCAGGAGGCGAAGGCCTACACGGCCGCCGGCCATGAGCTGGCCGTCCACGGCTGGATCCACGAGCGCAACACCTCGCTCTCCCCGGAGAGCGAGCGTGAGCTGCAGTTCCGCTCCGCCGACACCCTGGAGCGGATCGGCGGCGTACGTCCCGTCGGTATCCGCACCCCGAGCTGGGACTTCTCACCGCACACCCTGGCGATCACCCGGGAGATGGGCCTGCTCTACGACTCCTCGCTGATGGCCGACGACGAGCCGTACGAGCTGGTCGAGGACGGCGAGGCGACCGGCGTGGCGGAGATCCCCGTGGAGTGGATCCGCGACGACGCGCCCTACTTCATGATGGAGCGTTTCGCCTCGCTGCGCCCCTACATCGCGCCACGGGACGTGCTCCGGATCTGGCAGGACGAGTTCGCCGCCGCGTACACGGCCGGTGGCCTGTTCCAGCTCACCATGCACCCGCACATCATCGGCCACCGCTCCCGGCTCGTCATACTGGACGAACTGCTCGCCCACATCGGCGAGCACGAAGGGGTGTGGTTCGCCACCCACCGGGAGATCGCCGAGTACTGCCTCGCGCAGCACCCGGCCCGCTGACCGTCCCGCCCTCACCCGCCCCGCCCGTACGCCGTACCCCGGCACCCGTGGCGGCGGGCCCGTACGGTCGACCCGCCACGGACCCCGGCGTCCCCCTGCCCACCCGGCACGGGGCCCGTCACCTCACCACCCCGGCCGCACGCCGGCGTCCCGACCCCGGGACACGCCCGCGGCCCCGCTGCCCCGGCACACCGCGCTCCGGTCCTCCGGCGCGCCCGCCCCACCCGGTGCCGTTCCGCCCGTCCCGGCCCGACCGCACCGCGCCGCCCACAGGAATCAGGACCCGCACTCCCGCATCCCGATCCGTCCCCCTGTGACGCTCCAAGGAAGGCGAGGAACCCCCTCGTGACAACCGACACCGCCGCATCAGGCACCGCCCCGTCCACCAAGCTGACGCCCAAGCAGCGCAAGGCCATCGTGGCCGGATCCGTGGGCAACACCGTCGAATTCGTCGACTGGGCCCTCTACGGCATCTTTGTGAAGATCATCGCGGATGTCTTCTTCCCGAAGGCCGACGGAGCTGTCGCACTCCTCTCCACCCTCGCCGTCTTCGCCGTGGGCTTCGTGATGCGGCCGGTGGGGGCCGCCGTCCTCGGCGCGTACGCGGACCGGCACGGCCGCAAGAAGGGGCTCTCGCTCACCATCGGTCTGATGGCGGGCGCCGGTTTCGTCATCGCGATCACCCCCGGCTACGAGACGATCGGTATCGCCGCCCCGGTGATCCTGCTGCTGGCGCGGCTCGCCCAGGGCTTCTCCGCGGGCGGTGAGTTCGGCTCGTCCTCGGCGTTCCTGGTGGAGTCCGCCGCGCCCGGACGGCGTGCCTTCGCCGGGTCCTGGCAGCAGGTGTCGGTCGCGGGCGGTGTCCTGATCGCCTCACTGCTCGGTACCGGCTTCACCTCGCTGCTCAGCGAGGACGCCCTGCGCGGCTGGGGCTGGCGGGCCGCCTTCGTCATCGGCGCGCTGCTCGGCCTCGTCGGGCTCTGGCTGCGTGTCACCGTCGAGGACACCGAGTCCTTCAACGAGACCAAGGCCGGCGGGCAGGACCGGAAGAACCCGCTGAAGGCCATGTTCGTCGAGCACCCGGCCGCCGCGCTGCGGGTCGCGGGCATCACCGTCGCCGGCACACTGACGTACTACATCTGGGTCAACTACCTGCCGACGTACGCCAATCTCACCACCGGTATCCCGCTGGAGCGGGCGCTGCTCTCGCAGACCCTGTGTCTGGTCATCTTCATCGTGCTGCTGCCCTTCGCCGGGCTGCTCTCCGACAGACTGGGGCGCAAGCCCACCCTGGCGGGGTTCGCCGCGGGCTTCGTCCTCCTCTCCTGGCCGATGCTGCACCTCCTGAACGACAGCTTCCTCGTCCTGTTCCTGGTCCAGCTCACCGGCATGCTGCTGATCCTCGGCTACTCCGCGAACTGTGCGGTGATCATGGCCGAGCAGTTCCCGCCGGAGGTGCGCGCCACCGGCATCGCCCTCCCGTACGCGCTGGCCGTCGCCGTCTTCGGCGGTACCGCCCCGTACGTCACGACCTGGATGAGCGACTCCGGTCACGCCGACAAGCTCTGGATGTACGTCTCCGGCGCGGCCCTGATCTCCCTCATCATCTACCTGACCATGCCCGAGACGAAGGACAAGGAGTTCGCCTGATGGCGCACGTACTGGTCACCGGCGCCGCGAGCGGCATCGGACGGGCCGTCGCCGAGCACTTCGCGGCGGCCGGCCACCGGCTGACACTCGTCGACATCGACGCCGCCCGGCTCGCGGAGACCGCGAACGCCCTCGGCGCGGCCCACCGGGTCCATGACCTCAGCTCGGCCGAGGGCCCGGCCGCCGCCATCGGTGACGGCTGGCAGGCCCACGGGCCGGTGGACGTGCTGGTCAACGCGGCCGGTATCTATCCCTCGCTCGACATGGCCGAGGTCACCGCCGCCGGCTGGGACCGCGTCTTCGCGCTCAACACCCGCGCCCCGGTGCTCGCGACGGCCGAACTGGCCCGCCGCGCCATCGCCTCGGGCAGGGCCGCCTCGGTGGTCAACATCTCCTCCGGCGCCGCGCTGCGTGCCCGGCCCGGCGGGGGCCCGTACGCCTCCTCCAAGGCGGCCCTGGAGATGGCGACGCGCGCCGGGGCCCTCGAACTGGGGCCGCACGGGATCCGCGTCAACGCCGTCAGCCCCGGCTTCATCGGGGTCGACAGCGCCTGCAACCCCGTCGCCGACGAATACGCGGCGGCCGTCTCCGTCAACCCGCTGGGACGGCCGGGGACCCCGGCGGACGTCGCCCGCGCCGTCGTGTGGATCGCCGGCCCGGACGCCTCCTGGGTGACCGGCGAGATCCTGCGCGTGGACGGCGGCAGCGGTACCGGCGCGACCCATCTGCCCCGGCTGTGGCCGCCGGCCGGCGCCGCCGCGGATGTCGGGGCCACCACCGGAAGCGACACACCGGACACACCGCCGGGCCCCGGCACGGACACACTTACGGGCCTCGGCGCGGACCCACTTCCGGACACCACGAAGGGACACACCTCATGACCGGCGACGCCTACACCGTGGTCGGCGCGGGTGCCATCGGCGGCACCCTCGCCCACAGCCTCGCGGCGGCCGGACACCAGGTCACCGTCATCGACACCGACGCCGCCCATGTGGCCGCGATCCAGGCGAACGGGCTGACCATCCTGCGCGGCGAGAAGCGTGAGAGCGTCCGCCTCGACGCGGCCACCCCCGACACGTACCAGGGACCGCCCCTCGGCCGGGTTCTGCTCAGCGTCAAGGCGCAGGCCACCGGGATGGCCATGGAGTGGATCGCGCCGCGCCTCGCCCCGGACGGCTATGTCGTCTCCGTACAGAACGGCTTCAACGAGGCGCTCATCGCCGAACACATCGGCGCCGGCCGGACGGTCGCCGCCTTCGTCAACATCTTCGCCGACCTCGTCGAACCGGGCGTGGTGCGCGACGGCGGCCCCGGCGCGTTCGTCATCGGCGAACTGGGCGGAGCGCCGGTCTCCGACCGGGTGCGCGCCCTGGTCGCGGATCTCCAGGCGTGGGGCCCCGCCCTGGCGAGCGACAACGTCGAGGGCTACCTGTGGGCGAAGGCCGCGTTCGGCGCGATGCTCTCGGCCACCGCGCTGGCCGACGCCCCCATGGCGGACCTCACGGACCGCCACCGCGCCACCATGTACGCGCTGACCGCCGAGGTGTACGCGGCGGCCGACGCGGCCGGGGCACGGCTGGAGTCCTTCGACGCCTTCGAGGCGCCCGCCTTCCGGCCCGACACGGACCCCGCCCTGCGCGACGCCGCCTGCGACCGGCTGACCGCGTGGCTGCGCACCCAGCCCAAGGACCGCAGCGGCATCTGGCGCGACCTGGCCGTCCGCCGCCGCCCGGTGGAGGTGACCACGCACTACGCGCCGGTGTTCGAGCAGGCGCGGCGCGCGGGCCGGGACGCTCCGGTGCTCCGGGCCGTCGTGGCCGGTCTGCGGGAGCTGGAGCAGGACCCGTCCACCATGTCCGAGTCCCGGCTGGACGCCCTCGACCGCCTCGCCGTGTCCGGCGCCGGCCCGGCGGACGCGGAGGAGGGCGCCGCGCGCCACGAACTGCCCGCCGGGCCGGTGCTCACCGACGCGCAGGCCGTCGATGTGCACCGCTGGCTGGACGAGCACCGTGACGCGATGGACGCCGATCTCGCCGCGTACACCTCCCAGGAGAGCTCCAGCGACGACACCGCCTCCCTCGGGGCCTGCCTGGACTGGCTGCGCGGCTGGCTCGACACCTCCCTCGGCGCCCCCGCGAGCGAGGAGCTGATCCCGCGCGGGACGGCGGGCGACATCCTGATCCGCCGGTACGCCGGCACGGGCCCGTCCACCGGCGCCCCGCTGCTGCTCGTCGGCCACTACGACACCGTCTGGTCGACCGGAACCCTGTCCGGGTGGCCCTACCGCCGGGAGGGGGACCGTATCTCCGGGCCCGGCGTGTTCGACATGAAGGCCGGACTGGTCCAGGCCGTCTGGGCGCTGCGCGCGCTCACCGCGCTCGGCCTGCCGCGTCCCGAGTGCACCCTGCTGCTCAACGGGGACGAGGAGACCGGCAGCGAGGCGTCGAGCGGCGTCATCGTCGCCGAGGCGCGGAAGTCCCGGGCGGCGCTGGTCTTCGAGGCGAGCGCGGACGGGGCGGTGAAGACGACCCGCAAGGGCGTCGGGCTGTTCTCCCTCACCGTCACCGGCGAGGAGGCGCACGCCGGGCTCGACCCGGCGGCCGGGGCCAGCGCGGTCAACGAGATCGCCCGCCAGGTGCTCGCGCTGGAGGCCCTCGCCGACCCGGCGGCGGGCACCACCGTCAACGTCGGTGTGCTGCGCGGCGGTACGCGCAGCAATGTCACGGCCGGAGAGGCCACCGCCCATCTGGACATACGGGTCGCGACCGCCGGTGAACGCGAGCGTCTGGACGCGGCGCTGGCCGGACTCGCCCCGGTCGACTCCCGGACCGGTCTGAAGCTGGACGGCGGCTGGAACCGTCCGGTCTTCGAGCGCACCGAGGGCGTCGGCCAGGTCTTCGCCCTCGCCAGGTCCTGCGCCGCGCCGCTCGGCCTCGACCTGCGCGAGACGGCGGTGGGCGGCGCCAGCGACGGGAACTTCATCCTCGCCGCGGGCACCCCCGTCCTCGACGGGCTGGGCGCGGTGGGCGGCGGCGCCCATGCCCGCAGCGAGCATGTGACGCTCAGCGGCATGGTCGAACGCTCAGCCCTGGCGGCCGGCGTCCTCGCCGCCTTCACCGCCCCGGCAGCCTGAGCCGACCGGGGATCCTCACGTAAAAAGGCCGGGTGGCGTTCCCGCGGTGGAGAGACCACGGGAACGCCACCCCGCTGTGTCGAGAGGTCAGGCGCCGCGCTGGACCGGGCCGATGAGGGTGCCGGCCGCCACCGTGAGCCCGCCCTCGGCGAAGGACGTGCCGGGGATCTGCCCGTCCGGGGCCCGGAGGGTGAACGACGCCTCGTCCGCGGGGGCGCCACCGCCGTTGTTGGGAACCTGGATGTCGAAGTGCACCGGGCGGCCCGGGCCGAAGGTCACGACGGTCTCCTGGCCGCCGTAGCTGCCCGCGGTGAGGCCGCTGTCCTCGCCGTGGTTCGAGAACCGCACGTCAGTGGGCGAACCGGCCAGCCGGCACGGCTCGTACCCGCGTGGCGCGGTCAGGGTCACGCGGTAATGCCGGTGTCCGGTCGTGTTGTCCGCCGCGGTGATCTTCGCGGTGTGGTTGGCCGGACGGCAGGCGGAGGGGGCGACGCTCCCGCCCGCCGCCGGTGCGGCCTGCGCGACTCCCGCACTCGCGGCGCCCGCCAGCACAACGGCGGCGAGAGTGGCGGCCATCTTCCGGTTGGTACGCATCATGACTCCTAGCCTTGCTCAATGGCCCCGCGGGTGTTCACCGCCAGAACCATGGTCAACGCCATTCCTGCCCCGCCCGCCCGCACGGAAATGTCCCAGGACGGCCACAGCCGGGTGACCGGTGACGCGGGGCGTATGCCGCCCGGGCCGGATCGGGGTGAGGGACGGGCCCTGCCCAGGGCCCGTCCCTCACACACCCGGCGCGTGTGACTCGCTGTCTCCCGGGCGCCGTTCTCCGTCAGCTCGCCGTGGCGTCCGTACGCCGTTCACGACGCGAACGTGCACGGTGATGGGCCGTGCGCAGCAGCTCCCGGACCGCCTCGTCGGTCCGCGCGCCCGGATTCACCACGGCGAGCCAGCCCACGGAACCGTAGACGGGGTGCGCCATCACGGTGTCGGCGGCGCCGGGGTCCTCGTCGGTGGCCGGTTCGCGTGGCGTGTGGCCGGTCCAGTGGAGGAACGATTCCTTCCCTGCGGCCACATTGACCCGGAAGGTGTCCGGGCGGTCCAGGCGTGATCTCTCGTCGCCCGGCTGGTTCTTCGTCACGATCGTCGCGAACGGTTGCGTCCTTTCCGGCATGACGCCCTCAGGGGAGTAGAAGAAGAACGTATCCCCCCAACTGATCTCCGGTGAGCCGTCGCCGGGCTCCGGCCTGACGGCCAGGGCCCCGTCCAGGTTCTGCACGAAGTCGATGATCTCTTCCATGGTCATGTGCTCAAGCGTTTCATTAAGGTGCTTGTGGAGACTTCGAGCCGGAAAGCGGAGGAATCCCGGATGCCACCTCTCCACTCGGCGATGCGGACCGTCGATGTCGCGCGACGCGCCGGGTACTCCGTCCAGCAAGTACGCAATCTCGAACGTGACGGTGTTCTGCCGCCGGCGGCGCGCACGGCGGCGGGCCACCGGGTCCACGGGGAGATCCATCTGCGCTCCGCCCTGGCCTACCGGGCCCTCGCCGTCGCTACGGGGCCGGTGGAGGCCAAGCGGATCGTGCGTGCCGTGCACGAGCGCCCGGCCCCCGAGGTGCTCGCGCTCCTCGACGCGGCCCACGCCCGGCTCGACCGGGAGCGTACGGACCTCCGGATCGCCAGGGAGGCGGCAGCGGCGATCTCCGCCGAACCGGTCGAGGACGTACGCCCGTCGGACGCGATGAGCGTCTCCGAGCTCGCCGCCGCGCTGGGCGTACGCCCGTCGACCCTGCGGCACTGGGACGCGGAGGGGCTCGCCGTCCCCGACCGGGTCTTCCCCCGGGAGACACGACGGTACGCACCGGACCAGGCCCGGGACGCCCGGATCGTGCACCAGCTCCGCACCGCCGGGTACCGCGTCGACCAGCTCCGGGCCCTGATGCCGGGCCTGCGGCACGGACACCGGTCGCGCGACCTCGACGCCGCGCTGGTGGCCCGGGAGGAGAGCATCACCGCTCGCTCCCGCGCTCTCCTCGACGCCGGCGCCGCGCTCGGCGCCCTCCTCGCCGCCGCCCGGACATGAGCCCCCGTCAGCGAGATGCCGCCCGCGACGGCCTCGGCCGCCTTCAACTCCCCATGTGGCCGGGTGCGGGCCCGTTAGGACGACGGAAGATCCCGTCTCTACGATGGACGGTTGGCGTCGATCAGGCAGGTCCACATCACCTTCGACTCTGAGCGTCAGGGTTCGGCGTTCGCCTGCGCTGATCCCTCAGGCGTAGGCCCACGGCTGTACTTCCAGCGCGTTCCCGAAGGCAAGGTCGTCAAGAATCGGGTCCATCTCGACGTGCGGGTCGGTACCGGGCTCGTTTGTCTCGACTGAGTCACCGCATCACCGGGCACCCCGCTCGATTGAAGACGTCACCTGGCTAGGCGGTTGGGCGGGTGGCTTGGTGGCGGTAGGCGTTGGGCGGGAGACCGTAGGCGGTGCGGAAGGCACGGCTGAAGTCGGACTGGTGGGTGAATCCCCAGCGGGCGGCGATGGAGTGGATGGGGGCGGTTCGGAGCGCGGGGTCGGCGAGGTTGTGGCGGGCGCGTTCCAGGCGCTGCCGCCGGATCCAGGAGGTGACCGTGGTGTCCTCGTCCCGGAAGAGGCGGTGCAGGTGGCTGAGGGAGATGTGGTGTGCGGTGGCGATCGAGCGCGGGTTCAGGTCGGGTTCGTGAAGGTGCTGCTGGATGAACGCCTGAATGCGCAGGGTCAGGGTTCGCCGGTGGGCCTCCGGGGTCAGGGACGAGTCGGTGCCCAGGGTGTGGGCGAACAGTGCGGCGACCAGGTCGGTCAGGACCGTCCCCAGACGGGGCGCGTCGTCGGGAGCGTACTGGCCGGTGTCGCTGGTCAGCTGGATGAGGAACTGGGCCAGCAGCGCGCCGATGCCTTCCCTCGCCGACATCCGCCGCCCGATCGCCTGGTCGGCCCGGCCCCTGGGCAGAGGCATCTGCGCCTTGGGGAACTCGACTCCCACGATTTTGATCTGCTCCTGGCCGGTCCATGTCTCGGACGGCCTTGAGGAGTCGTTCGAATGGAACTCGTACGCGTCGCAGGTCGCTTCCTGTCTGCCCAGGACAAGTCTCCCGCTGCCTTTCAGCACGAGAGTGAGCTGGTAGACCTCGGGGTCGGACTGCCTGATCAGCTTCGGCGTCCTCCGAAAGACCAGTGGCTGAAATTCCCCCGGCCATACCGTCGCCGTACCCAGTGCGATCAAGCGCTGGTGCACCCGGAAGTCCGCCGCATGGTCGCTGCGCAGCTCCATCGGCGCGTATGACCGGTTCATGAGCTCCCGCCAGCGCTCGAACCGGTCCTCCGCCGGGACGTCATCACTCCGGAACACCGTCTCGACCAGCATGTCCCCCACCATCTCTCATCGAGTCCCCGACCGGCTTGCCACCGCTCCTCCACTCTCTTTTCACGCAGTCCAGCGGTTTGGCAAGGCCTTGATCAGACAAAAAATGTAATGCCCGCAGCCGGTATCCGGATTCTCACCGTCAGGACCGGCGAAGGCGGCCGGCCGGGCGTTGCCGCATACGGCTCCTCGCCGCGACCACCGTCACCAGGCCCATGGCAGTTCCCCCTCGGATACGAGGCCATCAGGATCAGTGCGGCCACTCGGGACTGCGACGTGGACGCATCGTCAAGGAGCGTGGACTCTCGGTCAACGGCGTTCCGCCCGACACCACGGCACTATCGATCCCGTCATCACCACGTGCCCTCTTGCTCCTTGGCGCGGGCTTTCCCATCCGAGCCGGGGAGTACTGATGGCGTGCATCGTCAACACACTGCGGCGCTGATCTCAGACGCGCTCGTGATTCTGAGAAACGGCGTCCCACGTCTGGTCCAGAAGGGATCAACATGCGAGTTACACGGATGGTCGCCGGAGTGACAGCCGCTATCACCGCTGTGCGGGCTGAATCTGGCGACCGCCGGCCCCGCCGCGGCTACGGAGAGCGGTAGTTGGCGTCCTTACGGCAACACGAACCCGATCACCTCCAGCTCCAGCCTGTGGCGCTGCGCCAGCACGATACATGTCGAGACCGATGTGCTCGCGCAGGTCTGCGCGAGCAGGGCGTCGAACGGGAACGGGACCGGCGTACAGGCGGCAGTGATCGTGCGCGACGAACGATCCAGCCTCCACCGGGCGACAGCAGCCGCAGACCTGTACTCCAGTGGCTACCTGGGCGACTGGGCCTGCTCGTCATCAGGCGTCGGGCCGAAATCCTGGTCGGTGTGCTTCGGACGGACCATCACCCACAGCGGCCCGGTGAACTCGGTAGGGGCACTCAACGGTGTAGGCCTCGGCACTTCACCGAAGGTCTGAACCGGAGCTTCGAGCCGACCAGCATTCGGGCCGACCAGCACACGAAGTCCCTGGTGGAGGCGGTTCTTCTCGGTCGGGAACCCACAACGACCAGGGCGGCTTCGAGATCTACCGGGCGAGCAAATCGGCGCTGAACCAGCTCATGCGCAGCCACGCCGCACGCCACGTCGACGACCCGCGCACACTGCTGCTCACCGCGCCCGGCTGGGTACGGACCGATCTGGGCGGCCCTCATGCGCGCCTGACGGCCGGCCAGAGCATCCCCGGGGTGGTCGACACGGTCGAGGCCCAGTCCGGCAAGGGCGGCCTGCGATTCCTGGCCCACCAGGGACGGACCGTGCGCTGGGTAGGCTCCCGCGTACCGTCAAGCACCTGGGACCGCCGGGTCTCCAGGCCGGCCTGAACACGGCCGTGGCCCCGTGACCGCCCGCGTGACGCCGCCCTTCAGGCGGGCCGCTCACGCCGTACGGCCGTGTCCGCGCGGGGCCCGGGGCCGTCCGGGGTGCGTCGTCTCCGTACCGGTGGGAGCGCGTCGCGGGTACGGCGGCGGAAGACCAGGAACGCGGCGAACGCCGCGCCGGTGAGCCAGAGAAGCTGGATCGCGAGGCCCTGGGCCGCCGACGCGGTGGAGAAGGCCGCGGACATGCTGGCCTGCACGGCCCCGTACGACGGCAGGAAGCGTACGACGGCGCTGTCCGATCCCGAGCTGGAGAGCGGGTTCTGGAGTGCGACATCGAGGATGCTGATCATCAGGATGGCGAACATTCCCTCCACCTCGCGGCCGAGCACCGATCCGAAGACCACTCCGAGCGCGCCGTAGGTCAGGGCGGCGCAGAACAGCGCGGCGGCGAGCACGAAGGGCTGCCGGGGGGACCAGGCGAAGCCGGCGGCGGCCGTGGCGTACGCGGCGATGGCGGCACAGACCAGGGTGAGCGCGGAGAACTTGGCGAGCACCAGGTGGAAGCGCGGGTACCCCGCCATCGCGAGGCGCCGGTCGAAGGCACCGCCCATGAAGGTGGCGGCGAACATCATGAATCCGGCGATCAGCGTGACCGCGTTGAGCGCTCCGGTGATCTGGGTGAGGTGGTTGCCGGGCGGGGACAGGACCTCGCCCGTGGCGCGCAGCCGGAAGGGCGCCGGCCCGTCGGGAATGGTCACGTAGGCCAGGGCGATCCAGAGGGGGATGTACACGACCACCAGCAGCATCGCGAACCGGTTGCGGGCGTGCCCGATCAGCGCGTAGCGGGAAGCCGTGGTGAACAGGGTCCAGTGCCTTCTCATGCCACCGCCTCCGACCGCCGGTCCTGGCGGGTGAGGCGGCCGCCCTCCAGGCGCCACAGCTCGTCCAGCCGGTCGACGTCGTACGCCAGGTGCGAGACGACCAGCACCGAGTGTCCGGCGTCGCGCAGCCCCGTCGCCAGCTCCCAGAAGCGCAGATACGTCTCCCAGTCGAAGCCCTGGTACGGCTCGTCCAGCAGCAGGACGTCCGGGTCGTGCATGAGCGCCAGGGTCAGGTTCAGCTTCTGCCGCGAGCCCCCGCTGAGCAGGCCCGCGCGCTGGTCCAGGTACGGGGTGAACGCCAGGGCCTCCATCACCTCCCCGGCCCGCCGCAGGTCCGTGAGCCCGAAGGCGTGCCGGAAGAGGTCCAGGTGCTGGCGGACGGTGAAGGAGTCGTCCAGTACCACGGACTGCGGGCAGTAGCCGAACCTCCCGCTGTGGCGCACCGAGCCCCGGTCAGGCCGGAGTTCACCGGAGAGGATCTTGAGCAGCGTCGTCTTGCCCGCGCCGTTCTCCCCGACGATCCCGGCGAGGACCCCGGGCCGCAGTTGGAGGTCGACGCCCCGCAGGACGGCGTGCCGACGGTAGGAATGATGCACTTCTCCGACGTCCATCGGGCCGCTCCGTCCATGCCAGGTCTTCGGGGTTTCTGTCTTTCGGGGTTTCTGTCTTCGGGATTTGCGAGTGGCGGCGGAAACGGCGCCGCACGACGCTCACCCGGGCGCCGGGGTCTCCGCCAGTTCCGCCACGGCCCGCTCCCACAGCCCCGGCAGCGACTCGCCGAGGGGAAGGGCGCGGTCGGCCACGAAGGACACCTCGGCCCAGGAGTCGAAGAAGGACAGGCCCACGCCGAAGAGGTGGCCGGGAACGAGCAGGGGGAGCAGGGCGGTTCCGGTCACCTGCGTGTCCCCCAGGCTGCCCTTGTCGGCGAGAGGCATGGACGTGGCCATGACGTGGGTGACGCGCGGGGAGAGCACCCGTCGCAGGTACCACGCGGTCGGACGGCCCGGCATGAACCGGACCATGTCCTGGATGGCCTGCCGCCAGGCCTCGCCCCGCAGCTTGCGGGTGCTCGCCATGACGCGCTCCAGCCGCCACAGGGGCGGGGCCGCGCCGTCCTGGGGAGCGTCCGTGTCCTCCGGGTCCGTCCGCGGGGCCGTCCGCGGGGCCGTCCGCGGGGCCGTCCGTGGGTCCGTCCGTACGGGCAGCTCCAGCGGCAGGGCGAAACAGCGATTGCCCCAGGTCTGATCCTCCTCGGGGCGTCGCGCGTCGACGGGTACCAGTGCCGTCACCCGTGGGAGCGGTACGCCGGCCCGCTCCGACCAGGCCGCCAACGCCCCGGCGAGCGCGGCCAGATGGACGTCGTGGGCCGAGCCGCCGCGCGCCGCGCCGATGGAGCGGAGGGCGCTCGCCGGTACCCGGCCGCGCCACAGCCGCCTCTCGCCCGTGGGCACGAAGGGGAGGGCCGGACGGGGGCCGCGCACGACGAGCGGGCCGGACGCGAACTTCGTGGCCAGCCCGACCGCCAGCCCCGCCCGCCGGGGCAGGCCGGCCCAGCGGCCCCTGCCCGGCACCGGGCGGGCCGAGGGTTCCCCCTCACCCAGCATGGCCCGGAAGGTCATCGCTGCCGCCGAACCGTCCTGACAGGCGTGGTGGAAGCGGTAACACACCGCGTACCGGTCGGGCGCGTGACCATGGAGCAGCCAGACCCCCCAGTAGGCGCCGGGCGCGAACGGCGCGTTGAGCGCGGTGTGCAGGGCGGTGTCCCACTCCCCCGGTCCGTCCGCGACCACCTCGTGGACATGCCGGTCGACGGCGAAGTCCGCGTCCGTCCGCCACCGGGGGCGTCGCGGTCCGCCCTCGATCCGGCTTGTCAGCAGGGGCAGTTCAGGCAGCCGGAAGCCCACGTACGCGCGGAGGTCCGCCAGGCTCGGGGGCGGACCGCTCAGATACGCGACGCCCCCGGCGTCCCAACGGACGTCGGGGTGACGGCGTTCCATGCCGAGGAACGCGCGGTCGAGTGCGTGGGCGGGGCGGCGGGGCGAGGGGACGGACGGGGCTGACGGAAGGGACTCGGGCATCGGAAGACTCCAGTTTCGTGCTGGCGCGGGCGCGTGTACGGATCGGCGCGGTGCCCGTCCGGCCGCGGTGGACGCCCGTTTATATCCGGCAGTGGTGGACCTCCGTACGCACCCATGCCACCGAGTGTGCGCCGCCCCCGGTGGCGAAGAGCGGCCCGGCGCCCACACTCCGCCCGCCGACCAGCGTCGCGCGCCCCGGGTCCACGTCCCGCCCGACGCCCGTGAAACCACCCGAAAGGAGGACGCGGGCCCGGGCGGCCCGTACGGCAGGGGCCGCTTCCGCACGTCCGTACGGTCGACCCGTCGACCGCTCCGACCTGCGACGGGGCCCCCTCAGGGCTCTCCGCAGCGCATCCCGGGCCGGGGCACCGGTACTCCGTTCAGGTGAGCAGGAGAGATCGGGGCTCCGCCACCACCCGCCGTCTGACACTGTGTGCGTTGCGTCAGCGGTCACCACGTCCGGGAGGAGGGTCCGCGAGCCTGTCGGGTGCCCTCTGAACAGGGCGGGCACACATCGGCACGCCCGCTTTCGGCGTTGCCGAAATGCCCTGTCAGCTCCGCGCCGGTGGCAACCAGCCACCGTACGTGGCCGGGGTCTCGTCTCTTTCGAAGCCTTTGGAGTCATGGTCGTGCATGTCGCCCTCACCGGCGCCACAGGATTCCTCGGACTGCGTCTGTTGCGCCGTCTGCTCGCCACGCACCGGTCGATGACGGTCCTGGTCCACGCGGGCTCGGGGGACGCACTGCGCCGCATCACCCGGTTCTTCGAACTGACCGGTGCGCCCGAGGAGTTCACCGCCGGGCTCCCCGGCCGGCTGCGGGTGGTGGAAACCGAGCTGGAGCGGCCCCGGCTGGGTCTCTCGGGGCGCGCCTTCCAGGAACTGGCCGACGGTCTCGGCGCGGTCTGGCACAGCGCGGGCAGTATCAATCTGGAGGGGAACCTCCCCGAGTTGCGCCGGACCAACGTCGAAGGCACCCGGCGCGTACTGGAGTTGGCCGCGGCCGGGCCCGGGCGGCCCCTGGTCCACCACGTGAGTACCGCATTCGTGGCCGGGGGGCGGCGCGAGGGCGTGGCGTACGAGGACGAACTGGACGACGCGTACGGCTTCGAGAACGCCTACGAGCGCTCCAAGTTCGAGGCGGAGAAGCTGATCCACGCGTGGTCCCGGAAGCACGCCCGTCCGGTCGTGGTGCTGCGCCCGAGCGTCCTGGTCACGGATCTGCCGCCGCACCCGGAGCTGCCCTCGCATCCGCTCCAGGTCATCCAGCGGATCATGCGTGACGCGCGGCGTACCGCCGGAGACGGGGGCCGGGACCGCGACGGCCGCCCCCACGTCCGTCTGGTGGGGCATCCGCACGGCCGGCTGAACCTGATACAGGTGGACCACGCGGCCGAGGTGATGGTGCGCCTCGCCGACCGGACGCCCTCGGGCGGGGTGGACACGTACCATGTCGTCCATGACCGCGACGTGCCCGTGCCGACGGTCGTGGCCCTGCTGGAACGGCTGGTGCCGGTCTCGATCGAGCTGGTCGCGGCGGAGCCGGACGACCCGTCGGCGCTGGAGTCCCTGCTGAGGTTCTACCCGGGGCTGACGGCCTATCTCGCCCACCGGCGGCGCTTCGACGACACCCGGGTCAGGACCCTGCTCGGGCCGTCGGCGGCCTCCGGACGGGTGGACCTCGACTCTCTGTGCGCCGGCCTGGACGCGCGGGACCATGTCCCCGCCGGGCCGCCGGCCACGCCCGCCACCGGCCTTCCTTCCGCCCGGTACTCCTGACCCCTGAGAGCCCGTCAGGAACTCCGGGACGACCCGTGAGACCCGCCTCTCCCCCCGCTGGAGCCCTCCGTGTCCGTCCTCGCCACCCAAGACGTCTCCGCCGCCTCCGCCGCCTCCACGCCGGCCTTCTCCCCCGAGGGGATCGCCGCCCGCGCCCGGCTCATCCGGGAACCCGTCCATGTCGTCGGCGGTCCTGACGGCCGTGAGCTGGGGCTCGCGACCGGCCCCGCGCCCGGCGGACCGGTGCTCGGCACGCTGCCGCCCCTGTACCCCGAATGGCTCGGCGGGCGCACCTTCTGCGAGGCGCACGGCGTCCGATTCCCCTATGTCGCGGGCGAGATGGCGAACGGTATCGCGACCACCCGGATGGTGTCCGCGATGGCCCGTGCCGAGATGCTCGGGTTCTTCGGCGCGGGTGGCCTGGCCTACGCCGACGTGGAGCGGGCCGTGCACGTACTCGCCGACGAGCTGCGCTCCCGCCCGAACTGGGGTGTGAACCTCATCCACTCACCGGCCGAACCCGAGCTGGAGTTCCGCGTCGCCAAGCTGCTGCTGCACCGCGAGGTGCCGCGGATCTCGGCGTCGGCGTTCATGGAGCTGACCCCGGCCGTCGTACTCTGCTCGGCCCGGGGGCTGCGCCGGGGCGCGGACGGCCGGATCGTCCGGCGTACCCGGCTGCTCGCCAAGGTCTCCCGCCCCGAGGTGGCCGAAAGGTTCCTCTCGCCCGCCCCGGCCGCGCTGCTGGACCGGCTCGTCGCACAGGGGGAACTGACCCCTCAGGAGGCGGCGTTGGCGGCCCTCGTACCGGTGGCCGAGGACATCACCGTGGAGGCCGACAGCGGAGGGCACACCGACAACCGGCCCCTGTCGGTTCTGCTGCCGAGGATCGCCTCGCTGCGCGACACACTGGGCCGCCGGTTCGGCTACCAGCGGGCGGTTCGGATCGGTGCGGGCGGCGGGCTGGGCACACCGGACGCGGTGGCCGCCGCTTTCGCCCTCGGCGCGTCCTACGTGGTCGTCGGGTCGGTGAACCAGACGGCCACCGAGGCGGGGCTGTCCGACGAGGCCAAGGCGATGCTCTGCGAGGCGGACATCGCCGATGTGACCATGGCACCGGCGGCGGACATGTTCGAGCTGGGCGTACGGCTGCAAGTGCTGTCCCGGGGAACGCTGTTCGCCCAGCGGGCCGGCCGGCTCCACGCGGCGTACCGGGCACACGGTTCGCTGGAGGAGATCCCGCCCGAGGTGCGCGGACCGATCGAACGGGAGGTGCTGCGCGCCTCGTTCGACGAGGTATGGCGGCGCACCGTCGCCTTCTGGGAGCGGCGCGATCCCGCCGAGATCACGCGTGCCGCATCCGATCCGAAGCACCGTATGGCACTGGTCTTCCGCTGGTACCTGGGCAGTTCGAGCCGATGGGCGATCACCGGCGAGTCGGCCCGGCGCGCCGACTACCAGATCTGGTGCGGTCCCGCGATGGGCGCGTTCAACCGGTGGGCCGCGGGCACCTTCCTGGCCGAACCGGCGAACCGGTCCGTGGTGCAGATCGCGCTCAATCTGCTCGAAGGCGCCGCGGTACTCACCCGCGCCCATCAACTGCGTACCTACGGCGTCCCGTTGCCGTCCGACGCGTTCGCCTACACACCGTGCGCCCTGGCATGAGCAGCCCCCCAGGGCCTCGTATCCGTCAACTCCCGTCGTCCGAACCCGAGGAGAGTCCGTGACCGCCTCCATCCCCCGTCAGGTGCCCGTCGCCGTGGTCGGTGTCGGCGCCCTCGCGCCCGGCGCGAAGGACGCGGCCGGCTACTGGCGGATCGTGACCGGCGGCCGGGACCTGATGACCGAGGTGCCGGCCTCCCGCTGGCTGGTGGAGGACCACTACGATCCTGACCCGGCCGCCCCCGACAAGACGTACGCCCGCCGGGGCGCGTTCCTGCCGGAGATCGACTTCGACCCGATGGCGTACGGGACGCCGCCCACCAGCCTGTCCACGACGGACACCTCGCAGCTGCTCGCCCTGATGGTGGCCGACCAGGTGCTGACCGACGCCGGGGGCCTGCGGGGCATGGACCGGGACCGGGTCGGCGTCGTCCTCGGAGTCTCCGCCCTGGAACTGCTTCCGCACATGTACGCCCGCACCGAACGCCCCGTGTGGTTCAAGGCGTTACGGGAGAGCGGACTGCCCGAGGCCGAGGCGCGCGCGGTGTGCGACCGCATCTCGGCGCACTACACACCGTGGCGGGAGTCGACCTTTCCCGGGCTGCTCAGCAATGTCGTCGCGGGCCGGATCGCCAACCGGTTCGATCTGCACGGCACCAACCACACCACCGACGCCGCCTGCGCCAGCTCCCTGGCGGCGCTGTCCACCGCGGTCGGCGAGCTGGCGCTCGGCCGGGCCGACCTGGTGATCAGCGGTGGTGTGGACACCAGCAACGGGATCGGCATGTTCCTGTCCTTCTCCAAGACCCCGGCGCTGTCCCGCAGTGGTGACTGCCGGCCGTTGTCGGACGCCGCGGACGGCACGATGCTCGGCGAAGCGGTCATCATGTACGCGCTGAAACGACTCTCCGACGCGGAACGGGACGGCGACCGCGTCCACGCGGTCGTCCGGGGGATCGGCGCCTCGTCCGACGGCAGGAGTTCGGCGATCTACGCACCGCTGCCCGAGGGCCAGGCACGGGCCCTGCGACGCGCCTACGAGCAGGCGGGATACGGTCCGGGGACCGTGGAGCTGGTCGAGGCGCACGGGACCGGCACCAAGGCCGGTGACACCGCCGAACTCGCCGCGCTGAACGAGGTGTTCGGGGCGTCCGGGCGCAAGGACGGGCAGTGGTGCGCGATCGGCTCGGTCAAATCACAGATCGGCCACACCAAGTGCGCGGCGGGCGCGGCCGGGCTGCTCAAGGCGGTCATGGCCCTGCACCACAAGGTGCTGCCGCCGACCATCAAGGTCGACCGGCCGAACCCGGCGGCAGCCGCCCCGGAGGGCCCGTTCTACGTCAACACCGAGGCCCGGCCCTGGGTACGGCCCGCCGGTCACCCGCGCCGGGCCTCGGTGTCGAGCTTCGGCTTCGGTGGCAGCAACTTCCACGTCACCCTGGAGGAGTACGTGCCCTCGGGCACCCCGGGCAGGCCGGCCCCGCGCCACCGCTCCGCACCGAGCGAACTCGTCCTGTTCAGCGGCGCGTCGCCGTCCGCCTTGGTGGCGCCGGACGCCGGCGGCAGCCGTTCGCTGGCCGCGCTCGCCCGGGAGAGCCACAGCGCGTTCTCGCCCACCGCCCCGGTACGGCTGGCCGTCGTCGCCTCCGGCGTCGAGGAGTTACGGGATAAATACGCGCGGGCGCTCGCGCTGATCCGGCAGCGCCCCGGCACGGCGTTCTCGACACCGACCGGTGTCCGGTACGCCTCGGGGACGCCCATGCCCGGCCGTATCGGCTTCCTGTTCCCGGGACAGGGGTCCCAGTACGTCGGAATGGGCGCCGAACTCGCCATGCTGGCACCGGCCGCCCAGACCGTATGGGACGAACGGGGCGGCACCGGGTTCGACGGACTGCCCCTGCACCGGGTGGTGTTCCCGCCGCCCGCCTTCAGCGACGAGGAGCGCGCGGCGCAGCGGGAGTTGCTGGCCGCCACCGAGTGGGCGCAGCCCGCGCTCGCGGTGCACGCCCTCGCGCTGCTGGAAGTGGTGCGGTCCCTGGGGTTGCGGCCCGACCGCGTCGCGGGCCACAGCTTCGGTGAGCTGGTGGCACTGCACTGCGCGGGGGTGCTGGACGCCGCGTCGCTGATCACTGTGGCCCGCAGGCGCGGTGAGCTGATGCGGGACGTTGCCGCCACGCCGGGCGCGATGCTCGCCGTGGCGACGGATCGCGCCCGGGTGGCGGCGGTACTGGCCGGTGGGCGACTCGGCGACCTCTGGCCGGCCAACCACAACTCCCCGGTCCAGACGGTGCTTTCAGGGACGGCGGAGGCGGTCGCGCGGGCCGAGAGGGTGTTCGCGGCCGAGGGGGTCGGTACCCGCAGGCTGACCACCGCGACCGCCTTCCACAGCCCGCTGGTCGCCCCGGCCCGGGAACCGCTCGCCGCGTTCCTGCGCACGGTCCCGCTCACGGAGCCCCGGATCGAGGTCTACGGCAACGCGGACGCGGCCCCGTACCCGGCCTCGCCCGACGAGGTACGCCGCCGGATCGCCGACCACCTCGCCTCGCCGGTGCTCTTCCAGGACCAGATCGAGGCGATGTACGCGGCGGGGGTGCGGACCTTCGTCGAGGTGGGCGCGGGAACCGCGCTGACCGGACTGGTCGGGCAGATCCTCGGCGACCGCGACCACGCGGCCGTTCCGCTGGACCGGCCGGGCCGGTCCGGGATCAGCACTCTGCACACCGCGCTCGGCGAACTCGCCGTACGCGGAGTGCCCCTCGACCTCGAACCCCTCTGGGCGCCGTACGCCTCGCCCGCAACGCCGACGAAGGAGCGCGGGCCCCGGATGACCGTGAAGATCAGCGGAGCCAACCACGGTCAGCTCTACCCGCCCCGCGCCGGAGGCGCCGAACCGCCATCGCCCTCGCCCTCGCCTGCGCCGAAGGCACCGCTCGAACGGCGGTCGCGGGCCGCTCCCGACGCCGGCCCCGCTCACGCTCCCACTCCCGTCCCCGTTCCCGACACCCTGGCGGTTCCCGTGCCCGCGTACGCCTCCACCACCCACCCCGCCCCGGAGCCGCCGGCGTACGAACCGGCGTCCGCCGATGCCGTCATGACGACCTACGACGCCGTACCCGGGCCCGCCGCCGGCGCCGACTGGTACGCCGCGGTCGAGAACGTCCAGCGGCAGACGGCCGAGGCCCACGCCGCCTGTCAACGCATGCTGACGGACAGCCATATCGCCTTTCTGCGGATGACCGAGACCACCCTGTCCGCGATGCTCGGCGTGCCCGTGCCCGCGCCCGGCGGACAGGAGACGCAAGGAGTACAGGGAGTTCGAGGCGGCGGCGATCAGGGCGCAGGCGGGATGGCCGAGGCCCCGGCTCCGCAGGCTCCTCCCGTGCCGTTGCGACTCCCCCGCCCCCCGGCGCCGCGCCCGGAACCGACGCCCGTGACCGAGGACCGGGCACCGGCTGCCGCCGGCGCGCCCCCGTCGGCGTCGGAGCTGGAGGAGTTGCTGCTCTCGGTGGTGGCCCGGCTCACCGGCTATCCCGTGGAGATGCTGGGCCTGGACATGGAGCTGGAGGCTGATCTGGGGGTCGACTCCATCAAGCGGGTCGAGATCCTGTCCGCCGTACGCCGGGAGGTGGGCGATGTGGCGGCGGGGGATGTCGGCCGGCTCGGCAAGCTCCGCACCCTGCGCGAGATCGTCCAGGCGCTCACCTCCACCGTCCCGGAGGCTCCCGGCACCGTGAGCGCTCCGGTCCCCGAAACCCCCGCCCGGCCCGTCGGCACTACGGTCGAGGCCGCGGCCGGGCCGACGGCGGCGCTGACCCGGCTGGTACCGCGCGCCGTGGAGTCACCGGCGGCAGGTCTGGCGATGGCGGGACTCCTGGACGGGCCGCTCGTGGTGGCCGGCGGAGGCCTGGACGGCGGCAGGCTCACCGGCCTCGTCGCACGAAAGCTGGCGGAACGCGGCGTGGACGCCACCGCCGTCGCGGAGGTGCCCGAGGACGCGCGTGGTGTCGTACACCTCGGCGCGCTGACCGGAAGCGCTACGCCGGACGGAGCGCGGGAGGTCCACCGGTCGGTGTTCCGCGCGGCGCGTTCGGTGGCGGCCCGAGGGACGGAGCGGGGCGGGCTGTTCGTGACCGTGCAGGACACCGGGGGCGACTTCGGGCTCGGCGGCCGTGCGGGCGACCGCGCGTGGCTGGGCGGTGCCGCCGGTCTGGTCAGGACCGCGGCGAAGGAGTGGCCGGACGCCTCGGTCAAGGCCGTCGACTGCGAGCGGGGCGGCCGGGACGACGAGGCGGTCGCCGAGGCGGTCGTACGGGAACTGCTCGAAGGCGGCCCCGCCACGGAGGCCGGTCTCCGCGCGGACGGTACCCGCACCACCCCCCGGGCGGTGCCCGCGCCGGTGACGCCCGCCGCCGCGCGGCGGATCACCTCCGCGTCGGTGATCGTGGCCACGGGAGGGGCCCGGGGGGTGACCGCCGCAGCGCTGCTGGACCTGGCCAGGACATACCGTCCGCGGATCGTGCTGCTCGGCCGGACGGCACCGGCACCCGAGCCCGACGGACCGGCGTCGGCCGACGACGAACCGGCGCTCGTCCGGCTGCTCGCTGAGCGCGCCGCGGAGCACTCCCCGGAACACCCCACGGAGCGCTCCACCGCGGACACGGCGGACGCCTCGCCCGCCCGGTTCACGGCGCGGGCCCGGGAGATCCTGGCCGCTCGTGAGGTACGGGCGACGCTGGCGGCGCTGGAGGCCGCGGGCTCTCCCGTCCGGTACATCCAGGTCGACGCCCGCGACGGCGAAGCCCTCGCCGCGGCGCTCCGTGACGTACGCGAGGTGTGGGGCCCGGTCACCGGCATCGTGCACGGTGCGGGGGTCCTGGCCGACAAGCGGATCGCCGACAAGAGCGACGCACAGGTCGAGCAGGTGATGTCCACCAAGGTGGACGGTCTGCGCGCGCTGCTGGCCGCGACGGCGGACGATCCGCTGGACGTGATCTGTCTGTTCTCCTCGGTGGCCGCCGTGTACGGCAACGCGGGGCAGAGCGACTACGCCATGGCCAACGAGATCCTGGGCCAGGTGGCCTCCGCCGAACAGGCCCGCCGCCCGGACTGTCTGGTGCGGTGCGTGGCCTGGGGCCCGTGGCAGGGCGGTATGGTCACGCCCGCCCTGGCCACGCACTTCGACCGGTCGGGGGTCCCGCTCATCCCTCTGGCGCAGGGCGCGGCCGCCTTCACCGCCGAGTTGGACGGCACGGCCGGCGAGGCGCGTGTCGTCCTGGCGGCCGGGGCCGATCCGGCGGCGCTGTCGCCCGCCGGTGATCCGCCCCCGGCACAGTTGCTGGTCCGGGCGGACACCCTGCCGCAACTGGCCGACCATGCGATCGCCGGGGTTCCCGTACTGCCCGTGGCGATGGTCCTGAACTGGTTCGCGGGGGCGGCCACCGCCTGGCAGCAGGATGCCGGACCGCTCGTCCTGCGCGATCTGCGGGTGTACAAGAAGTTCGCCCTGCCCGAACTGGCCGGTGACGGCCACCGGTTCAGCGTGCACGGGAGCCGGGGGGCGGCCGGTTCGGCGGCGGGGCTGGAGGCGGAGCTGCGGAGCACGGACGGCGTGGCGCACTTCCGGGCCGTGCTGGACGGCGGGGCCGTGGAGCCGGATCCAGCCGGCTGGGGCAGCCCTGACGGTCTGGAGCCGCTGGACGGCGATGAGTTCTACGATGGCGAACTCCTCTTCCACGGACCCCGGTTCCAGGCCGTCCGCACTCCGCACGGTGTCTCGGAGCACGGCGCCGAGGCGACCGTCGCGGGCGTGCGCGCCCTGGGCTGGGCGGGGGAACACTGGCCGCTGGACCCGGCCGCAGTGGACGGCGCGCTCCAACTCGCCCTGGTCTGGGCGCGGAACGCCGTCGGTGCGGCGACGCTGCCGATGGCCGTCGCGGAATGCAGGGTGCACCGGCGCGGGCCGGTGGACGGCACCGTGCGGTGTGTGGTGCGGGGCCGGAAGGCGCACAGCACGGGAGCGCGCTGCGACGCGGCGCTGATCGACGCCGACGGGTCGGTCCGTCTGGAACTGCTCGGTGTGGAGCTCGTCAGCCGTCCCGGCCTCTGAGTACCACGACCGGCGACTCCCGCCCGCTTCCCCACACGCTCGCGCCCGACCCGCCGACCCGTCCCAGCCCCTGCCCCTGCCCCTGCCCGAGGTGAGCCCCGTATGGAATTCGAACCGATCGCCGTCGTCGGCCGGGGGTGTGTACTGCCCGACGCGCTCGATCCGGACACGTTCTGGGAGAACATCGCGGCGGGCCGCGGCAGCCTGTCGGCCGTCCCCGAGGGCCGGTGGCGGCTGCCGCACCGCTGGGCCATGGGCTCGGTGGACGACCATCTCGACCGTACCTATTCCGAAGTCGGCGGATACGTAAAGGGGTTCGAGTCCGTCTTCGACCCGAGCGGCTTCCGGATCGCCCCCGAGCGGATCCTGTCGCTGGACCCGCTCTTCCACTGGGTCATGTACGGCGTCCGCCAGGCCCTCACGGAGGCGGGGCGCGAGGGCCCGTTGCCGCGCGCGGGGCTGGTGCTGGGAAATCTGTCCTACCCCACGCCCCTGGGGGCGGCCTTCGCCGAACACGTCTGGCTCTGCGCGCAGCGCCCCCCGGTCCGTGACGCGCTGCCGGCGGGAGCGGACCGGGTACGGCCCGACGCCCGTAACCGCTTCTCGTCCGGACTGCCCGCCCGCCTCGCGGCCCGGGCGCTCGGACTCGGCGCGGGCGCGTGGTCCCTCGACGCCGCCTGCGCCTCCTCGCTGTACGCGATCAAGCTGGCGTGCGACCGGCTGCACGACGGCACGGCGGACCTGATGGTGGCAGGAGCGGTCAGCCGGACCGACCCCCTCTATCTGCATGTGGGGTTCTGCGGGCTGTCCGCGACGAGCCGTACGGGGCGCAGCCGGCCCTTCCACCGGGACGCGGACGGGCTGGTGCACGGCGAGGGCGCCGGGTTCGTCGCCCTGGCACGGCTCTCCGAGGCGCGCGCCGCCGGGCTTCCCGTGCTCGGTGTGATCCGTGGTGTCGGGCTGTCCAACGACGGGCGCGGCGCCGGGCTGATCAGCCCGGCGGAGGAAGGCCAGGTACGGGCCATGCGGCTGGCGTACGACATGGCGGGCCTCGCGCCCGGGACCGTGTCGCTCGTCGAGTGCCACGCGACGGGGACACCGGTCGGGGACGCGGTGGAGGCGCGCGCCATGGCCCGGGTCTTCGGGACCGGTGATGACGTGCCGATCGGCTCCGTGAAGTCGAACGTGGGCCATCTGCTGGCCTCGGCGGGGGTGGCGGGGCTGCTGAAGGTGCTCGGCGCGCTGGGTACGGGGATCCGCCCGGCGACGCTCGGCGCCGACCGTCCGCTGGACGCGCTGGCGGGCACGCCGCTGCGGGTGCTGACCGCGCCGGAGCCGTGGCCGGGGCCGCGCAGGGCGGCGGTGAGCGCGTTCGGATTCGGCGGGACGAATGCCCATCTGATCGTGGATCTCCCGGACGAGGACGCCCCGGCGTCCGCCGTACGGTCTCCGGCCACCGTACGGTCTCCGGCCCGCCCGGTGTCGGCCCCGCCCGCCCCGGCCCCGGAAGACGCCCTGGCCCCGGTGCGGGACGCGCCGGGCGGCCGTGGTCCGGTGGCGATCGTCGCCCTGGGCGCCCGGGTCGGCGACGGGACGTGCGCCGAGGACTTCCGCCGGGCGGTGCTGGGCGGCGAACGGCGCGGCGCCGCCTCGGAGATCGCGGTGGAACTGGCGGACCTGTGTTTCCCGCCGCTCGCCCTGGAGCGGACCGTACGCCATCAGCTCCTGGTGCTGGAGGCCGCCCGGGAGGCCGCGGGGGCGGTGTCCCTGCCTCGCGAGCGGACCATGGTGGTCGTGGGTATGGGGGTGGATCCGGAAGTGGCGCGGGCGGGGGCGCGCTGGCGAGTTCCGTACTGGCTGGAGCAGGCGCGGCCGGCCGACGCGGTACCGGCCGCGGGCCCCGCCCGGGACGCGTTCGTGGGGCCCATGACCGCGGAGGCGGTGGTGGGCAGCATGCCGAATCTGGTGGCGAACCGCATCAGCACCCAACTCGACCTGGCGGGAGCGAGTTTCGCGGTGTCGGCGGAGGAGGCGTCCGGTCTGGTGGCGCTGGAGGTCGCGGCCCGGGCCGTCCGGGCGGGAGAGGCTGACGCGGCGCTCGTGGGTGCCACCGATCTGTCCCATGAAGTGGTCCACCGGGCCGCGCTGCGGGAGCTGGGGCACGAGAGCGAACCGGGGGACGCCGCCGTCGTCCTGGTCCTCAAGTCCCTGGAGACCGCCCGCGAGGACGGCGACACCGTCATCGCCCTGCTCGACGAGGAACCTGTCAACTCCCCAGCCTCCACTCCCTCCTCCGGTCCCGCCGATATGCCCGACATGGTCATCGGGGACGGTCCGGACGCGGTGTTCGACCCGGCGTCGTCCTTCGGCCGCGCACACGCCGCGTACGGGCTGGTCTCCGTCGCGGTCGCCGCGCTCGCGCTCCAGCACCGTGCGGTGCCGCGTCCCGGCCGGCCCGCGGACGCGGCGGCCGTCGCGCGTACCGCGAGGGTCGTGGTCACACCGCTGGAGGGGCCCGCCGCGAGCGCCCGGCTGCGCGCGGGGGACGCCCGGCCATGGCTGCGGGGCCCGGCTCCGCGCCTGTATGTCTTCTCCGGAGCCGACCGCCGGGAGGTGCTGGCGGCGCTGGAGTCCGGTACGCGGTCCGCCGCGGGACCGGCCCGGCTGGCGCTCGTGGTCGACGACGACGCCGCGCTGCCGGGCCGCGAGGAGGCCGCCCGACGCTGGCTGACCGAAGGCGGGATCCGTCCGCCGGATGTGCTGTACCGGGACGAGCCGGTCGTGGGGCGGACGGCGTTCGTCTACACCAACGGCTCGGCCGCATACCCGGGTATGGGCCACGAGCTGATGCTCGCGCTGCCGTCCCTCGGGGAGGCCGTCCGGGCCGGGCATGGGAGGACCGGCACACGGCTGCGGTCCCCGACGGAGCGGGGCGTGTTCGGCCAGATCTGGGACGCCGCCGAACTCGCCGTATTCCACACCGTGTTCACCCGGGAGGTGCTCGGGCTGCGGCCGGACGCCGCTGTCGGGTACTCCTCGGGCGAGTCGGCCGCGCTGGTCGCGCTGGGGGCCTGGCCGGACTCCGCCGGACTGTACGAAGCCACCCTGGCCAGCGGTCTGTTCACGACGGAGCTGACCGGTGAACTCCGGGCGGTGAGACGCCACTGGGAGCGCCTTGGCGTCCGGGGCTCCCAGTGGGCCGCCTATCTGGTGAACGCGCCCCTGGAGGCGGTCCGTACGGAGCTGGCCGGTGAGGTCGCGGTCCACCTGATGGCGGTGAACGCGCCCGGGGTCTGTGTCATCGGCGGCGAGTCCCGTGCGTGCGCGGCCACCGTGGCCCGGCTCGGCGCCGACCGTGCGATCGAGCTGGACTACGAACTGGCCGCCCATGCACCGGAGTTGTCGGAGGTCCGTACGGCATGGCGCGCGGTGCACCACCGCCCCACCGTCGATGTCCCCGGGGTACGGTTCTACAGCGGGGCCACCGGACAGTCGTACCGGCCGACGGCCGAGCGGGCGGCCGAGGCGCTCACCGCGCAGGGGCTGAACACGATCGACTTCGCGGCCACGGTCGAGCAGGCCTGGGCCGACGGTGTCCGGATCTTCGTGGAGCACGGGCCTCGCAGACTGTGCACCGGCTGGGTCAAGCGGGTGCTCGGCGACCGGGACCATGTGGCCGTCGCCCTGGACGCCCCGGGCGACACCGGGCTGCGGCAGCTCTGCCTCGCGGTCGCCGAACTTGTCGTCGCGGGGGTACCGGTACGCGCCGACGAGCTGTTCGCCCACCTCGCGGACGCGGCCACCGAGCTCCGGTGCCCGGGGCCCGCCGTCACCGTTGCCGTACCCGCGACTCCCTGTCTGCCGCCGCCGTCCCCGGAGCCGGCGGTGGTGACCCTGCCCCGGGCCCCCGAACTGGCGCCGGTGCCGAACCGGGAGGCCGGCCGGCCCGGCGCGCCGGGCCGCGGGCCTTCCGCGGGAGCGGCGGAGGAGGGAGCGGCGACGGCCGCGGGAGCGGGAGCGGCGACGGTCCGTGCCGCGGTCGTCCGGCAGAGCCTGCGGGTTGCCGCGCTGCACCAGGAGATCATGGCCGTACACACCGAGGCCCACCAGCGGTTCCTGCGGATGTCGGCCCTCGCCGTCACCGCGCTGACGGCTGCCGGGCCCGCCCCCGCGCGGGCGTCCGGCCTTCCGGCGCCGCGTCCGGCCGCCGGGGCGCTCGATCCCGTACATCCCGAGCGGCCGCCGGGAACCCCACCGGCGCGCGCCCAACTCGTTCGGCCGGGGCCGAAGTTCGACCGCGCGCAGCTCGAACACCTTGCCTCCCGGGAGATCTCCGCGCTGTTCGGCCCCCGGTTCGCCGAGCAGGACGCGTACGCGGTACAGACCCGGATGCCCGCGCCGCCCATGCTGTTCGCGGACCGGGTCACCGGCATCGACGCGGTCCCGGCGGCGCTCGCCGCGTCCGATCCGGTACGCACCGACGGGAGGATCTGGACGGAGACCGATGTCCTGCCCGGCAGTTGGTATCTGGACTCCACCGGGCGCATGCCGGCCGGGCTGCTGATCGAGGCGGGCCAGGCGGACCTACTTCTGCTCAGTTGGCTGGGCGTCGATCTCCTCAACCGGGGCGAGCGCGCCTACCGGCTGCTCGGCTGCGAGGTGACGTACCACGGCAGCCCGCCGGAGGCGGGAGACACCCTGTGCTACGAGATCTCCATCGACGGCCACGCGGAGCACGACGGTGTCCGACTGGCCCTCTTCCACTACGAGTGCTTCGTGGACGGCGAGTTACGGCTGAGCGTCCGCGAGGGCCAGGCCGGGTTCTTCACCCCGCGGGAGCTGGCCGGCGGTGGCGGTGTGCGGTGGGACCCGGCCGAACACCCGCCCGGTGACGGTCCCCCGCTCGATCCGCCCACCGTACGGTGCGGGCTGGCCCGTTTCGGCACGGAACGCGTCTCGGCCCTGGCCCAGGGCCGGCCGGCGGACTGCTTCGGGCCGGGCTGGGAGGCGACGGCTGCCCAGGTCCGCCCGCCCGGGCTCGACGACGGCCGGCTGCGGCTGATCGACGAGGTGACGGCGTTCGACCCGGCGGGAGGGCCGTGGGGCCGCGGCTATCTGCGCGCCGAGACCCCGCTGTCGCCGGACGACTGGTTCTTCGAGGGGCACTTCAAGAACGACCCCTGCATGCCGGGCACCCTGATGCTCCAAGGGGGTCTCCAGGCGATGGCGTTCTACCTGGCGGCCATGGGCTTCACCGTGGACCGGGACGGCTGGCGCTTCGAGCCGGTCGACGGCCACCCCTGCCGGACGATGTGCCGGGGCCAGGCCACCCCGTCCGGCCGGCGGGTCGTCTACGAGGTGTTCGTACGCAGCGTCTCGGCCGGCCCGGTGCCCACGCTGTACGCGGATGTGCTGGGCTCGGTGGACGGCGCGAAGGCGTTCCTGGGCCGTGATGTGGCGCTGCGGTTGGTGCCCGACTGGCCGCTCTCGCACTGGCGGCACTCGGGCCCGCCCACCGTACGGACCGACGCCGCGCCGGTGCCGCTCCCCCTGCTCGGCGGGCTGGCCGGGCACCGGGAGGAGAAGCCAGTGGCGGTGGCGTCCGACGGACTCCCCTTGGGCTACGCCTCGCTGCTGGCGTGCGCCTGGGGCAGACCGAGTGAGGCGTTCGGCGCCGCGTACGAGCCCTTCGACGGCGCCCGGAGGGTCGCGCGGCTGCCGGGCCCCCCGTACCACTTCATGAGCCGGATCGTCGCGGTGGACGGACCGCAGTGCGGTATGCGGGAGGGCAGCGGTGTCGTCGCGGAGTACGACGTACCCGCGCGGGCCTGGTACTTCGAGCAGAGCGGCGGCCGTGCGATGCCGTTCGCCGTCCTCATGGAGATCGCGCTGCAACCCTGCGGGTGGCTGGCCTCGTACGTGGGCAGCGCGCTGACCAGCGACACGGATCTGCTGTTCCGCAACCTCGACGGCACGGGGACGGTCAGCGGCGAGGTCACCCCGGCTACGGCCACGGTCCGCACCCATGCCGTACTGACCCGTGTCTCCCGCAGCGGAGACATGATCGTCGAGTCCTTCCGGGTGACATGCACGGCCGACGGCGCGCCGCTGTGCGAACTCTCCACGGTCTTCGGCTACTTCCCGCCGTCGTCCTTCGACCACCAGCCGGGCCTCGTGGTGGCGGCCGAGGACCGGGCCCGGCTCGACGAGCCCTGCGGACATACGGTCGATCTGACCGGGCGGCCGGCCCGGTACTTCGCCGGGGAACCACGGCTGCCGGGCCCGATGCTGCTGATGCTCGACCGGATCACCGGCTTCTGGCCGGAGGGGGGCCGCGCGGGGCTCGGCCGGCTGCGGTCGGAGAAGGACGTGGTCCCCGACGAGTGGTTCTTCCGCGCGCATTTCTTCCAGGACCCGGTGCAACCGGGGTCGTTGGGACTGGAGGCCATGTGCCAGTTGCTCCAGTTCCATCTGCTCGAACGCGGCGCCGCCGACGGTGTCCCGCGCCCCCGGTTCGAACCGGTGCTGCCCGGCCGCGAGACGGCCTGGACGTACCGCGGCCAGATCACCCCGGCCAGCCGGCTGATCCGGGTGGACATGGACATCGTCGAGTCCGGTACGGACACGCGGGGCCCGTATGCGCTGGCGGACGCGTCGCTGTGGGGTGACGGCACCTGCATCTACCGGGTGCGCGGACTGGGCATGCGGGTGGTCTCCGACACCGGTACCGGGGACTGAACGGCTCGCGCGGGACCGCCACCGGCCGGATCCCGGTGCTACGCCCCGGCTGAGGCGGGTGAACAGTCCCCGGTGTGCCCATCCTGTCCTGCGCAGCCCCGGCCGCCGAATCGTCCGCCGCCGCGGCCCGGCTCGCGGCGAACACCAGTCGCTGGTTCCGCGAACGGGCTTGCGTGCACTGCCTGGCACGCGACGCCGGAATCTCCCAGGACACCGGCTACCGCTACCTGCACGAGGGCATCAGCGTGCTCGCCGAGCAGGCCCCGGACCTGCACGACGTGCTGGACCGCTGCCGACGGGAAGGCATGACGCACATCACCCTGGACGGCACCCTCATCGCCTCCGACCGTCTCGCGCGCCGCACTCGTTCTCAACGCAACCTGGAAGTGATCTTCGCTGAGAAAACCTCACTGACCGGCCTCCGCTCGACGGGGAGTTCTCCCGCCGGCCGTCCGCCGTGAAAGCCCGCCGCCCTCCGGTGACTTACCGGAGGGCGGCGCCGGTCCGGGCCCGCCTGCCTCCGGGCGACGTTCGGGCAACCGCCGTCGGTCACCAGCCGGTCATCAGCGCATGGTTGAGGAGCAGTGCGAGTACGGCCTGGGCGGTGAGCCACAGGCGTGGGCGGGTGAGGAAGGCGCAGGAGACGAGCAGCCAGAGGGCGAAGGGGAGCCAGATGCGTTCCGTCTCGGCCTTGCTCATGCCGGAGAGGTCGGCGACCACGAGGGCGAGGAAGACGCCGGCCAGCAGGAACGCGAGGCGGGCGTCGGCGTCGGCCCGGTAACCCGAGCCGCCCCTGTGCGCGAGGGGTCTGCCACGCCTGAGGACCAGTACCGCGGCCGAGCGCCGCAGGCCCGCCGTCGTCGCCGGACCGGTGATGAGTACGGTGCAGGCGAGGTTGGCCCAGATCCAGTAGCCGTAGGGGCGGATACCGCCCGCGCCCTGGTAGTAGCGGGTGACCAGCAGGTGGTACGCCTCCCACCAGTCGAACCCGGCGAGCGTGAAGGCCGTCGGGACCACGGCCAGCCCGGCACACAACGGCAGCAGGAGTACCGGACGCCGCCGGATTCCGTGGTGGCCCAGGGTGAGGACGGCCGCCCCGATCAGTGCGAAGAGAGTGAGGCCGTAGGAGAGATAGCAGGTCAGGCCGAACAGCACTCCGGACGCCCCGGCCGCCACAAGGGAACCCCGGGTGACCGCGAGCGCCAGCAGCGCCACCGCCCAGGCCGCCACCGCCGCGAAGTACGCGTCGGCCGAGGTGCCCATCCACACCGCGGCCGGTGCCAGGGCGAGAAAGGGGGCCGCGCGCCGCGCCAGGCGCTCGTCGGCCAGGGCACGGATCGCGATCAGCACGGCCACACAGGCCGTCCCGCCGAGAGTGATGCACCAGACTCCGGCCCAGCCGCCGCCGCGCAGCCCGATCCGGTCGAGCAGGACGAAGGTGAGAGGGGCTGCCGGGGGGTGGCCGGCGACATGGGCGGGCCAGTTGTCGGGGGAGCCGATGAGTATGTGATGGGTGAAGTCGCGCAGGGTGGCCGGGATGTCGTGGAAGCGGTCGATGACCTGAAGGTATTCGTAGCGTGTTGTGAGCCGGACGGCTATGCCGCGGTGCCAGCCGTCGATCAGTGCGAGGGAGTAGATCCAGGCCGTGGCCGTGCCCCAGACCAGCGGGAGCAAGGTCCGCCAGGGGAGCCGGGCCGCCAGTGCGGGGCCGTACGCCACGGTGGCGGCCGCGACGAGTACGGCAGCAGGGGTGCCGGGGCCCAGGTGCGGTCCCCAGGATGCCAGCAGGGGCGGCCAGCCGACGGACAGGGTGTGGCGGGTGTCCTGGATGTGGCGGCCGATCAGCACGGCCGCTGTCACCAGCAGGGCGGCGGCCCCGGCGGCGTACAGGTCATGGCGCGGGCCGCGGGAGGGACCGCGGGAGCGTGGGGCGCTCGGTTCGGCGGTAGGCGGGGTGTGGGTCACGTCCGGAACGCTAGGCCGGGTGGACGGCGACAGGGCGCGCCCCGGGCCGGACGTCAGCGTTTCGTCATGAGTCACGGCCGCTTTCGTGGGGTGGTCCCGGCCTACGGTCGGGTCATGCGAGACGACCCGCCTCTTCCCTCCTCGCCCGCCTTCTGGCGCAGTCCGCTGCGCGGTCCCTGGTTCACCTCGGTGCTGGGCGTCGTCCTGCTCGTCGGCGTCACGGTGCTGTTCGTGACGGGCCTGATGTCGTACGCCGCCTACAACCCGGGCCTGTCGCCGGTGAACGACAAGACCCCGGACAAGGGGATCCTCGGCTTCTACCTCTTCGCCTGGCCGACCGCCCCGCACTGGCTGTACCGGCTGAACCAGGGCGTCCACGTCACCCTCGGCATCACCCTGATTCCCGTACTGCTGGCCAAGCTGTGGTCGGTGGTGCCCAGGCTGTTCGCGCTGCCGCCTGCCCGCTCGCTCGGCCACGCCCTGGAGCGGATCTCGTTGCTGCTGCTGGTCGGCGGCGGGCTGTTCGAGTTCGTGACCGGTGTTCTCAACGTCCAGCTCGACTACCTTTTCCCCGGCTCCTTCTACCCGCTGCACTTCTACGGCGCGTGGGTGTTCTGCGCGGCCTTCGTGACCCATGCGCTGCTCAAGACGCCCATGGCGCTGCGTAATCTGCGGCATCTGCGGGAGGAGCGGGAGGAGCGGAACGACCTGGTGTCGCCCCGCCCGGCCGAGCCCACCGTCTCCCGGCGCGGCGCCCTGTCCTTCGTCGGGGGCGGCTCGCTGCTGCTGTTCCTGACGACGGCGGGGCAGAGCTTCGACGGTCTGCGGCGCAGCGCCCTTCTCGCGCCGCACGGCGGAGCCGTCCCCGGCGGCGGACCGAACGGCTTCCAGATCAACAAGACCGCCGCGTACGCCGGTATCGAGGCGGTGGAGACCGGCGAGGACGCCTGGCGGCTCGTGGTCACGGGACGGACCGGCAGCGTCCGCCTCAGCCGCGCCCAGCTCGCGGAACTGCCCCTGAACAGCTCGGCGTTGCCCATCGCCTGCGTCGAGGGCTGGTCGACGTCCGACCAGTGGTGGCGCGGGGTACGGCTGTGTGACCTTGCCGCGCTCGTCGGGTACGACGGCGACCCTCCGGACCTCTTCGTGGAGTCCCTCCAGCGGCACGGCTCCTTCCGCCGCGCCGCCCTGCGCGCCAACCAGGTCGCCGACCCTCTTTCCCTGCTCGCCCTGTACGTCAACGGCGAGGACCTGTCCCCCGACCACGGCTTCCCGGCCCGGGTGATCGTGCCGGCCGCGCCCGGTGTGCTGAACACCAAGTGGGTGGCCCGGATGACGTTCGGAGACCTGTGATGCGCCGACCACGGATCCCTGTCGGAAGCCCTTCTCAACTTCTGCTGCCGACCTGCTCTTTCGCGCTCAGCGGCTACGCGGGCGTACGGCTCCTCGCGGACGACTGGTTCGGCGTCACGCTGTGGATCGTGGGCGCGGCGCTGCTCCACGACCTCGTCCTGCTGCCGCTGTACGTGGCGGCCGACCGGGCCGTCGTCCACGGACTGCGCGCGGCCGGCCGCCATGGGTGGACGATGTACGTGCGTGTCCCGGCCGCGCTCTCCTGTCTGCTGCTGCTCGTGTGGTTCCCGCTGATCAGCGGGATGGTGGAGGACCGCTACCGGTCGGCCACCGGGCTGTCGCCGGACGGCTTCCTCACTCGCTGGCTGCTGATCACCGCCGTCCTCTTCGGCGGCTCGGCGCTGTTGGTGGCCCTGCGGCTGCGCAGGGCCGCGAAGCGCCGGACACCGACGGCCCAGTGACCGACGCTCTCCCAGCCCGGCGCGTACCGCAACAGGGCCGGGGTGCCGAGCCGGGCCCAGGGAAAGGGGGCGCCGGCCGCCTGGGTCCCGGGGACACCGACCACGCGCACCCGGGCCCGTTCGTCGACATCCACCGGGTCGGTCTCGGCGAGGAGCAGACCGCCGGGGCGCAGAATGTCGGCGACCCTCGCCAGGAGCGCGCCCGGGTCGCCGCCGATGCCGACGTTGCCGTCCATGAGCAGGACGGTGCCCCAACGCCCCTCACCGGGCAGCGACTCGAAGACGGAGCGCCGGAGCGCCCGCCCGCCGAGTCGTAGGGTGTGGGCGACGGCGGCCTCGCTGACATCGATACCGAGAGCGGTCCGGCCCCGCGCGGTGAGTTCCGCCGCCAGCCGTCCGGGCCCGCAGCCCACGTCCAGCACCGGGCCCTCGCACCGGTCCAGAACGTCCAGATCGGCCGGGTCGGGGCGGGCGCACCAGCGTGCCACTTCCAGCGGCAGCAGCGAGCCGTCGTCGCCGCGCAGGAACAGCGGCCCCCCGCCCGCGCGCAGGGCCGCAGAGTAGGATTCGGCGGTCGCCCACGGGGGCACGGTGGTGCTCACCGGGGGCCCGTCGCCGACGCGCACCGGGCCAGTCCCGCGGCGAACCGGCCGCCGGGGGCCAGGGCGGCGACCGCGTGGGCGTCGGCGACGGTGTCGACGTCACGCAGGCGTGGCAGGTCGCGTACGCGCAGCCCGGCGGCGACCAGCCGTTCCCGCTGCACGGCCCCGGTGTCCGGTGCCGACATGGGCACGCCCCGCAGCAGGCCGGGAGCGGGCTCGGCCAGACCGAGTGCCCAGAAGCCGCCGTCCTCCGCGGGCCCGTAGTACGCGTCGCAGTCGGCGAAGTCCACGGTGAGCAGTTCCGGTGTCACCTGAGGGGTGTCCATGCCGATCAGCAGGGCCGGACCGGCACAGCGGGCGAAGGCGTCCGCCAGCCGCTCGTCCAGCCCGCCCGCGCACTGCGGTACGACGTCGAAGCCGGGCGGCAGCCAGGATCCGGGAGCGCCGTCGAGGACCAGGACGCGCCGCGACGCCGGTGTGGCCGCCACCGTGTGCAGGGTGTCGGCGAGCGCGGCTTCCGCCAGTTCCGCGGCCTCACCGGGGGTGAAGGGCGGGGTGAGCCGCGTCTTCACCCGGCCGGGCCGGGGCTCCTTGGCGATGACGAGGATGGTGGTCACCGCGGGCTTCCTCCTTCGTGTGCGGGGGTCTCCTGGAGGACGCGGCTCATGTCCCGGACCGCCTGCCAGGTCCCCCGCCAGGTGCCGGTCACCTTGGAGACGCCGCTGCGCGGCAGGTACGGCACGTCGTACTCGGCGATCCGCCAGCCCGCGTCGGCGGCCCGGACGACCATCTGCAGCGGGTAGCCGCTGCGCCGGTCGGTGAGACCGAGGGCGAGCAGCGGCTCACGGCGGGCGGCCCGCAGGGGTCCGAGGTCGTGCAGACGCAGCCCGGTGCGGCGGCGCAGCAGGCGCGCGAGGGTGAGGTTGCCCGCGCGTGCGTGCACCGGCCAGGCGCCTCGGCTCTGCGGCCGCCGCCGTCCGAGGACCAGGTCGGCCTCGTGGCGGCGGATCTCGTCGACGAAGCGCACGAGGAGTGAGGGGTCGAGGGAGGCGTCGCAGTCGCAGAAGCAGACGATGTCGGCGAGGGCCGCGGCGAGTCCGGCGTGGCAGGCCGCTCCGAAGCCCCGGCGCGGCTCGTGCACGACGGTCGCACCGAGCGAGCGGGCGATCTGTGCCGAACCGTCGGTGGAACCGTTGTCGACGACCAGGGCGCGCCAGCCGTCCGGGATCCGCGCGAGTACCCAGGGCAGGGCCTCGGCCTCGTTCAGGCAGGGGAGGACGACGTCCACGTCTCGTGGTGGTGGGAAGGTCACGGCTTCACCCTACGAACGAGATCCGGGCATTTCGGTCAGCCGGTCCTTACGAAACACGGACGTCGGCAGCCGGGCGGGGTCCGGCGCCGACGCAGGGGAGTGCGCGGTGCCAGGCTGGGGGCATGCATCAGCCGTACGAGCCCCTGAGAGCTCGATCCGGGAGCGGCCGGCCCTCGCGCGTCCTGGTCGTCGACGACGATCCGACCGTCTCCGAGGTCGTCGCCGGATACCTGGACCGCGCCGGATACGTCGTCGACCGGGCCGCCGACGGGCCCTCCGCCCTCACCCGGGCCGCCGCGCACCGGCCGGACCTGGTGGTGCTGGACCTGATGCTGCCCGGCATGGACGGCCTGGAGGTCTGCCGGCGGCTGCGGGGGCACAGGCCGGTGCCGGTCATCATGCTCACCGCTCGCGGTGACGAGGACGACCGTATTCTCGGATTGGAGGTCGGGGCCGACGACTACGTCACCAAGCCCTTCAGCCCACGGGAGCTGGTCCTGCGCGTGGAGTCGGTCCTGCGCCGCTCCCGGCCCGGCACGGGTACGGGCCCGCTCGGCGCGGCTGGACTCGCCGTCGACCCCGCGGCCCGCCGTGCCGCCAAGAACGGAGCCGAACTCGCGCTCACACTACGCGAGTTCGACCTGCTCTCCTTTTTCATGAGGCACCCCGGGCGCGCGTACAGCCGGGAGGATCTGATGCGGGAGGTGTGGGGCTGGGACTTCGGCGACCTGTCGACCGTCACGGTTCATGTCCGGCGCCTGCGCGGCAAGGTCGAGGACGACCCGGCCCGGCCCCGCATGATCCAGACCGTGTGGGGCGTGGGCTACCGCTTCGACCCCGGAAGCACCGAGGGGGACCGACGTGCGTGACACGCTCCTCATCGCTCTCTACGCCTTCGCCGGCGCCGCCTCCACCGGGCTGGCCGGGACGGGCGTGCTGCGGCTGCTACGACGTCGCTCGCTCACCGCCTCGCTCGCCGTAGTGGCGGCGGTCGGGGTACTGGCGATGCTCGCGGGCACCCTGGCCGTGGCACAGGCCATGTTCCTTTCCTCGCACGACCTGGCGGTGGTGACCACCGTGGTCGCCATGGCGGCCGTGGTGTCCCTGGCCACCGCTCTGCTGCTGGGCCGCTGGGTCGTCGCCCGCAGCCGTGAACTGGCCGTCGCGGCCCGCTCGTTCGGTGACGACGGAGACTTCGTCGCTCCCCACGGCCCGGCCACCGCCGAACTGGAGGCCCTCAGCCGGGAGCTGGCGGCCCGGAGCGCGAAGCTCGCCGAATCCCGGGCACGCGAGCGGGCGTTGGAGACCTCCCGGCGGGAACTGGTCGCCTGGATCTCGCACGACCTGCGCACCCCGCTGGCCGGCCTGCGCGCCATGTCGGAGGCCCTGGAGGACGGCGTCGCCGCGGACCCCGCCCGCTACCTCAGACAGATCCGCACCGAGGTCGAGCGCCTCAACGGCATGGTCGGCGACCTCTTCGAACTCTCCCGCATCCACGCCGGAACCCTCCCTCTGACGCCCTGCCGCATCTCCCTCTACGACCTGGTCGGCGACGCGCTGGCGGGAGCCGACCCGCTGGCAAGGGAACACGGGGTACGGCTGGTCGGCCACCGCGTCGAGCCCGTGCCGGTGGAGGTGGACGGCAAGGAGATGAGCCGCGTGCTGGGCAACCTGCTGGTCAACGCCATCCGGCGGACCCCGGCGGACGGCACCGTCGCGGTGGCCGCCGAGCGCGCGGCGGACGGTTCCGTGGTGCTGTTGTCCGTCACGGACGGCTGCGGCGGAATCCCGGAGGAGGACCTGTCGCGTGTCTTCGACACCGGCTGGCGCGGCACCGATGCCCGAACGCCCCCGGCGGGCGCGGGTCTGGGCCTCGCCATTGTGCGGGGCATCGTGGAGGCCCACCAGGGACGGGCCTCCGTGCGGAACATCCCGGGCGGCTGCCGCTTCGAGGTGACCCTGCCGGCGGCGCCCTGAGCGCCGTACCGGTGCGGCGGCCGCCCCGCCCGGGTGGAGGTGCGTCCCGCCGTCCGGACGGCGGGACGCACTCCGCCCGGGCGGGCGCGCCTCCCCCCGGCCCCCGCCGGATCCGGTCAGTCCCCGCGCAGTCCGGCCCGCGCGAACTCCCGCATCCCCTCCTCGAACCTCACCTCCGGCCTCCAGCCCAGCTCGGCGCGCAGCCGTGCGGAGTCCGCGGTGATGTGCCGGACGTCGCCCAGCCGGTACGCACCGGTGACGACCGGCTCGGGCCCACCGTGTGCGAGTGCCAGCGCCCACGCCATCTCGCCGACGGTGTGCGGCTCGCCGCTGCCGGTGTTGTAGACGGTCAGTGCACCGCCCGCCGTCCCGGCCGCCAGCGCGGCCACGTTGGCGGCGGCCACGTCCCGCACATGCACGAAGTCCCGCCGCTGCCGCCCGTCCTCGAAGACCCGCGGTGCCTCGCCCCGGGCCAGCGCCGAGCGGAAGAAGGAGGCCACCCCCGCGTACGGGGTGTCGCGGGGCATCCGGGGCCCGTACACGTTGTGGTAGCGCAACGACACCGCGGCCCCGCCCGTCGACCGGGCCCACGCGGCGGCCAGGTGCTCCTGCGCGAGCTTGGTCGTGGCGTACACGTTCCGCGGATCGGCCGGGGCGTCCTCACTGATCAGGGCGGGGTCCGGAGGCTCCCCGCACACGGGACACCGTGGCTCGAAACACCCCGCGTCCAGATCGGCGACGGCCCGCGGTCCGGGCCGTACGACACCGTGCCGCGGGCACGCGTACCGCCCTTCCCCGTACACGACCATCGACCCCGCCAGCACGAGACGCGGCACACCGGCCGCCGCCATCGCGGCGAGCAGTACGGCGGTTCCGAGGTCGTTGTGCGAGACGTACTCCGCCGCGTCGGCGACCCCGTCGCCCAGCCCGACCATCGCCGCCTGATGGCACACGGCGTCGACACCGGTGAGCGCCCGGGCGATGGCCGCCGGGTCGCGCACATCGGCGCCGGGATCACCACGGACGTCGTACACCACAGCCTTGTGCCCGCGCTCCCTCAGCGCCTCGACGACATGGGACCCGATGAATCCGGCACCGCCGGTGACCAGTACGCGCATACGGCCACGCTAGATCCGCGGCGACACCGAGCGCGGTGATCCGCCGGGGAACGTCACCCTTCGGTAAGGCGCGGAAGGTCTCCTCCGTCGGCCGCCCGTCCTGAACCGCCGGAGCACGCTCTCGAACTGCCGCCATGGCTCAGGGTGGCGGCCCGTACCCACCGATCGGCGGGTACGGGCCGATGAACTCCCACGTCGATCAGAGCTCGCCCGGTACGGCGAACCGGTAGAACACTCCCCCGACCGGCTGGATGCCCATGAGCAGCCAGACCGCGTTCTCGAAGTCGCGGGCTCGTGAGAGATCACCAACGCGCACCGGGTCGTAGCCGGCGTCGCGGATGAGCTGCTCGGTGACCTCGCGGGCGCCCTCGTCGGCGACGTACCAGTTGCTCGGTCGCACTCGCTGCTCGCGCACCGCGCCGAACAGCGCACCGAAGTTCATGTTGAAGCTCTTGGCCACCGGGGCGTGGGTGAAGGACTTCACCTCCTCGGCGTACGACGGGAAGTCACCATGACGCGCCGGCATGATGTTGGTCGCATCGATGGCGATCTTCCCCTCCAGCCCCGTCACCTTGCTCAGGGCGACCGAGATCTTTGCGCCGGGTACCGCAACCAGGACGACTTCCGCGTCCGATGCGTCCCCACCGTCACGGCCGAGCTCTTCGACCTCGTGGCCCGCGGTCCGCCACAGGCCGGCCAGACCTCCGCCGATCATTCCTCTTCCGATCGTGACGATCTTCATTTATGTCTCTCTCCAGTTGAACGTTGACATGTGTCGGTTGAACGTGGATGACGGTTCACGGGTGGCCGACGGCCACCGAATCCCTGACGGCGTCCAGCCCTGTAGCGTGCGAAACAACGGGCTCGTAGCCGAGTTCGGCCACGGCCTTGTCCGTCCGCAGGACGCATGGCTGGCCGAGGAACCATCGGGCGGGAACGGGGACCTCGCGGGCGGCGGTCTCCGCGTCGAGGTCGGGGATCGGCGTATCGACGCCATAGATCCCGAACATGGTCTCCAGGAACTCACGCAGGACGACGCGGTGCCGGTCGGTGACAAAGTAGGCCTGGCCTGGTCGGCCGCGCCGCCAACCGAGCATGAGGCCTTCGACAGCGTTGTCGACGAATGTGACGTCAGTTGTGTGCCGGCCTCCGTCGATCCAGGCGAACCGCCCCGCCTTCACCGCAGCCACCAGGCCTTCGATGAGGATGCTGTTGGGGCCCCAGACGAACCTCGGGCGGATCGAGACGGTGGCGAAGCCGGGGGCATTCGCGTCGAGCACGATCTTCTCCGCAACGGCCTTCACCGCGCTGTAGGCGGCTTGCGAGTCCGGTCGCAGCAGTGCGGTCTCGTCGATGTCCAGGAGCGGGTCGCCGGCGAGGAGCGCGGCTTCGCTCCCGCAGTGGACGAACCGAGGAACCTCCGCGTAGCGGGCCGCGTCGACGGCTGCCTGGGTTCCGCGAACCGTCGCACGCTCATGACGCTCACGGTCAGCGGTGATGTCCGTCTCGGCCGCGAGGTGAAACACCACATCGCTGCCCGTTACCTGATTCCGCCATGTGGCCGGGTCGGTCAAGTCGCCTCGCACCGGCGTCGCGCCCAGTACCGATGCCTTCTCGGCCGACGCCTCACTTCTGACCAGTACGCGGACCGAGTGCCCCTGGTCGAGGAGCCGACGCACCAGCACCTGCCCGATGAACCCCGAACCGCCCGTGACGAACGTCCGCGCCATGAAACTCTCCTTCGTCGGTTGCGGCCCTCCTCGCAAGACGTGGACGAGAAGGCGCCATCGGTTGCAGCGATCAGGGCTCCCGAGCTCTTCCCTCCATGACATCGATAGTTTGGGGCGCTGGGATAGCATTTTTGGATGGCTTCTCTTCGAGCGTTGGAATGCCTGGTCGCGGTCGCGGACTCCGGATCGATCACACGGGCCGCACTGCTCCTGCATGCGTCGCAACCCGCTGTCTCTCATCAGCTCGCGGTGCTGGAACGCGAGACAGGAACGACCCTGCTTCGTCGCGAACCCCGGGGGGTGAAGCTCACTCCCGCCGGGCGCGCCGCCGTCACGGATGCCAGACGAGCGATCGAGGCGGCCGCCTCCGCGGTGAGGTCGGCACGGGCCGTCGGCGAAGCGGCTGGCGGATCGCTGCGGCTGGCCTGTGCGCAGAGCCTTGTGTCCGTGCTCGCCCCGGTCGTCCGCCAGTGGCACAACCGCCACCCGGGGGTGGCGATCACCCTGCGTGAATCCACGGCGGTCGACGAGCTCCACGGCTTCATCGACTCCGACGAAGTCGACGTCGTATTGATGCCCGGTCCCGTGCCTGACCGCTTCACGACCACGGTCGTGGCTGACGAGGAAATCGTGCTGGTGGCCCCGACCGACCATCCCCTGGCCCAAGAGCCTGTCGTGCACATGCACGATCTCGACGGTGTGTGCCTCGTTCACTTCGCCCCGGAGAACGGCCTCAGCACCTGGCTCGATCGGTCCTTCACCAAGGCTGGGGTCCGCCCGGAGCCCGTGATGAGGACATCGGTGACCACCGCGGCTCCGCAGCTCGCGGCCGCCGGCCTGGGAATCGCCGTGTGCCCCGTGAGTGCCATCAGCGCCGGCTTCCCGGGCGCGGTGCGATCGTTCTCGCCTCGGTGGGTCAGGAGGCTGGCGGCGGTGACGGCCGCCGACCCGGACCTGCTCGCCGCACGATTCATCGGCAACCTGCGCAGCCACGGCGTGCGTGTGCCTCGCGGCATTCGGACGCAACTCGCGGAAGACAGCTCGACGTCCGCGACGGTGCGACCGCACTCTTGAGGATCGCGGTGCCGACGCGATCGGACGCGATCGGCGATCAGGTCGTTCACCTGGTTCGGTACGGCCTACTCCACGCGTCGGACGCCGATCTACTGATCCTGCGGCCCCGGCGTGCGGCAGCCATGACACCATGTGCGTCTACATGACAGTAGACAATGGGGAGGGCGAGGAAGCGGTCCGCCGGGCAGCCTTGCCGGTGCCGCCCTCGGCCTGTGCCGGTACCGTCCGGCGCTTCGGCGGCGCGTGCACATTCAGGAGGAGCCGGTGTCTCACAAGATTCTGGTGGTCGAGGACGACCACGCCCTGCGTGATGTGCTGCGCCGAGGGCTTGCCGAGGAAGGCTTCCTACCCGTGCCGGCGGCGGACGGCGCGACCGCGCTGAAGCTGGCCACCGCCGAGATCGCCGCGGTGGTGCTGGATGTGGGCCTGCCCGACGCCGATGGCCGCGACGTGTGCCAGGCCATGCGGGCCAACGGCCTCGACGCTCCGGTGATCTTCCTCACCGCCCGGGGGCATCTGACAGACCGGCTCTCCGGCTTCTCCGCGGGAGGGGACGACTATCTGTGCAAGCCCTTCCACCTGCGCGAGCTCGTCGCCCGCACGAACGCGCTGCTCAAGCGGGCCGCCCCCACCCGGGAGCAGTACGTGGGCGACGTCAAGATCGACCCGATCTCACTGAGCGCCCGCGTGCACGGCCACCAGGTCCTGCTCTCACCCACCGAGTTCCGGCTGCTGGCCGTTCTGGTGGCGGCCGGCGGCACGATGGTGCGCCGCCGGGAACTCCTGCGCGCCGGCTGGCCGGACGGCGCGTGGGTCAGTGACAACACTCTGGATCAGTATGTGAGCAGGCTGCGGCGCAAGCTTCGCGCAGCCGACAGCGCCCTGACGGTGCACACCCAGCGCGGCATCGGACATCGCCTCTCATGACGCCGAGCCTCCGACGCTTCGCCCCGAGGACCCTGCGGGGGCGGCTGGCCCTGGTGGCCGTGGCCGCGGCGGCCCTGCTGCTGACGACTCTCACCATCGTGTTCAACGCCGTCGCGGCACGGCACTTGCAGTCCCTGGCGGACGACCGGCTGCACAGCACCCTTGCCGCCGTCGCCTCGACCGTGGAGGTGTCGGGCGACCGAGTACGAGTTCGGGAAACGACCCACGACGAAGTCCTCGACTCCAACGTGTGGATCTATAACGGATCACGGGCGGTCGAGCAGCCGCCGACCGCCCGACACCACCACCGGCTTGCCCAGGCGGCCCAGCGGATGGCGCACAACGGCGCCTCGGCGTGCACGACGGCCACCTCCTCGGACGAGCGCCCGGGCTGGCGGCTGTGCGCGGAACAGGTCCCGCCGGGCCATTCAGGCGTCATGGTGGTGACGGCCGTCGATATGGCCCCGTACACCAGCTCGGCGAACGCCCTGCTGGCAGGATCCGCGGGGTTCGGTGCGGTCATGCTGGCCTGCACCTATCTGCTGACGAGGTTGTCCGTCGCCCGCGCGCTGCGCCCGGTTGCCGTCATGACCGACCAGGCCACCCAGTGGAGCGCGGTGTCCTCGACCACCCGCTTCGCCTCGACGGGGGCCCCACAGGAACTGCATCAGCTGGGAACGTCCCTGGACGCTCTGCTGGACCGGATACGCAGCATGCTGCGTCACGAGCAGCAGCTGACCGCAGAGCTGTCGCACGAACTGCGCACGCCGCTGGCCCGCGTCATGGGGGAACTGGAGCTGTGGCAGGCCCGGCCACGCACCGCGGCCGAGACCCGGCAGGCGCACGCGGTGATCGCTGAGGCGGCATCCTCGATGAAGTCCATCTGCGACACCCTGCTGACCGACTCGCGCGCCGGCGCGGCAGCCGGACCGGATGCGCCGGGGACGTGCCGGGTGAGCGTCGTGCTGGAGGGCCTGGCCCGCGAGAGCGGACGTGCCGGGGTGCGCACTCTGGTCCACGTGGACCCCGACCTGCGGGCCGGCGTGGCCGAGGCGGTGCTGGAGCGCATCGTCAGCCCGCTGCACGCCAACGCACTGCGTTACGCGGACTCGGCCGTGACGCTGTCCGCACGGGCAACGTGTGAGGGCGTGCGGATCACGGTGGCCGACGACGGTCCCGGAGTGCCGCAGTCGTTCGTGCCGCGGCTGTTCCAGCCCGGCCGCCGCGCCGATCCCGCAGATGGGCACGACGGAGCCGGGCTCGGGCTGGCGCTGGTCATGCGGCTGACCCGGTCGGTCGGCGGACGGGTGTGGCACGACGCCGCCGAACACGGCGGGGCACACTTCGTCGCCGAAGTGCCCGGCTGACCCCCCAGGGGGCGAGCCGGGCCACAGCGCACGGACGGTTCAGGACGTAGTGGGCAGCTGTGTGGTGTCCTTGCGGGTCACGGAGAGATGGACGACCAGGCCCAGGATGACGGCGAGGAAGAGCACGCTGGTGACCACGGTGCCCAGCCCCAGGCCGCCGTCGCCGGTGGGCTGGGAGAGGTAGTCGCCCATCGAGGCGCCCAGCGGGCGGGTGAGGATGTAGGCGATCCAGAAGCTCCACACCGCGTTGAGGCCGAGCGCGAAGTGGGCGACGGCCACCGCGGCGATGACCGCGGCGAAGGCCAGGATCGAGGTCAGGTAGCCCAGGCCCATGCGTTCGGCGACGAGGTCGCCGGCCGCGGTGCCCAGAGCGAAGGTGAACAGGACCGCGAGCCAGTAGAACGCTTCACGGCTGGTGGTGTCGATGCGGTGGATGGACAGCGTCTTCTCGCGTCCGTACCAGAAGAGGAAGGTGGCCACGAGCAGCACAGCGAACACCGCCGTGCTCAGCTCCAGCGGCACCCCCATGTTGTCGGTCAGATTGTCACTGATCAGAGTGCCGACGACGCTGATCAGTGCGACGACCGGCCAGTAGACGCCGGGCCGGTAGGCGCGGGTGCGGAACTGGACGATGAGCACGAGCGCCAGTAGGGCACTCATCAGTACGGACACACCGGTCAGGCCGAGTCCGGCGTTTCCCGCGAGCATGTCTGCCGCGGTCTCTCCCACGGTCGTGCAGAGGACCTTGATGATCCAGAAGTAGACGGTGATCTCGGGCACCTTGTTCCAGCGGGCCCTGTGGCCGCCGCCGGAGGCCCGCCGGGGTACAACGAACGACGCGGTTCGCGATGAATCCTGTGTCATGACGTGACCGTGCCAGCGACAACCTGAACGCATCCTGACTGCCGGGCCGGTCGGTCCGAAACCGCGGGGCTGCTTGCCCATGATGAGGCGATGGACCTGTTCTCCTGCTCCACGGGTATATCCGGCCGGCTCGTCTTCGCTGTCAGTTTGCCGCTCCAGCCTCATCGAGGAAGCCGTGCCGCCTGCCACCGTCTCCCGCGCCACCTGGTTCGCCGGGTGGCTGCGCGGCCATCTGGGCCGTGCCGTTCTCGCCGCGTACGCCGCGGCACTGCTGGTGCCCGGGCCCGGCCTGTGGCTGCGCCGGCCGCACGCGCTCCCGGTGGGCGCTGTCAGCGTGCATCTGCCGCCGGTTCTGCTGGGCGTGCTCCTGTTCGCGGCCGGCTTCCAGATCCGGCTGGGCGCCTTGACCGGGTTGCTGCGACGGCCGCTTGCCCTCCTGGCCGCACTCGTACTCCATCTGACGATTCCCCTGGCACTCGTCCCCCTCCTGGCCGCCCTGCTGCGCCGGACGCCGGATTCCGATCAGGGCAGCGGCCTCGTCACGGCGATGGTGCTGATCGTGACGATGCCGGTGGCGGCCAACGCCACCGTGTGGACGGCCAAAGGAGCCGGAGACCAACCGACCGTCGTCGCCGCGGTGCTGGGGTCCACGCTCGTCAGTCCGCTGACCACGCCGCTCGTGATCAGCCTTTTGGCATCCCTGCTGCACGGCCCCTACGCCCACACACTCGCCGTCGCCGCAGAACTGAGCCGCGGCAGCTTCGCACTGTCCAGCATCGTGCTGCCCTGCGCGGCAGGGGTGCTGTGCCGCACCGTCATGCCGACCTCATGGTCAGCGTTCTGGGAGACCGGCGTCACGCCGTCCGCCCTGCTCGCCTCACTGGCCACGACCTACGTCAACGCCAGCGGCGCGCTCGGCCCCTGCCTGGCCCATCCGCGTCCCCTGCTGGTCGGCGCCGCGGTGACCGCAGCCACGGCAATATGCGGCGCCTCGTTCCTGCTGGGTCTCGCGGCCGGCACGACACTGCGGCTGGACCGGGGCGGACGTTCATCTCTCGCTCTGGCGTGCGGAATGAGCAACAGCAGCGCGGGCGCCGTACTGATCACGGCGGCGATGCCGGACAAACCGCACCTGCTCATGCCCGTCCTGGCGTACGGACTTGTCCAGAAGAGCCTCGCCGGATTCGTCGTACGCCTGCCTGCCCCGTGAGGGCCGGGCGCCACACGGCGATTACCCGTGCTGTCCGTTCCGAGGTCGTGGTACCCGGACAGCGGCCGGCGTAGCCGGCGGGGAGGTACGCCGAAAGGCGGTACCGGATTTCTCCGATACCGCCTACGACCTGCGAAAACACAAGTCGGGACGACAGGATTTGAACCTGCGCCCCCTTGACCCCCAGAACGTTGCGATGGCACCCAAATCGGGACGTAACATGTCGACCTCTGGCGCAAAACGTTCACCGCGATGCACGACGTGGCCCCCGACGCAGGGCGTGTGGTCCCCAACTGGTCCCCAAGACCGGCACTCAAAAACCGGCTGTCGTGACGGCTCCCGGATGCCGGATTCATCGAGACCCTCAGCTGACGCCCCGTGCGGTTCGTCGTCACCGGCCCGCATAGCCAGGAGACCGGCCATAGCCCTCTGCCTCTTAAGACCGTGTCCTATGTCGTGAGCCGAGCGAGTCGTTTGTAGCAGCAGAGGATGGCGGTAAGGCCGTGAGGCGTCCCCCGGAGTGTGGACACGGGGTTCATGCTGCGCGTGTGATTCTACGTTCTCTCTGCTGCTGTTCGAACTCGGCAGGTGAAAGGTAGTTGAGTGCGCTGTGGCGCCTGCGAGCGTTGTAGTAGGTGAGCCACTGGAAGATCTCCAGTCTGGCCTGACGCATCGTCGAGAACAGCCGCTGGTGCATCGCCTCCCTCTTGAGTCCCTGCCAGAAGGATTCGGCGAGGGCGTCGTCGTAGTTCGAGCCGACCCTGCCCATGCTCCTGCGGATCCCGAAAACCGTCGCAGACCTGCGCCAACGCGGCCGACGTGTACTGCGAACCCCTGTCCGCGTGAAAGATCACTCCGTTCACGCTGCCGCCGCGGGTCGCGACCGCCGTCTTGAGGGCGTCGATGACCAGTTCGCCCGCATGTGGGAGGCCGTCGAGTAGCCGATCACCCGGCGTGAGCAGATGTCCAGCTCTGCCCGGCCGGGGCAACAACCTGGCCCCGCGCAGACGACACGTCAGCAGCGGCCCAGGCGGATCTTCTTGAACAGCGAGGTGCATATGACAGTGCGTATGGCCGTTGTCGACGACCTTGAGTTCTACGGCAGGTGCGTGGACGAGTTCGGCATGGACCGCTCCGATGCCGTCCGCGCACTGGTCCGAGCCCGTGAGGGCGGTCTGACCGAGCAGGGCGCGCGGGACGCGATCCGCCGCCGGCGGGAGGCGCGCGCCCAGTACGCGGAGGCGTTCAGCGCGATCGCGGAGCAGCGGAGCCCGCGCGGGCCCTGGCCCCCGGAGTTCGACCGCCCGGCGGGGTCGCTCGTTCCGGCCGGGCGGGACGGGGAGGTCATCGGGTGCGGCACCGTCGTTCGGTGGTGGCGCCGGCGGGCGGGCGGTGGTGGACGTTTCACTCTGCCCGGATCTGTGGACGCAGGGGTAAATCCTGTGCACTCTCCGACATGGACGGTCCAGGCTTGAACGGTGAGAATGGGTGACGAACGAAAAGGAAACGAAGCGTTCGACCGCCCCGAGCCCATAAACGAAGCAAGACATAGATGCGGAAAGCGCAGTGACGCTTCGTATCGCACATAACCGAAACAAGAATCCAAGCAATCAGAGGGGGATCGCACCATGAGAAAAACTTTGCTTTCCGCAAGCGTGGGCCTGGCATTCTTCACCGTATTCACCGCATCGGGAACGGCCCAAGCGGCGGGGGCGTCGGGCACTATCACGTGCAAAGCGACCGGGGTGCGCGGAGAACTCGATTACAAAAACTGGCAATCCAATTCCGCTGGCTCTACGATAGATCTCGGATTGTACGCCTACGACACATTGGCCGACGGGCATCACGTAAAAATCCGATTCGTATCAGAAGACCTGAACGGCTATAAAACCTACTGGCCCTGGCGCTCGTGGTACGGCGGAAACGATACAGGTCGAGCTTGGTACACTTACGCCTCGAACGGGGCGCATGGCCTCTACGCCATATCACTTGAGGTCGCGAGGTTCGAAGGCAGCACGAAGCTCAATTCGAATCTGTGCGGGTGAAGTAAATCCTGTCACGCCGACTATCGGCGGCCTCGGATCGCAATGAGCGGCGAGTCCCTCGTCGCTCCCCGGCCGCCGGCCAGGCCGAGGTGGGCGAGCATCCAGATCAGGTAGTGCCCGTTACACGGCTCTTGTCCTCCTGGTCACCAGAACCCGAGTCTCCCCCGTCCACGCTTTCCGGCACACCAGGGGGCCGGCGCTACCGGGCCAGGGTGACTGTGACCAGCTCGTTGGGGCAGCGGCTCAGCGTCTCCGAGAGCGCAGCTTCCTCACTCACGCCGACCGACAGTCCCTGCTGGGTGACAAGCCTGCCGTGGAGTGAGGACGATATGGCGGTCTGGGAAGCCGACGGAATCTTTTTCGCCAAGCGAGAAGGTGAAGAGCGCCAGTCGGTTTCCGCGCCGCCCGCATTCGGTCCTCAGCCTCCGTCGCTCGAACCGGCACAGTGTCCAGTCGAGGCGTGAACGTGGCGCGCGCCGTGGGTTTGCCAAGGGGCATGACCGACAGACCCATGACATTGGCTTACGGAGCGGGTTCGGACCTCGCGTGTCGAGGCACGCGCCCGTCGAGCTGGGCGGGTGGAGCCCGGCGTCCGTCCTACCGGGCCGGACGCGGGCGATCGCCGCTGGTTCAGGTCCGACCGGAGCGCAGGCGACACCCGCCCGTCCAACCCCGGCGGAACCGGGGCGATCGCCGCCCGTCCCCCGGCCCGGGTCCGGGGGCACAGGCGGACGGCGGTCCTTGGGTCCCTCACTGCTTGTGGCCGTTTCCGTGTCCGTTGGGGTGCAGGACCACCTTGGTCCAGCCCTCGTCACGGGCGTCGAAGTGCTCGTAGGCGGTGGGGGCTTCGTCCAGGCTGAGTTCGTGGGAGACGATGAAGCTCGGCTTTGCCTTCTCGCCGGCGATCAGATCCCGCAGCGCCCGGTTATACCTCTTCACCGGCGCCTGCCCCGTGCCCATGTGCTGACCCTTGAACCACATCATGCCGAAGTCGATCGGGATCTTGCCCTGCGCCTCCAGCTCCCCTTGGGCCTCGGCACCGCCGGGGTCCTCGGGCATGAACACGCCCACCACGCCGATGTCGCCCGTGAACCTGACCGAGTCGATCAGTCCGTTGAGCGTGAGGCTGGCGTCCTCGTGTCCTTCGGCGTCGTGTGCCTGGTAGCCGACGCATTCACAGCCGTTGTCGGCGCCCAGACCGAGGGTGGCCTCCTTGACGACCTCCGCCGGGTTCTGCTCCGCGGTGTTGATCGGGATGGCACCGATCTCCTCCGCCTTGCGCAGCCGGTCGGGCTGGTGGTCGGCCACCCAGACGCGGCTGGCGCCCTTGAGGAGGGCGGAGTAGGCCGCCATCTGCCCGACGGGACCGGCTCCGAAGACGATCGTCTGGTCGCCCGGTTTGACGTGGGCCATCTCGGTGGCGTGATAGCCGGTGGGGAAGATGTCGGAGAGCATCACGTAGTCGGTCTGCTGCTCAGCGGCGTCCTCGCCCAGACGCAGCGCGTTGAAGTCGCCGTAGGGCACGCGCAGCAGTTCCGCCTGGCCGCCTTGGTAGGGGCCCATGTCGGCGAATCCGTAGGCGGCTCCGGCGAATGCCGGTACCGGCTGCATGGTCAGGCAGTAGTTGGTCAGACCCCGCTCGCACTGCTTGCAGAAGCCGCAGGCGATGTTGAAGGGCAGCACCACATACTCGCCGACCTGGACCTTGCGGACGGCCGAGCCGACCTCCACGACCTGACCCATGTTCTCGTGTCCCAGGGTGCGGCCAGTCTCGAAGGAGGTGCGGCCCTCGTACATGTGCAGGTCCGAACCGCAGATGTTGGTGGTGGTGATCTTGACGATGATGTCGCAGGGGTGCTCGATCTTCGCGTCCGGTACGTCCTTCACTGTGACCGTTCGCGCACCTTCGTATACCGCTGCTTTCATGATTGCTCCTTCGGTGCCCCGGCATGACCGCAGCACGGCACGGATGGAGACGGCACCGAAGCCTGACACCCGGCAATCGGGGTACGGCAGAGGGCCTTAGCTCCGGTATGCGCCTGTGGGCAGCTCACCCACTTCAGGTGGAACGATGGTGCCGCCGCCGGGCCGCCCGGCGGAGCGTCGGCGCTCGGCGGCCTTCCGTTCAAGTCTCCGTCTACCCCCGCTGCGACACAACCGTGCACCGATCGATCAGCGGGATCCTCCGACCCGGACGACCGCGGACCAGCGATAGTCGTCCTTCTTCAGGAGTGCCAGGTGCTGGCTGACGGCGCCCTTGGAGACGCCCAGGTTCCGGTCCCGAATCACTCGCCATTCCAAAATGCGGGCAGCGAGCGCCGCGGCGGCCTCAGGTCTGAACCAACCAGGCCCCGTTCCCTGAGCTGTAGTGGTGTGGGTACGGGGCCGGGCCAGGGGTCGGCTCAGTCCGTGAGACGTTTCCGACCCGTTCCGACATGCTGCCTCCACCCGGTTCGTCCTGGCAGGGACAGCCACCAGACAGTGGCTGTTCGGCGACGTATCACCCCAGGTCACGACCAGGATGGAGTCCCCGGTTCACCAGGCGGCAGGCACGTACGAGGGGCGCGCGAGGCGTGAACGTGAAGCCGTCCGATCCCGTGCAGAACAGCCAGGCCTCCTGAGGCGAAAGCGGCGTTCGGCTATGGCGTCACCGTGACGGAACCGCGTGACGCCCTATCCCGCTAGGCCGTTTCGTTTGGATCATCGGGCTGACCATAGGAAGATGCCTGCGATGTGGAGTCCGGCCAGGTAGATGGTGGCGGTCTTCTCGTAGCGGGTGGCGATGCCGCGCCATTGCTTCAAGCGGTTGACGCATCGCTCTACGGTGTTGCGTTGTTTGTATGCCTCGCGGTCGAAGGCTGGGAGTCTGCCGCCTTGGCTGCCGCGCCGCAGCCGGTGGCCCCGCTGGTCTGCCGGGACGGGGATCGGGGATCACTGCTCGGATACCGCGCTTGCGTAAGTGCTCGCGAATGGCGCGTGAGGAGTACGCCTTGTCGGCCAGGACCGTGTCCGGCCTGGTCCGGGGCCGCCCGCGTGGGCGGGGGACGCGCAGTTGGGCCACCACGTCTGGAAAGGCGGGAGCATCACCGGCCTGTCCGGCGGTGAGAACGAAGGCCAGGGGCCGGCAGTCGGCGTCGGACGCGAGATGGATCTTTGTGGTCAGCCCTCCGCGGGACCGGCCGATGGCATGGTCGTGCGGCTCGCCGGCCGGGGCCCTTTTCGCGGGCCCAGGCGGCGTGCTGGTGAGCGCGCACGATCGTCGAGTCCACCGAGACGGCCCAGTTCGGGTCCTCGTCGGCATCGGCCTGGGCCATGGGCGCGGTGAACACCCGCTCCCAGGTGCCGTCCACGGCCCACATCCGTAGCCGGTTGTAGACGCCCCGCCAGTTGCCGTACCGCTCTGGCAGGTGCACCCACTGCGAGCCGGTCCGGAACTTGAACGCGAGCGCGTCGATCACCTGTCGATGGGCCCGCCACCGCCCACCCCGCTTGGGCGACCGGTCTGGAAGTAACGGCTCGATCCGCGCCCACTGCGCGTCAGTCAACGACACACCCAGACCAACGATCAGATGATCCAACGAAACGGCCTAGGTGCGGCTGATCCTCAACTGGTCCCCAAGAAACACCGAAAGGCGGTACCGGATTTCTCCGATACCGCCTACGACCTGCGAAAACACAAGTCGGGACGACAGGATTTGAACCTGCGACCCCTTGACCCCCAGTCAAGTGCGCTACCAAGCTGCGCCACGTCCCGGTGCCCGTCTGACCTGGGGTTTCCCTGGTCCGAACGTGCATGAGAACAATACCGCACTCCTGCCGGTGGTCACGAATCGCTTTCCCGGCAGGGGCCGCCTTGACCTCAAGTGCGCTTGACGTTGCACCGTGGCTCGTATGACAAGCACAGGCACGACGCGCACCAACGGCACGAGCGGCGCGGCCACCGGGACCGTACCGGAGACCCGGCCGGCGTCCTCGTCTCCCGGCGCCGCCCTGCGGGAGCTGCACCGGCTCATGGCCCTGATGACCGGTGACGAGAAGCACGGGCCCGCCGCGACCTCCACCCTGGACGCGCTCTGGGTGCTCTACGACCGGGTGCTGCGGGTGACGCCCGGGGACGCCGACGCGGTCGGGCGGGACAGGTTCCTGCTCTCCAAGGGGCACGGGCCGATGGCGTACTACGCGGTCCTCGCCGCCAAGGGGTTCCTCGCCGAGAAGCTGCTGCCCGGCTTCGGTGCGTACGACTCACCGCTCGGCCACCACCCCGACCGGACCCTGGTACCGGGGATCGAGATCAGCAGCGGCTCCCTGGGGCACGGGCTGCCGCTCGCCGTGGGCAGTGTGCTCGGGCTGCGGGCGCGGGGGCTGACGGAGCCGCGCGTGTGGGTGCTGATCGGCGACGCCGAGCTGGACGAGGGCAGCAACCACGAGGCGATCGCCTACGCGGGCCCCGCCGGGCTCGAACAGCTCCACACCCTCGTGGTCGACAACAGCTCCGCGACCCATGGCTGGCCCGGCGGTATCGCCTCCCGGTTCGAGGCGGCAGGCTGGTCGGCCGTGACCGTGGACGGCCGTGATCACGAGGCGCTGTACAGGGCGTTCACCGCACCGCACGCCGGGCGGCCCCGCGCGGTCGTGGCCCGTGTCGAGCCGAAGTCCTGACCCGGTCCCTGAGAACCAGCCGCGCGCCGGACGAGACCGGGGCGCGCACCGAGAGAGGTACAGCTCCATGGACACCATGCGTGACCGTTTCATCTCCACCGCCTCCAGCCTTCTCGACGAGGATCCTCGTATCGCGGTGGTCCTCGCCGAGATCAGCGCCGCCGGTTTCGTGGAGGCGGAGCGCCGCCATCCGGACCGGGTGATCAATGTCGGGATCCGGGAACAGCTTCTGGTCGGCGTGGGCGGCGGGCTCGCCCTCGCGGGCCTGCGCCCCCTCGTGCACACCTTCGCCAGCTTCCTGGTCGAGCGCCCCTTCGAGCAGGTCAAGCTGGACTTCGGCCACCAGGGCGTGGGCGGAGTCCTGGTGAGCGCGGGGGCGTCGTACGACTCGCCGGCGGGCGGCTTCACCCATATGGCGCCCGGCGATGTCGCGCTGCTGGACACGCTCGACGGCTGGACGGTCCAGGTGCCGGGCCACCCCGACGAGGCCGAGGCCCTGCTGCGGCAGGCCGCCGCCGGGGACGACCGGGTGTACGTACGGCTGTCGCTCCAGAGCAACGACCGGGCACGCGAGGTGACGGGGAACGGCTTCAGCACCGTACGCGAGGGCCGGGGCGGGGTCGTGGTGGCCGTCGGGCCGCTGCTGGACAACGTACTGGCGGCGACGGAGGGCCTGGACACCACGGTGCTGTACGCGACGACCGTACGGCCCTTCGACGGCGCGGCGCTGCGCCGGGCCGTGGCGGGCGCGGACCGGGCCGATGTGGTGCTCGTGGAGCCGTATCTCGCCGGGACCTCCACGGCCGCCGCCAACGACGCGCTGGCCGAGACGCCGCACCGGGTGCTCGGGCTCGGGGTGGACCGCCGTGAGCTGCGCCGCTACGGCTCGCTGGAGGAACATGTCGCGGGGCAGGGGCTGGACCCGGCCTCGCTGCGGGGGCGCGTCTCGGCGTTCCTGGCGCGCTGAGGTCCGGTGGGCGACCCTGGAATCCCCATGGGAACGGACCTGACGGAGGAGTCCGGGCCCACCGAGGAACAAGGGAGCCGACCATGACCGACACCCCGACCACCGCGAGCGCGGATCTGCTCGTCGACGCCTTCGGCCGTATCCGCGAGACGGTCCACGAAGTGGTCGGCGGGCTCTCCCCCGACGAGCTGGAGGTACGGATCGACGACGGGGCGAATTCGATCGCCTGGCTCGTCTGGCATCTCACCCGGGTCCAGGACGACCACATCGCGGACGCCGCCGGTACGGAGCAGGTGTGGACGGCGGAGGGGTGGCACGGGCGGTTCGGGCTCTCGTTCCGCCCCGGCGCGACCGGTTACGGGCACTCCGCCAAGGATGTGGCGAAACTCGGCGGTGTCACGGCGGAACTGCTCGCCGGGTACCACGACGCCGTCCACGACCGGACGGTCGCCTATCTCGGCACGCTCAAGGACGCCGATCTCGGACGGGTCGTCGACGAGGGGTGGACCCCGGCGGTGACCCTGGGGGTGCGGCTGGTCAGCGTCGTCTCCGACGATCTCCAGCATGCCGGGCAGGCGGCCTTCGTCCGGGGATGGCTGGAGCGTCCCTGAGCCGGTCCCTGCCGGGTTCCGCGAGGAGGGCCCACGGCACGATTGCCTCCACGGCGCGAGTGCCTGGACCGCGCGAGTGCTCCCACCGCGCCCGCGAGCGGCAGCGTGGCGAACGCGACGAAGATTTCGTCCTCTTCCGGAAGATCTCGTCCTCTTCTGTTGGACGCGCCGCCGATCAGCGGCGAGGCTGGGGGAGAACCGGCAACTCGTTCCCCCGCAGCAGGAAAGGTGTCCCCCCACCATGAAGACTCGCCGCATCGGAACCGTCGACGTCAGCGCGATCGGCCTGGGCGCCATGCCGATGTCGATCGAGGGCCGGCCCGACGAGGCCCGTTCCCTCGCCACTCTGCACGCCGCGCTGGACGCCGGGGTGACACTGATCGACACGGCCGACGCCTACCATCTGCTCGCCACCGACGTCGGTCACAACGAGACCCTGATCGCCAAGGCCCTCGCCACGCACCCGCGCGGACCCGAGGTCCTGGTGGCCACGAAGGGCGGCCATCTGCGCCCCGGTGACGGTTCATGGACGCTGGACGGCTCCCCCGAGTATCTGCGGCGCGCCTGTGAGGCGTCGCTCGGCCGGCTCGGGGTGGAGGCGATCGGGCTGTACCAGTTCCACCGTCCGGACCCGAAGGTGCCGTACGAGGAGTCGGTCGGCGCCCTGCGCGATCTGCTGGACGAGGGCAAGATCCAGCAGGCTGGCATCTCCAACGCGAATCCGGAGCAGATCCGGGCGGCCGACGAGATCCTGGGCGGCCGGCTGGTCTCCGTACAGAACCAGTTCTCGCCGGCCTTCCGTTCCAGCGAGCCGGAGCTTGAACTCTGCGCCGAGCTGGACATCGCCTTCCTGCCGTGGAGCCCGTTCGGAGGTATCAAGAACGCGGGTGAACTCGGCTCCTCGTACGCCTCGTTCGCCCGGATCGCCGAGGCGCACGGGGTGAGTCCGCAGCGGGTGTGCCTGGCCTGGATGCTGGCCAAGTCGCCCACGGTGGTGCCGATTCCGGGGTCCAGCCGGCCGGAGACCGCCGCGGACTCCGCGGCGGCGGCCGATCTCGTTCTCACCGCGGACGAGGTGGCGGAGCTGGACGCCGCCTGACGCGGCGGGACGGGCCCTAGCACGCCGAATTCCGGCGGATTCTCCCGGTGGATTTCCCGGCGGAGCCAGGCCCGTCCCGAACCCGCTGTCCCGGCGGAGCCCGGTCCGCCCCAACTCCCCTGTCGCAGAAGGCTCTTCCGACCCATTGCCTCTCCGTGATACGGGGACCTACGCTGTGCGGCGTACTCCTGAAAGCGCTTTCCAACCCGCCGGCCCAACCAGCACCGGGAGCGCCCATGAGAGCTTCGTCGCCCTTCCTTGTGATCACCGCGTTACTCGCCCTCGTCCTCGGTGCCGGGGTGGCCGCCCCGCCCCGGGCCGAGGCGGCGGCGTTCCGCGTTCTGGTCTTCTCCAAGGTCACCAACTTCGAGCACGACTCGATACCCGCCGGTATCAAGGCTGTTGAGCGACTCGGCAGCGAGAACGGCTTCGACGTGGAGGCCACCTCGGACTCCGCCGCCTTCACCGAGGAGAACCTGTCCCGCTTCCAGGCCATCGTCTTCAACAACACCAACTCCACGCCGGAGAGCGGCGATCTGCTGGACGCCGCCCAACGGGCCGCCCTCCAGGGGTTCGTACGCGGGGGCGGGGGCTGGGTCGGGCTGCACTCCGCCTCGGCGAGCGAGCGCGACTGGAGCTGGTACGAGGGGCTGGTCGGCGCGGTCTTCGACAAGCATCCGGCCGTCCAGACGGGCCGGGTGAAGGTACTCGACCGGACGCACCCCTCCACCCGTGACCTTCCGCAGCTCTGGGAGCGTACGGAGGAGTGGTACAACTGGCGGACCAACCCGACGGGGAAGGTGCACACCCTCGCCCAGATCAAGGTGCGGGACGGGATCGACGGCCTGGACGAGGGCGTCGACCATCCGTGGTCCTGGTGCCAGAACTACGACGGCGGACGCTCCTGGTTCACCGCCGGCGGGCATGACGCCGCCGCGTTCGAGGAGGACGCCTTCCTCTCGCATCTGCTCGGTGGCATCCAGTGGGCGGCGGGCAGCGCGCCCGGCGACTGCACCGCCACCCGCACGGGCGCCTTCCAGCGCACCCCGCTGGTCACCAGCGATCTGGCCGACCCCTTCGAGCTGGCCGTGGCCCCCGACCGCCGGGTCTTCTTCATCGAACGCACCGGCAAGCTCAAGGTGATCGACCAGGACTCGCTCCGGGTCTCGACCGCGCTGGACTTCGCGTACACCCCCGAGATGACGAGCCAGTCCGACGGCCTCCTCGGGCTGGCCCTCGATCCGGACTTCGCGGCGAACCACTGGCTCTATCTGCTGCACTCCGACAAGAACGAGAAACAGCTCAACCTGTCGCGCTTCACCGTCTCGGGCGACACCATCGACCCCGCCTCCGAGAAACGTCTGCTCACGGTCCCGACACTGCGTGGCGAGGGCCGGGCGAACTCGCACATGGCCGGGTCGATCGCCTTCGACAGGAACGGTGACCTGTACGTCGCGACCGGCGACAACACCGACCCGTTCGCCTCCGACGGCTTCACCCCGATCGACGAGCGCGCGGGACGCCGCGCCTGGGACGCCCAGGGGACCGCCGGCAACACCAACGACCTGCGCGGCAAGGTCCTGCGGATCACACCGCGGGACGACGGCACGTACACCGTTCCCGAGGGCAATCTGTTCGCCCCGGGTACGGAGCTCACCCGTCCCGAGATCTACGCGATGGGCCTGCGCAACCCGTTCCGTATCACCACCGACCCGCGCAGCGGCGCGCTGCTGGTGGGCGACTACGGGCCCGACGCGCGCGCCGCCGTCGCGGACCGGGGGCCCGAGGGCACCGTCGAGTACAACCGGGTCACCCGGCCGGGGAACTACGGCTGGCCGTACTGTGTCGGCGCCAACACCCCGTTCAACGACTACGACTTCACGACCGGCACCCCGGGCCCGAAGTTCGACTGCGCGAACCTGGTCAACGACTCGCCGAACAACACCGGTCTGCGCGAACTGCCGCCCGCCGCACCGGCGACGGTCTGGTACGCCTACTCGGCCTCGGCCGACTTCCCCGAACTGGGCACGGGCGGCGGGGCGCCGATGAGCGGCCCGGTCTACGACTACGACCCCGACAACGCCTACCCGTCGAAGTTCCCCGCGTACTTCGAGGGGAAGTGGCTGGTCTACGAGCTGACCCGGACCTGGTTCAAGACCTTCTCGTTCCAGGAGAAGGACCAGACGTTCACCGATCCGCGGTTCCCGCCGGTGCAGGCCGGTGACCTCCAGTCCATCAACGGCGTCTTCGGCGACATGAAGTGGAACCAGCCTTTCGACGCGGACTTCGGGCCCGACGGCGCCCTGTACGTCATCGACTTCGGGCTGGGCAGCGGCACGGGCCGGGGCGGCAGCAACGAGGGCGCCGGCATCTACCGTATCGACCATGTCGGCGACGACCGGCTGCCCGAGGCCAGGACCACCGCGACCCCGGACACCGGGGCGGCGCCGCTCACCGTCGCGTTCTCCAGCGCGGGTTCCGGTCTGCCCGGCGGCCAACCGGTCCGCTACGCCTGGGACTTCGACGGTGACGGGACCACCGACTCGACGGAAGCCAACCCGTCCCATGTGTACCGCGACAAGGGGCGGTTCACCGCCCGGCTCACCGTCACAGGCCCCGGCGGGCTGACCGGACTCTCGGTCCAGGAGATCACCGTCGGCAACACCCGACCGGTGGTGACCATCCAACAGCCGCCGGACGGCGGGATGTTCCGCTTCGGCGACACCATCCCGTTCACCGTGAAGGTGAACGACCGGGAGGACGGGAAGACCGGTCCTGGCGGCAGGATCGACTGCTCCCGGGTGGTCGTCCAGTCCCAGCTCGGCCATGACAGCCACCTCCATCCGCTGGACAACTACACCGGCTGCAAGGGCGAGATCATCACCGATGCCGGGGACAGCCACGGCCCCGGGCAGAACCTGTACTACGGGATCACCGCGCGCTACGAGGACCGGGGCGGCGCAGGCGATGTGCCCGCCCTCACCGGGTCGGCCTCGCTGACCCTGCGCACCGCCTTCCGCGAGGCCGAGCACCGCACGTCGACCGGCGGCGCGCACGGCGGGGCGGAGGCAGTGGACCGTGCCGACTCCTCCGGCGGCAAGCGGCTCGGCGAGATCGAGGACGGCGACTGGATCGCCTTCGACCCGGTATCGCTGAAGGGCATCGGTTCGGTGACGGTCGGGGCGTCCTCGGGCGGCCTCGGCGGAGACATCGAGTTCCGCGCGGACTCCCCCACCGGCCAACTGCTGGGCAAGGTGACCGTCCCCGTCACCGGTGGCTACGGCACTATCGTCTCCCCCACCACCGACCTCGTCGACCCCGGACACACGGTGAAGCTGTACGCCGTCTTCACCAACCCCGCCTGGACCGAGCAGGGTCCGGATCTGCTCGCGGTGGACTGGCTGCACTTCAACGGCTCCGGTGTCGAGAAGAAACCGGCCACGAAGGTGACGGCCCGAGCGGCCCCGGCGGACGGCTCGACGCCGCTCACCTTCCAACTCACCTCGAAGGTCAAGCCGTTGGCCGGACGCACCATCGCCTCGTACCACTGGGACTACGGCGACAACTCCAAGCCCGCGGGTCCGGAGGGCCCGAGCGCCACGCACACATACACCCGGGCGGGCGCCTACACGGCGCGGCTGACCGTCACCGACGACCGCGGCGACACCACGACCGGCGCGGTCCGTGTCGACGCACGCTGAGAGGGGAGTGGGATGAACCGCACGAGCCACAGCGACGGGATCGGCACCACCGTCACCGGCAGACGGGCGTTCCTCGGCGCGGCGGCGGGGACGGCCGTCGCGCTGGGCGGTACGGCCGTCGCGCTGGGCGGTACGGCCAGCGCGAGCGCCGCCGGTCACGGGCGGCGGCACCGGCGGATCCCGCCGTCCGCGATCGGCATGCATCTGTACACCATGCGCACCCCGCTGGCCTCGGACTTCCCCGGGACACTGGAGCGCCTGGCGCGGATCGGCTACGCGACGGTCGGGGTCAGCGGCCGGCACGGCCACAGCGCGGCGGCGATCCGAGCGATGCTGGACGCCACCGGGCTGCGGGCGGTGCTCGAACATGTCGCCTACCCCACGGTCACCGGCAGCGGTCTGCCGCAGGCGATCGAGGACGTCCGTACGCTCGGCGGCCGGTGGATCGTGGTGCCGAGCCTGCCCACCACGATGCACTCACCGGCCGGATACCGGGAAGCGGCACGGCAGTTCAACGCGGCGGGACTGCTCGCGCGGCGCGCCGGGCTCAGGGTGCTCTTCCACAACCACGACGGCGACCACTCCACCGTCGACGGGGAGAGCCTGTACGGCATCCTGCTCAAGGAGACCGATCCGGAGCTGGTCGGCTTCGAACTGGACGTGTTCTGGGCGTCGAAGGGCGCTGACGATCCACGTCGGCTCTTCGTGACCAACCCCGGCCGGTTCCCCGCGCTGCATGTGAAGGACATGACGCCCGAGGGCGGGTTCGAGGACGTCGGCTCCGGTGTGCTGGACTTCCCCTCGATGTTCGACACAGCGCGGTCCGGGGGCGTACGGCAGTGGCTGGTGGAGCACGACACACCGGCCGATCCGTTCCTGACGGCACTGCGCAGCTACCGGTATCTCGCGCGGCTGCGCTACTGAGCCGCGTACGGGCGAGCCGCGCACCGGTCACCGGCGCGCGGCTCGCCCGTACCCGTACGTCACTCCTGCGCGGAAGCCGCCCCCAGCAGTCCCCGGATCCTGGCTGTCGCCGTGCGGAACTCGGGGCGCCCGAGCGTCTGCGTGTACTCCCGTTCCGCCGGCAGCCCCACGTCGATGATCTCCGTGATCGTGCCGGGGCGCGGGCTCATCACCACCACCCGCTGGGCCAGATAGACCGCTTCCGAGATGGAGTGCGTCACGAGCAGCACCGTGGTGCCGGTCTCGCGCCAGATGCGGTTCAGCTCCATGTTGAGCTGTTCCCGCGTGAGCGCGTCGAGCGCCCCGAACGGCTCGTCCATCAGCAGCACCGGCGGTGCGTGGAGCAGCGCCCGGCAGAGCGCGACGCGCTGCTGCATGCCGCCGGAGAGTTCGTGCGGATACGCGTCCTCGAACCCGGTGAGTCCGGTCATCGCGATGAGTTCGTCGGCCCGCTCGCGCGCCGCGGCGGCGTCCGTCCGCCGTATCTCCGCCTGGAGCAGGATGTTGCGGCGTGCGGTGCGCCATTCCAGCAGCGCGGCGCGCTGGAACACGTAGCCGATGTCGTGCCGCGGTCCCTCGACGGGCCGGCCGTGCAGCCGGACGGCGCCCTCGGACACGGTCAGCAGGCCCGCCACGAGTTTGAGGAGGGTGGACTTGCCGCAGCCGGAGGGCCCGACGAGGGCGACGAACTCCCCGGGCGCCACATCGAGCGAGACCTCGTGCAAGGCGGTGACCTCGCGCTTCTTCGTACGGAACCGGACGGCCACCTCGTCCAGGCGGACCGCGGGCGCGCCCGGGGGCACGGTGGTGTGGTGCGCGCCGTCCCGCCGCGCCGCCGGATCCTGGAGCTTCGCGTCCCTGGCCATGGTGTGTACCGTCCTATCCCTTCAGCGCCGTGCCGCTGTCCCAGTACTCCTGTACGGCCTTCGGGCTCTTCACCAGTCCGGCCCGCGCCATGATGTCGATGGTCCGCCGCCAGTCGCCCTCGGTGTTGACGCCCGGGGCGGCGCCGCGCGTCGCGTCGGTGTGCAGCAGGGTCACCGTGGTGGCGAACTGCTCCGACAGGACGTTCTTGGGCGGCAGTTGCTCCGAGGCGCCGCCCATCGCGGCGACGGCGGGGTCCGGCGCCTTCTCGGCCGCCGCCCACGACTCGCTGACGGCCCGCACCATGCGCCGGGCCAGATCGCCGCGCTCGGCGAGGATCCGCTGGCCGGCGATCAGACCGTTGGAGTAGAAGTTGAGCCCGTGGTCGGAGAAGCGGAGGTACGAGACCTCCTTCTTGGCCTTGTTCTTCATGGTCGGGCCCTGGTCGCTGGCGTAGCCGAGCAGCGCGTCCGTCTTGCCCGAGATCACCGCGGCGATCTTGCCCGCCGGGTCGGTGTTCTGGATCGTGACGTCCGATTCCTTCAGCCCGTTCTTCTCCAGGAAGATCGGAAAGGTCTTGGTGAGCGCGTCGCCCGCCGTGCCCGCGATGGTCTTGCCCTTGAGATCGGCGGGCGTGGTGACGTTCTCGCTCTCGAAGAACTGCACGGAGGACGGCGTCGTCTGGAGGAAGACCCCGAGGCTCTTCACCCCGACGCCCTGGTCCACACCGCTGAGCAGGGCGGGGGTGTCGGCCCAGCCGAAGTCGGTCTGTCCGGCGGCGGTCGCCTGCACGGTTTTCTGCGAGCCCTGGCCGGCCCTGATCGTCAGATCGATGCCGTGCTTCTCGAAGATCTTCCGCTGCTTGCCGTAGTAGAACGGCGCGTGTTCGCCGTACGGATACCAGTTGAGCGTCAGGGTCACTGCGTCGAGCTTCTTGCCGGAGTCGCTGGTGGTGGTCCCCGCGCCGTCCTCTCCACAGGCGGTGGTCGCGATCAGGAACAGTGGTACGAGACCGATCAGGAGTCTGCGCGGGTGCATGGCTTGGCCCTTCCCGGAGCGGGGGCGAGTCGTACTCAGTGCGTGCCGTGCGTGGTGTCTGTCGTGCCCAAGAGGTATGGCGCGTAACGCCTTTCGTGCTCAGTAGGTGGTGGTGACGTCCGTGTCCCTGCGGCTCGCGTGCCAGGGCAGCAGCAGCCGCTCGGCGACCTCGACGAGCGCGAAGAGGACGACGCCGATCAGCGACATGACGAGGAGTCCCGCGAAGAGCATCGGGGTGTCGAGATTGCCGTTTGCCTGGAGGATCACATAGCCGAGCCCCTCGTTGGCGCCGACGAACTCGCCGACGACGGCCCCCGTCACCGCGAGTGTCACGGCGACCTTGAGCCCGGAGAAGAGATGGGGCAGCGAGGCCGGGAAGCGGATCTTGACGAAGGTCTGCCAGGGTTTCGCGCCCATCGTCGCGGAGAGCTGGAGCATCTCCGGATCGACCGCCTTGAGGCCGGTCACCATCGAGATCACCACGGGGAAGAAGGCGATGAGGACGGCGATCAGGATCTTCGGGGTGATCCCGAAGCCGAGCCAGACCACGAACAGCGGTGCCACGGCGATCTTCGGTACGACCTGGGCGAAGAGCAGCAGGGGGTAGAGAGTCCGCTCCACGGTCGACGAGCGGACCATCACCACCGCCGCGAACACACCGACCACGGCGGCGATGAGAAAGCCGAGCAGTGTCTCATACGTCGTCACCCAGGTGTGGTGCCAGAGGTAACCCGCCTTTCCCGTCAGCACATCGAGCGTGGCGCCGGGCGAGGGGACGAGATACGGCTCGACCAGCTCGGCGGCGGCGACCGCCCACCAGAGCACGGCGCAGCCGACGAGCAGCGCGACGGGGCGTTTACCGGCCTCGACGGCGCGGGCGATCCGCTCCCCGGCGCCGGGCCTGACACGCTGCGGCGAAGGGGAGGGAGGGACAGGAGGGACGGGCAGGACGCTCTGGCTCACTGTGAACTCCTCGGGGCCACCCGGTAGTTGTCACGTGCGCTGCGCCTTGGGAACACTCTTCGGCAGACCTGCCGCGAACCGCTTCGGCCGATGCTCGGCCCCTACTCCGGGGCCGAGACTCTGAAAGCGCTTTCCGGCAGGATTGATCCGTCACGCTAGTGACTGGCCGTCCGTGTGGTCAAGAGGCTGTTCCGAGGTTAGGCCAGGCCGTCCTCCCTGCGGTGGATCTGCGCCATCAGTTGCGCCGCGCACGCCTTGATGGTGTCGAGTCCGGCGCGCCCCCACCGCCGTGGCTCGGTGTCGGCCACGCAGACGGTGCCCAGGGCCATCCCCGTACGGTCGATGAGGGGCGCCCCGAGGTAGGAGCGGATGCCGCTCTCGTCCACGAGGGCGTTCCCGGCGAAGCGGGGGAAGTCGCGGACGTCCTCCAGGACCAGCGCCTTGCGCCGTACCACCACGTAGGGGCAGTAGCCGTGGTCGCGGGACTGGAGGCGCTGCTCGGCACGGCCGGGCGGGGTGTGCAGTCCGGCGAAGAACTGCCGTTCCCCGTCGGGGAAGTTGACCATCGCGTAGGGGGCGGCCGTCATCCGGGCCAGTTGCCCGGCGAAGGCGTCGAGGGCCGGTTCCGGGCGTTCGCCGAGCCCGAGCCCGCGCAGCCGCACCACGCGCTGGGGGGCCTCCTGGTCGACGGGGGTGAGCAGCAGCCGGGCGATCGGGTCGTACCTCATCCGCGTACTCCGTCGCTCGGGGTGGTCGCCGCCGACGGCCTCATTCGGCGGGCTCCGGCGCCGGAGCGGGCGCGAAGACCACCGGGGACAGGGCCGGGGCCTCGGAGGGGGACCGCACGGGGGCCGGGGACGAGGTGAGGAGATGCTGGACGAGTGTGACCAGCGTCCGGATGCCCGAACTGGCGATACGGGCGTCGCAGAGCACGATCGGCACCTCGGGCCTGAGGTCTATCGCGGCCCGTACCTCCTCCGGGTCATAACGGTACGAGCCGTCGAACTCGTTGACGGCGACGACGAATCCGATGCCGCGCTGTTCGAAGAAGTCCACCGCGGAGAAGGAGTAGTCGAGCCGCCGGGTGTCGGCGAGCACGATCGCGCCGAGCGCGCCCCGGGACAGTTCGTCCCACATGAACCAGAAGCGTTCCTGTCCGGGTGTGCCGAAGAGGTACAGCACATGGCGTTCGTCGAGGGTCAGCCGGCCGAAGTCCATCGCGACCGTGGTCGATGTCTTGGTCTCGACGCCGGTCAGATCGTCGGTCGCGGCGCTCACCTGGGTCAGCAGCTCCTCCGTACTGAGGGGCGCGATCTCGCTGACCGCCCCCACGAAGGTCGTCTTGCCGACGCCGAATCCGCCCGCGACAAGGACCTTCAGCGCGGTGGGGAAGGGCTGGGAGCCGGAACAGGGGTCAGAGCTGTCGTCGTAGGCCATCGAGCACTGCCTCCAGCAGGAAACGGTCGGTGGGGTGGTCGAAGGTGTCCGGCGGCCGTGCGGTGATCGCCCCGCACTCCACCAGATCGGAGAGGAGGACTTTGGTCACCGTCACGGGGAGCCGGAGCTGTGCGGCGATCTCCGCGACGGAGGTCGGGCCCGCGCACAGGACGACGGCCTCGGTGTGCTCGGGGCCGAGGTGCGGCTGCGGCGCCGTCCCGGTGGAGACCACCAGCGTCAGCAGGTCCAGGGGAGCCGTGGGCCGGGTCCGGCCACCGCTCACGGTGTACGGGCGGATGAGCCGGCCCGCCGCGTCGTCGAGCCACGGCCCGTCCGTGGAGAGGGGCACGGTCAGTGCCCCGCGGCGCTCGGTGAGACACCGGCCCCGTGCCGCAGGGGCGTCGCCAGATACGGTCGTACGCTCTTGACCAGCATCGCCATCTCGTAGCCGAGGACCGCGGCGTCCGCCTCACGGCCCGCCAGCACGGCCAGACAGGTGCCGGATCCGGCGGTGGAGACGAAGAGCAGGGTGGAGTCCAGCTCCACGACGACCTGGCGCACCTCGCCGCCGTCCCCGAAGCGGATGCCCGCGCTGCGGCCCAGCGAGTAGAGGCCGGAGGAGAGGGCCGCCATGTGGTCGGCGCTGTCGGGGTCCAGGCCGTGGACGGATCTCACCAGGCCGTCGGAGGAGAGCAGCACCGCGCTGCGGGTGTACGGGACTCGCTGGACCAGACCGCTCAACAGCCAGTCGAGGTCGGAGACATGGCCGGTCGGCACATCGCTCGCCATGGTGAATCTACTCCTTGGGGGTGGTGTCGTGGCGCGGTGATTCCGGCAGTCCGGAGGAGGGCGGCGGCGCTTCCGCGGGGCGCGCGACGGGCTGCGACTCGGCGAGGCCGATGCCCCGTTGGAAGGCCGCCATCAGACCGGGATCGTGGAGTGCGGGCTCACCTGCGGGGGCCGGGGCGGGGCCGTCCCGTAGCTGCGGTACGAGGTGTTCCTGCCCCCGGCGCCTGGGCAGGACGGGCCGGCTCGCGGTACCCCGGATCCTGCCGTCGCCGGTGGGCTCCACCGCGGGCCTGACCGGGATCACGGGGGCGGGCGGCTGCTCGGGCCGCCCGGCGTGACGGGCACCGGGGCGGGCTGCGGCGGGGGTGGGCCGCTCGGCGCGGGCGGTCCGTACGGGCAGCGGCGCGGGGCCGCCGGGGGCCGCGGGGGACGGCGGGGCGGGCGGCGGCTGTGACGGGTACGCCGGTGGCGGGGACGGGAGTTGGGCGCTCTCCGGTACGACGCCACCCGGCGCGACGCTCCCTGGTGCGGCAGGCCCCGAAGCGGGGGGCCCCGGTGTGGGAGAGCCCGGTGCGGGGGACCCCGGTGCGGGGGACCCCGGTGCGGGGGACCCCGGTGCGGGAGAGCCCGGTGCGGGAGAGCCGTCCCGCTCCCCGGGGGCGGCCTGTTCGGTGTGGTCCGGGTACGCGTCGGGGTCGGCGCCGAGCAGCGTTCGCGGCAGTACCAGTACGGCCTGGATCCCGCCGTAGATGTTGCTCTGGAGCCGGACGGCGATCCCGTGTCTGCGGGCCAGCGCGGAGACCACGAACAGGCCGATCCGCCCGTCCTGGAGGAGGTGCGCGACATTGACCTGGTCCGGGTCGGCGAGCAGCGCGTTCATCTTCTTCTGCTCGGTGGGGTGCATGCCGAGCCCCCGGTCCTCCACCTCGATCGCCAGCCCGGCCGTCACCTGCTGGGCCCGGAGCAGTACTTGGGTGTGCGGGGACGAGAACAGCGTGGCGTTCTCGGCCAGTTCGGCCAGCAGGTGGATGACATCGGCGACGGCGTGGCCGCGCAGGCTGCCCTCGATCGGCGGCACCAGCTTGATCCGTGGGTACTGTTCGACCTCCGCGATGGCGGAGCGCAGGACCTCGGTGAGGGTGACCGGCCGGCTCCACTGCCGCCGGGAGATCGCCCCGCCGAGGACGGCCAGGTTCTCCGCGTGCCGGCGGATCCGGGTCGCGAGATGGTCGACCTGGAAAAGACCTTTCAGCAGCTCCGGGTCCTCGACCTCGTTCTCCAGGTCGTCCAGCAACTGGATCTCGCGGTGGACGAGGGACTGGAGGCGGCGGGCCAGATTGACGAAGACCTCCACCTTCTGTTCGTTGCCGACACCGCTGGAGAGCCGCGACGCCTGGGTCACGGCAGCGATCGCGGCCTCGTGGGTGCGGCCGAGTTCCACCGTGAGCAGCTCGAACTCATCGCCGCCGTGGCCGGCCACGGCGGGTGGCGTGGGGCGGGCGGGCAGCCGTTCGCCCTGTCTGAGCTGTTCGACGACGGCGCGCAGTTCGGCCTGCCGGCGCGCGCTGGTGCGGCGCAGCGCGTTGCACCGGCCGAGGACGGTCCGGGCGGTGCGCTCGGCGCCCAGCGCCGCCGCGGCGATGGCGGCGAAGGCGAGCAGCGCGGTGGCGAACAGGGCCGTCCAGACCGGGGCGGTGGGTTCCGCGGTGGTGGAGCGCAGGACGAGCACCACGGCCGCCGCGCCGCTCAGCGAGGCGACTATCGCGGGCAGGACGGCGGTGCGCAGGAGTTCGGCGCGCAGGAGGTACGGCCGTATGCGGGCGTCCTGCGGGGTCGCCGCGTCGGCCCGGGCGGCGGACGGGAGCGTCCGGGAGCCCGGCCGACCGTGCCGCCCGCCCTCTCGGCGTTCCGGCCGCGCGACGGGTGCGCGAAGTGGAGACATCTGTGTCCTCGGTACGTGGGGCCCCAGGATCGGCATGCGTGCTGGTGCTGGTGCGGCGGCGGTCTTCTGGTTTCACGGCGCAGCGGCAGGACCGGCGCATGCCGGATGAGCCCTCCGTTGATCACCGAGCACACACGGTAGTCGCCAAGCGGTCATTCGCGGTGGGCAGTTGACAAAGTTGCCCACAGAGCATCCCGCTCCGGTATGAGGCATCGCACATCAGCACGAAATGACACAGGGGCGGCACGCGTTCGGCCCGGTGCGGGGCACCGGGCCGAACGGTTCGAGCTCAACTTCCTTTCCACGGTGGCTTTCCGGCGGGAACGACTCGTCTAGGACGCGGGGAGGATCACGGAGCGGGTGAGATGACGCGGGCTGTCCGGGTCGAGTCCGCGCCGCGCCGCGAGCGCGAGGGCGAGCCGCTGGACCCCTACCAGTTCGGCCAGCGGGTCGAGGCCCCCCGCCACCCACAGGCCGCCGGTCGCCGTGACCTGCTCCGCCAGGCCGTCGGGGGCCTCTCCGAGCATCCAGGTCGCCGTGCCCTCGGTGGTGATGCTGATGGGGCCGTGCCGGTACTCCATCGCCGGGTACGCCTCGGTCCAGGAGAGCGAGGCCTCCCGCATCTTGAGGGCGCCCTCCTCGGCGAGTCCGACCGACCAGCCCCGGCCGAGGAAGGTGAACTGGGTGCACTCCGTGAGGGCGTCGGGCAGCGGCCGCGCGAGGGCCGTCTCCCCGTCCACGACCACGGCGTCGCTGTGCAGCCCGAGACGGGCCCTGAGCAGGGTGAGCGCCGTGGTCGCGAAACGGGTCTGGACGACGGACCGTTCGTCGGCGAAGTCCAGGACGACCAGGTGGTCGGCGGCGTCACGGATCGGCGTGGCCGGGTCCGCGGTGATCGCGGTCGTACGGGTCGTGCCGCGAACGCCCGCGAGGAGGGCGAGCACCTCGGTGGTCGTACCGGAGCGGGTCAGCGCCACGATCCGGTCGTAGCGGCGGCCCGAGGGGAATTCCGAGGCGGCAAAGGCGTCGGTCTCCCCCTGTCCGGCGCTCTCCCGGAGCGCGGCGTAGGCGCGGGCCATGAAGAAGGAGGTGCCGCAGCCGACGACGGCGACGCGCTCCCCCGGCGCGGGCAGCGCCTCCACCACCCCCTGGTCCACGGCCAGCGTGGCGGCCCGGCGCCAGCAGGCGGGCTGGTCGGCCAGTTCGGTCTCCACATGTGTCGCCTGAGCCATGCGTGCTCTCCGCTCCCGGTCCAGTGACCGATGAAGTTCGGCAGAATGATTTTTTCTGCATGCTAGAGCAGCATTCCAATCAGAAACAAGCATGACGTTGCACGGTACGCTCAGGGGCGGCCCGGGAGCGGACAGGGCCCGGTCGGTCGACGTCGGGAAGGATGCGGTGATCCGGTGAATCGCCACGAGCGGCACACGGCCCTGCTGGAGCTGCTGACCGAGCGGCACCAGGTCGAGGTCGAGGCCGTCGCCGTCGAGCTGGGGGTGTCCGTCGCGACCGTACGCCGCGACCTCGACCACCTCGCCGAGCAGCAGTTGCTGACCCGTACCCGGGGCGGCGCGGTGGCCCATTCCGTCGCGTACGAACTGCCCCTGCGCTACAAGACGGTGCGGCACGCCTCGGAGAAGGAGCGCATCGCGCGGGCGGCGGCGGCGATGGTCGAGCCGGGGATGGTCGTCGGGCTGAACGGCGGTACGACGACGACGGAGGTGGCCCGCGCCATCGCCACCCGCGGCGATCTCAGGGGCTCGGCCGAGGAACCGGCGGTCACGCTCGTCACGAACGCGCTGAACATCGCCCATGAACTGGCGGTACGGCCGCACCTCAAGGTCGTGACGACGGGCGGGGTCGCGATGCACCAGTCGTACGAACTGGTCGGTCCGCTGGCCCGGCACATCCTGGGCGAGGTCAGTCTCGACCTCGCGTTCCTCGGGGTGGACGCCGTGGACGCGGAGGAGGGCGCGGGCGCGCACAGCGAGCACGAGGCGAGCGTCAACGCGCTGCTCGCCGAGCGGGCGCGGACCCTGGTGGTGGTGGCGGACAGCTCGAAGCTGGGCGCCCGCGCGTTCGCCCGGATCTGCCCGGTGGAGGACATCGGGACGCTCATCACCGACACGGGGGCGGCACGACGGGCCGCCCGCTTCGAGGAGCGCGGGGTTCCGGTCGTCCTGGTCTGACGGTGGTCGGTGTGACGGCGGCCGTGGACTCGGCGGCCTCGGGGGTGACGATCACCGAAACGATGGTCTTGCGCATGACAAACACCTCACTGGCCGGCCCGGTGGCCTTTCGACCGACCCGCCGACGGGTACCGGCTCTCCCCCTCAATCCGACTGATCGAAACACCCGGCCACACCCCCCAGGACGTCTCCACCGCCGCGGAAACCGCCGAGGGGACCGTCGTCCTCACCCACGCCTGGTGGAGCGTCCACGGCCCCGCCGAAGATCCCACCTCCGACGACCACGAGGGCCTGCGCGCCTCCCGCAGTAAGATCCTCGCCCTCAAGCCCGCCCTGGTCGTCCCCGGCCACGGAGACCCCTTCATCCCCGACGGGAACATCCCCATCTGACCCGCAGAGGCCCCCGAGACCGGCTTTGCGCCGTCGCCGTCCGAGGCTTGCTCGCGGTACGCCTGCTGGATCCAGCCACCACCTGGGTTTTCCGCAGCCCTTGCCGATTTCGCAGCTCTTGAGGACGCGTTCGAGGATCTCGCGGGGAAACCATGCGACCCCGGTGGCGCGGTCGCGCCACCGGGGTCGCATGGCGTACGGCACCCAGCCCGTACATGTGCTGGGTGCCGTACAAGAAGCAGCGCAACCCAGTCGCGCTGCTGACGGCGGACGCCGTCGCCACCTGGAAGACTTACGGCCATCGCCACTGCGGGGGTACTTCGAGGCCCGTGGCCGACGCAGGCAGAACCGTTCCAGGTCGTACCAGAGGGGCAGGAAACCGAGGGGCGGGCGCCTGGGCTGGTGACCGCACCCTCAAGCTTGCCGAGTGGCCGGTCCGGAACGTTGGCTTCGTACGGATCCTGGTCAATGCGGCAACCGGCGACTACGCCAACGTACGTGGCGTCAGGATCGGCGGCCGAACGGCCAAACCCGCGCTGGTATCCACCACCCTGCCCGGCAACGGCACCGTCTACCGGCTGCTCGCCCGGCACAGCGGCAAGGCCGCCGACGTGGAGGGCGCGCGCACCGCCAACGGCACCAACGTCGATCAGTGGCCATGGCTCAACCAGGCGAACCAGAAGTGGACCTTCGCCAGCACCGGCGACGGCGACTACAAGATCAAGGGTGTGGGCAGCGGCAAGCTTCTGGAGGTCGCGGGCCTCTCCCGCGAGGACGGCGGCAACGCCGGCATCTGGTCAGACGCCACCGCCCCCCAGCAGCACTGGGCCGTCACGCCCGCCGGTGACGGACACTACTTCCTCATCAACCGCTACAGCGGTCTCTGCCTCGGCGTCGACGAGCGAAGCACCGCCGACGGAGCCAACCTCGAACAGCAGCCGTACGCGTCACAGACGCGGCAGCAATGGCAGATCATCCGTCCTGACCTGCCCTCCGTCCCCTCCTCCGCTACGGCCCGCTGTCGGTCGATCGCCGGCTGATCCGTCCCGGAGGTGACGGCACCCGCGCCCTGGTGAAGGACGAACCGCACCTGACCTGGCTGCGGCCACCGCACGGGCGCGGAACCGTCGTTCGACGGGGCCGAGGCACGCGAACCGACCCGCACCGGAATCCCGTACGAGCCGCACAGCGAGTGAGCGACCGTCTGCGTCACCGAATCACCGATCTGCCGGCTCGGGCTCCCGGGCGTCGGCGAGGGGCTGTGCGGCGTAGGTGATGCGGACGACGCCGTCTGCGTGGCGGTCCGTATTTCCCCGGACGCCGAAGACAGCACGGAGAAGATCCGGGGTCAGGACCTCCAGGACCGGTCCGGCTGCCACCACCTCACCCTCGTGGAGCACGACGAGGTGGTCGCAGAGGCGGGCGGCGAGGTCGAGGTCGTGCAAGACCGCCAGAGTGGTGATCCCTGTGCTGCGGATCAGGTCCAGGAGCTCGAAGCGGGCGCGTATGTCGAGGTGGTTGGTGAGCTCGTCCAGGACCAGGAGTTGTGGGCGCTGGGCGAGGGCACGGGCGAGCAGGACGCGTTGGCGTTCGCCGCCCGACAGGGTGGCGTAATCCCGGTCCGCGAAGGGACCCACTCCGCAGCGGGCCACCGCCTCGGCGACGGCCTCACGGTCCTCGGATCCGTCCCTGCCCATCAGGCCGTGGTGGGGGGTGCGGCCGAGGGCGACGATCTCGGTCACCGTCAGTCCGGTGGTGGTGCCGGCGTCCTGGAGGACGGCCGCCGTGCGGCGCGCGGCGGTGCGGGTCGAGAGTTCCCGTACGTCGTCGCCGCCCACTCGGATCACTCCACCGGCGGGGCGCAGGGACCGGTAGACCGTGCGGAGCAGGGTGGACTTGCCACTGCCGTTGGGGCCCACGAGGCCGACGACATCGCCCTTGGCTGCCTCCAGGGTCACCTTGCGGAGGATCGGTTTGCGGTCCAGGGTGACGTGGAGCTGGTCCACGGTCAGTTTCATACGGTGTCCAGGCCCTTGTTGCGGCGCAGCAGCCACAGGAAGAAGGGGGCGCCGAGCAGGGCGGTGAGGATGCCCAGCGGCAGTTCGTTGGGGCGGGTGAGGGTGCGCGAGAGCAGATCCACGAGGACCAGGTAGACGGCACCGAGGAGGGCGGTCAGGGGAATCAGCCTGCGGTGGTCGGCGCCCACGGTGAGGCGGACCAGATGAGGGATCATCAGGCCGACGAAGCCCACCCCGCCCGCGACCGCGATGACCGTGCCGGTGAGGAGCGCGCTGACGACCAGCAGGGCGGCCCGCAGCCGGTTGACGTCCACGCCGAGCGCGGTCGCCGACTCGTCACCGGCGAGCAGGGCGTTGAGCCGCCGTCCGAGCAGGGTCAGCATGACCGTGCTCGCCAGGACGACGACCGTGACGGTGGGCAGTTGGCTCCACTGGGCGCCGGCGACACTGCCCAGCATCCAGAACATCACCGTTCGCAGCTCGGTGGGCGTCGCCAGCAGCTGGACGAAGCTGGTCATCGCCAGCAGGACATAGCCGACCGCCACCCCTGCCAGCACCACCCTGGTGGGGGCGAGCCGGCCCTGTCGCTGCCCCAGGACGAAGACCAGGGCCCCGGCTGCCAGGGCGCCGATGAACGCCGCGCCGGACACGCCGAGCGCGCCCAGCCCGCCGAGGGCGACACCCCCGAGGGTGATGACCAGCACTGCGCCGAGCGAGGCGCCGTAGGAGAAGCCCAGGACGACCGGGTCGGCGAGCGGGTTGGCAACCAGGGTCTGCAGTACCGCCCCGGCCACCGCCAGGCCCGCGCCGACCAGGGCGGCCAGGACGACGCGGGGCGCCCGGAAGGTCCACACGATCTGGTCCAGTGCCGGGTCTGATGTGGTGCCCTGGCCGGTGACGTGGTGCAGGAGGATCCCCCACACGTCACCGACGGGGATGTTGACCGCACCGATACTCACCGCCACGACCATGACCCCGACGAGCACGACCAGCAGGGCGCCTGCGGCGACAGACAGTCTCAGGCCGTTCAGACCTTGTCGGGGTGCAGCATCCCGGCGATCTTCTCGACCGCCAGGTCGTTGCTCGGGCCGAGATACATCGAGTCCGACAGCGCCACGTACTTGTTGTTCTTCGCCGCCGGCCACTGGGGGAACTCCTTCAGCAGTTTCTTGGCGTAGGCCATCGGGTTCGGGTCGTTGTAGCCGATGACGACGAGCGCGTCGACGTCGGTCGCGGCCACCTTCTCCTTGCTCAGGTCCGCGAAGGAGGTCTTGGAGGCGTTCTCGAAGGCGTTACTGCCGCCGGCCTTGGAGAGGATGTCGTTGTAGATGCCCTTGGCGACGACCGAGCTGAAGTCGTTGCCGCCCATGGCCATGTTGGAGAACAGCACCATGACCTTGGGCTGCTTCTCGCCTTTCACCTTGGCGGCAACCTCGGCGATGTGCTTCTCCGACGCGGCGACGATCTTCTCGGCCTCGTCACTCTTGTTGAAGACCTTGCCCATGTCGCGCAGCAGCGTGTAGCTGTCGGCGATGGTCATCTTGGAGGTGTCCTGGTCGCAGCCCTGCGGGGAGACATAGGTGTTCACGCCGATCTGCTTCAGCTGCTCCCGCGTGGCGAAGCCGTTCTTCCCGTCGAAGCCGTACGCCGTCGTCGACAGCACCAAGTCCGGGCGCAGCCCGATCATCGCCTCGCGGGGGATGTCGTAGGCGTCGTTGAGTTTCACGTCGCCCTTGGGCAGCGCCTTGATGGCGGCAGCGCGTCCCGCGACCTCGGACATGCCGTAACTCTGTTGGTTCGCCACGACCTTTTCCTGGAGGCCGAGGGCGAGGAGCGTCGAGACCTCGGCAACCGAGGCGCCGTTCATCACAACGACCCGGCTGGGCTCCTTGGTGATCTTCTCCGAGACTCCGCAGTTATCGAGGGGCACCGGGTAGCCGGACTTCGCGGCGGCCGCTGATGCCTTGCCGTCGGCGGCGCTGTCCGTGTCGGTCGAGGACTCGGCGCAGGCTGCGGTGACCAGGCAGAGGGCGCCGGCCAGGGCGATGGCGACCGGCCGTTTCTTCGACATGCGTGCTCCTTGAAGCGGGTGCTCGTGCGGCGACGGGCTCTGTTGTGGCTCTGTAGCAGTAGTCGGGAAGCAGATCCGGTGAGTTCCCGAAGATTCCCAACTATTCTGTGGGAGTTGCCAGATGACTCATCCGCCCGGTCGGGGCAGGCAGGGTGCCGGTCGTGACGCAGTGGTCGAGGTAACGGAAGACGAGATCCCGGTCGGCGGGCGGGCACGCGATGCCGCTCCCGTACAGGCCCGTCACGACGTTGTCGGAGCGCACGCGTCCCAGGCGCAGATCAGGGCCGACGGCATCCTCGGGGTCCACGTCCCAGGAGTCGAAGAAGGCCAGCGTGGTCGCCGCGACGCCGGAGGAACGCGGCAGTTCGGCACGCCACTGGTCCAGCGGCAGGCGCCGCAGCGGGTAGCCGTACTCCTCCAGCCAGTCGCAGACGTCGCTCAGCCGCACGGGGGCCGTGGCGGCATGGTTGAAGACCCTCGCCGCACTCGCCGGTCCGAGGCAGAGATGGACGAGGGCTTCGACGGCGTGGTCGACGGGAGTCCAGGTCTCCTCCTCGAACAGCTCGGGGACGATGCCGGCGGGGATCCCGGCGCGCAGGACGCTCCACAGGAAGTCCCGCTCGTTCACGTAGCCGGTGGCGGCCGGGCCGACGATCCGGCCGAGCCGGTGCACGGTGACCGGTATCCCTCGCTCGACGGCCTGTTCCAGCAGGCGCTCGGAGGCCCACTTCGACTGCTGGTAGCCGTACCGCAGTCCGGTGTGAGGTGGGAGGAACGCCTCTGGCACTTCGGGGCTCAGGGCGAGCGGCGGGGCGACGGACAGGGTCGACACGAAGTGCAGGGGGACCGCGCGTACGGCCGCCAGACGCAACAGCTCCCTGGTCGACTCGGTGTTGGCGGGGCGCAGGGTGGCGTAGTCGCGCATGATGCTCACGGTCGCCGCGTTGTGGAAGATGGCTCCGCAGGTGCGGGCCAGGTCGGCGAAGAGCGTTTCGTGCAGGCCCAGACCGGGGCGGGCCAGGTCGGCGGGAATCGCCGTGATGCGTTCCCGCGCCGCGTCGGTGAGGTGGATCCGGTGGGTTTCCAGGGCCTGGTGGATACGGGCGGTGGCCTCGGCGGGACTGGAGGCCCGGACGGTGCAGACGACTTCCGCTTCGGTGCTCGTCAGAAGCTGCGCCAGCAGGTGTACGCCGACGAAGCCGGTCGCGCCGGTCAGCAGGATCCGTTCCGGCGTTCCGCCCGCCCGGAGCCCGTCGCCGGGGCGGATGTCGGGGTCAAGGACGGTGTCGGCGAGTAGGGTCGCCGGAAGGCCGGGAGTTGTCGGGCGTGCCTGCTGCCGCAGGAAGCGGGCGAGTTCGGCGACGCTGGGGTACTGGAAGAGCCAGGCGACCTTCACGTCGCGGCCCAGTTCGACGCCGAGGCGGTTGGCGGCCTGGATGGCCTGGAGCGACTGGGCTCCGAGGTCGAACACGTCGTCCTGCGTTGAGACGGAGGCCACGCCGAGTACCTGTTGCCAGACGGCGGCTACGGTGCGCTCCAGGGTGCCGTCGGGCGAGGACACCCGTGTGCCGGGGTCGAGGTCGTGTGTGGCGAGTGTCTTCCTGTCGATCTTTCCCGAACTCGTCCGGGGCAGCCGATCCAGGAACGCCAACGATGACGGGATCATCGCCGGGGGCAGCGTGGTACGGAGGTGGTCACTGATCGCGGCCACGGCCGGGGCGGGTCCGTCCGGGACGACGTACGCGACCAGCCGCCGCGTCCCGTCCTCCCATACCTGTCCTACGACGGCGGCGTCACGGACTCCCGCGTGGGCGACGAGTGCACTCTCGACCTCGGCCGGATGCACGCGATGGCCGCTGATCTTGAACTCGGTGTCGGACCGGCCCAAGTAGCGCAATTGCCCGTCGTCGCCGATCCGTACGAGGTCGCCGGTGCGGTAGGCGCGGGGTGCTTCAGGGAGCGCGTGGAGAGGCGCGAAACGTGAGGCGTCCGGAAGCTGGTCTCCCCGGTAGCCGACGGCCAGGTTGTCGCCCAGGAGGTGGAGTTCACCGTCGACGACCGCGGCCTGCGTGCCCGGCAGTGGAAGCCCGATGGGAACGTCCCCCGGGGCAAGGGCGGGGTCGTGGAGATCGGCGACGGTGGCGACCACGGTGGCCTCGGTCGGGCCGTAGGTGTTCAGCAGGCGGACCGACCTGCCGACGGCCTTGCGCCAGCGGTCGACCCGCTCGGGCAGCGCCGCCTCGCCGCCGATGACGACGGTCCGCACCCCGGCGGGAAGGGTGGCGGCACCGGTCGAGACGGCGTACGCCACCTCGTGCCAGTAGGCCGTGGGCAGGTCGAGGAAACTGATCCGCGAGCGGGCGCATGCCTCGAGGAAGGCCGCGACCGAGTCGGTCATGTCGTCGCCGCGGACGACGAGCGTGGCGCCCGCACACAGGGCGAGGAAGACCTCCTCGACACTCGTGTCGAAGTGCAGAGGGGCGAACTGCAGGACGCGGTCGACGCCTTGGATGCCGTAGCGGTAAGTGGCGCCGGCGACGAAGTGGGCGAGGGCCCGGTGGCCGATCTCGACGCCCTTGGGTCGGCCGGTGGATCCGGAGGTGTGCAGGACGTAGGCGAGGTCGTCCGGCGTCGGAGCAGTCGGCCGGGCCATGCCGGGCGTTGGTGGGGCATCCGTCATGACGTCGGCGAAGGCGCCGGCCGTCAGTGCCAGCGCGGGCCGGGCGCCTTCCAGCAACTCGGCCCTGCGCGCCTCGGGTGCGGTCGGGTCGAGCGGGCAGTAGGCGGCACCGGAGAGCAGGACACCGAGGATGGCGGTGATCGCGTCGATGCCACGCGGCAGGGCCACGGCCACCAGGGCCCCGGGGCCCACCCCACGGGCGGCCAGTCGGCAGGCGAGGTCACGCGCCGAACCGAAGAGCTCCGCGTACGTCATGCTGCGTCCTTCGTGCTCGACGGCCACGGACCCGCCGCGCCGGCGGGCATGGTCGGCGATCAGCCCGAGCACCGGGCGCACCTGACCGGGGAGCGGCCCGCCGTCGAGGACAGGGACAGACTCATGCGCCCGCAGGTCCGCGAGCGGCCGGTCCGGGGCGGCGACCGCCTCACTCAGCAAAGCAAGGAGCCCCTCCTGGAACGCGACGACGTCCGCCTCGTCGTAGAGATCGGGGTTGGCGTCCACGGCGATGCGCAGGCCCGCGCCCTCGGAGCGGTCGTAGACGTTGACAGACAGGTCGTCGACAGGGCCGGCGGAGACGTTGTGGACGGTGCTGCGGTGTCCGGCGAAGCGCAGGTCGTACTCGAAGGGCATGATGTTGACGCCCGGACCGGACAACCTGCGTTGTCCTCCGACCAGTCTGAGGTCGCGGCGCACTTGTTCGTAGCGGTAGCGCTGGTGAGGGAGACCGGCGCGCAGTTCGCGGGAGATCCGGGCGGCGAGCTCGCGCAGAGTGTCCGCCGGGGTGACGGGGACGCGCAAGGGGAGGATGTTGCGGACCATGCACGGCACGCGGAGGGAGACGGAGCCGAGGCGGCCCATCGCAGGGAGGCTGAGGACGATTTCCGGGGCGCCGGTCGCGTGGTGCAGCCGGGCCACTGTGACTGCCAGCAGGATCTCGGACCAGGTGACCTTCAGGCGGCGGGCGACGGCACGCAGAGTCTCCGTGTGTGCCGCGTCGAGGTCGACGACCCGGCGGTGGAAGGTGCGCGCGGGCAGGGCCGAACGGCCGGCCGGGGTCGCCACTCGCGTGCGGTCCGCGTACCGGTCTGTCCAGTAGGCGCGGTCCTTGGCGAAGCGGGGCGAGTCCCGGTAGACGCCCTCCTCCTGCCGCACCGAGGCCAGCGTGCCGAAGCCGCTGTCTCCCACCGGCTCGCCCGCCACCAGGGCCGTGTAGACCTGGGCGACCCGGCGGGCGACCAGCGACAGGCCGAAGCCGTCGAGGGCGACGTGGTGAACTCGGTGGTACCAGAGGTACGACTGCGGTGCGATCCGCAGCAGGGCGTGGCCGAAGACCGGGCCGCGGACCAGATCGACGGGGCGGGCCATGTCCCCGTCCATCCACGCCAGGGCCGCCGCGCGCGGATCGGGCTCGGCCGTGAGGTCGGCCGTGTGCAGCCGCCAGTCGTCGGCCGGAGCGGCGGTCTCCCAGGGCTGCCCCTGATCGTCGACCAGGTAGGCGACGTTCAGGGCCTCTGTCTCCGCGACCACGCGGTGCAGGGCATCGTCGAAGACGGCCGCGTTCACGGGGCCGTGGATGTGTACGTACTCGGCCGTGTTGAACGCCGGGCTGTCCGGGTCGAGCCGCTGGCCGGTCCAGACGCCTTCCTGAGCGGCCAGCAACCGGTGGCGCGCCGTCACTTCGCCGCCTCCTGACGTGCGGAGAGCAGTTGCCACCACTGGGCGAATGAGGTGCACTCGGCGAGTTCGATGAAAGACACGTCCAGGCCGGTTTCCCGCCACCGTTCGATGAGGGTGACGATGTGCAGGGAGTCCAGCCCGGCGTAGACGGGGTTCTCTTCGAGGTCGACTTCGTCGGGCTTCTGGAAGAGGAACTCCGCCAGGTCCGCGCGGAATCCCTCCAGCATGAGGGGAGCAGGCATGTCGTTCACTCCAGGGGGAGGGTGGTCAGTTGACCTTGCGGGCGGAGTCGCCCCAGAAGCAGTCCCTCAGTTCGCGGCGGAGGATCTTTCCACTGGGGTTGCGCGGGACGCTGTCGATGAACTCGTAGCGAGCGGGCAGCTTGAAGCTCGCCAGCCTCGGGACGAGGAAGGTGTGCAGGTCCCGGGGGGTGGGCCGCCGTTCGAGGTCCGGGACGATGAAGGCGTGCACGTACTCGCCCCAGCGTTCGTCGGGGGCGCCCACGACCACGGCCTCGGCCACCCCGGGATGAGCCTCCAGTACGTTCTCGATCTCGGCCGGGTAGACGTTCTCGCCCGCGACGAGGATCGCGTCCTTGATGCGGTCGCGGATGAAGACGTAGCCGTCCACGTCGATGTATCCGGCGTCCCCGGTGTGGATCCAGCCGTCGACGAGGGTCTCGGCGGTCTTGTCGGGCAGTTGCCAGTACTCGACCATGTGCGCGGGCGTGGCCAGGCAGACCTCCCCGACCGCGCCCGGCGGCAGTTCGCGGCCTTCGCCGTCGATCACCTTGCCGCGTACGCCCGGATACGGCAGTCCCGCCGCCTGCATGAGCGATCCGCCCGGCACATGGGCAGCCGGAGGCAGGCAGACGGCGGTGTTGCCGGTCTCGGTGAGCCCGTAGATCTGGGCGAAGTCGCAGTCCAGGACCGCGAGGCTCTCCTGAAGGAGTGCCTCGGAGATCGGGGAGCCGCCGTAGACCGTCTTGCGTACGGTGGTGAAGTCCTTGGCGCTGACGCCGGGTTCGTTCAGCATCATGCGGAGCATGGCCGGGACGACGCAGGCGGTGGCGATGCCGAGATCGCGGATGAGGTCGACGGCCTGCCGCGCGGCGAAGGCACGCATGGCGACGATGGTCGTGCCGGCGTTGAGGTTCTGTGTGGCCCACCACAGGCCGCCGATGTGGAAACCCGGGATGCCGACGAGCGCGACGTCTCCGTGTCGCCAGTCGATCCAGTCCAGGCCTTCGCTCGCCAGGGCGTCACGGATCGCGAAGAAGCTGCGGTGGGCGAGGACGACGCCCTTGGGCAGGCCGGTGGTGCCGCTGGTGTAGAGCTGAACGACGGGTGTGTCGGGGGTGGCGCTGTCCGGGAGTTCGGTGTGGGGGTGGGGTGTTTTCCAGGCGGTGAAGAGCTCGCCGAGTGCGACGACCACGTCCGGGGGCGCGGTCGGCATCTTGTCGACGATCGGCCCGAACTCGTCCTCCAGGAAGAGGAGTCGGGTGCCGGAGTCCTGGAGGATGTGGCTCGCCTCGGGCGCGGTGAGCCGCCAGTTGACGGGGACCAGGACGGTGCCGCTCTTGGCGCAGGCGAAGAGGATCTCGTAGTAGTGCTCTGACTCTTTGCCGAGATACGCGACCCGGTCGCCCGCCCTGAGTCCGGCGGCCTGGAGAGCGTGGGCGATGCGGTTGCTCTCACGGTGCAGTTGCTCGTAGGTCAGGGTGCGGCCCTCGCAGAGGACCGCGGGGGTGGCGGGCTGGTGCCTGGCGTGGAAGCTCGTGGTCTGGACGAGCGTCCGGAGCTGCGGGTGATGGAGCCTGTTTGGGGTCATGGATCTCTCTCGCCTCGTGTCAGGGGACGTTGACGAACGCCAGAGTCGCCTCACCGTCGCAGCGTCCCGACTCGGCATCCCAGTAGCGGAAGGCGGTCTTGGCGTGCAGGAACGGGCTGCCGTCGGCCGGGGCACGCCGGGTGACGGACCGGAACTCCATTTCCCCGGAGAAGGAACGGGGATCTATCGCGCGTCGGAAGCTGGATGAGAAACGGGCGATCAGAATGTCCGGGAGTTGATGCTTCCAGAAGTCGTCCAGCGTCCAGGATTCGAAACCCGTGCCCAGTCCTTCCTTGACAGACTTGGCGACGAGGTAATACATCATCTGGTTGTAGCAGATGTTCACCTCGACGGAATTCAAATGGTCGGTGTCGTCGATGTAGCACGACTCGGGGATCTCGAACTCGCAGCGTGCAAAAGCACGACCGTCTGTTTCTGTCACGATCGCCGAACGCAGGTACTTGCAGTGGTCCTTGTAGGGTGTCAGTACCTGAGCCAACAGGGCTTCGTCCGTCATGCCGCCCTGATCCCGTCGTGGAGCCCGCGTTCGTCATGCACGGTGACGCGGTAGGAGACGGTCGGCTCGGGTGTGGTGGTATGCCGGGCACGGTGGATCAGGCTGCGGTTGTCCCAGACCAGCAGATCGCCCTGCTCGAAGCTCTGCAGGTGGATGCCCTCGTGCCCGAAGGTCTCGTCGAGCTGGCCGGTGGCGTCGAAGAGCCGCTTGAGCAGTTCGTCGTCGAGCGGTTTGCCGTCCTGGTCCTCAATGCCGACGGTGAAGCCCTCGCTGATGTAGAGCACGGTCTCGCCGGTCATGGGGTGGGTGAAGGTGGTCGGCTGACGGACGGCCGGGGTCTTTTGCTCGACCTCCTCGATGATCTCGGAGAGGGTCCGGTAGACATCGTTCGGCCGTATCTTGAAGTACTTGCGCACCGAATGCCTGCAGTGCGTTCCGGCTACCTCCTTCTTCAGTTCTTCGGGCAGCTTCTCGTATGCCTCGCCCATGTCGATGAAATAGGTGCCGCGGTTCTTCTCCGGGATGACCTGAGGGTAGATCAGGGTGATCCCGAAGGGGTCCGGCATGAACTGGTAGTCGGCGTGCCAGAACTTGCCCGTCTTCGGTACGCCGATCTGCTTTCCGTCCTTCGGAACGTTGGAGGAGACGAATATCTCCGGGACCTCCGGGTGCTTGTACATCGGCTCGTAGTAGATCTCCGGACGGCCCAGCCGCCTGCCGAGTTCCAGGAACTCCTCGGGTGAGAGGTTCTGAGCCTTCAGGACGGCGATCTTCTTGGTGTAGACGGCGTTCTTGAGCGCGGCGATGTCGGCGTCCGAGGCGGTGGTGTGGTCGAAGCCCTCGACCGTCGCGCCGATCGCGCCGCGGGGCTGCTCGTTGATCTCCATACCCGTGCTTCCTTCCGTGGGTTCAGGCGGGTTCAGACGGTTTCAAGCTGTTGCAGACGGTGGCTCGGCGGGTGTCGACGAGTCCGACGATGTCGCCGAGGGTGAGGTCGGGCTGAAGCTCGTCATCGCCGACCTTCACACCGAGGTCGCGCTCGATGCGGATGCTGATCTCGACCGTCGTCAGCGAGTCGACGTCAAGTTCTCCGAGGGTCGCCTCGGGGCGGATACGGTCGGCAGGGGCGTCGTGCAGCTTCGTGAGAAGGTCGACGAGTTGCTCGTAGGTGGCGGCGCTCATGACGTCGTCCGTTCTTGTGGAGGGAGCGAGGGCCAGGTCAGGAGGCAGGATCCCCAGGTGGGGCCGCCTCCGAAGGCGGTGAGCAGAAGCCGGTCGCCGGGCCGGACGGCTTGACGGGCGGACGCGTCGGCGAGGGCGAGCGGGATGGAGGCGGCGCCCGTGTTGCCCACGGACTCGACGTGGGTCGCGCACCGCTCGCGCGGAAGCCCGAGATCGTCCGCCACCGATTGCAGGATCCGCAGGTTGGCCTGGTGCGGTACGAAGAGGCCCACGTCGTCGGTCTTCCAGCGGCCCGGTCCAGGGTGACCCGCGCCGACTCGGCCATGCGGGTCACCGCGTGGCGGTAGACCTCCTTGCCGCACATCGCGAAGTTCCGTTCCCCGTGGGTGGGTTCGCCCGGCCGGGAGCGTTGGCGGGAGCCGCCGGCCGCCACCGTGATCAGGTTCTCGTGGGCGCCGTCGCTGCCGAGGTCGAAGTGGCCGACCGCGCCCGGCTCATCGGGATGTCCGGCGCGCACGACGACCGCTCCGGCGCCGTCGCCGAAGATGATCGCGTTGGCCCGGTCCAGCGGGTCCAGGGTCGTGGAGTAGGCGTCCGCGCCGATGAGCAGCACCCGTTCGGCCACACCGGCCGCGATCAGCCCGGCCGACGAGGCGAGTCCGTAGACGAACCCGGTACGCACCGCGCCGATGTCGAAGGCGGCCACGCCTGTCAGGCCGAGCCATCCGGCGACCGCCGGGGCGGTGGCCGGGCAGGGGTGGTCCGGGGTGGTCGTGGCGACGATGACCGCGTCGGCCGTGTCCGTCCCCGCGGAGGCGAGAGCCCGGCGGCCGGCTTCGACTGCCAGGTCGGAGGTCGCCTGCCCCGGGCCGACGACGTGCCTCTGCCGGATCCCGGTCCGGGTACGGATCCAGGCGTCGTCGGTGTCGAGCCGTCGCGCGAGATGCTCGTTGGTCACCACCCGCGACGGCACCCGGCCGGCCAGCCCGCGCAGGACGGCGACCGGAGGAGCCGAGGAACCGGTGGCAGCAGGAAACATGGGGCACTCCAGGCACGACGGAGGACAGACCGGACGAGAAAGGTGGCCACGCAACGGGAAGAAAAGGACCTACGGACTCGTGGTCCTGCGACGCACGAGGAGCGCGAGCGTGCCGCAGCCGATGCCACCCGCTATGGCGAAGATGGCCGTGCGGATGCCGTCCAGCAGCCCGGAGCCGTCGGAGCTCTGCCCCACACCCCCGGCCAGCGCGACCAGGACCGCCAGGCCCACCGCCCCGCCCACCTGCAGGGTGGTCGACGCCAGCCCGGAGGCCACACCTTGGTCGCCTGGGGCCACCCCGGCGGATGCGGCGATCCACATCCCCGTCCACGCGGCGCCCTGGCCGAGACCCAGCAGCACGATGCCGGGCAGGAGTTTCGGATACGAGCCGTCCGAAGTGAGCGCCAGAGCGAGGACCGCCGCTCCGGCGGAACCCAGCGCCATACCGCCCACCAGCATGCGGCGCATCCCGAAGGCGGCCACGGCCCGTTCACCGGCCTGCGTGCCCACGGCCACCACCAGTGCCGGCACGAGGAACGCGAGCCCGGTCGCGACCGCGCTGTAGCCGTGGACGGTCTGGAAGTACAGGGTGAGGAAGTACGGCACCGAGCTGAACGTGGCGCTGAACAGCGCGGTCACCCCCATCGCCGCCAGCAGCCCCCGGTGCGCGAACAGCCGTGCCGGTACGAGCGGTTCATGCGACCGCCGCTCCACGACGGCGAACAGCGTCAGCAGGCCGACCGAGAGCGCCGCGCTGATGAGGGCCGCAGGCGTGGTCCAGCCCTCCGCCGGGGCCTGCACCAGCAGGAACACCAGAAGGGTGATCCCGCCTGTGGCGGTGAGCGCGCCCGTCACGTCGAAGGGCCGAGTACGGTCCCACGGCCCGTCCATCGGGAAGAGCAGCCACCCGGCCACGGCGAGCACTCCAGCGATCGGCACGTTGACGAAGAACACCGAGGGCCAGCCGAACGCCTCCACCAGCACCCCGCCCAGCAGGGAACCCAAGCAGAGCCCGCCGGCCCCCGCCGCGCCCCACACTGCCAGTGCCCGGTTCCGGGCGGCCCCTTCCTCGTACAGGGTGTTGATCAGCGACAGCGTCGCCGGGAACAGCAAGGCCCCCCCGATGCCCTGGACCGCCCGCACGGCGACCAGCACACCGGGTGTCTCCGACACCCCGCCCACCAGCGACGACCCCGCGTACAGCAGCGCCGCGAGAACGAACATGCGGCGTCGGCCCAGCAGGTCGGCGGCCCGGCCGCCCAGCAGCAGGAAGCCTCCTGTGGAGACGACATAGGCGCTGACCACCCACTGCAGATCGTGGTCGGAGAAGCCGAGCCCGCCACCTATGTCCGGCAGGGCGACGTACACGATGTTGTAGTCGAGCGAGATGACGAGCTGCCCCAACGCCAGAACCAAAAGAGACATCATGGGTCACCTCCTCGTCATCACCGTCTCCAGAATTCCGCGTGGAACGCATTTCCGGAAGACCGTTAGTTTTGCGTCACCGTAGCAGCAGAAATCCGGCCTGGGAACACCGGATTCGGCGTCCGAAATCACCCATCAGTAGAATATTCAGGATGCACTTCAACCCGGCAGCCGTGGACTGCCGGGATCAAACGCCAGCGATACCGGATAATGCCGGGAATGCCCCCGCTCTATCCAGGACCGTCGCTTTCCTGATTTCTTTCCTTCAGGTCAGCCCTCCCCCATGAGCCGACGGATTTCGGCGATGAGGGCGACCAATGCCCGGCGCTCCGGAATGGTCGTCTCCGGATGCCAGAGGTCGATGAGCAGGCAGGTCCTCGGACGGGTGCCCTCGTTGCGCGCCTCGTGCTCGAAGGAGTAGTCGAAGAGCAGGCACTTGCCCTCCTTCCAGGAGCGCGTCTCCCCGGCGACCGTGATGCTGCACCCGGCGGGGATGTCCACGGCGAGATGCAGGTTGATGCTGAAGTTCCACAGGTCGCAGTGGGGGTCGATGCCGGGACCCGGCAACAGCGTGGAGAAGTGACATTCCAGGAGAGGGCAGATCTTCTCCGTGTCGACGGCGACGTCTTTCAATAACTGGTAAGCGGTCGGCACCATGGTGGCCGACTCCGCGACAAGACCTCCCTTACGGAACAGGTAGAGGGCCTGCCAGTTCTCCTGCCGCGTCAGATAGTGCTCATAGTCCGAGAACGCTTCCCGGCGCGCCGTCCAGGCGACGTTCAGCTCTTCCTTGATCGCCTGATGGCCGGCCTCCAGCGCATGCACGACAGGGGCTATCTCGTCGTGGGCGTAGGGATCGTGCCAGGGTGTCGGGGAGAGCCCCGGCATGATCCACTTTGCTTCTTTCTGCAGAGGATGCCGTTCGCCCCCGCCGCCAGGCTCCAGCATCTGCTCGACCCGCGTGATCGATTCCGCACCGAACTCGGCCCTGATCGCGGCGAAGGCGTGTCCTATCTCCGGTGTCACGCGATTCTCGCCTCCGCGCAGCCGGCGGCCCCGCTCCCCTGCTCGTGTTCCAGCAGCCGCAGGGCGCCGATCGCCGCCGCGGAGAACTGGAACAGACTTCTGCGTTTCACGTTTGTCGATCCGCCTTCGCCCGAAGTTCGCGCTCGTCCCCCTCCGTCTGCCTCGCGTAGCGGGCAGGCGGGGGACGAGTTGTGCTGTCGGACTAGTAGTCGGCCGCGGGTGGGATTGAGTTCCCGTTTCTTCGGACCGAATTCCCCGGCGGTGACGGCAGTTGCCAAAGGGCCGCCGCCCGGTTCACACGGCGGACCGTGTGCCCGCCCGCTCCGGCGCGCCCTTTGCCGCAGACCGCTTCCCACGGCCGACCAGGCACCGTGCCGTCCCTCGGCTCTCGCACAGGACGCACAATGGGACACCTCGTCCCCGCCGCAGGGCCGCGCCCTTCCGCCACCGCGTCCGGTCCGGGCTCCGCAGAAGGGTCTTGTTCCTTCCCCGCCACCACCGTGCGGAACGGGCCGGCTCGGCAGGAACCGGGAACCGGGAACCGGACAGGACCGCGTCCCGACCACTGACACGTGGAGCCGAGAAGCCTGATGCGTGTGCTGCGAGGGAAGCGGGACATACCGTTCGCCCGCCTCCTGTGGGCCGTCATGCCGCCGTTGGGTGCCTGCGTCGGCGCGCCGGCCCTGCTGGTGGGCTACACCGCGACCGGCGCGGCAGGCGATCCGCCGCCCAGGATCAGGGGCGTCGACGCGCGCATCATCGCGGCACCCGCGCACTCCGGTTCCACCCGCGCGTACTTCGAGATCCGTTACACCGGCCCGTCGAAGGACACCCTGCTGTACGCGGACTCACCAGAGCTGGGCATCGGTATCCTCCGCCACTCGGTGAGCCGGAACGGCGCCGAACGCACGGACTCCGTATGGGTCGTGGACGTTCCGGCGGGCGGCACGGTGCGCATGGAACCGGGCGGACTGTGCGTCGTGATCCTGGACCCACCCGTTCTGAAAGCCGGTCAGCAGGTGTCCTACCTCCTGTGGTTCCGGCAGAGCGGAAAGGTCGCCGTCCGGGCGACCGGGGCCGGGGCCGCGAGGTAAGTCGCGCCGGCCGGGATCACCCGGACGCGGGGAGGGACGCCGGGCCCCCAACTCGGTGGCGCCCGGCGCCCCTCTCCTCACACGGCGACGGCAGTCCGGGCCCCAGGCCCCTCGGCTTGGTCAAGAAGCTCGACGAGGGTCGCCCTGGCTCGTGACACCCGGGAGCGGATCGTCCCGACCGGGCAGCCACCGACCTCGGCAGCCTCCTCGTAGGGCAGCCCCGCCAACTGGGTCAGGACGAACGCCTCGCGGCGCTCGGCGGGCAGCATGTCCAGCAGGTCGAGCAACGCCACGCCGTCGTCGAAGCCGGGCAGGCCTTTCGGCTGGGCCCGCTCGGCCCAAACCGTCCAGTCGTCCACGTCTGCCATCCGCGGCCGCGCGGCGGCGTACCGAAAGCTGTCGACCACCGTGCGGCGCGCGATGGACAGCAGCCACGTACGCGCCGACGAACGCCCCTCGAACCGGTGCAGGCCGGCGAGCGCCCGCAGGAACGTGTCCTGCGCGAGGTCGTCGGCCAGCTGACGGTCCGCGGCGAAGCACGTGACATAGCGGACGACATCCGGACGCAGGGCACGCACGAAACGGTCGACGGCGTCGGGATCGCCGGCACGGGCGGCGAGAGCCCAGACTGTGGCCGGGTCGTCGGGTGTCGCCGTTGCGACGGGCTGAACGGGCAACTCGGACGCCATTCGCCCCGCGTCGCGCTTCCTGGACGACAGGGGGAGGACAGGAGTGATCACCTGATGTCCTTCTCTGGTGGTCCGGGACCATCCGGTACGGCGCCGCGCGAGCCGGTGTCGGGCACGCCGGGCGTGAGGTCTGCCGCTGCGGAAGCTCCCGGGACGGGAGTGAGATGGAGGCGTGGAACGTGCACGCCCCGCGCCCGAGGCCGCGGAACCGACAGACGCGGCACCAACGGGACGGCCTCGGGAAGCCAGCTGTCTCAGATGACAGCGATCCCGGCCGGAGGCCCCCGAGAGATGATCGTGTACGTGAGCGTCAGCCGTGGAATCCGCTCGACGCATGCGCGCTTCGGCCGCAGGCTGGGCCGGCGCGGTGGAACGGGCAGGACGGCAAGGGGCAACCGCAGCGGAGCGGCCAGCCAGCCGGCGACGGCCCGCAGGAGCCGGAACGCGGCCCGCTCGCCGTACGCCAGCCACAGCCCTGTCAGCAAAGCTGCCAGTGTGTGGGCGCCGAGCATGCCAAGCGGCGACATCCCGCCGGTGCCATGGGCCAAGTGACCGAGGTGCTCCGCGTGCGGCGCGTCGCCGATGCACATGGACCCCGTGGAGCTCATGTCCATCGGGTCCATGGGCATCGAGCCCATGGACATGCCGCGCATGTCCTGAGCCACGCTGCCCGTGCCGGATACCGGCGCCGCCGACTGGTCCCACGAGAAGGCCAAGTGGAGCACCCCCTGTGCGACGACTACGACGGACACCACCAGCGGGAGACCCCGTTCACGGCCCGCAAGAGTCCAGCCGGCACCGCTCGTGGCGGCGAAGCCGGCGCACATCGTCCACCAATGCACTGTGGAGCCCGACATCAGGACGTGGCCCAGGACGGCGAGCAGCACACAGACGGCCGCGAACACCGCGGCCCGTATCGTGCGCCCACACCGCCCAGCAGTCATGACGGCCTCATCCTCGCATCCGGTCTCCGCTCGTCCCGGGTGGGACAGGACACAGCGCCCTGCCGAAACCCGACGGGCAGTTCGGCCGCCCCCAGGGGTGAGGCGTCATGTGCTGTCCCGGCCTGGACTGACCACCACCGCCAGGGCCTTCACGGCCCCGCTGCGCTCGAAGTGCAGCGTGAACGAGACGAGGTCACCGGCCTGCCAGCCCTTCTCCGCCGGCACGATCACGTCGAGGCCGCCCGGGGACATGGCGACGCTGTCGCCGGCGGGGACGGCGACAGAGTCCACCGTCTCGTCGGAGGCCGTGTTGGAGCCGGTCATGACGTGCTGGCTCAAGGTGGGCGCGCCCGCGCCGGCCCCGGCGGTCGTCACTTTCAGCAGACGGTCCGCCGCGCCCCCGCCGTTGGTGATCCGGAAGAACGCAGCCGTGACCGGGGTGGCACCGGTGGGCGCGAACAGCTTGCCATCGGTGACCTTGATATGGGCCGGGCTGCCCGCGTTGCCGTAGGCGGTCCACATACTCAGCCCGCCGAGCGCGAGACCGCACATGGCTGCGGGCGCGAGCACGGTGAGCAGGGTGTCGGTGAGCCTGCGGCGGGTCGGGGGGCACAGGCGCTGTTCGGTCATCGGGTATGTCTCCGAGAGGCGGCGGACGAGGGCAAGGGCTGCCAGGCGCGCAGCCGCAGGCTGTTGATCACGACCAGTACCGAGCTGGCCGACATTGCCGCCGCGGCCAGCATCGGGTTGAGCAGGCCGACCATGGCGAGCGGGACGGTGACGACGTTGTAACCGAACGCCCAGACAAGGTTCGTGCGGATCGTGCCCAGCGTGCGCCGGGCCAGCAGAACCGCGTCCGCGAGGGCCTCGATGTCACCACGGACGAGAGTCACGTCGGCGGCGCCGATGGCCACGTCCGTGCCGCTGCCCATGGCGATCCCGAGGTCGGCACCCGCCAGCGCGGCGGCGTCGTTCACACCGTCGCCGACGACCGCGACCCGGTACCCCTGCTCCCTCAACTCCCGTACCAGATCGGCCTTGCCCTCGGGAGTGCAGCGGGCATGCACCTCCTCGATGCCGAGCGCCTCGGCGACGGCCCGGGCGGGCGCCTCGCGGTCGCCGGTGGCCAGCACGGGCCGTACACCGAGCCGCCGCAGCCGGTCCACCGCACGGTAGCTGCCGGGCCGTACGACGTCCCCGATCTCGATCAACGCTTCGACCGTGCCGTCCACTCGAACCACCACAGGTGTGCGAGCGGCGGACCCGGCTCCTGCCAGAGCCTCCGCGAGCGCCGCAGGCAAGTCGTCGTCGGGCGCCAGGACTTCGACCAGTCGCCCCTCGGCGCGCCCTCGCACTCCGCGCCCCGGCAACGCGCTGAACTCGCTCACGTCCGGCAGCCGCCGCTCGCCCGACTCCCGCCGTGCGTAGGCGGAGACGGCCCGGCCGAGCGGATGCTCCGAGCCCTGTTCCACGGCCCCGGCCAATCGCAGCACCGTCTCGCTCCCGAGCCCGTCCGGCACGACCGTGACCCTGGCGACGGTCATGTGGCCTGTGGTGAGCGTGCCGGTCTTGTCCAGGACCACGGCGTCGAGATGCTGAAGCCCCTCCAACGCCTGCGGTCCGGTGACCAGGACACCCAACTGGGCACCTCGGCCGGTCGCGGCCATCAGCGCGGTCGGAGTCGCGAGGCCCAGCGCGCACGGGCAGGCCACGACCAGGACGGCCACGGACGCGGTGATCGCTGCCTGGGGATCGGCACCGGCGCCCAGCCAGAACCCGAGCGCGGTGACGGCCAGCGCCAGCACCATCGGCACGAACACCCCGGCGACAGAGTCCGCCAGCCGCTGCGCCCGCGCCTTCCCAGCCTGCGCCTCGGTCACCAGCCGGGCGATCCGGGCAAGCTGCGTGTCCACGCCGACCGCTGTCGCCCGTACGAGCAGCAACCCGCCGGCGTTGACGGCCCCGCCGACCACCGTCGAACCCGGCCCGACCTCCACGGGCTCGCTCTCCCCGGTGACCAGGGACAGGTCCACGGCTGAACTGCCCTCCGCAACCTGCCCGTCGGTGGCCACTCGCTCCCCCGGCCGCACGACGAAAACCTGCCCGGTCCGCAACTCCTCGATCGGAATCAGCCGTTCGGACCCGTCATCCGCACGGGCGGAAACCTCCTTGGCCGAGAGCCGGGCCAGCGAGCGCAGCGCTTCTCCGGTCCCGTGTCGCGCTCGTGCTTCCAGGTACCGCCCGGCCAGCACGAACAGCGGTACACCGACGGCGGCTTCGAGGTAGATGTGCGCGACACCGTCCGAGGCAGTGGGCACGAGGGTGAACGGCATCCGCATCCAGGGATCGCCGGCGCCTCCGAGGAAGAGCGCGTACGACGACCATGCGAAGGACGCCCCCACGCCCAGGGACACCAGCGTGTCCATGGTGGCCGCCGAGTGCCGCAGCCCCCGGACCGCCCGCTCGTGGAAGGGCCATGCGCCCCACACGGCGACAGGCGCGGTGAGCGCGAAGCACAGCCACTGCCAGTTGCGGAACTGGAGAGCGGGCACCATCGACAGAACGAGCACGGGGAGGGCGAGAATGGCGGTGACGACCAGTCGGCGCTGTTCCTGTCGGGGGCCCTCGGTCTCACCACCGTCGCCGCCCGCGGGTTCGCGCTTCTTGGGCGGCTCGGGCAGGGCTGCCGTGTAGCCGGCCTTCTCGACCGTCGCGACGAGTTCGTCCGGGCCGATGTCCGCCGGATGACTCACGCGAGCCATTCCCGTGGCCAGGTTGACTGTCGCCGTGACACCGTCCAGCTTGCCGAGTTTCTTCTCGACCCGGGTCACGCAGGCCGCGCAGGTCATGCCGCCGACGGTCAGATCGGTCGTCACCAGCACAGTCCCCGGTTCGGCGCGCATCAGCCGTGTCCCCCCTGCATGTCGCCCATGTCGTCTCTACCTCCGCCACCGTCGCCGCTGGTGCTGTCGCCGTGCATTCCAGGTGCCACAGGGCCGGCGCCGACGCCCACCGCGAAGGACACGGTGAAGATCAGGGCCAGCAGCAGGAGGAAGCCGCACAGCGCGAGCGGGGGTGCCACTTTGCGCAGAACTGTGTCCGCGCCGCTCGAGGAGGCTTGCCGGAACTCGTCCATCAACCGCGTCTCCAGGTCCCATCGCACGACGTCTGATCGCGCCGTACCAGTTCAGTAGTCGGACGGACCATCGTCCGGGTTCCGCAGCACAGGCGTGGTGCAGGTCACAGCAAGGGGTGGGGGCTGACCTGACGCCGGGTGTCCGACGGCAGGGCCTCCGATTGGTCTGCTCCTTTCAGGCGACCGCCACGCGAACGAGCACGAAGACCGCGACCGCCAGTACGAAGACCGAGAACGCGCGTTGCAGCGCCTTGGCCGGGGGCCGACTCACCACCGTGAGCGCGGGAACGATGAGGAACCCGCCGCCCACGCCGAACAAGCCGGTCAGAAAACCGACCAGCGCGCCGACGGCCGCCGCGCGCGGCAGACACCGGCGCAGCTCCGGCGGAAATGTCTTCGTCAAGGGGCTGCCCGCCGGCCATGAGCGTGCCGTGCCCGGACGTCGGGCTGATGACCGTGTGGGACCGATGGGGCTCCTCCCGTGCCCCCGAGGATGAACCGCTTCTGACGGGAGACGCGCTGGTGCACGCGGACCCGGCGGCGACGAACTTCCTGATCGGGGACGGCCGGGCGTGGCTGATCGACTGCGCGTGGGCAGCCCGGGGACCGGGATGGGCCGACGCGGTGCTGTGGGGGTTCCGGCTGCTCCTGGACGGCAGGCAGACCCCGGAGCACTCCGCCGGGTGGGCAGCGACCGTTCCCGCGTTCGCGCGGGCGCCCCGCAACGGCGTACGGGTCCTCGCCGAGGCCGAGGCGCGGTCGTGGGAGGACTGGCCGGACGCGCCGGCGGTGATGCGCAAGCCGTGCTCCGCCAGTTCGGCACCGAGCTGCTCCGGAGTCAGGAGGTACCAGATGTCCGACGCGGTGAACTCGCTGACGGGCCGGCCGTCCTGGGTGGTGCGGTACGTCATGTGCCAGGTCACCGCGTTGTCACCGGCCGGTTCGGCCGACGCGTGACCGGCATACCGGCGACGTCCGATGGTCACCTCGCCCATGGGTGAGGCCGGAAGGGTTTGCGGTCGAATCGGCGGAGTCAGATTCAATACCGCCCGTCCGTTCGGATCCAGCTTCCGCTCCAGGATCGCCCAGAGCCCTTTGCGCTCGGTCGGCGTCAGATGTCCGATGACACAGCACCGCGTCGGCCCATCCCGGTCCCCGGGCTGCCCACGCGCAGTCGATCAGCCACGCCCGGCCGTCCACGATCAGGAAGTTCGTCGCCACCGGGTCCGCGTGCACCAGGCGTTGCCTGGCATGCACCCTCCATGAAATCTGAAATGATAATCGTTTAGTTTAGTCGGGTCTGGAGTTCGCACGCCACGACGGCGATCCCTCATTTGATAATGGGATCCATTTCCATGTACCGTCTGCTGCTCACCCACCGAGGAGATGTGTCATGGCCGTTCCGAAGCGGAAGATGTCCCGCAGCAACACCCGCCACCGCCGGGCGCAGTGGAAGGCCACGGTGCCCCAACTGGTACCGGTCGCCCTTGACGGGGTGGTGTACCGAGTGCCCCAGCGACTGGCCAAAGCGTACGAACGCGGCCTGCTGCGTCCGGAGGGCTGAAGGCCATGACGCATGGCCGACTGCCCGTCACCGTCCTGTCCGGGTTTCTCGGCGCGGGCAAGACCACTCTGCTGAACCATGTACTGAGCAACCGCGAGGGCCTGCGCGTCGCGGTGATCGTCAACGACATGAGCGAGATCAACATCGATGCCGCGCTGGTGCGGGGCGGCGAGGCCGCACTGTCGCGCACCGAGGAACGGCTGGTCGAGATGACCAACGGGTGTATCTGCTGCACCCTTCGGGACGACTTGCTGGAGGAGGTCGACCGGCTGGCCCGCGAGAACCGGTTCGACTATCTCCTCATCGAGTCCAGCGGCATCTCCGAGCCCATGCCGGTCGCGGCCACCTTCGCCTTTCCGCGGGACGACGGCGCGACCCTCGGCGATCTCGCGCGACTCGACACCATGGTCACCGTTGTCGACGCCGCGAACTTTCTCCCGGAACTCGCGGGCGGAGATGGTTTGGCCGAACGTGGGCTCGACCAGTACGAAGACGACGAACGCACGGTCAGTGACCTGTTGATGGACCAGATCGAGTTCGCGGACGTCATCGTGCTCAACAAGCTCGACCTCGTCGACACCGAGCACGCCGATCGGCTCCGGGCGGCGCTCTCCCGCCTCAACCCCGTCGCCAGAATCGTGCCCGCGACCCGTGGTCGCGTCGAGCCGCACGAGATCCTCGGCACTTCCCTGTTCGACCTGGAACGCGCAGAACAGGCGCCAGGCTGGGTTATGGAGCTCAACGGCGACCACGTCCCGGAGACCGAGGAGTACGGCATCTCTTCCATGGTCTTCCGATCCGAACTTCCCTTCCACCCAGGCCGGTTGTGGACTTTCGTCACCGAGGGCCTCGACAGCGGAAACTTCGGACAGGTCCTGCGCTCCAAAGGGTTCTTCCGGCTGGCCAGCCGCCCGAACGTGACCGGCCTGTGGTCGCAGGCCGGCACCGTCGCCCGCTTCGAACCCTCCGGCGCCCGCGACGCGGACACCGCCCAGGGCCAGGAACTGGTCTTCATCGGCACCGGGCTGCGCGGCGACGCTCTGCGAACCGCCCTGGCCCACTGCCTCATCGCTGACGAAGAGGCCGTGCCCGGCGACGATCCGTTTCCGGTCTGGGACACGTTCGGCATCGACGACGCCTGCGAGCAGGAACATGCCACATCGCTGTCGGTGCACCGGGCCTGACGGTGTACGGAGCACGGAGCCCCTACCGGGATCGAGCACCTCCTCAGCCAGGACCGAACCGCACGTCGGCACCGGCGTGCCGTGCGTCACCGCCGCACATACGACTCAGAAGCCCGGGGAAGGTATGCGTCCGAACAGTCACGAGCAGGCGGACACCATGGCCGACCGAGGAGGCAGGTTGAGCCCCTTGCCCTTGTACCTCGAACCGCGCGTCGAGCCGCGCATGGTCGACCTGTTACAGGAGGAGGGGTTCATCCGCGCGCTGGTGGACGCGCTCGGTTCACCATTGAACGTGCTGCTGCCCGATCAGGTCGCGGACAACGTTGCCAGATTCCGTTCCGTATACCGCAAACACCGTCTGAGCGGCACGATCTTCTTCGCCCACAAGGCCAACCGTTCGAGCGCTCTGCTGCGCAGGCTCGCCGTCACGGAGGCGTCGGTCGATGTCGCGTCGCTGGGAGAGTTGCAGCACGCCCTCGGCGCCGGCTTCACGCCGGACCGGATCATGGCGACCGGTCCCAAGGATCTGCCCTTTCTCTGGCTGGCCGCCCGGACGGGGGTGACGGTTCATGTCGACAGCCGGGCGGAGTTGGAGCAGCTGGCGGCTGTTGTCCGTTCGTCTTCGCTCCCGCGGGTTCGGATCGTGCTGCGTCTCTCCGCGTTCGACACCTACGGCGCCAAGGTACTGAGCCGGACCAGTCGTTTCGGCTCGCCTGTGAGCGAGCTCGACAGCCTCCTCGGAGCGGTCGTCGAGTGCGGCTCGGCGGTGGAGCCGACCGGGGTGGGTTTCCATCTGGACACGACCAATGTCGCGGAAAAAGCTCTCGCGCTGGAAGGCAGTCTCACCGCCATGGAGGTACTGCGCGAACACGGTTTCCGCCCCCGGACCGTGGACATCGGCGGCGGGTTCGGTGTCAACTACCTGGCTCACCACGAGCAGTGGGAGCGATACACCACCGAACTGACCATGGCGGTCCTGGGCCGACGGTCTGCCCTGTCCTGGCGCGGTCATGGCTACGGCTTGCGCAACGAGAACGGCACAGTGCGCGGGTCGCTCGGCCTCTATCCCGCCTACCGCCCCGTTGCCGGCGAACAGTACCTGGACGAGATCCTGTCGAGCCCCGCCGGATCGGAGGCCGGAAACACCCTGTCCTCCGCACTCCTGGAGAATCTCTACGACCTCAGTACGGAGCCCGGCAGAGCCCTCGTCGACCAATGCGGCATGGTGGTGGCCCGCGTGCTGGAAGTGCGGCGTACCGACGACGGGCCGCCTCTCGTACGGCTGGCGGCGAAAGCGGACGACATCGGTCTGGAGGATCACGGGATATTCGTGGATCCGGTGATCCTCGGCCATGACGCGGCCGGTGACAGCGAGGGCGTAGGGGTGTTCCTGTCCGGCAGCCTGTGTCTGGAAGGGGATCTCATCTCACGCCGGCTGATGTTCCTTCCCCGCCTGCCGAGACCCGGCGATCTGCTCGCCTTCGTGAACACCGCGGGCTACTGCATGGATTTTCAGGCCAGCAGGGCTCAGCACCTGCCTGCCGCGCAGAAGGTGGCTGTCTGGCAGGACGACGGTTCCTGGCGATGGAGTCTGGACGAACAGTACTGGCCGACGGCAGGTCTGGGGGGAACGCAGTGAGGTACGACAGCATCACCGCGGCGATCGGAGACACGCCGCTCGTTCGCATCGAACCCGCGGTCCACGGGCTGCGTCACATCGATGTGTACGCCAAGTTGGAGATGCTGAACCCCTTCGGGTCGGTGAAGGACAGGGCGGCGTGGAACATGGTGCGACCCGGGCTGGAGTCCGCGGTCGAACAGCACAGTCAGATCGTGGAACTCTCCAGCGGTAACACGGCCAAAGCGCTGTCGGTGATCGCCGGCATGTACGGGCTGTCCTTCAAGAGCGTCACGAACCGGATGCGGGTCCCGGAGGTCAGGGACCTGCTCCTCCTGCTGGGGGCCGAGATCGAAGAACTCCCCGGCCGCAGCGAGTGCCTCGACCCCACCGACACCGAGGATCCGCTGACCCTCTTCCACCGTGCCCTGTCCGACCCGGACAGCACCTACCTGCACACGGACCAGTACTACAACGAGAGCAACACGCGGGCACATGAGCTGGGCACCGGCCCGGAGATCCTGGCGGACCTGGACGGCCGGGCACCGGACTGGTTCATTGCCTGCGTGGGCACGGCGGGCTCTTCCACCGGGGTGGCCAGAGCGTTGCGTGCGGCTGATCCCAAGGTCCACGTCGCGGGGCTGGTCGCCCACAAATCGGATTTCGTTCCGGGCATCCGCACCATCGACGAGGTGCACGAGGTGGGACTCTTCGACCCCGCCACGTACGACAGCATGGCGTCCGTCTCCGCCGACGAGGCCATCGAGGGGATGCTGACGCTGAACCGCCGGTGCGGCATACTCGCGGGTCCCACCGGAGGCGCCGCCTTCCACGGCGCGATCCGTCATCTCCAGGCGGCCGACACTCCGACGGCGGACGGCGAGCGGCGGACCGCGGTGTTCATCGTCTGCGACCGGGTCGAGAGCTACCTCAGCTACGTCAAACAGCGCCGGCCGGACCTGTTCGGTCTGAAGGAACGCAAGAACTCCCTCCGGGACGTCTCCGAGGCGGAGCTGGGCGCGGTCATTTCTGTTCCGGCCCACGAGGCCGAGGCGTGGATCGGCACGGCACACCCGCTCATCATCGATCTGCGGAGTGCCTCCGCCTACACCGCCCTCCACATCGAGGACTCGATCAACATCGCTGACGAACTTTTCGGAGAACTCGTCCGCACCGGTCTCCCCTTCAGCCGACGCAGACCTGTGCTGCTGGCCTGCCCGGTCGGAGACAGATCAGCACGGTTCGCGGCCCTGCTGACCCGGATGGGACATGCCGAAGCGCGGAGTCTGGACGGCGGGATCATCGCCTGGCGTGACGCCGGCGCACCGCTGGTGAGGGACTGACGTCGATGCCCTCAGACATACCGGCCGCCCAGGCCGCGGATTTCCCCGAGGAGTTGCGGGCCTGGCAGCGCGCCCTGCGACCGCAGTTCCCGATCCTCACCGGCCACCCCGAGCTGGTCTACCTAGACAGCGCCGCGACAGCCCAGAAACCGCAGGCCGTGCTCGACGCCGTCCAGACGTACCTCACAACGGCGAACGCCAACGCCGGACGTGGCACCTACCCCTGGGCGAACGCCTCGACCACCTTGGTCGAACGGACCAAGGAACAGGTCAAAGCCTTCTTCGACGACCCGGCGCCGGATCGGTCCACCGTCCACTTCACCAGCGGCACCACCGAGGGGCTGCGCACCGTAGCGCGCGACTGGCTCGCCGGAGCGCTGCGGGAGGGGGACGAGATCATCGTGCCGCTCGCCGACCACCAGGCCAACGTCGCCCCCTGGAGGGAGGCCGCGGATCTCCTGCTCTCCCGGGGAATGCGGGTAGCGGTACGCGGTATGCCGTACCAGTCGTCGTCGGGTGACTACGACATGCGGGCACTCGCCTCCATGGTCGGCCCGCAGACCCGTTTCATCGCGGCGACCCATGTCCATCACGTCTATGGCGCGAACATGAACGTCCCTCGCATCCGTGAAGCGGTCGGCCCGGACATCCCTATCTGTCTCGACGCGGCTCAGAGTGTCGGGCATCTCCCGGTATCCGTCCGGGATCTCGATGTCGATTTCGTGGTGTTCTCCGGCCACAAGGCCATGGCCTTGCCGGGGTCCGGCGCCGTCTGGGCCCGTCAGAGCCGGGGCCCACGGTTCGCTCCGGGCGGATGGAGCGGAACGCCCAACACCACCGGCATCGTGAGCCTGTCAGCTTCCCTCGACTGGCTCGACCAGGCGGGCGTGGATCGTGTCGAGCGATGGACGACAGCCCTCGCGCTACGGCTGACCGACGGTCTGCGGCTCCTGCCCAGCTATCAGGTGCTGGGGTGTCAAACGAGCCTGGCACGGGATTCTCAAGTTCAGCACCGCTGCGGGATAGTGACGTTCCGTCACCAAGCCATCGAAGCAAGCGACTTGGGGTTCATCCTCTTCGACCACGGGTTCATGGTGCGCACGGACGGACACTGCCAGGGCGAGGCGGGCGAGCCCACAAGTTCCGTGCGGGTCAGCGCCCACCTCTACAACACTCCCGAGGAGATCGACCAACTGCTCGCCGTGCTCAGCTCCCTGGAGTGAGGAGCGGCGGCCCGTTCACTCCCGAGCGTGCCGGATGGCGTCCAGGACGATATGGGCCACATGGTCGTCGGTCAGTGAGTACTCGACCTCCCGGGCCTGGCGACGGGCCGAGACGATGCGGGTGGCACGCAGCACCCGCAGGTGCTGTGAGACGAGCGGCTGGCTCACACCGAGCGCCGTGACAAGTTCATGAACGGCCTTGGCACCGTCAGTCAGCTCTCTGACTATCCCGAGCCGCACCGGCGACGCCAGGGCCCGCAACAACTCACTGGCGGCGTGCAGACCCTGGTCCGGCTCGTCACCGGAGTCGCTACTGGGATTCATTACCACATGCTGACATTAGCATGTCAGAATTCAACCCCGCCCAAATGGGCGATCAGTGATCGTCCCAGTGGTCTTCATGCGCCGCGTGCCGGTGGCCGTCATGCACGTAATCGGTGTGATCGTCGTGCGGCACGGCCACATGACCGCAGTCGGCACCGTGCGTGTGCGCGTGCCCCTCGTGCACGGCGTGCCCACCGGTGGCGCACTCGTCCGCATGCCCTTCGTGCATGGTGTGGATGTGCCCGTCATGGGCGTAGTCGACGTGGTCGCGGTGTGGCAGCGCCACATGTCCACAACCCTCCCCGTGCACGTGGGGGTGGCCTTCGTGGATGCGGTGACTGGCGGCAGTCGTCATGAATCGCTCCCGGTCAATCGGTGCGGGCCGGGCCGTCAGGTCGACGGCGCGGGTTGTTACATTGCGATATCAGCATATGCGAACTCCACTATATATCGACTCTCAAGAGGCCGCGCCGCCACATGCGCATGCGCTCCGCCATGCAGGACAGCGCTTAATGGATATGATTTCCAAGAACTGCGGATCCGGTGGCCGTCGAAGCATCCTGCCGCAGGTGGGAGCCGTATCGCCCCAGAGGTGACGCGGCAACCGGACAAGCACATCAGGAAGCTGAGGGATCGGGATCACATGGGCATGAGTCTGCCAACGGCCGCACGGTGGGTTGACCGCTGGGAACAGCAGCAGCAGCGGTACGCGGTAGACCGCGAGGAACGCTTCACCGTCATCGCCGACGTCGTCGAGCACGTGACCACCGGCCGCCTCAACCCCCGCATTCTGGACCTCGGCTGCGGCCCCGGATCGCTGCCCGCACGGCTGTCGAAGCGGCTGCCGCACGCGGAAATCGTCGCCGTGGACATGGATCCCCTGCTCCTCGAACTGGCCCGCACCCGCCACCCCGACGCCGCCCGCTACGTCGAGACGACCATCGGCACCACAGGATGGGTCTCCGGTCTCCAACTCTCGGGCCCGCTGGACGCAGTGGTCTCCACCACGGCGCTCCACTACCTGCCCGAAGACATCCTGCGGCGCACCTACGCGGAACTCACTCCGCTGCTGCGCGACGGGGGCGTACTCATCAACGCCGACCACCTCTCCCAGGACGGCGGCGCCACCACCGCCGAGATCACCGCCCATGTCGGCCACCGGCGCGCCGAACGACAGCAGGCGTACGCACATGAGGACTGGGAATCCTGGTGGACCGCCATCGAGCAAGAACCCGAACTGGCCGAGCTGCTCGCCGTACGACGCCAACGCGGAGTGGCACACGCCAACGGCTGCGCACTCACCGTCACCCGTCACCTCCAGCTCCTCCGCGAGGCCGGCTTCGCCCAGGCCGGCTCCGTCTGGCAGATCGGCAACAGCTGCGTCATCGTCGCCATCCAGGAGCAGTGGGCCAACGGGCAGGCACAGGCAACAGCACGCCGTACGAGGCGCTCCGCGACAGTGCGACCCAGCAACGGGAGGGCGTGAAACCGAGGCAGAGGGGAAACCACGCGTTTCAACTGCCGAAGCGGCTCGCGGGTCGATTCTGTACGAGCGGCGGCAGCCCTAGGCGGGCAGGCGGCTGGTGTTACGAGCCGGGGTGCGCGGGCTTGCGCCGTCGAAGCGACCGGCGTACGGGTTCCTGCGCAGGGCTGGCCAGGATTCAGCGTGGTCTCGTGGGCCGGCCCGTTCACCGGGACGGTGGACGGGCCGCGAGCCAGCCGGACAGGATCAGGCTGTTGATGCCCCTACTTGATGCGGCCGAGGAAGCCGAGCACCCGATGGCTGACCTGCCGTGCGGCCTGTTCGTCGTAGGACGGCAGGCTGCTGTCGGTGAACAGGTGCCTGCCGCCAGGGTAGAGGAACAGCTCGGCATCCGTCGCCGTCTCGACGAGCGCACGGCCGGCGTCCACATCGCCCTCCCCGGCAAAGAACGGATCTGCATCCATGCCGTGGATCTGGACCGGGACCTCCTGGGGCCAGGCACCGCCGAACTCCGAGACCGGGACGCATGCCTCAAGCAACAGTGCCCCCCTTGCGCCGGGGCGGGTCTGGGCCAGCTTCTGCGCCGGCAGGACGCCGAGCGAGAAGCCGACGTAGACGAGCTCCGCAGGCAGCCCCTGGGCGGCTGCGGTTCCGCGTGCAATGATCGTGTCGAACCCGGCATTCAGGGCGTAGCCGGCGCCTTCCTGGAGGCTGTCGAATACCTGCCCCTCGTATAGGTCTGGGGCGTGGACGGTGTGTCCGGCCTGTCGTAGCTGCTCGGCGAACTCGCGAACGCCGGCGGTCAGCCCCTGTCCATGGTGGAAGACCAGCACCTCAGCCATATTGCTCCCCTCGTACTGTGGTGCCCGGGTGGCGCCGCGGCACGAGTATGGCCCGCGGCACTGACATCCGTGGGGCTCGGCCGACAGCGTCAGGTTGGTGGTCCCGGTTCGGTGAGGCGGGCTTCGAGGTCGGCGACTCGCCGGTCTTGGAAGCGCAACCAGCGTGACCAGACGCAGCATCGGGTATCCGGCCGGCCGGTTCTGTCCTGCCTTCGCCTTGGGGAACACCAAGAGGTTCGCGGGTGTGTCCGCCAGGGCGATCTGGGTGCCGTCGATCGCGACCACCAGCCTGCCCGCGAACCGTGTCATCTGCGTCGCCGTCACCGCTGCGGGGCCTTTGACCAGGTCGAACAGTGCTTTCAGTGATGTGGGGCCGACCCGTCGCATCGCGGCCGTGATCGATGAACCTGCCGGCATCGGCAGCGGCACGGGCAGTGAGGTGGTCAGCCGGGACCAGATCCCGGTCCAGCCCTGTCCGGTGAACAGAGCGCCTGCGAGCAGAAGGTAGGCCACCACCCGCGACGGCAGCCGCCGCACCCGCTGTTGCAGACCACCTGCGGATGCGAGTGCCTCGTCGACGAGATCGAACGGAACAACCTGGGTCAACTCGCCCAGGCGCCACGGCGAACACATCGGGGGCATGCGTAATGACAGAATCGGACACCGCAGCCCTTGTGGAGGAACACAAGTCTTGGCGGAACAGTTCCCGTCAGGACTTGGAGCTGGGCCGACCGGGAATGTGACTGAGAATGGACTTGGAGAAACCTCCATCGACACAGACATCTTGGCCGGTGACATATCCTGCCAGCGGGCTGACAAGAAACTCGATCACGTTCGCGATATCCATCGGGTCGCCAATTTTCGACAACGGGATGATCTTTTCCCTTGCCTTCTTGACTTCGGGATCGAGGTACATTTGTTCAGTCATCTGCGTGCGAGTCATGCCCGGGGATACCACGTTCACGCGGATTCCGTCAGGCGCCCATTCCAGTGCGAGCGTCTGAGCCAACAGCGTGAGCGCAGCCTTGGTCGGACTGTAAGCACCCGATCCGGCATGTGGGAGCTGGCCGGACATTGAAGAGGTGAAACAGGCGGACCCGCGGCTATCCTTCAGGTGCGGGTAACTTGCTTTGGCAAGTAGCCACGCCCCGCGGAGGTTGACGGAGAACATGCCGTCCCAGTCCTCAAGGGAGAGATCCTTGAGTGCGCCAGGGCTGGCGATTCCGGCGTTTGCCACCAGCGCATCCAAGCCGCCGAATTCGTCGACCACAGCGGTTACCAGCTGACCGGGCACATCAGGATCGCCCAGGTCTCCAGTCAATGCAATGGCTTTGCCGCCCATCGACTGGATCGATCGGACGACCTCGTCTTGTCGCGCGTTCGCAGTAAGGCCGGATACCGCGATCATCGGCTGTTCGCCACGGGCAAGCGCCGCCTCTGCGAGCCTCAGGCTTGCAGCCGCGCCGATGCCGCTGCTTCCGCCACTGACCAGAACTCTCATTGCACACTCTCCTTGTATATTTCCAGCGGGCATACTCGGCAGGCCACACAAGTCGTGACAGCTGTATCTGATGCGTTTCGAAGCACTTCGACTCACATCGGTGATCGAGAACAGTCACCTACTGTTCGATGACCCTCGGAGTCACTCTGAACCCCGAGGCGCTGAAATCACCCTCCGAGATTCCAACCCTCTTCACTGAGGTCACGCATCGCCTTCGCGAATTCTTCAAGGGTGTTCTCTTCGCGGATGACTTCGAGCACGACGTTGTCTACCCCGATTGTTTCTTGGACTGCTTTACCCAACCCGTTCCAATCGATCACCCCAGTGCCGATGGGGTCGTGGCCCCACGTTTCCGTACCCGTGTCGGAGATATGCATGAGTGCAACCGATCCGTGGTGTGAGCGCAGACCCGATACGGGATCCTCTCCGATGTAAGCAGCGTTCGCGACGTCGTACACGATTTTTAGTGCATCGTCATTGACCGTGCCGACGATGTCCGCCAGTTCCTTAATCGTCGGAGCAAAGCAGTAGGGGGTGTTCTCGAAGAGGAGTCGTTTTCCCGCCCGCTTGGCCAGCGGGACCAGCTCTTCCAGGCTTTCGTGCATCCACCCGTAGACGTTCTCGAGTGAGGGGGAGATCATAGGACGCCGCGTGCCGGGTGAGATCACAATTTCCGGGACATCCCAAGCTACCGCAAGATCGATCACCGACGTGATGTGCTCGATGCTCTTCCGGCGCATGCTGGCACCAGGACTGGCCAGATTGATGTCGTATCCGCCGGCATTCAGGGATCGGATCTTGGCGCCGTTCTCGTTGAGCGTCGCCAGGATTGCCGAACTCTCGGAGCTGGAGATCTCTTCCGGCCAGCAATGTGGAGAGCTGATGGGCACCTCGAAGGTATTGTACCCATTCTGGGTCAACTCGGATATCGCATCGATCGCCGTTGTCGACCAAAGGTATGAAAAAGTGTTGATGATCATATGAATTTCCGTTCAAACTTTGAAGTGTCCCCATCGCACGCTCGGGAGCAGGGGCGGCTACGACCGGGAGTCCTTGTACTGTTCAGGGGCTGAACTGACAGCAGTGGACGAGTTCTCGCTCATGACGACGGCGATGATGTCGGTCGCGGAAACGATCTCCCGCGGGGCACGGCTGCCAGTCTCGGGGAGCGTGAAGTAGACGATGAGGCACAGGGTGACGATGACGATCATGTAGAGCGCCACGTACATGGGGCGTCCGGCGCCGACGAACGCGGCCGCGATGAGGGGTGCGGTGCCGCCGAAGAGGGCGATGACGATCTGATGGGCGAACCCGATCCCGGAGACGCGGACCGAGGCGGGGAACAGCTCAGCCTGGATGGTGGGGTAGACGGCTTGCCAGATTCCGAGGACAACCCATCCGGAGGCGGCGACGATGACGTAGACACCGAAGCCGGGCGCCTGCAGGAGCAGAAGGAGCGGATAGAACAGGACGATCATTCCGATGGCGCCGATGATGGGGAAGATCTTCCGGCGACCGAGACGGTCGGAGAGGTAGCCGGTGGCGGGGACGACGACAACCAGCAGGGCCAGGCCGATCGCGCTGCCGGCAAGGGCGGAGGACAGGTCTCGGTCCGAGGTGAGGTTGGCGTAGGTGGGCAGGAACGTCGCCCAGGTGTAGTAGGCCACGGCGGGAGCGGAAAGGGCAGCAGTCTGCAGGATCGCCTTGGGGTGCTCGCGGAGCAGCTGGAGGAGCTTCGCGGGTGCGGACTTCTGCTCGACGAGCGTGCTGGCTTCGAACTCCGGAGACTCGTCCGAGCGGGCGCGGAGGATGAGTCCGGCGACGCCGACCACACCACCGATGATGAAAGGGATCCTCCATCCGTAAGACGCCAGGGCGTCGGCGGCGAAAACAGAGGTGACGGTGGCTGCGGCGCCCGTTGCGGCGAGGGTTGCCAGCCCGCTGGCCATGTTGGTGAAGGAGCCGTAAAGTCCGCGCCGGTTGGCTGGAGCGTGTTCCACCATGAACGCGATGGCGCTCTGCCCCTCGGCGCCGGCGGAGATGCCCTGGAGGATGCGGGCGACGACGAACAGGATCGGCGCGAAGTAGCCGATGGTCGCGTATGAGGGTGTAAACCCGATGATCAACGTGCCGAGAGCCATCCCCGAGACCGCGAGAGACAGGACGCGTCGGCGCCCGTACCGGTCGGCAAGCGGAGAGATGATAATGCCGCTCAGAGGCCGCACGATGAACCCGATGGCGTAAGTGAGGAACGAGGCGATGAGGGACGCGAACTGGGAGTCCGCGGGGAAGATCTGCGCAGAGAAGACAGAGGCGAGAAGACCGTATATATACCAGTCGTACCACTCGACAAAGTGCCCGACGGTCCCGGCGAGCAGGTTACGGGCGTGTCCCTTACGCGGGACAGGATCTGCGCTGTCGGGGGTGGATGCGACGGGCGCGTGACGTGAGGCCGTCATTAAATTCTCCTTTGAATTTGGTCGCGAGTGAGCATCCCCACGCCCGGGCCGAGGGTCGCTGAACCTGTTGCATCTGCCTGTCTAGGCGGAGAGTTCCTCGTCTGCGACGAGGTAGGCATAGCTCAGCCAGCTCCGGGAGATGTCAGCCGCGGCCGCGAGCAGGGGCGGCGACAGCTCGGCCATGCGCGCTCGGGTCATCCGCACGGAGGGGCCCGCGATGCTGATCGTCCCGGTGGCCTCCCGGCCCGGTCCGGCTCCGTGGATGGCGGCCGCCACGGCACTGATACCGAGGTCCATCTCCTCAATCGTCGTGGCGTACCCGCGGTGACGAACCTCGTCGAGCTCGACCTGGAGAGCGGACCGATCGAGGGCGGATCTGGGGGTGACGTCGAGAAGGCTCTCGTGCGCCAGCACGGTCGCGACTCGGTCCGGAGAAAGAGTGGCGAGCCACGCCTTCCCGGATGCAGTGGCGTGGGGGACCGCGTCCTGGCCCATGACGGGGTCGATGCGGAGGGACGAGTTCGCCCCCTGGGCTTTGGCGATCCACTTCAAGGAGTCGTTGGTGACTACCGCCAGGCGAACGAGTTCTTCACACTCCGCCGCGAGCGAGTCCAGGCTTCGCTGAGCCCACGTTCCCACTGCTGACGAGGACAGCTGGCGGAGCCCCAGGGCGCCGAGGCTGTGAGTGGCGAAGTAGCTGGAGGTGCGGGGATCCTGATTCACATAGCCCGCGTCGACCAGGGCGGCGAGGAGGCGATGAGCGATGGCCTTGTTGATGCCCAGGCGCTCGGCGATCTCCGTGACGCGTCGGCCTTCGCGATGCGGCGCCAGCAGTTCGAGCACATGCATCGCATTGGTGACGTCATCGGCTAGTGCCATGTCCTCGTCTCCTCGCCATCGTGGATCCAGGTCCGCGTCGCCTGTAACGCGGTTACAAAAATTCACACGCGTCCGCCCTCGCTGTCAAGCCCCGCGGCCATCCTGGTCGTCAGACCCCGAGAACGCAGCGGTCAGATCCTGCTGCACCAGCTCACGCAGACGCGTGAACGCCGACTCGTCATCGTTCACGACGACGTCGTGCTCGCCGGTGTTCCAGCGGCACTCGAGTGCACCGAATCGCTCCCAGTAGACGTCCCATCCGGCGAGCTTGACCCGGTCCCGCTCGCTGCCGCGCTCGATCAACCTTTGCCGCACGACCTCGGGCGAGGTGCGCACGTGGATCACCCGGATGCGAGCGGCGGGCCAGCCTGCACTCTCGGTCGAGCGACGCAGGAAGTCGGGGTCTCCGAGGTACGCCACGAACGGCGCGTCGAGGACGACGGAGTGGCCGAGTTCCAGGTTCCGGCCGGCGGTCGCGAAGAGCGTCTCGTACTCGGCCGGCATGACCGTCCGCAGGTACAGCTCGTTCGATTCCCGATCGGAGGGATCCTGCCCGAACGCCTCGAGAGCCACTCGCACGAGGGGCCCGGCGAGCGTGTCCTTGTCGAGATACGCCGCGCCCGTGAGGGAGCTGAGGTGTCTCGACAGGGTCGACTTACCCGACCCCGCCCCGCCGAGCGTGATGTAGGCGACGGGCAGGGCGCGGACGTCGGATGTCACCGCTTCACTCGCGCGATCGCGGCCACGAACTCCTTCGCCGCTGCGGTGACCTTGCCCATGTCGCCGTCGGGGCGGCCGGCCTTGGTGATGGCGCTGCCCACTCCGACCGCCGCGACGCCTGCGGCGAACCAGTCACCGACGTTGGCGGTGGTGACGCCACCCGCCGGAAGGATCGGGACGTGCGCGAGCGGCGCCAGGACCGCCTTGGCGTAAGGGATGCCGCCGGCTTCGGTGGGGAAGAGCTTGACGATGTCCGAGCCAGCCTCGGCCGTGTCGAGGATCTCGGTCGGTGTGTAGGCACCACTGATGGTGGCGATCTGGTAGCGGTTGGCGACGCGGATCATCTCGGGGTTGAGGTTCGGGCTGACGAGGAACTGCGCGCCGGCCTGAATGCTCGACCAGGCGGCGTGCCCGTCGAGGACGGTGCCCGCGCCGAAGGCCACGTCTTCACCGGCGAAGCGCTCGGTCAGGCGCTCGATCACGGTGAGGGCGCCGGGGATCGACAGGGTGATCTCGAGGGCGCGGATGCCGCCGGCGACGGCTGCCGAGGCGACCTCGAACGCCTCCTCGGCGGTGTCGAGGCGGACGATGAGGACGTTGCCGGAATCGCGGATGGTCTCTATGACGTCGAGTTTCTGGAACATGACCCTGATGGGTACACCACTTTTGCGCGTTCCGCGAGCCGCGATCCGGATGCGTTGACGAATCGCCGCGAGGTCTGGCATCTTCGATTGCAATCGATCTCAGCAATCGTTCTCATCTTCGAGGGCGACTGATGCGCCGGGATCCTCATGGAGACGAAGGAGTCGACGGCGGTGGATCATTCCTCTTCGGCCCCTCGGCCCTCGGCCGTGGTGCTGGGTGCGTCCCACTGGCACGCGCCGCTGTACCGTGCCGGGCTCGCTCGACACTTCCGCGTGACGGCGGTGCAGGACCCCAACCCCGCGGTCTCTCGGGCATTCGCCGAGCCCTTGGGCGCACCCGTCACGGCAAGCGTCGACGAGGCTCTGGGCCAGGACGGCATCGAGGTGGCGTTCGTGTTCTGCCCGCACCACGAGATGCTCGCGGTCGGCCGAGAGCTCATCGACCGCGGCATCCCGTTCGTGATCGAGAAGCCCGCCGGTGCGAGCCTCGACGACCTTCGGACGATCGAGGAGGAGGCGCGCTTGGCCGCCGTGCCGGCGACCGTGCCGCTCGTCCAGCGCGGCGCCCCGATCGACACTTGGCTGCGACAGGCCGGCGACATTGTCTACGAGCGGATGGCGTTCGTCGCCGGTCCGCCCTCGCGGTACCGGCGGAACGGCAACCCGTGGATGCTCGAACCCGCCCTCTCCGGTGGCGGCAGCCTAATGAACCTCGGACCGCACTTCGTCGACCTGGCGATTCGCCACCTCGGACACCCGGTCGACGTCGTCCAAAAGCTCTCCACCACGCTGCACGGCGAGGCGGTCGACGACCACTCCACGATGGTCCTGACCACCGTCACGGGCCGCGAGGCAATCGTCGAGGTCGGCTACGCGTTCCCCAACTCGCCGCTGAAGCGGTACTGCAGCTTCACCGCGGCCGGGACCAACGGGTTCGCCACCGTCGACACCACCGGAGTCGCGACGTTCACCGACCAATCCGGCATCACCAAGAGGGCCGTCCTAGAGGTCGACAGCGACCCGCTGTACGACGTGTTCGTCACCGGCGTCGCCGACACGCTCACGACCGGGTTCGCGGGCCTGCCGACGCTCGCCGAGCTTCTGACCACCATGGAGCTCATCTGGTCGCCGCACCTGGAGGGGACGGCGCGTCGTGGCTGAGGTGAGCATCGACGACGTCGCCGAGGCGGCCGGCGTGCACCGCTCGACCGTGTCGCGCGCGTTCTCGAAGCCGGATGCCGTGCGCGCGGCGACCCGGGAACACGTGCTGCGTGTCGCAGCCGAGCTCGGGTATTCGATGAACCCCCTCGCGCAGGCTCTCCGCCGCGGCTCGAGCAACCTCATCCCGCTGATCGTTCCGGACATGACCAATCCGTTCTTCGCCGAGCTGGCGCGCACGACCGCCGCCGCCGCCGAAGCACGCGGCTACCAGCTGATGCTCTGCATCACCGACGGCGACACCGGGCAGACCGCCGACTACGTGAGCGCGATGCAGTCCATGTACTCCCCCTTCGGTATTGTCGCCCCCTCAACCCGGGTCAACCTTGAGGCGCTCCGCCGGTACGCGTTTCCGAACCGGGTTGTCGTCATCGACCGGGTCGAAGACGACCCCGCCGTGCCCACTGTCACTGTCGACAGCGCCCGGGGCGTCGACCTCGCCTTCGACCACCTCCTTGGTCTCGGCCACGCGAACATCGCCTACGCCCCGGGGATCGTCGGCACGTACACCGCCCAGGATCGCTGGGACGCCTACCACCACGCCGCCGAGCGTCACGCCCTCCCGCCCGTGGTCCTGGAGGCGGCGCCCGGCGCCGATCCGGGGCCGGGGATCGTGGACCACTGGATGCGGGAACCGATCCGCCCGACGGCGGTGATCGCCTCCAACGACCTCATCGCGTTCGCCATGATCTCCGAGCTCGGCTCGCGCGGACTGACCGTGCCCGCCGACCTGTCGGTGGTCGGCTTCGACGGCCTCGACCTCGGCGCCCAGTTCAACCCCCGGTTGACCAGTGTCCGACAACCAATCACCGACCTCGGACGGATCGCCATCGAACTCGGCGAGGCCCTCATCGCCGGCGGCCCGCCCGGCCACGTCGTGCTCGAGCCATCGCTTCTCATCCGCTCCTCCACCCAGGAACTCCGCTCATGAATCCGAACCCCGGTCGCCTTCCCGGTCTGCAATACGTGGACCACGTGGCCTTCACCGTCCCCGACCTCGACGACGCCACCCGCCTGTTCACCGTTCTTCTCGGCGCCGAAGAGCTCTATCGCTCCACCCGCGGACCCGATGCCGCGGTCATGCCGGAGCACTTCGGCGTGCCCGCGGACGCGCACCTGGAGCTGCGCATGCTCCGGCTGCCGCCGAACCTGAACGTGGAGCTGTTCCAGTGGTGGAGCGAGGACCGCTCCCCCGTGTTCCCGCGCGCCAGCGATGCGGGCGGGCACCACCTCTGCTTCGTCGTCGACGACGTCGACGACGTCGTCGCCGCAGTCGCCGACCTCCGGGGCGTCGAGATCCTCGGTGCGCGCAAGGAGGTCGCCGGCGACAGCCCCGCTGTCGCCGGGAACCGGTGGGTATACGCCCGCACCGCTTGGGGACTCATCCTCGAGTTCGTCGACCGCTCGCGGGTCGTCGATCCCCCGCGCCTCGTCGGCCCCCACGACTGGCACACCCACTCGACCCCGAATGCCTCGGAGACACCCTCATGAAGATCGCCGGTCACACCCTCGGCACCCCCGATTACACCGTTCCCGAAGCGCTCAAACTCTTCGCCCGAGCCGGCCTGGATGCCGCCGAGGTGATCTACCAGGACGACTACACGAGCGGCCTGCCCATCGGCGGTGCCGCGGCAGCGGCGGAAGCGGCACGCGTCGCCGACGGCGAAGGCATCCCCGTCATCGGGCTCACGCCGTACACGACCGCCATCAACGCGACCGACCAGCGTATGCGCGGAGCAGCCGTCGACGAGCTGCGGTCGGCCATCGACATCGCCCACGCGGTCGGCGCGAACCGCATACGAGTCTATTCCGGCGCGTGGCAGCCGGGCCAGCAGGACCACGCCGCGCACTGGACGCAGCTCGTCCGCTCGTTCCAGGAGCTCTCCGGCCCGGCGGCGGACGCAGGCGTCGTGCTCTGCGCCGAGAACCACTTCGGCACCATGACGCAGACCGCGCGCGACACCGCCAAGCTCATCCGCGCGGTCGACTCGCCCGCCGTCCGCGTCCTATACGACCAGGCGAACCTCACCTTCACCCACGACGAGGACGTCGACGACGCCTTCGCCGTCCAGGGCGATCTCATCGGCCACGTGCACGTCAAGGACCTTGTCTTCAAGGACTCGAACGCCCCGTTCGTCGCGTCCGAGACGGCGCGCGTGCACGCCGAGGAACGCGCCGTCATCTCGCGCGTCGTCGGCGACGGCGTCCTCGCCTGGTCGCCCATCCTCCGGCGCCTCCGCGAGGTCGGCTACGACGACGTGCTCTCGCTCGAATACGAGTACCGGTGGCATCCGCAGGATCTCGACGCCCCCGAGATCGGATTCCGTCGCGGCGCCGAGCACCTCCGTACGCTGCTGCGGCAGCTCGATCTCGAGGCGACCGCCCAGGACGCCGAGGTCCGCTCGTGACCGCAGTGCGCGTCGGCGTGGTTGGCGCCGGCAACATCGCCAGCATCGCGCAGCTGCCCACCCTTGTCCAGCGCGACGACGTCGAGTTGCGCGCCCTGGTGTCGCGGCGCGAGGACCCGAGCCCGCTGCAGCGTCGGTGGGGGTTCGCGAACGTGTACCGCACGGTCGACGCAATGCTCGACGCCGAAGAGCTCGACGCCGTCTTCGTGCTCACTCCCCGCTCCGAGCACGTCGCGGCCGTCGAGAGCGCCCTCCGCGCCGGCATCGACGTGTTCTGCGAGAAGCCCCTCGCCACCTCGACCTCCGACTCGGTCCGCCTCGCGGAGCTCGCCGACGAGCACGGCCGTATCCTGATGGTCGGCCTGAACCGGCGGTTCGCGCCCGTGTACGTCGCTGCGCGGGAAGCGTTCGGTGCGGCCGGAGCGTCTTTCTGCATCGCGCAGAAGAACCGCGCCGGCTCCGAGTACCGGGCCACGTTCGAGAACGCGATCCACATGGTGGACCTCCTCCGCTGGTTCTGCGGCGGAGACGTCGTCGCGGTCACCAGCGCGGCCGCCGGAACCGACCCCTGGGAGGAGGACGGCACGGCCGCCCTCATCCGGTTTTCGACCGGGAACACCGGCCTGCTGGTCGCGGCCCGAGCCGCCGGCGCGTGGGGTGAGAAGCTCGACGCCTACGGGCAGCTGCGCTCGGCGGAGGTCATCGCCCCCGACACCGTCGCGGTGACGGCGGACGGCGTCCGCACCGTCCGGTCGATGAGCCCGGAGGCGTTCGGCTGGGCGACCGCGACCGAGGCCTTCGGCTTCGCCGACGCGGTCCGCCACTTCCTCGACCGCGTTCAGGACCGGCAGCAGCCGCTGACCTCCGGATGGGAAGCGGTCAAGACCCAGCAGCTACTCGACAAGATCCTCGCGGCGGCAGGCCTGCCCACCGAGGAGCAGGAGGGACGCACGTGGTCCAGCAAAGCAGTGCAGTAGCGCCGCTGCCCCAGGTCGCCCTGGTCACCGGCTCCAGCGGCGGCATCGGCGCGGCCGTCGTCGACGCGCTGAAGGCGCGCGGGGACATCGTCGTCGGGGCGGACCTCGCACCGCTCGACGGGCAGGACATCGCCGGCTTCTCCGAACTCGACGTCACCGACGAGCAGCAGACCGCCGAAGTGGTGCGCCGGATTGTCGCCGAGCACGGCCGCATCGACGTCCTCGTCCACGCCGCGGGGGTGCTCGGCGGCACCCCCGATCCGCTGGCGACCACGACCGAGGAGTTCGAGCGCACCATGCGCATCAACGCCACGGGCACGTTCACCATCACGCGCGAGGTCGCGAACCTCATGCGGGGCAGCGGCACGAAGGGCACCATTCTGCTGCTGTCGTCGGTCGCGGCCAAGGAAGCGCGGATCGACTACCTGCCGTACAACGCCAGCAAGATCGCCGTGCTGCACATCATGTGGTCGATGGCCAAGATCCTCGGACCGGACGGGATCTCGGTCAACACCGTCAACCCCGGACCGGTGAACACGCCGATGTGGACGCTGCTCGCCGACCAGTCCGGCTCCGCGCAGGCAGCACGCGACGCTCGCGCCGCGCAGCTCCCCATGCGACGCTTCGCCGAACCGGCCGAGGTCGCCAACGCGATCGGCTTCCTCACGGACCGGGCCAACCGGTACATCACCGGCGTCTCTCTCGACGTCGCCGGTGGAGCGCATCTCGGTATGGGGTCCTAGTTGTTCTGTCCACGGAGGTTGGTGACAGGTTTCACGGTGGGGTGATCTTGAACGAGCGAGGGCCTTCCGGGTTCGGTGTGGATTGCGACGTCTACACCGACCGAAAGGCCCTCGTGCCCCACCGTAACGCACCCCTGACCGAGACCGGACGACTGCGCCTGGCCCGCTGCGTCGTCGAGGACGGCTGGACCCTGCGCCGGGCCGCCGAACGCTTCCAGGTCTCACCCACGACGGCCCGGCGATGGGCCGGCCGCTACCGGGAACACGGCGAGGCAGGCATGTGCGACCAGTCCTCACGCCCCCACACCAGCCCGTACCGGACGCCGACGCGCACCGAGCGGCGCATCATCAAGGTCCGGGTCCTGCGGCGCTGGGGACCGGCCCGCATCGCCTACCTGCTCGGGCTGAACCCGGCGACCGTCCACCGGATCCTGACCCGCTACAAGCTTGCCCGCCTGACCCACCTGGACCGGGCCACCGGCCGCGTCATACGCCGCTACGAGCGCGAGAAGCCCGGCGAACTGGTGCACGTCGACATCAGAAAGCTCGGCAACATCCCCGACGGCGGCGGGCACAAGACCCTCGGACGCCAGGCGGGCCGCAAGACCCGCTCCGGCGTCGGCTACAGCTATCTCCACAACGCCGTCGACGATCACTCCCGCCTCGCCTACAGCGAGATTCTCACCGACGAGAAGAAGGAGACCGCCGTCGGCTTCTGGCAGCGGGCCCACGCCTTCTTCGCCCGGGCCGGGATCACCGTCGAACGCGTCCTGACCGACAACGGCGCCTGCTACAAATCACACGCTTGGCGCAACGCCCTTGCTGGGCAGGGTATTTCACACAAACGGACACGTCCCTACCGGCCCCAGACCAACGGCAAGGTCAAGCGGTTCAACCGCACCTTGCTGGACGAATGGGCCCGCGCCCAGCCCTACCGGACCGAGGCCGAGCGACGCGACACCTACCCTGCCTGGCTGCACACCTACAATCACCACCGCGGACACACCGCGCTCAAGGGGCAACCACCCGCCAGCCGCGTCCCTAACCTCACGGGTCAGTACACCTTAAATCCCCCTTGCCCCCCGTCACCGCTCGCCCGCAAGGTCGACTTCCTCCCGGTGCACCGGCGCCAGACCCGTCACCTTCGGACGACGCCACGGACACGCAATCGGCGCCGACACCGCACGCCACCAGGCATCCGACGGAAGCTCCCCTGCCGGTTCGAACGGCTCACCCGGACGAGGGAACCCCACCGGCTGCCCTACCTCCTCAGCCACATCCTTGATCCACTCCCCCGGCTCCGCCCACGCATGCGGCGCCAGGTTGAACGTGCCCCAGTGAATCGGCATCAACGCACCACGCGGCCGGCCGCCCTGCAGGTCAAGGTGCGCCTGAACCCCCTGAGCGGGCGACATGTGAATGTCTGGCCACGCGCCGGGCAGCGGCGTATGTTCCGTGTGGTTCTTGGGCCAGTACTCGCTGTACGCGCCGACCTGGATCATCGTGGCGTCGAAGGGGCCGTGCTCGGCGCCGATCTCCGTGAAACCCGGGAAGTAGCCGGTGTCGCCGCTGTGGTAGATCCGGTGCTCGGGCCCCGCCACGACCCAGGACGCCCAGAGGGTGTGCTGCTGGTTGCGCAGACCACGCCCGCAGAAATGACGGGCGGGGGTGGCGGTGAGACGGATACCGGCGACCTCGGTGGACTCGTTCCAGTCCAGCTCGCGCAGCCGGGACGCGGGCACGCCCCAGCCCTCCAAGTGGGCTCCGACCCCGAGCGGCACGGCGAAGAGGGTGTCGGTGGAGGCGAGGGCACGGATCGTGGGCAGGTCGAGATGGTCGTAGTGGTCGTGGGAGATCACGACGACGTCCACCGGACCGAGCGCGGCGAGCGGTACGGGGACGGGGTGCAGCCGCTTCGGACCCGCGAAGGAGAACGGCGAGCAGCGCTCACCCCACACCGGGTCGAAGAGGACCCGCCGGCCGTCGATCTCGGCGAGGACGCTCGAATGCCCCATCCAGGTGAGCCGCAGGCCCGAGGCCGGGGGCGCGGCCAGGTCGGCGAGGGTCGTGGGATGCACGGGGATGGTGCCGATCGGGGAGCGCCGGGCCCGTGCCTCCTTCTGGAAGTAGATCTTCGCGAACTCGATCCCCGAGGCCCCGGACGGTCTGGTCCTGGCCCCCACGGGGTTCTGGAACACCCCGTCGGCGAAGTTCGGCGAGCGGTGGATCCGCTCCAGCCTCTCCCCCGCCGAGTCGGCCCCGAAGGCCGCGGGTCGCAGCGAGCGCAGCCGGGAGCGCAACGAAGGGGGGGAACCAGCGCCTGTCACAGCACCTCCTGGAGGTTCGGTGTTGTCCCATTATGGCCGGGAGCATTCATCGGTGCGGGGCGAAATGACCGGAATCGATCACTCCCACCCCCTGCCGCGTACGCCCGTCCAACGTTCGTCACTGCCCCGGGGATTCCCGTCTCATGCCCCCGATTCATGTGATCTCCCGGAGCGTGCCGGACGATCACGGACAGCGGAGGGCGACCGCGGGGCGGCGGGGGCCGGGGCGGCGGGGGCGGTCCCTTCGCCGGGGCGTGCGGTACGGCCATACTGGGGGACGGTCGGACCGTCCGGACCGTGAAAGGGAGACTGTGACGCAGCCGCAGACCGATCAGAGCGACCAGTTCCGCCACGACGTGCTGGTCGTCGGGGGCAGCGGGGTGGATACCGTCGTCCGGGTCGATTCGCTGCCGGTGCCGCTCGCCGATTCCGTCCCGGTGGGGCCGATCCGTGAATGGCCCGGCCACACGGGTGGCAATGTGGCTCTGGGCTGCCGGAACTTGGGGCTGAACGTCAAGTTCCTCGACTACATAGGAGACGACTGGACCGGCGTACAGGTCAGGGACCGGCTCGCCGCCGGCGATGTGGACTTCGAGACGCTGATCTCGCCGGAAGGAACCCGGCGCGCGGTCAATCTCGTGGACAGGACCGGCCGCAGGATGTCCTTCCACGACGCCAGGGACCCCGAAGGTCTGCGGATGCCGCGCGAGTTCTATCTGCCGCATCTGCGGCGCGCCCGCCACGTCCATCTCTCGATCACCGACTTCACCCGCCACCTCTTCGACGACCTCGAAGCGCTCGCGGTCCCGGTCTCGACCGATCTGCACGACTGGGACGGACTCGACGACTACCACCGGGAGTTCGCCTTCCGCTCCGATCTGGTCTTCCTCAGCGCGGCCGGGGCGGGTGAGCGGATCGCCTCGGTGATGCGGGAGATCCTGCGCGAGGGGCGGGCCGAGGCGGTGGTCGCGACGGCGGGCGCGGGCGGCTCGTACCTGATGACCCGCGACGGCGGACGCACCCCGCGCCCGGTGCGCGCGACCGTCCCGCCCGCGCCGGTGGTGGACTCCAACGGCGCGGGCGACGCGTACGTCTGCGGATTCCTGTACGGGCGCCTCGCGGGCCTGGATCTCGAACAGAGCGCGGCGCTGGGCGCGGTCGCCGGTGCCTACGCCTGTACGGCCGAGGGCAGCGAGGCCCTGATCGGCCGGGACGAGTTGCTCGCGGCCCGGGTATGACCCCCGGGGCAGGTCCGGAGATCTGAGCCCCGGGGCTCCCGCACCCGGGGCTCTGCGGCTTCGCCCCGCCCGGGCAGGGCGACCCCCTTCCGGCGCGGGCCCCGGCTCGGGTCCGGCGTATCGGTACGTACGCCTCCGCTTCGAGGCCGAACGTCCAGGCCACGCCCTCTCTCGTCGAGCGGACCGTGGGCGGCACCCGCAGCCAGTAGGTGCCGTGGGCACCGTCCGGCTCCGGCGCGGAGTTTGGGCACCTCTACCCGCGTGTTCGTTTCGTACGGCCGCCACCAGCCCACATGCCGCGCCACCTCCGCGAGGCCCGCCGGCCGCTCGCCATGGCCGACCGCTCGCCATGGCCGACCGCTGCCGCCATCCGCCGCTGCTCCCGACCCACGAGGTTCACCCCGCTCGACGAAGGACCACCATGACCATCGACGTACCTCCGCCCGGGGCGGAGGATGCCCGATTCTGACAGGAACGCCGGATCTGCTTCCTCGCCACCCAGCGCCCGGACGGCAGTCAGCATCTCGTCCCCGTGGGTGTCACCTTCGATCCCGAGGCCGGCATCGCGCGCATCATCAGCGGCGCCGGAAGCAGGAAGGTCCGCAACGTCCGGGCGGCGGGCCCCGGGCGTGACGGTCGCGGTCAGCCAGGTCGAGGGGCGCCGTTGGTGCACCCTCGAAGGCACCGCGCTGGTCAAGAACGACCCGCGGTCCGTCACCGAGGCCGAACGGCGCTACGCCGAGCATTGCCGGCCGCCGCGCCCCAACCCCGAGCGCGTGGTCATCGAGATCACGGTGACCCGCGTGATGGGCACGGTGCGCCCGCCCGGTTGGTGAGGCGGACCCCGCCCCGCCGACCGGCATCGCCCCGCCGGCCGGAGTTGTCAGTGGCGCTTGGTAGAACTTCTCCACATCAGCCGATCACTGCCCGCCGGTGTCTGGAGCGTTCGTCATGACCGTCAATCACTACCTGCAGGAGCTGTACGGCCTGCCCGTGTACAGGTTCCCCGAACCCGGTGCGACCGAGGAGCTGCCGGACCCGGACTCGGTGGCGTGGCGGATCTCGGTCGGTTCGTACGAATCGTCGGAGTCGTGGGAGGAGGCGTTCGCCCGCTTCACGGCGAGCGTCGACACCACCGGCGTCCGGGCGCTGATCGTCGGTTCGTGGAGCGACGCGTACGAATCGGACCCTGAACCGGTCGTGTCGGCGCTGGTCGCGGCGCGTCACCGGCTGCCCGGCCTGCGGGCCCTGTTCATCGGTGACATGACGTTCACGGACTGCGAGATCTCCTGGATCAACCAGGGACTGCTCACCCCGCTGCTGGACGCCTTCCCTGAGCTGGAGGAGTTCGGGTCGCGGGGCGGCAACGGCCTGGACTTCCCCGCCGTACGGCACGAGCGGCTGCGCTCGCTCAGGATCGAGACGGGCGGCCTCGGCGCCGACGTGGTGCGGGGCATCGGTGCGAGCGACCTGCCCGCGCTGGAGTCCCTGGACCTCTGGCTCGGCTCGGACGGCTACGGCGCGGACGCCACCGTGGCCGACCTGGCGCCCGTCCTGACCGGCTCCCGGCTCCCTCGGCTGCGCCATCTGGCGCTGCGCAACAGCGTCATCCAGGACGAGATAGCTGTCGCGCTGGCCGGCGCCCCTGTGGTGGCCCGGCTGGAGAGTCTGGACCTCTCCATGGGCACTCTCGGCGACGAGGGCGCGCAAGCCCTCCTCGAAGGCCAGCCGCTCACCCACCTCAAGAAGCTCGACCTGCACCACCACTTCGTGAGCGAGCCGGTGCGGGAGCGGCTGCTCGCCACCCTCGGCGCCGCCGGGGTGGAGGTCGACCTCTCCGAGGTCGAGGAGGCGGAGGACTGGGACGACATCGAGCACCGCTACGTGGCGGTGGCGGAGTAACCGATGCCTTCCTTCACCGCCGGCCGGCACCGAACGCCACGACTGACCGTGGTGGGAATCCCCGGAAACCGCCGCCTGTCCCTGCTCCAGGACGCGGTCCTGGCCGCCGGGCTGGCACCGGCCCGGGAGGTCGGCTGGCTCGATGTGCTGCGCGGCCGGGCCGCGTTCGGCGCCGGGGAGACCGTACGGATCGACTCCCCCGGCGAGGACGCCGAGGTGGACCGGCTGCTGCGCGGCACGGACGACCAGACCCGGGTCGAGGGCACGGGCCGCTGGTACGAACGGTTCACGGCGGCCGCCCGTGACCTGGGCCGGGCGGCCACGGACGCCGGGGCCGAACTCCTCGACGACCCGGACGAGCTGGCGGTCCTCTTCGACAAGCGCCTCACCCACCGGGAACTGGACCAGGCGGGGGTGCCGGTCCCCCTGTCGCCCACCTCGGGCGCGGCGGCGCCCGCCGTGTCGGGCTGGGACGACGTACGGGCCCGGATGGCGGGGGCCGGGCTGCGCCGGGCCTTCGTCAAGATCGCCCACGGTTCCTCGGCCTCCGGGGTGCTCGCCGTGCGGATCGCGGGCCCCGGCCGGGTGAGCGCGATCACCTCCGTGGAGCTGGACGGCGCGGGCCGCCTCTTCAACTCCCTGCGGGTGCGCCGCTACACGGCCGAGCGCGAGGTGGCGGCGATCATCGACACCCTCGCACCGGACGGGCTGCACATCGAGCAGTGGGTGTCCAAGGGGACGCAGCAGGGCCGCGCGGCCGATCTGCGCGTGGTGGTGGTCGCGGGCCGCGCCACGCACGCGGTCGTCCGTACCAGTGCCTCGCCCATGACCAACCTCCATCTCGGCGGGGCCCGGGGCGATCTCGACGCGGTCCGCTCCACGGTCGACGCGGCGGGCGGCAGCTTCTCCACCGTTCTCGCCCTGTGCGAGGCGGCGGCGGCCTGCTTCCCGGCGACCCACTGCGTGGGGGTGGACCTGATGCCGGAGCCGGGCTGGCTGCGGTACGCCGTCGCCGAGGTGAACGCCTTCGGCGACCTGCTGCCCGGCCTCGGCGGACTGCCGGAACGCGAGGCCGCCGGCCTGGACACCTATGCGGCGCAGCTCGCGGCCCTGCCCCGCCGGGCCGGCCGTGCCGCGGCCCACCGGCCGTGCGGAGATCCCGTATGACATCCCCCCGCCCCGAGGCGCCCGGGGCCGTCCCCCCGCCCGACATGAACGAGGTGGTCGGGCGCGACGACCTGCTGCTCGTCACGCTCGACACGCTGCGCTTCGACGTGGCGTGCGAGCTGGCCGCGGCGGGCCGTATCCCGCATCTCGCCCGCCATCTGCCGGCCGGCCGCTGGGAGGAGCGGCACTCCCCGGGCAGCTTCACCTACGCCTCGCACCAGGCGATCTTCGCCGGTTTTCTGCCGACCCCGGCCGCCCAGGGGCCGCACCCCCGGCTGTTCGCCGCGCGCTTCGGCGGCAGCGAGTCGACGGCCGCCAGGACGTTCGTCTACGACACGCCGGACCTGGTCTCGGGCCTCGCCGCGGCCGGTTACCGCACGGTCTGTATCGGCGGGGTCGGCTTCTTCAACCGGCGGGGCGCGCTCGGCTCGGTCCTGCCAGGACTGTTCCAGGAGAGCCACTGGGAGCCGGAGTTCGGCGTGGCGTCCCCGGTCTCCTTCGAGGCGCAGATCGCCCGCGCCGAGCGGGTCGTCGCCGGCCTCGACCGGGAGCGGCGGCTCTTCCTCTTCGTCAATGTGTCGGCGCTGCACCAGCCCAACTGGTTCCACCGGCCGGGCGCCACCGAGAAGGCGGGTGACACCCGGGCCACACACGCCGCCGCGCTCGAATATGTCGACCGGCACATCGGCCGGCTCTTCGCCGCCGCGAGCAGCCGCCGCCGGTGTTTCGCGATCGTCTGCTCCGACCACGGCACCGCCTACGGGGACGACGGCTGGAGCGGCCACCGGCTGGGCCACCCGTCCGTCTGGACGGTGCCGTACGCCCACTTCTTCCTTGAGTACGGGAGCACCCCATGACCACCGCGCCGTCACCCACGGCCCCGGCGACCACGCCGCGTCCGTACGAGAGTTACGTCTACGCCTATCCGCACAAGACGGCGTACCGCCCGCTCGACGACCGTCCGGCGCTGGCCGCCGAGTGGGCCACTGAGCGCAAGGACGCGCTCTCCCTCTATCTGCACATCCCGTTCTGCGAGGTCCGCTGTGGTTTCTGCAATCTCTTCACGCGGATCGGCGCGCCCGGGGAGCTGACGACGCGCTATCTGGACGCGCTGGACCGGCAGGCGACGGCGGTACGCGACGCGCTGGACGCCGGCGGGGGCGGGGAGGGGCCGGTGCGGTTCGCCGCCGCGGCCTTCGGCGGCGGTACGCCCACCTATCTGGACGCGGCTGAACTGGAGCGGCTCTGCGACCTGGCCGAGAAGCGGATGGGCGCCGATCTGCGCGCCGTCCCGCTCTCCGTCGAGACTTCCCCCGCGACCGCCACCGCCGACCGGCTGGCCGTTCTCGCCGAGCGGGGCGCGACCCGGCTGAGCATCGGGGTCCAAAGCTTCGTGGACGCGGAGGCGCGGGCCGCCGTGCGCCCGCAGCGCCGCGCGGAGGTCGAGGCCGCCCTCGGCCGGATCAGGGACGCCCGGATCCCCGTCCTCAACATCGATCTCATCTACGGCATCGACGGCCAGACCCCGGCGACCTGGCGCCGCTCGCTGGACGCGGCGCTCGCCTGGCTCCCCGAGGAGCTGTATCTCTACCCCCTGTACGTACGGCCGCTCACGGGCCTCGGCAAGCTCGGTGCTGGCAGCGACGCCCGGTGGGACCGCCAGCGGCTGGGTCTCTACCGGCAGGGCCGCGACCATCTCCTCGCCGAGGGGTACGAGCAGGTGTCCATGCGGATGTTCCGCCGCCGGGACGCGCCGCCCCAGGGCGCCGACGACTACGCGTGCCAGACCGACGGCATGATCGGCCTGGGCTGCGGGGCCCGCTCGTACACCTCCCGCCTGCACTACTCCTTCGACTACGCCGTCGACATGCGCGCGATACGGGCCATCATCGACGCCTACACGCGGACGGAGGACTTCTCCCGCGCCGAGGTGGGCCACCGGGTCGACGGGGACGAGGCGCGCCGCCGCCATCTGCTCCAGTCGCTGCTCCAGGCCCGGGGCATGGCGGTGGCGGAGTACCGCGCGCGCTTCGGCGCCGATCCGGCCGAGGACTTCGGGGCCGAGCTGGACCGGTTCGCCGGACTCGGCTGGCTGGACAGCGGTGCGGGCCCCGGGCTGCTGCGGCTCTCCCCCGAAGGTCTCGCGCACTCCGACGCGCTGGGCCCGGCGCTGTTCTCGCCCGCCGTGCGGGCCGCGATGGCCGCCTACGCCTCGAAATAGCCCGCCGAGGCGGCGGCCCGAGCCGCCGCCGAAGCGGACCGACGCCCCGAAGGGAGCCCCATGGACCTGACGATCCTCTACCGCGGACCGCTCGCCTCCTGCGACTACGACTGTCCGTACTGCCCGTTCGCCAAGCGGCGGGACGGCCCGGAGCTGCTGCGCGCCGACCGGGCGGCCCTGGAGCGGTTCACCGCGTGGGCGGCCGCCGCCACGGACGACCGGCTCTCCGTGCTGTTCACGCCGTGGGGCGAGGGGATGGTCCGCTCCTGGTACCGGCGGGCGCTCACCGAGCTGTCGCTGCTGCCGCACATCCGCCGGGTGGCCATCCAGACGAATCTCAGCTTCCGTACGAACGGGCTGGCGGACGCCGACCCCGCGAAGCTCGCCCTGTGGTGCACGTACCACCCGGGGCAGACGCCGTACGACCGCTTCCTGACCAGGACCCACGAGCTGGCGGAGCGCGGGATCCGGTTCAGTGTGGGGGTCGTCGGCCTCGACGCGCATCTGGAGCACGCGCGCCGGCTGCGCGCCGAGCTGCCCCCGCACGTCTATCTCTGGATCAACGCGGCCGAGGGGCACGCGTACACGGACGAGGAGGCGGCGCGGTGGACGGAGCTGGATCCGCTCTTCCCGTACAGCCGCCATCCGCACCGCTCGGCCGGGCTGCCGTGCCGGACGGGCGAGTCGGTGATCTCGGTGGACGGCGAGGGTACGGTACGGCGCTGCCACTTCGTCCGCGCCGAGCTGGGCCGTCTCTACGACGGCTCGTACCGGCGCGCGCTCGCGCCGCGGGCCTGTCCGCTGGCGGTGTGCGACTGCCATATCGGCTATGTCCATCTGGAGACGCTGCCGCTGTACGACGTCTTCGCCGGCGGGGTGCTGGAGCGGATCCCGGCGGGGGCGTGAGGTCACGCGGGGCCGCCCCCGCCGCCCGGGATCCGGGCCGTGTCAGTGCTTCAGGGGCAGCAGGTCCGGCCTCTTCGCCTCGATGTGGTCGCCGGAGGAGGCGCCGCGCAGCCTCCGTCCGATCCAGGGCACCAGGTACTCGCGGGCCCAGTGGATGTCGTCGCGCCGTACTTCGAGCGTGCCGCGCGGGGGCAGCGGCGGCCAGGGCTGGTCCGGGTCGGCGGGTACGTCGACGCCCAGCACCTGCCCGGCGCGCAGCGCGACCCGGGTGTGGCCCTCGGCCGACAGATGCAACCGGTCGCCGTCCCAGGCCCGCCGGTCCTGGACGGTCCTGAAGGACCAGAGGTCGAGGACGGGGCAGCCGTAGCGGTCGGCGATGGCCCGTGTGTGTTCGTTGAACGTGGCGATCTTGCCGCGCAGATGGCGCAGGACGGGCACGCGGCGGGTGTCGAAGCCGGTGGCCAGCATGACCGTGCCGACGGCGCCGGTGAGGTCGGCGACGGCCCGCTCGAAGCGCTCGGCGACATCGTCGGGGTCGGTGCCGGGGCGGATGATGTCGTTGCCGCCCGCGCAGAAGGTCACCAGGTCAGGGGCGAGCTTTTTGGCCCGGGGGATCTGCTCCGCGACGATCTGGTCGAGGAGCCGGCCGCGTACGGCGAGGTTGGCGTAGCGGAAGTCGCCGTGGACGGGGTCGGCCGTCGCACCGGAGACCGGAAACTGGTCGGCGAGCAGGACCGCGAGCCGGTCCGCCCAGCCGACGAACAGCCCGTCGGGTCCTGGATCTCCCACGCCCTCCGTGAAGCTGTCACCGATCGCCGCGTACGACCCGAATATCTTGTCTCTTCTTGCTCTCGAATCGTCTGCCACAGCAGGGTATTTTCCACCCGGTCATGTGACCTACGCGACCGTAGGCGGGGGTTGACGTGGGGTGAGAAAGACCATCGGTCAATTTTCTTTCAAGTGGGAATAGCGAAAAGCCGTGCGGCCCGGCACATTCGGTGCCGGGCCGCACGGGAAACGCGGGTGTCGCGGTGTTCGCCGGACGGGTCAGATGGAGACGCCGTTCTGCCGGAGGAAGGCCAGCGGGTCGATGTCCGAGCCGTACTCCGGTCCCGTGCGGATCTCGAAGTGCAGGTGCGGCCCGGTCACGTTTCCGGTGGCCCCGGAGAGTCCGATCTGCTGGCCCGTGGTGACGCTCTGGCCGGCCGAGACGGAGAGGGAGGAGAGGTGGGCGTACTGGGAGTACAGGCCGTTCTCGTGCCGGATGACGATCTGGTTGCCGTACGAGCCGCCGTTGCCCGCGGTCACGACGGTGCCCGCGCCGACCGCCTTCACGGTGGTGCCGGTGGAGGCCACGAAGTCCACACCGGTGTGGTAGCCGCTGGACCAGCTTCCGCCCGCGGCGCGGTACGCCGTACCGACCCCGACGCCGTCGACCGGCAGGGTGAAGCCGGACGCGCTGCTGCGCGCGGCCGGTTCCGCGGCGGGCGCCGCCTTCTTGGCCGGCGTGGAGGAGGACGTGCCGGACGAGGGCGCCTTCGACGACGTGGACGACTTCGGCTTCGACGACTCGGTCTTCGACGGCTTCGACGGCTTCGAGGCGGCGGGCGCCTCCGAGCGGGCGCTCGCGCCCTTGCCGCCGATGGTGAGCTTCAGGCCGGGGTGGATCAGCCCGGGGTCGGCGCCGACGGCCTGGCGGTTGTCCTCGTACAGGCGCTGCCAGCCGCCCTGTACGTTCTGCTCGTCGGCGATCTTGGAGAGGTAGTCACCGGCGACCACCGCGTACGTGTGGACGCTGGTGCCCTCGGAGCGGGTGACCTGCGTCGCGGCGCCTCCCTGCGGGGCGGCGGACAGGTTCTGCGCGGTGGTCGGCGCGGTCTGCGGAGCGGCGGCGGGTGCGGCCTGCTGCGCGGCGTGCGCGCCGGTGGCGCCGATGAGCGGCAGCGCGATGGCGGCGCCGCCCGTTCCTGCGGCGATGAATCCGCGCGAGAACGGATTGGTCCTCGGGCGGCGGTGCTTACCCTTCGCGGGCATGGCGAATTCCTCTCCGGCGCCTACGAGGTGAGCTGTCGGGTTCGGGCTGGAGCTGCCCGGCCGCGCGTGGTGCGCGACTTCACCCCGAGCCGTCCCTGGTGCCGGAGCACCGGAACGGCGTACTACCTGGTTCCCCCGCTCCTGCCACGCGTGAATGGGTGGATGGTGTCCCCGAGGCGGCGGCAGGATTCGGCGTTCCGCTCGGATTGAGGGTGAACGTAGGCGAGTGGGACGGCCGGAACAAGCCACCCTTTTCCATCGGCTGCGTACCTGTCCTGCCGGCGGAAGATCGCCCGTCACCCTGCGTGGAGTCCCCCCTCCAATTCCCTTTCGAGGGGGCCTTTCCCTTTCGCGCCGTCACCACGGAACGTCACGGATATGATCCTGCTCACGGGGCGCCACCCATCTCCCCCGCGACCGGGGCAGGTTATGCGGAATCAGTCAATACGGACAGCGGGCTGTTTGGGCGTTTTCTCCCCGTGTGCCCGCTCCGTACGCGGACGCTTGCCCGCCGTTCCGCCGAACCGACCGGCGCGCCAGGGGATGTCGTAGGGTCGGGGGCCGACTCCGCCGGCGATCGGCGCCGACGGCAGACCCGCAGGAGCAGCCGTGACGCAGCAGTCGCCGCAGGTCCCGTCCACCGAGCCCGAGCTGTCCGGAGTACGCAACTTCCGTGATGTCGGCGGCCTTCCGACCGTGGACGGACGGCGGGTGCGGTACGGCGCGCTCTACCGCAGCGGGCATCTCGCCCACGCCACCGTCGAGGACGCCGCCTTCCTCACCGGCCTGGGTCTGCACACGATCTTCGACTTCCGCAACTCGGCCGATCTGAGGCTGGACGGCGCGGACGTGGCGCTGGCGGGCGTACGTCATGTGAACATCCCGCTCTCCGACCCGGCCGACGGCGCCGAGTTCTGGCGGATGGTCCGGCACGGCGACCTCGACCAGCTCCGCGCGCTCCTCGGGGACGGCAGAGCCGCGGCCCGGATGATCCGCTCGTACGGCGCGATCGTCACGGAGCGCGCGGCGGAGCACAGCCGTCTGCTGCACGCACTCGCGGAGGACAGCCTCCCCGCACTGCTGCACTGTGCGGCGGGCAAGGACCGCGCCGGTATCTCGGTGGCCGTGGTGCTGCTCGCGGTCGGGGTGGAGCCGGAGGCGATCGAGGCGGACTACCTCACGTCGAACGACCCGCACCGCCGTTACCTCTTCCGCCGCGCCGTCAGCACGCCCGCCGCGGTGTCGGATGAGGCGTCGGCGCTGCTGAGCCCGCTCTTCGACGCCCGCGCCGGCTATCTCGCCGCCGCGTTCGAGGCCATCGGAAGGACCTGGGGCTCCACCGACCGCTATCTGTCCGACGGCCTCGGCCTCATGCCCGGGACCCGCGAACGGCTGCGCGGCCGCCTCCTGGACGAGGGCTGAGGCCGCCGGTGCTCCGTCGCGGCCGGGCCGTCACTGCCCCTGGGCCCCGAGGTGGAAGAGGAGATAGAGGAAGGCCGCGAAGATATGACCGGCGACCAGATAGGCGAAGAGCCGGATCACCAGCCCGCGCGGGAACTTCTTCTCCTCGTCCATCACATGTTCCGGCGCTCCCTCGTGAGGCACCGGCTGCTCTGTCTCCGACATGACGGGGGCCTCTCTCAGCGGGTCAGACACGGTGGGCCGGGTCGCCGAGGCACAGGTCGGCGGCCGGGCTCTGGAGCAGGGTGTGGACGAAGAGCAGCTCGGCCCCCTCGGGGCCGGCCGCCGCGATGCGGTGCGGGGTGAGCGAGTCGAAGTGCGCACTGTCCCCGGGGCCGAGCAGATGCAGGCTGCCGCCCAGGCTCAGCCGGAGCCGGCCGTCGAGGACGTACAGCCACTCCTCACCGGGGTGTACGCGGACCAGGTCGCCCTGCGCCCCGTACGGCACCCGGAGCCGCAGCGGCTGCATGGCGCGGCCGGGGCCGCCCGCCTGGTGGTACGTCCATCCGTCGGCCTCGACGGGTTCGGTACGGCCGGCCCGGACGATCGGCTCGCGCTCCGGGGGCGCCTCGCCGAGCAGTTCGGAGATGGTCGTCCCGTAGATCCGGGCCAGTCCCAGCAGCATGGGCAGGGAGGGCTGTCTGCGGCCCGTCTCCAGCCGGGAGAGATGGGCGGGGGAGAGCCCCGCCCGCCGGGCCGCGGCCTCCAGGGTGAGCCGGCGGCCGCGGCGCAGTTCGCGCAGGCGCGGCGCGACGTCGGGAAGCTGGTCGGGCAGCGCGTCGGCCGCCTCTCCGGCGGGGGGTGTGCTCATACGTCCATTGCGCCAGGAACTTTCCTCCGGGGCAAATTTCTTACCCGTGAGGCAAAAGAAGACACCCAGCCCTACCGGTTGGCGACGGCCTGTTTCACCAGTGTCCTCCCGAAGTCCCACATCAGTCCGCCCCCGCCGTGTGCGTCGTCCATCACGGCCGTGAAGGCGGCCACGAAACGGTCCACCTCGCCCTCCCCGATGATCAGGGGCGGAATCAGTTTGATCACTTCGAGATGGTCACCGGAGACCTGGGTGAGGATCCGGTGCTTCTGGAGCAGCGGTACGACCACCATCTGGGCGAAGAGCCCCTTGCGGGCGGCCTGGAGCATCGCCCAGCGCCCGCGCAGCCTGACCGAGTCCGGCCGGCCGAACTCGATGCCGATCATCAGCCCCCGGCCGCGTACCTCGTGCAGCAGCTCGTAGCGGTCCACGAGAGCGGCCAGCCGGGATCTGAGCAGCTCGCCGGTGGCCCGTGCGCCCGCGACGATCTGCTCGTCCTCCAGCACCGACAGAACGGCCAGCCCCGCCGCCATGGCCTGGGCGTTGGAGCCGAAGCTCGCGGAGTGGACCAGGACCCGGTCCATCGAGGAGTAGACGCGTCGGAAGATCCAGTCCTTGCCGAGGGTCGCGCCGACGGGCACATAGCCGCCGGAGAGCGCCTTCGCGACACAGACGAGGTCCGGCTCCACGCCCTCGTCGTGCTGGTACGCGTAGAAGTCGCCGGTCCTGCCGAGGCCGGTCTGCACCTCGTCGGCGATGAGCAGCGCCTTGTGGCGGTGCAGCAGCTCCTGGGCGGCGCGCAGGAAGCCGGGCGGCGCGGCGTGGACGCCCTTGCCCTGGATCGGCTCCACGATGAGTGCGGCCACGTCGCCGCGGGCCAGCTCCCGTTCCAGCGCGTCGAGGTCGCCGAGCGCGATCGCGGTGTCGGGCAGCAGCGGCGCGAAGCCGTCGCGGAAGCCGTCCTCGCCGTTGACGGAGAGCGAGCCGGTGGTCAGCCCGTGGAAGGCGTGGCCGCAGTAGAGGATCCTGGGGCGGCCGGTGGCGTACCGGGCGAACTTCAGGGCCGTCTCGACGGCTTCCGTACCGCTGTTGCCGAAGAACACCCGATCCAGGTGCGGGCTGTGGGCGAGCAGTCTCTCGGCGAGGAGGCCGGGCAGGGGCTGGCAGTCGAAGCGGGTGAGGTCGGCGAGGGAGGCGTCGAGGACGTCGTGGAGCGCCTTGCGTACGACGGGGTGGTGCCGGCCGAGGCCCATCACGCCGAAGCCCGCGAGCATGTCCAGGTAGTCGTTGCCGTCCGCGTCCCAGAAGTAGGCGCCCTCGGCCCGTTCGTAGACCCGGTCGAAGCCGATGGTGTGCAGCATGCGCGGGAGCTGGTGGTTGAGGTGTCTGGTGTGCAGCTCGTAGCGCTCGGCGCCGCGCTCCGCGAGCAGGCTCGCAAGGTCGAACCCCTTGGACGGTGCCGGTGCCGGCTGGGGGGACTCGTTCATCGCGGGCTCTCCTTGCCGGTCAGTGCGGTGGTGATCCGGCCCGCGATCTCGACCGGAGTGAGGCCGATGTCGGCCAGCACCTCACCGCGTTTGGCGTGCGCCAGGAACTGTTCGGGGATGCCGAAGGTACGCAGCGGTACGTCGACGCCCGCGTCGCGGAGCGACTGGCCGACGGCGGAACCCACGCCGCCGCTGCGGCAGTTGTCCTCCGCGACCGCGACCAGCCGGTGCCGTTCGGCCAGCGGAGCGAGCTGTTCGTCGACGGGTTTGACCCAGCGCGGGTCGACCACGGTGCAGCCGATGCCACGCTCCGCGAGGAGTTCGGCGGCGCCGAGGCAGACCGGGGCGAGCGCGCCGACCGCGACGAGCAGGACGTCGTCGGCGCCGTCCGGCGCCCGGCGCAGCACCTCCATACCGCCGACCCGCCCGACCGCGGGGATCGCCGGGCCCACCGCTTCCTTGGGGAAGCGCAGCACAGTCGGCGCGTCGTCCACGGCGACGGCCTCGCGGAGCTGGGCGCGCAGTTGGTCGGCGTCGCGCGGCGCGGCGATCCGCAGTCCGGGCACGCACTGGAGCATGGACATGTCCCACATGCCGTTGTGCGAGGGGCCGTCCACCCCGGTGACACCCGCGCGGTCCAGGACGAAGGTCACCCCGCAGCGGTGCAGGGCGACATCCATCAGGAGCTGGTCGAAGGCGCGGTTGAGGAAGGTCGCGTAGACGGCGACGACGGGGTGGAGTCCGCCGGTGGCGAGTCCGGCGGCGGAGACCACCGCGTGCTGTTCCGCGATCCCCACGTCCCAGATCCGGTCGGGGAACCGCTCGGCGAACTTCGTCAGCCCCACGGGGTGGAGCATGGCCGCCGTGATCGCCACGACGTCGGGGCGCTCCTCCCCGATCTCGGCGATCTCGTCGCGGAACACCGAGGTCCAGGAGGGGCCCGCGGCCGGTGCCAGCGGTTCGCAGGTCAGCGGGTCCATCACGCCGACGGTGTGGAAGCGGTCCGCCTCGTCCTGAAGCGCCGGGGTGTAGCCGCGCCCCTTCTCGGTGAGGCAGTGGACCAGTACGGGGCCGTGGAAGCGTCCGGCCCGGTGGAAGGCCGACTCCAGGGCGGCGATGTCATGGCCGTCGACCGGTCCGACGTACTTGAGGCCGAGGTCCTCGAACATCCCCTGGGGGGCGAAGGCGTCCTTGAACCCCTTCTTCGCCCCGTGCAGCGACCCGTACAGGGGGCGGCCCACGACGGGGGTGCGGTGCAGCACCTCCTTGCCCCAGGCGAGGAACCTCTCGTAACCGTCGGTGGTGCGGAGCGTGGCGAGGTGGTCGGCGAGGCCGCCGATCGTCGGCCCGTACGACCGTTCGTTGTCGTTGACGACGATGATCAGCGGACGGTCCTTGGCGGCGGCGATGTTGTTCAGCGCCTCCCAGGCCATGCCGCCGGTGAGGGCGCCGTCCCCGATGACGGCGACGACATGGTCCTCCCCGCCGAGCACGTCCCGGGCCTTGGCGAGGCCGTCGGCCCAGCCGAGCACGGTGGAGGCGTGCGAGTTCTCGATGACGTCGTGCTCGGACTCCTCGCGGGAGGGGTAGCCGGAGAGGCCGCCCTTGCCACGCAGTTTGGAGAAGTCCTTTCTGCCGGTGAGGAGTTTGTGGACGTAACTCTGGTGGCCGGTGTCCCACAGGATGCGGTCGGCGGGTGAGTCGAAGGCCCGGTGCAGGGCGACGGTCAGCTCCACCACCCCGAGGTTGGGCCCGAGATGCCCCCCGGTCCTCGCCACCGCCTGGATCAGGAACGCTCTGATGTCCCCGGTCAGTTCGTCGAGTTCGTTCGCCGTCAGTGCCTTGAGATCGTGCGGCCCCCGAATGTGCTCCAGGACGGACACGCTCGGCCCCCTCTCGCATTCGTGTCGCTCACGGTGGCGGCGGGGCCCCGAGGGCGCCCGCCGTCTTCCCTGGGCGCCCTGTCCTCGGTGGACCCGGCGCCGTCCATGAACGCGGCGCGCGACCGGCGCCGCGCGAGCGGCGAGGCCGGCGGCGCGGGAAGCCCCCGCCCCACCGGCTCTCCCGTGGTCATGCCGTCACCGCGTTCCGACGACCGTTTCGCGGGCCGCGCGCAGGGACTCCTTGAGGGAACCCATGGTCGCGAGGACGGCGGTCGGTTCGTAGCCGCAGTGCGCCATGCAGTTGGCACAGCGCGGGTCCTTGCCGCGGCCGTACTTGGTCCAGTCGGTCTCCTCGATGAGCTGACGGTACGTCGGGACGTACCCGTCGCTCATCAGGTAGCAGGGGCGCTGCCAGCCGAAGAGCGAGTAGTTGGGGATGGCCCACGCGGTGCAGGGGAAGTCGGCCTTGCCTTCGAGGAAGTCCAGGAAGAGCGGCGAGTGGTTGAGGCGCCAGCGCGCCCGGTTGCCGCCGGCGAACGACTTCTTGAACAGCTCCCGGGTCTGTTCGACACCCAGGAAGTGTTCCTGGTCGGGGGCCTTCTCGTAGGCGTAGGCGGGCGAGATCATCATCTCGTCCACCTTCAGGTCGTCGTTGAGGTAGTTGAGCACCTCGATGACGGTCCCCGGGGTGTCGGTGTTGAAGAAGGTGGAGTTGGTGGTCACCCGGAATCCGCGCCGCTTGGCTTCCTTGATCGCGGCGACGGCCTCGTCGAACACGCCTTCCTTGGCGACGGACTCGTCGTGCCGCTCGCGCAGCCCGTCGATGTGCACGGCGAAGGCGAAGTAGGGCGAGGGGGTGAATTTCTCGATCTTCTTCCGCAGCAGCATGGCATTGGTGCAGAGGAAGACGTACTTCCTGCGGGCCACGAGCTGCCGCACGATCTCGTCCATCTGGGGGTGCATCAGCGGTTCGCCGCCGGCGATGGAGACCATGGGCGCCCCGGACTCCAGCACCGCCCCGACGGCCTGCGCCACGGGCATGCGCTGCTTCAGCACCCCGGCGGGATGCTGGATCTTGCCGCAGCCCTCGCATGCCAGATTGCAGGCGAAGAGGGGTTCCAGCTCGACGATGAGCGGGAACTTCTCACGCCTGCGGAGCTTCTGTTCGAAGAGGTACGTCCCGACCCTGATGGTCTGACGGAGTGGCATGGCCATCTAGCTCACCTCCTGGGGAGCAGCAAAGAACGGTGCCATTCATAGAAAGCTGGAAGGACGGCACGAAGAACACGGAAGGCTGATATTCCACCGCGCACTGTGCCGATACGGACGAGCTCATGCTCCGGAGCGTCCACGACCACCCGGACGGCCGCAACGGGGCGTGGCCCGGTGGCCAGGGCGCACCGCAGCGTGGCGGCGGATTCCATGTCGACGGCGAGCGCCCCGGTGGCGCGCAGCGCGGACCGTTCCTGACCGCGTACGACATGGTCGGAGCCGGTCAGCGGGCCGGTGTGGACCGTGCGCCCCGGTAGGGTCCTGGCGAGGGCGTCCACGAGGAGGCCGGTGCCGGTACAGGGGGTGGCGCCGTGCCGGTCGCGGGTCTGGTCGGCGACGATCAGATCGCCCGGGTTCATCCCCGGGGTGAGCCCGGCGCAGAATCCGGCGGCGATGACGGCCGCGTCCCCGTGCCGGGGCCCGCCGAGCGCGCGCGCCACGGCACGCTCGGCGTTCCTGGGGCCCATGCCCGTACGGAGCACGGTGACGGGGCCGGCCGCGGCGCCCCGCCCCGAACCCCGCAGGGCCAGGCGCTCGATGGAGAGCGCGCAGGCGATCAGCAGGGGTGTGCCGGGACCGGTGGACGGCCCCGGGGGCCGCTCCATCAGACGCCCTGTCGGACGCCGGAGCGGGTGGCGAGGGCCTTCGGTTCCCCATGGAGATAGCGGCCGAGCGCCGTCAGCGGGAAGACCTGCCGGTAGAGGTGGTAGTTGATGGAGAAGTCCCACGGGAAGCCGGTGCCCGTGAAGTACGGCTCGTCCCAGGAACCGTCCTCGCGCTGGGTCGCCGCGAGCGAGGCGATGCCCCGTTCGACGGCCTCGCTGCCGTGCTCCCCCGCCGCGAGGAGCGCGAGGAGCGCCCAGGCGGTCTGGGAGGCGGTGGTGGCGCCGTGCCCGATCCACTCCTCCTCGCGGTAGGAGCGCAGGTCCTCGCCCCAGCCGCCGTCCTCGTTCTGGACGGATTCGAGCCAGGCGACCGCGCGCCGGATCGCGGGGTGGGAGGGCGGCAGTCCGGCGGCGGTGAGGGCGGGCACCACCGCTCCGGTGCCGTAGACGTAGTTGACGCCCCAGCGGCCGAACCAGGCGCCGGTGGTCTCCTGTTCGGCGAGCAGCCACTCGACGCCGCGCCGGGTGGCGGGGTGGTGGGACCTGCCCTCGTAGGCGAGCATCTCGACGACGTGGGCGGTCACGTCGGCGGACGGCGGGTCGATGACCTCCCCGAAGTCGCAGAAGGGCAGCCGGTTGGGGAACGGGCTGGTGTTGTCGGCGTCGAAGGCGCCCCAGGCCCCGTTGCGCGACTGCATACCGAGGTTCCACCGGGTGCCGCGGTCGACGGCCGCGTCGAGCCGGTCGGGGTCGGGGTGGCCGACGCGGCGCAGCGCGAGGATGACCTCGGCGGTGTCGTCGATGTCCGGGTAGTTGTCGTTGTGGAACTCGAACGCCCAGCCGCCGGGGACGAGTCCGGGTCTGCGTACGGACCAGTCGCCGGGGCGGACGATCTGCTCGCCGAGCATCCAGTCGGCGGCCTTGACCAGGGCCGGGTGGTCCGGGCTGAGTCCGGCGTCGGCGAGGGCGATGGTGGCGAGGCAGGTGTCCCAGACCGGGGACTGGCACGCCTCGATCATCCGGGCGCCGTCCTCGCGCCGGACGGCGAACCGGTCGAGTGATTCGAGTCCGGCGCGCATGACGGGGTGGTCGAGGTCGTAACCGAGCAGGTGCAGGGCGATGACCGAGTAGACGGCGGGCGGCTGGATCCCGCCCCAGCAGCCGTCGTTCTCCTGCCGTTCGATGATCCAGCGTGCGGCGGCGTTCATCGCGGTACGGCGCAGCAGGCGCGGTGCGAAGCGATGGTAGGTGTGCAGGGCCTTGTCGAGCCGCTGGAAGGCGCCGTCCCAGCTCGTCACGGGGGCGAGCGGCCGGTGGGGGCGGGGGCGGGCCGCGTCGGCGTGCAGTTCGTCGAGGGCGAAGGGGGCGGGCCGTACGGGCCGCTTCGCGGAGACGATGGTGAGGGGCACGATGGTCTGCCGCGCCCAGCAGCCGAAGTCGTAGATGTTGAGCGGGAACCACTTGGGCAGGAAGATCAGTTCGGGTGGCAGCTCGGGGAGGTCGTCCCACTTCCACCAGCCGAAGAGGGCCAGCCAGATCCGGGTGAAGACCCTGCCGGCGGCGATCCCGCCGTTCTCCCGTACCCACTGGGAGGCGCGCGCCATGTGCGGGTCGTCGGGCCGGTCCCCGGCCAGTCGCAGCGCGACATAGGCCTCGATGGTGGCGGAGAGTTCGGGAGGGCCTTCGTAGAAGGTGGCCCAGGTGCCGTCGGCGCGCTGTTCGCCGCGGATGAAGAGGGCCGCGGCCTCGGTGGTACGGGGGTCCTGCACGCCCAGGAACTGACGGAGCAGCAGGTCCTCGGCGTCCATCGTCACATTGGTGGCCAGGTCCCCTTTCCACCACCCCTGGGCGTCCTGCCGGCCGAGCAGGTGCTCGACGGATCGTGCGGTGGCCCGCTCGGCGGCGACCCGGAGGTCACCGCCCGCGGCGGGGAGAGTGGTGGTGTCGGTCGGTCCGCTGGCCGAGGCTGCGCGGGGCCCCAGGGCCCCGGTGCTTCCGTCGGTCGTCGCTGTCATGGCTTCCCCTTCGTGCAGTGGTGTTCTTCTGCTGTGCCTGGGGTCTCCGTCGTCCGGTGCCGGTGGCGCAGGACGGCGACTGCGGTCATATGGGAATGGTGATCATCTCTTTCGTACGACGACGAAGTCCGCGAGCGCGACGAGCTGCGCGCGGATCTTTTCCGGCATGTCCACGTAGTTCAGGGACTCGATGGCGATGGCCTGCTGCCTGCGGGCCTCCTCGGAGGTCCACTCGCGGCCGCCCGCCTCCTCGATGAGCGCCGCCCTGGTCGCGAATTCCTCCTCCGAGAAGCTCTCGAAGTCGGTGCTCTTGGCGTCGGCGGCGAGCAGTTCACCGAGCCGGCGCGAGGCCGGTCCGCCCGCGGCGAGCGCGGCGACGACCGGCAGGGACTTCTTGCGCTGGCGCAGGTCGCTCCAGGTCTGCTTCCCGGTGGCCTCCGGGTCGCCCCAGATGCCGAGCAGGTCGTCGACGGCCTGGAAGGCGAGACCGAGGTGGTGTCCGTACGACTCCAGGGTGTCGGCCGTGCGGTCGTCGGCGCCGCCGAGGACCGCGCCGACGGAGACGGCGCAGGCGAGCAGCGCGCCGGTCTTGTTGCCCTCCATCTCCAGGCACTCCTCGACGGTGACCCGCTCGCGGTGCTCGTAGGAGATGTCCTGGGCCTGACCGTCGATCAGCTTGCGGGTGGCGGTGGTCAGCCGGCGGGTGGCGCGGCCCGCCTCGACCGTGCCCAGCTCCAGCAGCACCTCGTTGGCCAGCGCGAACAGGGCGTCACCGACGAGGATGGCCTGGGCGGGGCCGTGCACCTTCCACACCGTGTCGCGGTGGCGGCGCTGCTCGTCGCCGTCCATCAGGTCGTCGTGCAGCAGCGAGAAGTTGTGGACGAGTTCCACGGCGACGGCGCCGGGGATGCCCTTCTCGGGGGCGGCGCCGGCCGCTTCCGCGGAGAGCAGGGCGAGCGCGGGGCGGACGGCCTTGCCGCCGTCGCCGTCGGCGGGGCGGCCCTCGGCGTCGATCCAGCCGAAGTGGTACGCGGCGACGGTGTCCATGGGGGCGGCCAGCCGGTCGACGGCGGCGCGCAGGACGGGCGTGGACAGGGTCCGTCCCCGCTCCAGCAACGCGTGGACGTCCGCGGTGTCGACAACCGGGTGGGCCGGGGGCACGGTCGGCACGGTCTCTCCTCTTGTTCCAGTACTCATCGGTGCAGTACTCGGGTTCATGCCGCCTCCTGCAAGGGGTGGTGATGGCGGTGACCGAGTGCGGGGAGAGCGGCGCCCGCGGCGTCGAGCCCGCTCCGCACCGCGCCTTCCATCGTCGCGGGCCAGCCGGTCGCGGTCCATGCGCCGGCCAGGAAGAGGCCGGCGGCGCGGGTACGGGCCGCCGGGCGGAGCCGTTCCACGCCGGGGGTGGGGGCGAATGTCGCCGTCCGCTCCCGGGTGACGAAGAAGTCCCGTACCTCCGCGCCGCGGGTGGCGGGCAGGAGCCGTTCCAGCTCGGGGAGGTAGCGCGCCCGCAGCTCGGAGACCGGGGTGTCGATCTCGTCCTGGGCGGCGGACTGGGAGACCGCCAGGTACTGGCCGTCCGTCAGTCCCGAGGCGTGTGTGCGGTCGAAGACCCACTGGACGGGCGAGCCCAGCGCGGCGAAGAACGGGCGGCGCAGTACGCGGCGGCCGTAGACGACATGGAGGTTGAGGATGGGCGCGGTGGCGATGTCCAGCAGCCGGTCGGGGGCGTCGAGCGCGCCTTCGGGCAGCAGGGAGTGGGCCTCGCGCTGGGGTACGGCGAGGACGACGGCGTCCGCGTCGAGCCGTTCGGCGGCCAGGTCGACGTGCCAGCCGCCGTCCGCGGCGCGGGAGACCCCGCCGACCCGGGCGCGCAGCTCGATCCGTACGCCGGCGGCGTCCAGGGCCTTGCGGGCGAGGGTGTCGTGCAGGTCGCCGAGCGGGACGTGGGACCAGCCGATGTCGGCGGCGCCTGGCTCGGAGAGCAGCCCGGTCTTGAAGACCATCGCGGCGAGCGCCAGGGAGGCGTTCGGCGCGGTGGCGTTGAGGGTGGCCACCCCGACGAGATCCCAGAGCGCTTCGACGGTACGGGCCGACTGCCCGTGGCGGTGGAGCCAGGTGGCGAAGTCGGTGCCGTCCAGCGCGGGGTCCGTGAGGTCGAGCCGCTGGAGGGCGAGTGCGGCGCGGGCGACGGAGGCGCGCTCGGCGAGCGAGAGGTGCGGGTACGCCGCGAGGCCGGGCGCGAGGTGCAGCGGTACCGGCAGGGCGGTGCGGCGGATCCGGCCGAGCCGGGGCCGGTCGCGGCCGACGTCGAGGACGGGTACGTCGAGGCGGTCCTGGAGGGGGGCGAGGGCGGCGCCGTCCACCCGGTCGAGGAACCAGCGGTACGCGGTGCAGCAGCGCAGGTAGACGTGCTGGCCGTTGTCGACGGTGAGGTCCCCGCGGCGGAAGGAGAAGGCGAGTCCGCCGAGGCGCGGCCTGCCTTCGAGGAGGGTCACGCTCACCCCCGCGTCGGCGAGGTGGAGGGCCGCGGTGATCCCGGCGAGTCCGCCGCCGACCACCACGGCGCGGCGGGCCCGGCCCGCGTCGGCCGTTGTCATGCGTTCCCCCTTGTCGCCGGACCCGTCGGGCGGTTCGGTCCCGCCGAGCCCTCCGTAGTCAGGGACGCGTCATGTCCACGTGAGGTTGAGCATCCTTCGCACGGACATGCGTGCGAAGGAGCGGGGGCGACCGGTCGCGGCTCCCGCATCAGCCGCGCCTCCTGACGGCCTGCCGGGTGATGGTCCTGGCGTCGAGGCCGGAGAGGCCGCGCACGGCGACGTACGCCTTCTCGTGGCCCGGGAGCGAGACCCGGCCGCGGAGCACGGCCTCGGGGTCGCGCTCGATACGGTCGAGCAGCCGGCGGTAGATGCCGGCCATGGCGGCGACACAGGCGCCGCTGCGCCGGTCGAGCATGGGCAGCAGCCGGTAGCCCTCGGCGAAGAGCGCGCGGGCGCGCCGGACCTCGAAGTGGACCAGCCCGGCGAAGTCGGCGCCCGGCGCCGGGGTGGCGCCGCGGAACCCGGCGGAGCAGCCGAACTTGGCGAGGTCGTCGGCCGGCAGATACGTCCGGCCGTTGCCCGCGTCCTCGCGGACGTCCCGGAGGATGTTGGTGAGCTGGAGGGCGAGCCCCAGCGTGTCGGCGTACTCGGCGGCGCGCTCGGCCCCGGGGGCGCCGGGCGCGGTGCCGAACACACCGAGGGAGACCCGGCCGATGGCGCCCGCGACGCACCGGCAGTAGACCTTGAGGTCGTCCCAGGTCTCGTAGGTGTCGCCCCTGACATCCATCAGGACACCGTCGATCAGCTCGTCGAGCCCGTCGAGGGGCACCGGGAAGCGGCGTGCCGTGTCCGCGACGGCGACCGCCACGGGGTCGGTGTCGTCGTCGTCCACCTCACCCGCCCTGACCCGGTCCAGCAGCGCCCGGGTCTCTTCGAGCCGGGTCTGCTTGGCCTCCGGTGCGAGCGTGCCGTCCCCGATGTCGTCCACCCTCCGGGAGAAGGCGTACAGCGCGGACATGGCCTGCCGCTTGTCGGTCGGCAGCAGCCTGATGCCGTAGGCGAAATTACGGGCCTGCTGCCCGGTGACGGCCTCGCAGTAGCTGTAGGCCGCCAGTACCGGCGCGGACATGGGCGTCTGTCCCTCCACGTTCCGGCTCACCCCTCTCTGTGCGCACTTCGCAAGACAGCTCCCACTTCACGCAGCAGACGCGGCTTGGTGGGTTTGGGCGGCCCGGGGAGCACATCGTGCCCGGCCGCCGCGATCGAAGCGAGAGCGGCGCGCCCTCCCGCCACAAATCCGGCGAGGAGGAGACGGAGCCTGCCGTGGACGCTGCCCACCAGGGCGGCGCCTTCGTCCAGCAGCAGGCGGGCGCGTTCGGCCTCGTGGGCGACCAGGGACCGCACGGAGGCGTTCGCGGTGGGAGCGGCCAGGTCCGCCTCGGTGACATGGAAGCGCTTCATGTCCTCGGCGGGGAGGTAGATCCGGTCGCGGCCGAGGTCCTCGGTCACGTCCTGAAGGTGTTCGACGATCTGGAGCGCCGTGCAGACGGCGTCGGAGCGGCGCAGCCGCTCGGGGCTGGCGGTGCCGGTGATCCCGAGGACGAGGCGGCCGACCGGGTTGGCGGAGAGTTCGCAGTAGGCGAGCAGGTCGTCGTAGGTCTCGTACCGCCGTACCACCTGGTCCTGGCGGTTGGCCCCGATCAGTCCGAGGAACGGCTCGGGGGGCAGCGAGCGACGCCGTACGGTCGGCACGAGGGCGCGCAGCAGCGGATGGCCGGGCGCGGAGCCGTGGAGGTCGAAGACCCGCCGCAGGTCGGTCTCGAAGGCGTCGAGCACGGCGGTCCTGTCGCCGGCGAGGCCGGGGGCGACGCCCAGGTGGCGGGCGTCGGCGCCGCCGGGGGCGAGGTCGCCGTCACCGATGTCGTCGACGAGGCGGGCGTATCCGTACACCGCCATCAGGTCGTCGCGCCAGGCACGCGGCAGGAAGAAGGGGGCCACGGGGAAGTTCTCGTCCGCGGCCTTGCCGAGCGTGGCGCGCGAGGCGTGGTCGGGGCGCGCGTCGGGGGCGCCCGTCACTGCGCGCTACCTGTTACGCGGACGGCGGAATCCTCGCGGAGCTGGAGATTTTCCGTCATTGCCGTCACATCTCCCGTTCTACACTGCCGACCCAATACATCCCATTTCGGACACGCCGCCCGCGCCTCCGAGTACCGGAGGCCCGCCGGCAGCCGGGGCGCCCACGGGTATCGCCCACTTGCCGCGAATCGGCCCGGCCCAGCTTACGTTGTACAACCAAGAGGAACACGTCGGGGTGTTGGTCGTATGACAAGAACGCGGCAATACCTGCCAACCTTCCCCCGACCCACCGGACTTGACCGATCTTTGACCCACTGTGATCGATTTGTGCCATGACAACGCCCCCGTCCGATCGCTGTGGCGGGGGCGTTGCCATACTTCTCGGGCGGCCCGGCCTACTTGCCGGTCTCCTTCTCGTACGCCTTGATGACCTCGTCGGTCGGGCCGTCCATCAGCAGCTCGCCCTTCTCCAGCCACAGCACACGGTCGCAGGTGTCCCTGATCGACTTGTTGCTGTGACTGACGAGGAAGACCGTGCCGGCCTCCTTGCGCAGCTCGCGGATCCGCTGCTCGGAGCGGATCTGGAACTTGCGGTCCCCGGTGGCCAGTGCCTCGTCGATCATCAGTACGTCATGGTCCTTGGCGGCGGCGATGGAGAACCGCAGCCGGGCGGCCATGCCCGAGGAGTACGTGCGCATCGGGAGCGTGATGAAGTCGCCCTTCTCGTTGATGCCGGAGAAGTCGACGATCGACTGGTAGCGCTCCTTGATCTGCTCGCGCGACATCCCCATGGCCAGACCGCCCAGGATGACGTTGCGTTCACCGGTCAGGTCGTTCATCAGCGCGGCGTTGACGCCCAGCAGGGACGGCTGGCCGTCGGTGTAGACCTTGCCGCTCTCGGCGGGCAGCAGCCCCGCGATGGCGCGCAGCAGCGTCGACTTGCCGGAACCGTTGGTGCCGATCAGGCCGATCGCCTCGCCGCGGTACGCGGTGAAGGTGACGCCCCGGACGGCGTGGACCTTGCGGACGCCCCGCGACTCCCCCTTGTCGCGCCGGAGTATGCGGCTCAGCGCCGCGGTCGCGCTGCCCTTGCCGCCGCTGCCGCCGTTGACGCGGTACACGATGTGCACGTCGTCGGCGATGACCGTGGGGACGCGTCCCCGCTTGTTGTCCTCAGCCACGGCCGTACCGCTCCTCAGCCTTCCAGAAATACACGAAACCGACGACGCCCAGCAGCACGGACCAGGCCAGTGCGACGAGCCAGACGTGCGCGGGCAGATTCTCCGAGCCGTAGCCGTCGATCAGCGCGAACCGGACCAGATCCATGTAGATCGCGGCCGGGTTGTACTGGAGCACGTCGGCGATCCACCCCGGCTTGCCCTTGAGCATGATCGGGATGGAGAACATCACGCCCGACGCGTACATCCACGTACGCATCACGAACGGCATGAGCTGGGCGAGGTCGGGCGTCTTGCTGCCCAGCCGCGCCATGATCAGCGCCAGACCGGTGTTGAAGAGGAACTGGAGCGCCAGGGCGGGCAGCACCAGCAGCCAGCTCAGGCTCGGGTAGCTCCCGAAGACGACCGCCACGGTGACCAGCACGACCATGGAGAAAAGGAGTTGCTGAAGCTGCTGGAGGGAGAAGGAGACCGGCAGCGACGCCCGGGGGAAGTGCAGGGCCCGGACGAGCCCCAGATTCCCGGAGATGGCGCGGACCCCGGCCATCACCGAGCTCTGGGTGAAGGTGAAGACGAAGACGCCGGTGACCAGGAACGGGACGAAGACCTCCTGCGGGATGCCCCGCTTGGTCTGGAGGATCAGCCCGAAGATCAGGTAATAGACAGCCGCGTTCAGCAGCGGGGTCGCCACCTGCCAGAGCTGCCCGAGCTTCGCCTGGCTGTACTGGGCCGTGAGCTTCGCCTGGGAGAAGGCCAGGATGAAGTGCCGACGGCCCCAGAGCTGCCGGACGTAGTCGCGCAGCCCTGGCCGGGCACCGCTCACCGACAGGCCGTACTTGGCGGCGAGCTCCGCCGCTGACAGACCGTCGTCGGGCGACGGGGGGGCGCTCACAGCGATCGCACCCTCATGGGTTGTGTCACTCACAAGTTGAAACTTTCGTGTTCAAGATGCGCAGCCGGTCGGGCACAGGCGCGGACGGCCAGGCCCCGGGGATTGACCCGATGCTCTCAGAACTGAGCTTGTCAGATGACAGGCGGTCGGCCCAGCCGGGTCAGCCGCCATACCGTACGCCACTTCATGGGACGCCGCGGACCGCACGGGGTCGCCCAGCCTTCCCGGAAACCCCCGAACCAGGCCGCGAGAGCGGGCCGGGACGGGCGTCGTACCAGGGTGAGCAGCAGCCATACGCCGAGATAGAGAGGGACAACGGGGGCAGGGAGGTTACGGCGGGCCAGCCAGACCCGGTTCCGGGCCACCATACGGTGGTAGACGGCGTGCCGGGACGGCGGCATCGTCGGGTGGTTCAGCACCATGTCGGCGCGGTAGTCGATCATCCACCCCGCGTCCAGGGCCCGCCAGGCGAGGTCGGTCTCCTCGTGGGCGTAGAAGAAGTCCTCCGGCAGCGGGCCGACCTCCGCGAGGACCTTCGTCCGTACGGCGCTGGCGCCGCCCAGGAAGGTCGTCACGCGGGAGGAGCGCATCGGGTCCGATGCGCGCAGCCGGGGCACGTGTCTGCGCTGGGTGAGCCCGGTCTCCGGGTCGGTGATCCGGAAGCTGACGATGCCGAGGACGGGGTCGGCGGCGAAGGCGTCGCGGATCAGCGCGGCCGTGTCGGTCCGGGGCAGCAGCCCGTCGTCGTCCAGGAAGAGCAGGACGTCCACGTCGGAGCCGGCCGGACCGAACGCCTCGATGCCGACGTTGCGGCCGCCGGGGATGCCCAGGTTCTCCGGCACCTCCAGCGTCCGTACGCCGGGCGGAACGGCGCCCACCGGGGCACCGTTCCCGACCACGACGACCTCGACGGGGTCGCCGTCCTGACGGACGACGGAGTCGAGCAGCGCACGCAGATCGCCGGGGCGGTCACCCATCGTGATGATCACCGCGCCGAGCCGCATGTCACTCACCTCAGCCTGCTGGACGCCAGGATGGAGACCAGGTGGAGCAGGGTCTGGAGCAGGGCGATCCCGGCGAGGACCGCGATCCCGAGCCGGCTGAAGAACAGATCGCCCCGGACCGCATCCAGGATCGCCAGGAGAAGGATGAGCAGGGACGCCTCGATGCCGAGGATGAGCCGGTGGAACTTGAGCGCCCCGGCGGCCCTCCGGGCCAGCGCCATACCGGACGAGCGCGCTTCGGAGGCCGCCTCCTTGACCGGGGCCATCCCCTGCTGGTGCCGGGCGACGCCGACCAGGTCGGTCTCGGCCTTGACCAGGATGGCGCCGAGGGCGGCGAGTGTGCCGAGGAAGGCCCACAGCCAGTCGATCCGTCCGGTGCCCCACAGGTCTGCGCCGCGCAGCCCGAAGCCGACCAGGACGGCGGCGTCGCACAGGTAGGCGGCGACCCGGTCCAGGTAGACCCCGGTCATCGAGTACTGCTTCTTCCAGCGGGCGATCTCCCCGTCGACACAGTCCAGCAGCAGATAGAGCTGGACCGCCAGCACGCCGAGCACCGCGCCGGTGATCCCCGGCACCAGGAGGGCGGGGGCGGCGAGGGCACCTGCGACGGTCATCACGTACGTCAGCTGATTGGGGGTGACCCGCGTGTTCACCAGGTACCGGTCGATGCGCAGCGAGACTTCCCGCATGTACAGGCGCCCTGCCCAGTGTTCGCCGCTGCGGCGGTCTTTCACCCCCTCCGGGTGGACGACCGGGCGGAGTTCAGCTACTGAGGGTCGAGGCATAGTCGGCGTACGCGTCCCTGATCTGGTCGGTGGACAGGTCGAGGTGCTCAAGGATGGTGAAACGGCCCGGCCGGGTCTGCGGCGCGTAGGCGACGGCCCGTACGAACTCGTCGACGGTGAAACCGATCTCCTCGGGCAGCACGGGCAGGCCGTGGCGCCGCAGCACCTCGGTGAACAGCAGTGACTCCTCCTCGGCGCCGCGCAGTCGCATGGCGAAGGCGGCACCGAAGCCGACCTGTTCGCCGTGGAGCGCGGAGCGCTTGGGGTAGAGGAGGTCGAAGGCGTGGCTGATCTCGTGGCAGGCGCCGGACGAGGGGCGGGTGTCCCCGCTGATCGACATGGCGATGCCGGAGAGGACCAGCGCCTCGGCGAGCACGGTGAGGAACTCGTCGTCGCCGACCCCGCCGGGGTGGCGCAGCACGGCCTCGCCCGCGGTACGGGCCATGGCGGCGGCCAGTCCGTCGACCGGCTCGCCGTTGACCCGGTGGGACAGCTCCCAGTCCGCGATGGCCGAGATGTTGGAGACCGCGTCCCCGATGCCGGAGCGGACGAAGCGGACCGGCGCGTCCCGGATGACGTCGAGGTCGACGACCATGGCGATGGGCGTCGGGACGCCGTACGAGCCGCGGCCGTTGTCGTTGTCGAGGATGGAGACGGGCGAGCAGATGCCGTCGTGCGAGAGGTTGGTGGCGACGGCCACCATGGGCAGCCCGACCCGGGCCGCCGCGTACTTCGCCACGTCGATGATCTTGCCGCCGCCGAGGCCCACCACGGCGTCGTACCGCTTGCCCTTGATGTCGTCGGCGAGCCGGACCGCCGAGTCGATCGTGCCGTCGGCCACGGCGTACCAGTCGGCGTCGGGCAGCACCGGCGCGAGCCGTTCGCGCAGCGCCTGGCCCGAGCCGCCGCTGACGGCGATCGAGAGCTTGCCCGAGCTGGAGATCCGCTGGTCGGCGAGGAGCCCGGCGAGATCGTCCATGGCGCCGGGCCTGATGTCCACGACGACCGGCGACGGGATGAGCCGGGTCAGTACTGGCACGCGATCTCACGGCCCTTCGCGAGGTCGTCGTGGTTGTCGATCTCGACCCAGGGGATGTCCCCGATGGGCGCGACGTCGAGGGTGAAGCCGCGGTTCACCAGCTCCTGGTAGCCGTCCTCGTAGTAGAGGTCGGGGTCCTTCTCGAAGGTGGTCCTGAGGGCGTCCGCGAGATCGGCGGCGGCCTCGGGCTCGATCAGGGTGACCCCGATGTACTCGCCGGTGGCGGTGGCCGGGTCCATCAGCTTGGTGATCCGGCGTACCCCCCGGTCACCGTCGGTGATGACCTTCATCTCCTCGTCCGCGAGGGACTTGACCGTGTCGAGGGCGAGGATGATCCTGCGGCCCTCGCCGCGCGCCGCGAGCAGCGTCTTCTCGACGGAGACGGGGTGGACGGTGTCCCCGTTGGCGAGGATCACTCCACGCGCCAGGATGTCCCGGGCGCACCAGAGGGAGTAGGCGTTGTTCCACTCCTCGGCCTTGTCGTTGTCGACGAGGGTGAGCTTGAGACCGTATGTGCGCTCCAGGGCGGCCTTGCGCTCGTACACGGCCTCCTTGCGGTAGCCGACGACGATCGCGGCCTCGGTCAGTCCGACCTCGGCGAAGTTGCCCAGGGTCAGGTCGAGGACGGTGGTGGTGCCCTCCCCCGCCGGGTCGACCGGCACGAGGGCCTTGGGCAGCGTGTCGGTGTAGGGGCGCAGACGCCTTCCTGCTCCGGCTGCGAGTACGAGGCCGATCATGCGGGTTCTCCTTCGTCGTGTACGGCGGGGGCTCCGGAGGACACCCAGAACCGGATGGACTCCACGAGCGCGATCAGCGCCACGGCGACGGCGAGCACCGTCAGTTCCAGCGGAAAGTCGAAGGCGCTGGTGGAGAGGACGGCGCACAGGGCGACCAGCAGCGTGCGGCCCTCGTGGCCGCCGAGCGCCCGGACGAGCCCCCGGGGCGGGGCGCCGGTGCCGCCGCGGATGCGGTACACCGAGTCGTAGTGATGGTAGGCGACCGCCCCGACCAGCCCGAACGCCGCCGGGAGCGCGCCGGGCACATCGGCGCGGGCGGCGAGCACCAGGACGGTGCCGTACTCGGCCGCACGGAAGACCGGCGGTATGAGCCAGTCGAGCGCGCCGCCCATCCGGCGGGCGACGGCGAACCCCGAGGTCAGGACGTACACCAGGGCGCCGCCCAGGAGCACGGCGGCGTCGAAGCGCGGCTCGCCGGACCCCGTGGTCCCCAGCGGGCCGAAGGCCGCCGCGGCGACGACCGTGACGCCGCCGGCCAGGGCGATCAGGAACGGCAGGGCCCCGGGGAGCGCGCGGGCCGGGCGCCGCAGCACCCGGGCGACGAGTTCGGCGAGCGGTCCCGAGTCGGCGAGGTCCGCGAGGGCGCGGGCGGCCCGGTCGGTCCGCACCGCCTTGCGGGTCACGGAGCGCAGGACGCGTCCCGCGGTGGTGTAGCAGGCGGCGAAGCCACAGCCGACGAGGAGCGCGTAGAAGACGATCCGGGGCGTGGTCAGGGCGGTCAGCACGGCGATCATCGCCCAGCGCTCACCGATCGGCAGCACGATCATGCGGCGTACCCAGACCGTCCAGCCAACGCTGTCGAGCCTGCTGGAGAGCGCGGCGGTGGGGGTGCCGACAACGGCCTTGCCGTTGCCGCCTGCCGCCGTGCTGACGGTGCTGACGGTGCTGTCAACGTTGGCCTCGTTGAAGGAGAAGTCCACGACATGGCGGCAGGACTGGAGGACCATCGCGCCGAGCGCGAGCGCCCATACATCGTCGCCGCCGCGGGCCGCGCCGAGGGCCAGGCCCGCGTAGTACGCGTACTCCTTGGCCCGGTCGAAGGTCGCGTCGAGCCAAGCGCCCATCGTGGAGTACTGGAGCGAGTAACGGGCGAGCTGTCCGTCGGTGCAGTCCAGGACGAAGGAGAAGAGCAGCAGTGCCCCGGCGGCGACATAGCCGCCGCGGGTGCCGGTGGCCGCGCAGGCCGCCGCGATCAGGGCGGTGATCAGCGACGCGGTGGTGACCTGGTTGGGAGTGAGGCCCCGGCGGGCGCACCAGCGCGCCAGGTAGCGGGAGTAGGGGCTGATGCAGAATGTCGTGAAGAAGCCGTCACGGGCCTTCACCGCGGAGCGCAGCCGTACGGCCTCGTCGTCGACGCCGGCGACGGCCGCCCCGGCCCGCTCGCGGGCGGGTGCGTCGGTGGGTACGGCGGCGACGAGCGATCCCAGCTCGGGGCGGGTGACGGCGATGCCCGCGGCGTCGAGCGCGGTGGCGGCCCGGTCGGCCAGGGGCACGTCGGACGCGTCGGGCTGCTGCCCTTCCGCGGCCGTGAGCGCGCTCAGCAGCGCGCCCCGGGCCGCGGGCTGGGCGGTGAGCGCCCCGGGCACCGCGGCGGCGGGGAAGCGCGGGTCGGTCAGGGCCAGGCGCAGGGCGTGGACATGGCCGACGAATCGGGCGTCGACAAGGGCGACGCGCTCGGACGCGGGGGCCGCGGCGAGCAGGCTCCGGGCCTCCTCGGCGCCCGGTGCGGTCCGTACGTCGAAGCCCAGGGACCGCAGATCACCTTCGAGCGGCGATCCGGGTACCGGAGCACCGGTGAGGATGGCGGTCGGCAGACGAACTCACTCCTTGACACTGACAGGGCTGGGTGCGCGGCGGCAGGCCCCGGGATCCGGGTGGCGGCACGTCGGCAGAGGCTATCGGATGAACAGAAGGGCGAGTTCATCGCCCGTTTACGCCCCGTTCCGTACAGGACGGCGGTCCCGGACACCCTCGTCGGGGCCGGGAGCGCCCCATGGGGAGATCATCATTGTCGATCCGGGGTCCGCCCCACAAACCGTGGCCGCTGGGGAGCGCCGGGGGAAGGGCCCTCAGGAGCGGCGGCGGGAGCACTAGGGTGACGGCATGACATGGCTGATCACAGGCGGAGCGGGATATATCGGGGCACATGTGGTGCGCTCCCTGACGGCGGCGGGGGAACGGGTCGTCGTGCTGGACGATCTGTCGAGCGGCTTCGCCGAGCGGTTGCCGGCCGAGGTCCCGCTGGTCCGGGCGTCGCTGCTGGACCGGGAGGCCGTCGACCGGGTCCTGAGCGGGCACGAGGTCACCGGGGTGGTCCATCTCGCGGCGAAGAAGCAGGTCGGCCAGTCCGTCGAGCAGCCGCTGAGGTACTACCGGGAGAATCTGCACGGGCTCACGGTGCTGCTGGACGCGGTCGTGGCAGCGAAGGTGCGGCGCTTCCTCTTCTCCTCCTCCGCGGCCGTGTACGGGGTGCCCGATGTGCGGTTGATCACGGAGCACACGCCCGCCGTCCCGATCAACCCCTACGGGGAGACCAAGCTCGCGGGCGAGTGGCTGGTCCGGGCCACCGGCAGGGCGCACGGAATCTCCACGGGGTGTCTGCGGTACTTCAACGTGGCGGGCACGGCCCTGCCCGAGCTCGCGGACACCGGCGTGTTCAACATCATCCCGATGTTCTTCGACCGGATCAGCCGGGGCGAGGCGCCCCGGATCTTCGGCGCGGACTATCCGACCCCGGACGGCACCTGCGTACGCGACTACATCCATGTCGCCGATCTCGCCGAGGCCCATCTCGCCGCCGCCCGCCACCTGGCCGGGCACCCCGGCGGCCATGACCTGACGGTGAACATCGGCCGTGGCGAGGGCGTCTCGGTGCGCGAGCTGGCCGACCTGGTGGCGGAGGTCACCGGGGACCGTACGGAGCCGGTGGTCGAGGCGCGCCGCCCCGGGGACGCCGCACGGGCGGTCGCCTCCGTCGAGCTGGCCACCCGGGAGCTGCGGTGGACGGCGAGCCGCGACGTACGGGCGATGATCGAGTCGGCGTGGGAGGGCTGGCAGCTGCGCCACCCGGTGGCCCCGATCGGATGATCCTGTCGTCAGCACGCTGTACGCGGCTCTGACCTGGCATCATTTCCGCAGGTCAGAGCATATGACAACGGTGTTCACTGCCGTGTTGCCGGATACCCCCCACCCGTAGTTGACTGACGTGCGACAGCACTCGTCCAGACGACCGGGAGGCGTCCTCATGGGGGCAGGGCACAACCACGGGCACCGTCACGGAGCACCGCCGTCGGGCACCGCGACCGCCGCCTACCGCGGCCGGCTGCGGATCGCCCTGGGGATCACGCTGTCGGTGATGGTGGTGGAGATCATCGGCGGTGTCGTCTCCGACTCCCTCGCGCTGATCGCCGACGCGGCCCATATGGCGACGGACGCGGTGGGGCTCGGCATGGCCCTGCTGGCGATCCGCTTCGCGGCCCGCCCCGCCGACGAGAGCCGCACCTTCGGCTACGCGCGGGCGGAGATCCTCGCCGCCCTCGCCAACTGTCTGCTGCTGCTCGGCGTCGGCGGCTATCTGCTCTACGAGGCCGTCGACCGTTTCATCACCCCGCCCGAGACCCGGGGCGGTCTGACGATCGTCTTCGCGCTGATCGGTATGGCCGCCAACCTCGTCTCCCTCTCCCTGCTGACGCGGGGGCAGAGCGAGAGCCTGAATGTGCGCGGCGCGTATCTGGAGGTACTCGCGGACACGCTCGGCTCCTTCGCCGTACTGGTCTCCGCCGGGATCATCCTGGCCACCGGGTGGCAGCTCGCGGACCCGATCGCGGGGCTGCTCATCGGGCTCATGATCGTTCCGCGTACGGTGAAGCTGCTGCGGGAGACGTTGAACGTCCTGCTGGAGGCGGCGCCCAAGGATGTGGACATGAGTGAGGTACGCGCACATATGCTCGCCCTGCCCGGGGTGGCGGACGTCCATGACCTCCATGCCTGGACGATCACGTCCGGGATGCCGGTCCTCTCCGCGCACGTGGTCGTGGACCAGGACGCACTGGATGCGGTGGGGCACGAGAAAATGCTCCATGACCTGCAAGGATGTCTCGGCCATCACTTCGATGTCGAGCACTGCACCTTCCAGCTCGAACCCCGGGGCCACGCCGAGCACGAGGCCAGGCTCTGCCACTGAACCACCGGACACTCATACCGGGGGGGGCGGGGCATGGAACGGACATGCCCACCCCCCGAAGTGCGGACACGGGGCTTTTGCGTACGGCAGACTTGGCCACCGAGGCCCGAAGCGAAGGATGGTTATGCCGACCACACCAGTCACCGCGGCGAACAGCTCGTCGACCGCTGCACAAGAAACGATCATGCTGGAGCTGGTCGACGAGGACGGCAACACCATCGGCACGGCCGAGAAGCTCTCGGCACACCAGGCGCCGGGCCGACTGCACCGGGCGTTCTCGGTCTTCCTCTTCGACGAGCAGGGACGGCTGCTGATCCAGCGCCGCGCCCTGGGCAAGTACCACTCCCCCGGCGTCTGGTCGAACACCTGCTGCGGCCATCCCTACCCGGGGGAGGCGCCCTTCGCCGCGGCGGCCCGCCGTACCCACGAGGAGCTGGGCATCTCGCCCTCTCTTCTCGCGGAGGCGGGCACCGTGCTCTACAACCACCCGGACCCGGCCTCGGGGCTGGTCGAGCACGAGTACAACCACCTCTTCGTCGGGCTGGCGCAGGCGGCGCCGCGGCCCGATCCGCAGGAGGTCGGGGAGACCATGTTCGTCACCCCGGCGGAGCTGACGGAGCGGCACGCCTCGGCGCCGTTCTCCGCCTGGTTCATGACCGTGCTGGACGCCGCGCGCCCGGCGTTCCGGGAGCTCACGGGGCCGGCCGGGGGCTGGTGACCCCGCCGGGGCCGGCCGGATCCGTCCGGCCCGCCGGGTCGTCCAGGTCCGGGTCGTCCAGGTCCGTGTCGTCCCGGTCCGCCGTGTCGTCCCGGTCCGCCGGGTGGCTCCGGTCCGGGCCGTCCCGGTGCGCCGGGCCCTGCCGCCCCTGGTCGAAGGGGAGCACCGCCCAGACGATCTTCCCGCCGCCCGCGGTGTGCTCGGCGGCGCAGCCCCCGCCCGCCTCCCGGGTGATCTCCCGGACCAGCAGCAGTCCGCGCCCGCCCGTCCTGGCGTGGTCGGTCTCCAGCGCCGCGGGCCGGTAGGGATGGTTGTCCTCGACCGACACCCGGATCCACCCGGCGCCGACGGCGACCTCCACGGCGATCTCGGGCGAGAGCAGAGCGGCGTGCCGTACGGCGTTGGTGACCAGCTCGGAGAGGACGAGCAGCACCTCGTCCACGACCCCGGCCCCGACGGGCACCCGCTGCCGCGCCAGCAGTTCGCGCGCGGTACGCCTGGCCCGGGGCACGGAGACGTCGCGCGCGGGGAGGGTGAAGCGCCAGACCCCTTCGTACGACCGGGGCCGGACCGGAACACTTCCGCGGCTCTCCATTCCGTGGCTCCCACCTTCGGATCGACCGGTGTGCTCTTCCGTTGCTCCTCATCGGGGGACGAGTCTTGACCAAGGACATGGTCCGTACCGGAGCGCTGAACAAAAGTCAGCCCCAATTGGCGGAGTGCGATCACTTGAGAGCCGAGAAGCCGAGTACGCGCTCCATCCTGATCACTCTCTGTCGTTCGAAGATCGGCTCGCGGCGTTACCGGTGATCGCGGGGATAGCATCCGGCTCATGGAGCCCCAGCTTGCGCACACGGTCGAGGACGGCATCGCGACCGTGGTCATCCACCACCCCGCCAAACGCAACGCGATGACGGCGGCGATGTGGCGGGAACTGCCGCCGCTGCTCGGGCGGCTGGCGGACGACCCGGCGGTCGGGGCACTGGTGCTGACCGGGGCGGGGGACACCTTCTGCGCGGGCGCCGACATCTCCTCCCTGCGCGGAGCGGGCCTGCCGGGCGGCCCCGGCCCGGCCGGGGAGGACCCGCAGGCGCTGGCGGTACGGGCCGAGGAGGCGCTGGCGGCCTTCCCGGGGCCGACGCTCGCCGCCGTACGGGGCCACTGCGTGGGCGGCGGCTGTCAGCTCGCCGCCGCCTGCGATCTGCGGTTCGCGGAGGAGGGCGCCTCGTTCGGGGTCACTCCGGCGCGGCTCGGGATCGTCTACCCGGAGTCCTCCACCCGGCGGCTGGCCACGCTGGTGGGGCCGGCGACAGCCAAGTACCTGCTGTTCTCGGCCGAGTTGATCGACACGGAACGGGCGCTGCGCACCGGGCTCGTGGACGAGGTGCTGCCCGCCGGGCAGTTGGCCAAGCGCGTCGCGGAGTTCACCCGGGTCCTGCTCTCGCGTTCGCGGCTGACGCAGGCGGCAGCCAAGGAGTTCGCCTCGGGCCGCACCGGCCGCGCCCCGTACTGGGCGGAACAGGCGCGCGGCAGCGGCGACGCCGCGGAGGGAGTCGCCGCCTTCCTGGAGCGCCGCGCGCCGGAGTTCACCTGGGCGGCCGGGTCATGAGCCGGCGTCCGCCGCGCGGCCCCTGACGCGCATCTCCTCGACCAGGTCCGCGGGGGCCTTCGCGGGCGAGCCCGCGTCGAAGGGCGGCTGCGGGTCGTACTCCGTCATCAACTGGACGGCCTGCGCGAACCGGTCGTCCACCAGTGAGGCGGTCAGGGTGAGCCCCATGTCGATCCCCGAGGAGACACCGGCCGCCGTGACGTACTTGCCGTCGGTGACGACGCGTTCACCGGTCGGCTCGGCGCCGTACGTCCGCAGTCCGTCGAGAGCGAGCCAGTGGGAGGTGGCCCGGCGCCCGGTGAGCAGCCCGGCGGCGGCGAGGAGCAGGGAGCCGGTGCAGACGGAGGTGGTCCAGGTGGTGGTGGCGTCCACCGCGCGCAGCCAGTCGAGCAGCGGCTCGTTCGTCATCTGCGCACGCTGGCCGGGGCCGCCGGGCACGACGAGCACATCCGGGGCGGTGACTTCGGCGAGTGTCCTCTCCGCGACGAGGGAGAGCGATCCCCGCTCGTCGTGGACGGCTCCGGCGTGCTCGGCGACGAAGACGGTCTCGGCGCCGGGGACGCGGTGCAGGATCTCGTACGGGCCGACGGCGTCCAGTGGGGTGAAGCGGTCGAAGAGGAGGATGGCGATCTGCATGAGGGCCTGGCTTTCCGGTCGGCTGGTCCCGGACGGGATCAGGATGCGGTCAGGAGGAGGTCAGGACGGAGGGAGCAGGACAGAGAGGGTCAGGGCAGGGAGGCAGGAGAGGGGGCCGGGCGGAAGCGGCGGCGGTATTCGGCGGGGGCCGTGGCCAGGGCCTTCACGAAGGCGCGGCGCATCGCCTCCGGGGTGCCGTAGCCGCAGGAGCGGGAGATCTCCTCGACCCCGTCGGCGCTCTCCTCCAGCAGCCGCCTGGCGTGTTCGAGCCGTACACGCTCCACGTAACGGCCCGGCGTCGTGCCGGTCTCGGAGCGGAAGGCGCGCGCGAAGTGGCGCGGTGAGAGGCGGGCACGGCCGGCCAGGGCCTCGACCGAGAGATCGTCCCCCGGGTGCTCGCTGATCCAGCTCTGCACCGCCAGCAGCGGCTCGCTCCGCGCGGTCTGGGCGGCGAGTTGCGCGCTGAACTGCGCCTGGTTGCCGGGCCGGCGCAGAAAGACCACGAGCTGGCGGGCGACGGCGAGCGCCACCTCACGGCCGAGGTCCTCCTCCACGAGGGCGAGGGCCAGATCGATACCGGAGGTGACCCCGGCGGAGGTGGAGATCGCACCGTCGCGCACATAGATCGGGTCGGGGTCGACACGCACGGCCGGGTGGTTCCGTGCGAGGAGTCCGGTGGCGCCCCAATGGGTGGTGGCGCGACGTCCGTCGAGCAGCCCCGCGGCGGCGAGTACCAGGGCGCCGGTGCAGACCGAGACCAGCCGCCGCGCGCGGGGCCCCCGCTCCCGCACCCAGTCGACCAGGTGCGGGTCGGGGCTCCGGGTGCCCGCGCCGCCGGGCACGAGCAGGGTGTCCGGGTCGTCGGCGGCGGCGAGCGAGGTGTCCGGGACAAGGGTGAGCCCGCTGGAGGTGCGCACCGGCGCGCCGTCGAGCGTGGCCGTACGGATCCGGTACGCACCGGGAGCGCCGGCCGCGGACGCCGCCCCGGCGAAGACCTCCACGGGGCCCGTCACATCGAGACTCTGCACCCCGTCGAAGAGGACGACCAGGACGGATCGTTCTGTCATGGCTCTCATCCTTCGCCCGGGGGCCGGTGTCCGCAATGACGAATACCCCGCTTTTCCTGCCATGGTGGCCGCGGCCGGTACCGTGCCCGGCTCCGTACCCGCTGCCCGGTCCTGCCCGCCGATGTCGGTGCCACCTGCCACAATGCAGGCGCCGGACCACAGAACAGCGGAGCGTGATCGTGACGACGTCCATCGAAGGCAGGATCGCCGAGGAAATCGGCGTACGCGAGCGGCAGGTGAGGGCGGCCGTCGAGCTGCTCGACGGCGGATCGACGGTGCCGTTCATCGCGCGTTACCGCAAGGAGGCCACCGAATCGCTCGACGACGCGCAGCTGCGCACCCTGGAGGAGCGGCTGCGCTATCTGCGGGAGCTGGAGGAGCGGCGGGCCGCGATCCTGGAGTCCGTACGCGAGCAGGGCAAGCTGGACGACGCCCTGGAGGCGCGGATCAGGACGGCGGACACCAAGGCGCGGCTGGAGGACATCTATCTGCCGTTCAAGCCCAAGCGGCGGACGAAGGCGCAGATCGCCCGCGAGTCCGGCCTGGCGCCCCTGGCCGAGGGGCTGCTGAGCGACCCCTCGGTGGAACCGCTCGCCGCCGCCGCCGCGTTCGTGGACGCGGACCGGGGCGTCGCGGACCCGGCCGCCGCGCTGGAGGGCGCCCGCGCCATCCTCACGGAGCGGTTCTCCGAGGACGCGGATCTCATCGGTGAGCTGCGCGAGCGGATGTGGACGCGGGGCCGGCTCGCGGCGAAGGTACGGGACGGCAAGGAGGAGGCGGGCGCCAAGTTCGCGGACTACTTCGACTTCGCCGAGTCCTTCACGGAGCTGCCCTCGCACCGCGTGCTGGCGATGCTCCGCGGGGAGAAGGAGGACGTTCTCGATCTGGTCCTGGAGCCCGAGGAACCCTCGGAGCTGCCGGGTCCGACCGCGTACGAGAACATGATCGCGCGGCGCTTCGGGATCGCGGACCGGGGCCGGCCCGGCGACAAGTGGCTCGGGGACACGGTCCGGTGGGCGTGGCGCACCCGGGTTCTGGTGCATCTCGGCATCGATGTGCGGCTGCGGCTGCGGACGGCGGCCGAGGACGAGGCGGTACGGGTCTTCGCGGCGAACCTCCGCGACCTGCTGCTGGCCGCGCCGGCCGGGACGCGCGCCACGCTCGGCCTCGACCCCGGGTTCCGTACGGGCGTGAAGGTCGCCGTGGTCGACGCGACGGGCAAGGTTGTCGCCATCGACACGATCTATCCGCATGTCCCCGCGAACAAGTGGGACGAGTCCCTGGCGAAGCTGGCACGGCTGGCCGAGCAGCACGCGGTCGACCTGATCGCCATCGGCAACGGCACGGCGTCCCGCGAGACCGACAAGCTCGCCGCCGATCTGTGCGCCAGGCACCCGGAGCTGAAGCTCACGAAGGTGATGGTCTCCGAGGCGGGCGCCTCGGTGTACTCGGCGTCCGCGTTCGCCTCGCAGGAACTGCCGGATCTCGACGTGTCGATCCGCGGCGCGGTCTCGATCGCGCGCCGTCTCCAGGACCCCCTGGCCGAGCTGGTGAAGATCGACCCCAAGTCGATCGGGGTCGGCCAGTACCAGCACGACCTGTCCGAGGTGAAGCTGTCCCGCTCGCTCGACGCGGTCGTGGAGGACTGTGTGAACGGGGTGGGGGTGGACGTCAACACCGCGTCCGCGCCGCTGCTCTCGCGGGTCTCGGGCATCGGCGCGGGGCTCGCCGAGAACATCGTCGCCCATCGTGACGCGAACGGCCCCTTCCGGTCACGGCGCGCGCTCAAGGACGTGGCCCGGCTCGGCCCGAAGGCGTACGAGCAGTGCGCGGGCTTCCTCCGTATCCTCGGCGGCGACGACCCGCTGGACGCGTCGAGCGTGCACCCCGAGGCGTACCCCGTGGTGCGGTCCATGGTGAAGGCGACCGGCGGCGACGTCGCTTCGCTGATCGGGAACGGCTCCGTGCTGCGGTCGCTGCGCCCCGCGGAGTTCGTGAACGACTCCTTCGGGCTGCCGACGGTGACGGACATCCTGCGTGAGCTGGAGAAGCCGGGCCGGGACCCCAGGCCCGCGTTCCGGACGGCCACGTTCAAGGAAGGCGTCGAGAAGCTGGGTGACCTGGCGCCGGGGATGGTGCTGGAGGGCGTGGTGACGAATGTCGCGGCGTTCGGCGCGTTCGTGGACATCGGGGTGCACCAGGACGGGCTGGTCCATGTGTCCGCGATGTCGAAGAACTTCGTCAAGGACCCGCGTGAGGTGGTGAAGCCGGGCGACGTGGTCCGGGTGAAGGTGATGGAGGTCGACATCCCGCGGAAGCGGATCTCCCTGACGCTGCGCCTGGACGACGAGGCGGGTGCCGCGAAGCCGGAGCGGGACCGGTCGGGCGGCGGTGACCGGCCGCCGCAGCAGCGGCAGGGCGGCCGTGGTGAGCGTGGTGGCCGCGGCGGCGGCGGGGGCAGGAGCGGTGGCGGGCGCCAGGCCGCGGCGCCGCCTCCGGCGAACAGCGCGATGGCGGATGCCCTGCGGCGGGCCGGGCTGACCGACCCGAAGGGCGGCGGGGGCGGCCGGCGCGGCTGACGCCGGTGGGGTGCCCGGACCGGGCGCCCCACCACCGGGGTCCGGGGTCCGGGGTCAGCGCTCCGTGACGCTGCCCGCCGACACGTCGAGGCGGCGTGTCGTGCGGACCGCGTCGAGCATCCTGCGGTCGTGCGTCACCAGCAGGAGGGTGCCGTCGTAGGAGTCGAGCGCCGACTCCAACTGCTCGATGGCGGGCAGGTCGAGATGGTTGGTCGGCTCGTCCAGGACGAGAAGGTTCACACCCCGGCCTTGGAGCAGCGCGAGGGCGGCGCGGGTGCGTTCGCCCGGGGAGAGGGTCGTCGCGGGGCGCAGCAGATGGTCCGACTTGAGGCCGAACTTGGCGAGCAGCGTACGGATCTCGGCGGGTTCGGTGTCGGGGACGGCCGGGCGGAAGGCGTCCAGCAGGGTCTCTGAGCCGTGGAAAAGCGCGCGGGCCTGGTCGACCTCACCGACGACCACACCGGAGCCGAGGGTGGCGTGGCCGGCGTCCAGCGGCAGCCGGCCGAGGAGCGCGGCGAGCAGGGTGGACTTGCCACTGCCGTTGACGCCGGTGATCGCGACGCGGTCGGCGCGGTCGATCTGGAGCGTGACGGGGCCGAAGTGGAAGCCGCCCCGGGTCGCTTCGGCGCTGTTCAGCGTCGCGACGACGGCGCCGGAGCGGTCCGCCGAGGCGATCTCCATCCGCAGTTCCCACTCCTTGCGCGGCTCCTCGACCACGTCGAGTCGTTCGATCATCCGCTGTGTCTGGCGGGCCTTGGCGGCCTGCTTCTCGGTGGATTCCGTCCGGAGGTTGCGGCCGATCTTGTCGTTGTCGGTGGCCTTGCGCCGGGCGTTCTTGACACCCTTCTCCATCCAGGAGCGCTGGGTGTGGGCCCGGGTCTCCAGGGCCGCCTTCCGGTCCGCGTACTCCTCGAACTCCTCGCGGGCGTGGTGCCGCGCCCGCTCGCGCTCCTCCAGATATGCCTCGTAGCCGCCGCCGAAGAGAGTGATCTTCTGCTGGGCCAGGTCGAGTTCGAGGACCTTGGTCACCGTACGGACGAGGAATTCGCGGTCGTGGCTGACGACGACCGTGCCGGCCCGCAGCCCGGTGACGAACTTCTCCAGGCGTTCGAGGCCGTCGAGGTCCAGGTCGTTGGTCGGCTCGTCCAGCAGGAAGACGTCGTACCGGGAGAGCAGCAGCGAGGCGAGGCTCGCGCGGGCGGCCTGGCCGCCGGAGAGGGTCGTCATGGGCTGGTCGAGTCCGACGGTCAGGCCGAGCGAGGCGGCGGTCTCCTCGGCGCGCTCGTCGAGATCGGCGCCGCCGAGGGCCAGCCAGCGCTCCAGACCGGCGGCGTAGGCGTCGTCGGCGCCCGGCGCGCCGTCGACCAGCGCCTGCGTGGCCTCGTCCAGGGCGGTCTGTGCGGCGGTGACGCCGGTCCTGCGGCCCAGGAAGTCCCGTACGGTCTCCCCCGCGCGCCGCTCCGGCTCCTGCGGGAGGTGGCCGACGGCGGCGGTGGGCGGCGAGAGGCGCAGCTCCCCGTCCTCGGGCGTGTCGAGTCCGGCGAGCAGCCGGAGCAGGGTGGACTTCCCGGCGCCGTTGGCGCCCACGAGCCCGATCACGTCACCGGGCGCGACGACGAGGTCGAGCCCGGAGAAGAGCGAGCGGTCGCCGTGTCCCGCGGCGAGGTCCTTGGCTACAAGTGTGGCAGTCATCAGAGCGTCCGATCGTAGCGGAGTGCCGGCCGTGGCAGCCCGCCGGCGCGGCTCGTCCGGGGCCGTCGTCGGGTGGTGGTCCCACAGGTGGGGGCGGGGAAGCAGGGTCTCCCGGGCAACACGGTGCCGTCCAGCGGATATTGAAGGGGCCCGGGGCGCTCCTGCGGCCTTATAGGCTCGGTGCATGAGCGGCGGAACGTGCGATGTGGTCGTGGTCGGCGGTGGGGTCATCGGGCTGACGACGGCGGTGGTGCTGGCGGAGGGCGGCCGGCGGGTGGGGCTGTGGACCCGTGATCCGGTGGCCAGGACCACATCGGCGGTGGCCGGGGCGCTGGTCTGGCCGTACCGCATCGAGCCGGCCCGGCAGGTCGGTCCCTGGCTGGAGCTGTCGCTGGAGCGGTACGAAGCGCTCGCGGGCGACGCGGAGCGGACGGGGGTACGCCTCGTGTCCGGCCTGATGGCGCACACCTCGCTCGCCGGGCTGGGGAGCTGGACGTCCCGGGTACGGGGGTTGCGCGAGGCCCGCCCCGACGAACTGCCCGAGGGCGTCCGCCAGGCGCTGCGGGCCATGGTCCCGCTGATCGACATGCCGGTCTACCTGCGGTATCTGAAGGCGCGGCTGCGGGCGGCGGGCGGCACGGTCGAACGGCGCTCGGTGACGGATCTCGGCGAACCGGCCGCCGTGGCGCCCGCAGTGGTGGACTGCACGGGGCTGGGCGCCCGGGAGCTGGTGCCGGACGTGTCGGTCCATCCGGTGCGCGGGCAGGTGGTGATCGTGGAGAACCCGGGGATCGAGGAGTGGTTCGTGGGCGCGCTGCCGGGCGCGAGCGAGATGACGTACGTGCTGCCGCAGCCGTACGGGGTGCTCCTCGGCGGGACCGCGACCGAGGGCTCCTGGGATCTGGGCCCCGACCAGGAGGAGGCCGATGCCATCGTGGCGCACTGCGCGCGGATCGTGCCCGCGCTGGCGGGCGCGCGGGTGCTGGAGCACCGGGTGGGGCTGCGCCCCGCCCGCCCCCGGGTGCGGCTGGAGGCCGTACCGCTGCCCGGCGGTGGGCGGCTGGTGCACAACTACGGGCACGGCGGCGCGGGCGTCACCGTGGCCTGGGGGTGCGCCGAGGAGGCCGCACTGCTGGCCGTCGGCTGACCGGGCCGGAACGGGAGCCGGAACCCGGGCCGGAGCCGGAACCCGTGAACGCGCGTCGGGTCCGGCCCCCTCCGTCCCCGTTCCGGGGCTCCGGCTTCCCGGGCCCCTGGCTCACGGCGTCAGCAGGCGGCGGGAGTGGCCGCGGTCAGGTGGTAGTCGGCCCGCCCGTCGAGGAGCAGCACCGCCAGTGCCCGCTGGGACTGGCGCAACGGTACGAACGCGCCCTTTCCGGTGGGCAGCGAGACCACTCCGTGCAGGGCGAGTTCGTCCTTGACCTCCGCGTACTGCGCGGCGTCGAGCCGGTAGCCGCAGGGCGGGTCCTGGATGATCCCGTCGGGGGTCGCGGGGTCGTTGTCGGCGCCCCCGAGATAGACCGGGCCCCGGTCCTTCAGTCCGGCCAGCCGGGCGGAGGCGGTGGCCGCGGCGATCCGGGCCCTGCGCTCGTCGGTGAAGGAGAACAGGCCGCCCAGGGAGTCGAGCTGGCTGGTCACCCGGCGCCGGTTGTTGAGGGACGGGTCGGCCTTCTCGGCGTCGGTCAGCGGGTTCACCCGGCTCTCGATGAGCAGGCTGACGGAGTGCTTGACTCCCGCCGCGTTGCGCAGGATGCGCTCCTGGCCGTCGCCCGCGGTCTGCCGGATGGGGTCACCGGTCACCGGGTCGGTCCAGATGCCGTAGGTGCCGATGGAGTGGCCCGCGGCTTCGGCGGCGGGGCGTATGTACCGCTCGGACAGGCTCTGTGACGCCTCGTGGACGCCGGGGGCGGTGTTGAGGTTGCGCGGCCAGAGGTCGAAGAGGTCCTTGTCGTAGTAGGGCGGGGTGGCGCCGTATTCGTGCAGGTCGTAGACGATGTCCGGGGCGCGGTCGCGCAGGACGGCCGCCATGGCGCGGGCCTCGGCGGTGGCCAGTTCGACATGGTCGCGGTTGATGTCGACGCCGTCGGAGTTGCCCCGGGTGTCGGCGGCCCGGCCGTCCGGGTTGGCGGTGGGCAGGACGAGAACGCTCGTACGGTCCAGGAAGCGCCGCGTCTCCCGGTCCTTGGCGTAGGCGAGGTCGCGGACGGTGGTGAGGCACGCCTCGCGTCCCGACGGTTCGTTGCCGTGCTGGCTGCACACCAGGAAGACGGTGACGGGGGCGCGCCGGGCGCCGAGTTCGACGAGCTGGAGCGGGCGCCCCTGCTCGGTCGTGCCGATGGTGCGCAGCGAGACACGGTCGCCGCCCCGGGCGACGGCGGAGAGGAACGCCCGCTCCTGGGCCTCGCCGGTCCACTGCGCGCCGTCGCTGGTCTCGAAGCCGGTGCGGGGGGCGGTGGTCGCCGTTCCGGCCGCGGCGGGGGCGGCATGCGCGGGGGCGAGGGCCGTCGAGGACACGGCCAGGACCAGGGCCACCGAGGAGGCCGCCAGGACCAGGGCGCGCGCCCCGGGGACGCGGTGGAGCAGGGCGGTGGACCGCGACCGGGCGACGGAAGGGGGCGTCGTCCGCGTGGCCGTCCGGGCGGCCGTCTTCATCTCCATCGTCGTCCTCATCGGTTGTGGTCTCCCGGGATGGGAGAGGTCGGTCGGGGCTCGGTCACGCCGCCGGTCAGGGGCTCACGCGGGACGGCGTGCGGGGGTACGGCGCCGGTGGTGGCGCGGGCGAACGCCTTCGCGCCGCCGACGAACGGGACGTGCGCGGCCGTGCGGGCCAGATCGACGGTGAGCGTGGGCGTGCTGGAGGGCGGGTCGATGAGCCCCCGGTCGGTACCGGCGACGATCAGCGCGAGCCGGTGGCCGGCCGGGACGACATGGTCGGTCGCGGCGAGTTCGAGGGTGATCGTGTACGGCGTGCCGGGGATGAGCGGGCGCCCCCGCTCCGCCGAGGCGTAGGTGCCCAGATCGGCCCAGCCCCGGCTGACGACGTTGTGGCCCACCTCCGTGGTGCGGGCCGCGGTCTCCCGGTAGCAGGAGCTGTCCGCCGTGGTGCTCGGGCCCCAGCAGGTGCGTTCGGTGAGGGTGGTGATGCCTTCGCCGGAGGCGCCGTAGTCACGGATGGTGTCGGGGCCGAGGTCGACCAGGACGGCGGAGAGATGGGCGGTCGAGGTGGACGGTGTGGCGGTGACGGTCACCTTCGAGGAGCCGGACAGCCGCAGGTCCTGGCTGAGGGGGCGGGTGACGAAGCCCGTCTTGGCTGGGGTGGAGCGGTCGATGTCGGTGGCCCAGTCGTCCTCGCCGAGGCGCCGGTCGTCGGTGAAGGTCTCGGTGGAGCCGGGCGCGGCGGGGGTGGGGCCGAGCGTGCCCACGCCGGGCAGGGCGCCGCTCTCCGGGCGCAGGGTGGTGGTGGCGGTGGTGCTCGGGGGCCAGACCCGGTCGGTGGTCCACCGGTCGGGGGCGCGCTCGATGTCCGCCATGGGCTCGCGGTCGATGCCGTTCTCGTAACCGAGAAGGTAGTGGTCGAACCAGCGGTGCAGGGTGGTGACCCAGGTGGCGCGGCGGAAGTCGAAGGGGTCGACATGACCGGTCTGGGAGAGCCAGATCTTGCGCTCCACGCCCGCGTCGGCGAGCGCGTCCCACCACTGGCCGAGGTGTTTCGTACGGACGTTCAGGTCCTGCATGCCGTGGACGGCGAAGACGCTGGCCTTCACCTTGGACGCGTCCCGCACATAGTCGCGCTCCGTCCACAGCGGGGTGATGTCGCCGCTGCGGGGAGCGCCCTCGACCAGCCGCTGCTGGACCGCCTGGCAGCGGGTGCGGGCCTCGGGGCTCTCCACGTAGTCGGAGAGCCAGTTGGGGCCCGAGTCGTACAAGGGTGCGCCCTGCGCGAAGTAGTAGTCGTACCAGGAGGAGATGGCGGCGATGGGGACGATGGTCCTGAGCCCCTTGACGCCGGTGGCGGCGACGCCGTTGGCGATGGTGCCGTCGTAGCTCTTGCCGATCATGCCGGTGGCGCCGGTGGTCCACCCCGCCTGTACGGGGTCGGAGCCGGTGCGGCTGCCGTACGCGCGAGCGCGGCCGTTCAGCCAGTCGACGACGGCTTTGGCGGACTGGACGTCGGAGCGCCCGCCGGTGTCCACGCAGCCGTCCGAGCGGTTGGTGCCCGCCAGGTCGACGGCGACGAAGGCGTAGCCGCGCGGGACGAAGTAGTTGTCGTAGTGCAAGGGGAAGCCGGCCGGGTCGCCGTCGGCGTCGTAGGTCTTCCGCTGGCTCTCGTTGCCGCGTCCGCAGCAGGAGTAGTAGGGGCTGGCGTCCATGATCACGGGGATCTTGCGGCCCTGGAGCGCGGGTTCGTGCGGGCGGATGATGTCGACGGCGACGCGGTCGGTCCTGCCGTCCTCGTCGCCGTCGAGGCCGGTGTCGACCCACACCGACTCCCTGACCGCGTCCTCGTACGAGTAGACCGGAGTGCTCTCCTTCACTCGCAGGCCGCTCACCTCCGGTGGGGTGCCCGGCTCCGCTCCTTGCGCCGAGGCGGGGGTGAGCAGCACCCCGAACAGCGCGGCGGAGGCCGCCGCGGCGAGCGCTCCGCGCGACCAGCGTCCGAATGATCTGCGGGCAGCCCGCGGCCGGATCTCCATGGGGCGGAAGCTACCCCGGTCAACTCCCGTTCAAAAGAGGGCAGTCCCGGGATCAGGGAGACATCAGGAGGACACCGGGGAAATGTCAGGGGGCCACGGAGGACTGGGAGCGCTCTCAGGCGCCATGGTCAGCGGCTAGTCTGGGGGCCTGTCCGGCTGCCGCGCCGCGCCCCGCGGGCGCGCCGCCGCCGTACGGTCCGCCGTATCCACCGACGAGGAGCGCACGTCGTGTCCGAGCCGACCCCCGGGGCACGCCCCACTCTGGAAGCCGTCGCGGCGCGCGCCGGTGTCTCCCGGGCCACGGCCTCCCGGGTCGTCAACGGCGGCGCCGGGGTGCGCAGCCCGCTGGTCGAGAAGGTACGGCGGGCCGTCGACGAGCTGGGGTACGTACCGAACCACGCGGCCCGCTCCCTGGTCACCCGGCGCACCGGCGCGGTCGCCGTGATCATCGCGGAGCCGGAGATCCGGATCTTCTCCGATCCGTTCTTCTCCCAGCAGATCCGCGGGATCAGCAAGGAGCTGACCGCGCACGACACCCAGTTGGTGCTTCTGCTGCTGGAGGGTCCTGGCGACTACGACCGGATCGCCCGCTATCTGGCGGGCGGCCATGTCGACGGCGCGCTCGCCTTCTCCCTGCACACCGACGACCCCATCCCGGCGATCACCCAGCGGGCCGGGATCCCGACGGTGTACGGGGGGCGGCCGAGCTGGACGTCGGCCGCGGACCAGCGGGTCGTGCCGTACGTGGACGCCGACAACCGCGGCGGTGCCCGGCAGGCCGTGCGCTATCTGCGGGACCTGGGGCGGCGGCGGATCGCGCACATCGCGGGGCCGCTGGACCAGACCTCGGCGACGGACCGGCTCGACGGCTACCGGGACGTGCTGATGGACGAGGATCCGGCGCTGGTCGCGGCGGGCGCGTTCACCGAGGAGAGCGGCGCGCGGGCGATGGCGGAGCTGCTGGACCGGTGCCCCGGGCTGGACGCGGTGTTCGCCGCGAACGACCTGATGGCGGCTGGCGCGCTGCGGGTGCTCAAGGAGCGGGGCCGCTCGGTACCCGGCGATGTGGCGGTGGTGGGCTTCGACGACATGGACGCGGTGGTGGGTGTCACGGACCCGGCGCTGACCACCGTCCAGCAGGATGTCGACGGGCAGGGGCGGCTGATGGCGCGGCTGCTGCTGCGCGGTCTCGACCGGGACCGGGAGGGCTCCACCGCGCCCACCTCGGTCATCACACCGACCACACTGGTACGGCGGGACTCGGCCTGAGCCGTGTCCCGCCGTACGGGTGGGTCCGCCGGCGGTGTGTCCGCCGCCTTGTCCGTCGTTTCTGTCTCGTCGCGGTGGCTGCCTCTTCGCGGCGACCAACTCGTCGCGATGGCTGCTTCGTCGCGGTGGCTACTTCGTCGCGGTGGACCTGGCCGGGACGTCGAGCGTCGTTCCGTCCGAGAAGGAGACGGTGGTGGCGGTGGCGCCGAAGTTGTGCGCCGCGTAGACGCGTACACCGTTCCTGCTGAAGACGGCCGAGGTGGGCAGGGAGCCCGTCACCGTCGCGTCGGGGGCGCCCAGCGCGTCCAGTGTGGCGATCCAGTGGTACGTGTGGGCCCTGGACTCGCCCGCCTCCGGTGTGTAGTCCGCGCCGCCCGCGTCCCACTTCGCCTTGGCCGCGGCCGGGTCGGCCAGCGCCTCGAACTCCCAGAGGATGTCGCGCCATTCGACGGCGGGGCCGCCGTTCTCCCGTTCCATCTCGGCCAGATTGCGCCGGATGGCCTCCTTCTCGCGGGCCAGGTGGAGCGAACCACCGGTGACGGGAAGGACGTTGATGCCGTGGATCTCCTCCGGGTTGGCGGTCCACCAGGTGGAGTACGCGCCGCCGCTGCCCCACACCATGCCGACCGTGTCATGGCCGAAGGAGGACGGGAAGACCTCCTGGTCGGCGTCGAACCAGTACTGGGCGATCGCCTCGGACTCGGTGGCCAGCAAGTAGCTTCCCAGGTCGCGCAGTTCGCCGTTGCCGGTGGCGGAGCCCCAGAGCACCAGGGCGGCGCTGAGGTTGGTGGACTCCGAGGACGACTCCTGGTTGTTGCCCGCGGCGAAACCCTGGTGTCCGGAGGCCCAACTGTGGCCCGCGTACACGTCGAAGCCGCGCAGGAACGGGAAGTCGGCGTCGGTGCGGCTGGGGTTGGCGGTGTCCCGTACCAGCGTCTTCACCATCGAGCCCCAGGCGTCGTCGGCGGCCCACGCCTGGTCGTACTGGGCGACGATCGCCGCCGCGTAGACGTAGTAGCTGTAGTGGAAGTGGTGGTCGTTCAGCTCGGTGTCACTGCCGTAGGAGGCCGGGTAGCCGATGAGTGTCTTCCACTGCTTGTCGTAGCTGAACTCGCTCGCTCCGCCCGCCGTGAACCACTCCTCCAGCCTGCCCTTGAGCAGTCCGAGGAGCTTGTCACGGGTCGCGCTCTCGCCGATCTGGTCGGCCATGGGCACCAGTTGGGCGAGGCGGCCGAGCGCCTTGCCGGTCCAGTACGTGTCGGTCGCACCCGAGAACGGGTCGGCCGCGTTCGCCGCCTCGTCCAGATACCCCTTGAGCCGCGCCCGGTCCACACCGCTGGAGGCGGGCAGTGCGGGCAGCACCCCGGAGGACCGCTGGCTCGTGGTGAAGGAGGTGGCCTCGCGGACCTTCATGGTGCCGCGTGGTGAGACGTACGTGTACGGGGTCAGCGCGTCGGTGGTGTGCAGCCACTGGTGCCGGTAGAGGGCCTGGAGGGTGCCGGTCTCGGTGCCCTCCTGCGGCTCAGTGGTGAGCCGGTAGGTCGCCCCGACCGTACCGGCGTCGGTGCTCCAGCTCACCTCGGATCCGGTGACGAAGCTGTACGCGTACTTCCGGTACGTCGCGAGCGCGTCGGTGGAGGGCAGGACGGCGAGGGAGAAGTAGTCCTTGGCGCCGAGCCCGGCCGTGATGGTGGAGCCGGCGACCGACCAGTCGCTGCCGCCGGGCGCGAACAGGGCGTAGTGGTGGCCCGCGACGGTGATGCCGAGGACGTTGCCGTCGTCGGCGAAGACGGTGGGCGCGGCGGCGGTGGTGATCCGTGCGTCGCCGCCGGAGCCCTTGGCGTAGACGTAGGGCAGCCCGTGGCCGATGGTGGTCCGCAGGGTGCGGGCGCCGTCCGACCAGTAGGGCGTGACCGTCCAGTCCGACCAGTCATCGGCCTTGGTGTCGGGCGAGTTGAGCCCGGTCAGCCCCAGGGTGAGATCGGCCTTGTGGGCGTACTCGTACTGACGGCCCTCGCCGACGATCGCCGGGGTGGTCGGGTAGCCGACCTCCAGACCGCCCGAGGTCGCCTGGTAGGTGAGGGGGTGGCCGTACATCGGGGTGGAGTAGGGGTTGTCGCCGTACCGCTGGAAGGCGAGGGAGGACCACCAGTCGTTGGTGGGGACCGGCTTGTCCCGGGCCGCTTCGGTCACCTTGGGGGTGACGGGCGTGCCGGTGTTGGTGGTGGGGCCGGACGTGCCGGCGGGCCGGGTGTCCGAGTAACTGCCCGCTCCTACAGGGGTGTCGGCGGCCACGGCCGGGGAGGCGGCGGGGCCGAGGCCGATGGCGGCCAGGGTGCTGACCAGGACCAGCGCGGCGGCTGGTCTGGCACGGGAGACGGACATGGGCGGCACCTCACGGGGGTTGTGGGGGGATGCGGGGATGCGAGCGTTGCGACGTGGAGGGCGGGGGTGGGGTGGGGGATGGGACGTCCAGTGTTCGAGAGCGCTCTCAGACGCCAGGAAACGTAAAACTTCTGAAACAGAAGTGTCAATACGTCGGACACAGAGGCGAGTTAGCGCTCGTCCCCATCCGTTACGCGTTCGAGTCTTGACGGGGCGGTCCGCTCCGGGGCACGCTCCACCCCAGATTCTGAGAGCGCTCTCAATCGGCTCTCGTGTGTACTCCGAAGCCAAGGGAGGCTTCTCATGCCCATCGCCCGAGCCGCCAGCAGGGCCGCGGTCCGTCTCGGTGCGGTCGTGCTCTCCGGGGCACTGCTCGTCGCCTGCGGGTCAGGTTCCTCAGGGACCTCCGACAGCGCGGGAGGCAAGGTCACGCTGACCGTGGACCTCTTCGGATCGTTCGGCTACAAGGAGGCCGGGCTCTACGCGGAGTACCAGAAACTCCACCCGGACATCACGATCAAGCAGAGCGACACCGAGGACGAGGCCGACTACTGGAAGTCGCTCCAGACCCGGCTGGCCGGCGGGGGCGGGCTCGCCGATGTGCAGGGCGTGGAGGTCGGACGGATCGCCTCCGTCACCCAGCAGCAGTCCGACAAGTTCGAAGACTTGAAGCGGTACGGAGCGGACACGCTCAAGGACCAGTTCGCCGAGGCCAAGTGGTCGGCGGCGACCACCCAGGACGGCCGGATCCTGGGGCTCGGCACCGATGTCGGGCCCGAGGCGATGTGCTACCGCTCCGACCTGTTCAAGAAGGCGGGGCTGCCGACCGACCGCACCGAGCTGGCGAAGAAGTGGTCCACATGGGACGGCTATCTCGCCCTCGGCAAGGAGTACATGGCGAAGGCGCCCGCGAAGAGCGCCTGGCTCGACAGCGTCGGCAGCCTCTACTCGATCATGATCGGCCAGGAGAAGGAGCGGTACTACGACGCCTCCGGCAAGCTGATCTACGAGCAGAACCCGGCTGTGAAGACCGCCTGGGACACCTCGGTCAGGGCCGCGGACGCCGGGCTGAGCGCCAAGCTCGACCAGTGGTCGCCGCAGTGGAACCAGGCGTTCGCGGCGGGCTCGTTCGCCACCATGCCGTGCCCGGCGTGGATGCTCAGCTACATCAAGGGCCAGGCGGGCGAGACCGGTTCGGGCAAGTGGGACATCGCCGCGCTGCCCGGCGGGGCGGGCAACTGGGGCGGCTCGTACCTCTCCGTACCGCGCGCCGCCGAGCACAAGAAGGAGGCGTACGAGCTGATCAAGTGGCTCACCGCGCCCGAGCAGCAGGCCAAGCTCTTCCGGAAGCAGGGCATCTTCCCGTCCTCCACCGGTGCCATCGAGCAGATCGCGGACACGAAGGACCCGTACTTCTCCGGCGCGCCGACCGGCCAGATCTTCGGTGACGCCGCCAAGGCCGCGCCCGTCCAGGTCCTCGGGGTCCATGACGCCAATGTCGCCCAGCAGATCACCAACGCGCTGAGCGAGGTGGAGCGCAAGGGCAAGGCCTCAGGAGCGGCGTGGTCGACGGCGAAGAAGGGCGTCGAGAACGTCATCGGCTGACGCCGACGCGGGTCCGGGCCGGTCCCGACCAGGGCCGGCCCGGACTCTCCCGCGCATCCCCCACCCCGGTTCTCCTCTCCCCCGCTTGCGAAGGCCGATCCATGACCCTCACCGCCACCGCGAAGGCGGCGCCGCCGCCCGCGCCGGGCCCTCCGGCGTCCCGGGCGTCCGCCGTGCGCCGCTCCTGGCGCGCGTTCTCGCCGTACGCCTATCTCGCCCCGTTCTTCACCCTGTTCGCCGCCTTCGGGCTCTTCCCGCTGCTCTACACGGCCTATGTCTCGCTCTACCGGGTGGAGTTGCAGACACCGGGCGACATGGAGTGGCGTGGGCTCGGCAACTACACGGCGATCTTCACCGACGCGTACTTCTGGACCGCGCTGCGCAACACCTTCACCATCGGTGTGCTCGCCACCGTGCCGCAGCTCGTGATGGCGCTGGGGCTGGCCCATCTCCTCAACTACAAGCTGCGCGGGCGGACATTCATCCGTACGGCGATGCTGCTGCCGTACGCGACCTCGGTGGCCGCGGCGACCCTGGTCTTCGCCCAGCTCTTCGGACGCGACTTCGGTCTGGTCAACTACGTGCTGGGGCTGGTCGGCGTCTCCCCGGTGGACTGGCAGACCGGCACCGTCGCCTCGCAGATCGCCGTGTCGACCATCGTGATCTGGCGCTGGACCGGGTACAACGCGCTGATCTATCTGGCGGGCATGCAGTCCATCCCGAGCGAGCTGTACGAGGCCGCCGAGGTCGACGGGGCCTCGCGCTGGCGGCAGTTCCTCCACATCACACTGCCGGGACTGCGCCCCACGATCGTCTTCACGGTCGTCGTCTCCACCATCGGCGCCACCCAGCTCTTCGGTGAGCCACTGCTCTTCGAGGGGTCCATCTCGGGCGGCATCTCGCACCAGTACCAGACGCTCGGCCTCTACCTGTACGAACAGGGCTGGGGCTTCTTCCACCTCGGCCGGGCCGCCGCGATCGCCTGGGTGATGTTCCTGCTCATCCTGATCCTGGTCGGCATCAACGCCCTGGTCGCGCGCCGACGTTCGCGTAAGGAGGCCGGCCGATGACCACACTCACCGCCCCGCCGACCCCACCGTCCCCGCCCGCCGGGAAGGAGCCGGGGCCGACACCGGTACGGCGTCGGAGCCGCGCCGGGCGCACGATGCACGGCGGATGGCTCTCGTACGCGATCCTGACCGTCGCGCTGCTCTTCTCCGCGTTCCCGTTCTACTGGACGATCGTCGCGGCCAGCCGCTCCAACGCCGATCTGGCGAAGGTGCCGCCGACCCTGCTGCCGGGCCCCCACCTCATCGACAACTTCCAGGCGGTGCTGGAGGAGGCCGACATCGCCAAGGCACTCCTCAACTCGCTGATCGTCTCCGGGTCGATCACGGTGGGGACCGTGCTGTGCTGCACCCTGGCCGGGTTCGCCTTCGCCAAGCTGCGCTTCCGCGGGCGCGGTGTGCTGCTCGCCGTCACCATCGGCACGATGATGATCCCGCCGCAGCTCGGGGTGATCCCGCTGTTCATGCTGATCGCCGAACTCCAGTGGGTCAACCAGCTCCAGGCCGTCATCCTGCCCGGACTGGTCTCCGCGTTCGGTGTGTTCTTCATGCGGCAGTACCTGGTGCAGTCGCTGCCCGACGAGCTGATCGAGGCCGCCCGGGTCGACGGCGCCTCCACCGCGCGGATCTTCTGGTCGGTGGTGGTGCCCATCGCGCGCCCCGGGATGGCCGTGCTCGGGATGCTGACCTTCATGGCGGCGTGGAACGACTTCTTCTGGCCGATCATCGCGCTCTCCTCGCAGAATCCGACCGTCCAGGTGGCGCTGCGCCAGCTCGGCGGCGGCTATGTGCACGACCAGTCCGTGATCATGGCGGGCACCCTGCTCGGCACCCTGCCGGTGCTGCTGGTCTTCGGACTGCTCGGCCGGCAGATCGTCGGCGGCATTATGCAGGGCGCCGTCAAGGGCTGAACTCGCCCGCACCACCCGTATCCCCCCACCGCACCACCCGTACCCCCACTGTTCCGTCGCTCACTCACGGGAGCCCTTCTTCATGACCGCTGTCGACGCTCGCCCTCAGACCGCCGTGGAGGCCCGCTTCCCCGCCGGCTTCCGGTGGGGCACGGCCACCGCCGCGTACCAGATCGAGGGCGCCGCCACCGAGGACGGCCGTACGCCGTCCATCTGGGACACCTTCAGCCGGACACCCGGCCGGGTCCGTAACGGCGACACCGGTGACATCGCCGCCGACCACTACCACCGGATGGACGAGGACGTCGCGCTCCTCAAGGAGCTGGGCGTCACCGACTACCGCTTCTCGGTGTCCTGGTCGCGGGTCCAGCCCACCGGGCGCGGCCCCGCCGTCCAGCGCGGCCTCGACTTCTACCGAAGGCTGACCGACGCCCTGCTGGCGGCGGACATCAGGCCCGTCGCCACGCTCTACCACTGGGATCTGCCGCAGGAGCTGGAGGACGCGGGCGGCTGGCCGCAGCGCGACACGGCCGGACGGTTCGCGGAGTACGCACGCCTCGTCGGCGAGGCCCTCGGCGACCGCGTCTCCACCTGGACCACCCTCAACGAGCCGTGGTGCGCGGCCTTCCTCGGCTACGCCTCCGGGGTGCACGCCCCCGGGCGTACGGATCCGGTCGCCGCGCTGCGCGCCGCGCACCACCTGAATCTCGCCCACGGCCTGGGCGTCCGGGCATTGCGCGACACACTGCCGCGCCAGGCCGAGATCTCGCTGACGCTCAACCTGCACGCCCTGCGGCCGCTCACCGACACACCGGCGGACCTCGACGCGGTGCGCAGGATCGACGCCGTGGGCAACCGGATCTTCCTCGACCCGGTCTTCCACGGGCGGCTGCCGGAGGACCTGGTCACCGACACGGCCGGGCTGACGGACTGGTCGTTCGTCCAGGACGGCGATCTGGAGACCGCCTCCGCGCCGATCGACTCGCTCGGCATCAACTACTACTCCCCGACCGTCGTGGCCGCGGGCTCCTCGGAGACCCCCTCGCCGTGGCCGGCCGCCGAGGGCCGGGTCCGCTTCGTACCGGCTCCCGGGCCGCGTACGGCCATGGACTGGCCGGTCGACGCGGACGGGCTGTACGAACTGCTCATCCGGCTCCGTGACGAACTGCCCGGCACCCCGCTGATGGTCACCGAGAACGGGGCGGCGTACGACGACTACGCCGACCCGTCCGGCGCGGTCCACGACCCCGAGCGCGTCGCCTACCTCCACTCCCACCTCAGCGCCGTCCACCGGGCGATCGCCGACGGGGCGCCGGTGGGGGGCTACTTCCTCTGGTCGCTGCTGGACAACTTCGAGTGGGCCTACGGGTACAGCAAGCGGTTCGGCATCGTCCATGTCGACTTCGCGACACAGCGCCGTACGATCAAGGACAGCGCGCGCTGGTACGCACAGGTCATCGGACGCGGCGGCATCGGCTGACCCGTCCCGGTCCCGCCGCCCTCACCCCCTGGACGCACCCGTCCGGGGGGTGAGCGCGTTCCGGGGCGCGGGGCTGGAGTTTCCGCGCGATGTCTTGACAGTGACGGGCACCGGTCCCAGGATCCTCCACAGTGTAATTAACTACCCAGTGCGTTAATTAGCGGGCCCAGACCGGGCGCCGCCCCCTTCCCGCCACCCTCCCCTCCCCGCCCGGATCCCTCTCCCCCAGAGGAGCACGCGTGTCCGCTCACACGCCCGACGCCCCGACACCGTCCCCCACGCCACGGGGCAAACCCCGCAAGGCGGCCGTGGCCGCCTGGATCGGCAGCGCGCTGGAGTACTACGACTTCTTCATCTACGGCAGCGCCGCGGCCCTGATCTTCCCCAAGGTCTTCTTCAACCCCGACCATCCCGCGACCGCCACGCTGATCTCGCTCGGCACCTTCGGCGTGGCGTACGCGACCCGGCCCCTCGGCGCGCTGTTCCTCGGGCACATCGGGGACCGGCTGGGCCGGCGCCGGGTCATGGTCCTGACGCTGATCCTGATGGGCGTCTCCACCTTCCTCATCGGGTGTCTGCCCACCTACGACCAGATCGGGGCGGCGGCGCCCGTCCTGCTGGTCCTGATGCGCATGCTCCAGGGGATCTCGGCCGCGGGCGAGCAGGCCGGCGCCAGCTCGATGACGCTGGAACACGCGCCGGAGGACCGGCGCGGCTACTACTCCAGCTACACCCTGAACGGGACACAGGCCGGCCAGATCCTCGCGACCCTGATCTTCATCCCGGTCGCAGCCCTCCCCGACGAGCAGCTCTACACCTGGGGATGGCGGGTCCCGTTCCTGCTGAGCGCCTTCGTCGCGGTGGCCGGCTATCTCATCCGGCGCAATCTGGAGGAGACCCCCGTCTTCCAGCAGGAGTCCGCGGCCCGCACACCGGCCGAACTGCCGCTGGTCCATCTGCTGCGCCACCACTGGGCCGATGTGCTGCGCGTCGTCGCCGCGGCCACCATCGCGACCGTCTCCACCATCTTCACCGTCTGGGCGCTGTCGTACGCCACCGGTGACGCCGTCGGCATGGACAAGACGGCCATGCTCTGGGTGGGTGTCGCTGCCAACGCGGTGGCCCTGCTCGCCATTCCGCTCTGGGCAAGGCTCTCGGACCGGATCGGCCGCAAGCCCGTCTTCCTCATCGGGTCGCTCGGCTCCGGGGTGATGGTCTTCGTCTATCTGTGGGCGATCTCCACCGGGTCCTACCCGCTGGTGCTCCTCGCCGGCATCGCGTTCTTCGGCGTGGTCTACAGCGCCGCCAACGGCATCTGGCCCTCCCTCTACGGTGAGATGTTCTCCACCCGGGTCCGGCTCTCGGGCATGGCGATCGGCACCCAGATCGGCTTCGCCGTCGCCGGGTTCGCCGTCAGCTTCGCGGCGCGGATCGCGGGCCCCGACGGGGACAACTGGCTCGGTGTCGCGATCTTCACGGCCGCCTTCTGCGTTCTCAGCTCGCTCGCCGTCCTGACCGGCCGGGAGACGTTCAAGGTGCCCACCACGGAACTCGGCACCCGGCGGAAAACGGCCCCGGAGCGGTCCCGGGCCACCACGTCGGTCTCCGCCTGACCCCCTCCCTCACCCCCCACCGAAAGAAAGACCACGATGCCGAACCCGTCCGACCGGACTCCGGAGAACTCCGTACTCGTCCTCAACGGCCCCAACCTCAATCTGCTCGGCCTGCGGGAGCCCGCGGTGTACGGCACGGACACCCTCGCCGACATCGAGGCGCTGTGCCGCACCACTGCGGCCGGTCACGGACTGCGGGTCGACTTCCGGCAGAGCAACCACGAGGGCGTGCTGATCGACGCCGTACAGGAGGCGCGCACCGCGCACCGCGGCATCGTGATCAACCCGGCCGGCTACAGCCACACCTCGGTGGCGCTGCGCGACGCGCTCGCCGCCGTGGACCTCCCGGTCGTGGAGGTGCATCTGTCCAACATCCACCGGCGCGAGGCATTTCGCCACCACTCGTATGTCTCGGCCGTCGCCGACACGGTGATCTGCGGGGCCGGGGCGCACGGTTACGCGCTGGGCCTCGCCCATCTGGCCCGGCTGGTGGAGGCCGCCCGGTGACCGGGACCTCGTATCTCACCGGTCTGATCGGCGCGGGCATCGGCCCCTCGCTCAGCCCCGCGCTGCACGAACGGGAGGCGGACCGGCACGGGCTTCGCCTGCTCTACCGCACCCTCGACATCGACGCGTTGGGGGTGCGTCCCGAAGCGGTCGGCGAACTGGTCGGGGCGGCAAGGGCGCTGGGCTTCGACGGGCTCAACATCACCCATCCCTGCAAACAGTTGGTGATCGAGCACCTGGACGAGGTGGATCCCGTGGCGGCGGCGCTCGGCGCGGTCAACACCGTCGTCCTGCGGGACGGCCGGGCGACCGGTCACAACACGGACGTCACCGGTTTCGCCCGGTCCTTCGCCCGGGGCCTGCCCGGCGTCGCCACCCGGCGGGTCGTCCAGCTCGGGGCGGGCGGGGCGGGCGCCGCCGTCGCACACGCGCTGCTCACCCTCGGCGTGGACCGGCTCGCGCTGGCGGACACCGACCCGGTACGGGCCACCGCGCTCGCCGACGCGCTGAACCGCCGCTTCGGCGCCGGGAGAGCGGGCGCCGTCGCGATGCCGTGGCTCGCCGCGCGCCTCGCCGACGCCGACGGTCTCGTCCACGCCACACCCACCGGCATGGCCGGACACCCGGGGCTGCCGCTCCCCGCCGGGCTGCTCCGTCCCGGACTGTGGGTGGCGGAGGTCGTCTACCGGCCGCTCGACACCGAACTGCTGCGGCTGGCCCGGGAGATCGGCTGCCCGACCCTGGACGGCGGCGCCATGGCCGTCTTCCAGGCGGCCGACGCCTTCCGGCTCTTCACGGGACGGGAGCCGCACACGGAGAGGATGCTCGACGATCTCGCCGACCTCGTCGGGGCCCCCACCGGGTAGACGAGTCATTCCGAAGTAGCGTCGTCCGCCCCTTGGGGCGGGCGGGGAGGTTTCAGGTGCACCGCACTCGCTGCGCTCGCTCCGTCTCGGCGCATTGAACGGTCCTTCGGATGCCGAGCGCAGCCGCAAGGCGGAGGAGGGAAGCGACGCGGGAGCGGATGGGGTCTCCCCTGGTCGAGCGAAGCCGAGACCTTGGGGATGACCGACGACAACGCCGCGGATGTGCGTGCATGGCACCTCCCCGCAGACGGGACTTCGGAATGACTCGTCCAGGCCCTGTCCGGGAGGGAGCGGGCGCGGCGCGGGCCCGGGGGGGCGCGCGGGTGTCTCGATAGACTGGGGCGCACCGTGCCCGACGCGGGCCCGACGCCACGAGGAGCCGTATGGCAACCGCTGTCCCCCCGCCGACCCCGCCCGTCACACGGACCCGGGACGCGGCACGGACCCGCGAGGAGATCCTCGACGCGGCGACACGGGAGTTCGCCCGGGTCGGCTTCGCGGGCGCCCGGGTGGACGAGATCGCCGCGCACATCCACACCACCAAGCGGATGATCTACTACTACTTCGGCAGCAAGGAGCGGCTCTTCACGACCGTCCTGGAGCGGGCGTACGGGGTGATCCGCGCCATCGAACAGGACATCGACGTGGAACATCTCGACCCGGAGTCCGCGATCAGACGGCTCGCCGAGGTCACCTTCGACCACCACGAGGCGCATCCGGACTTCATCCGGCTGGTCAGTATCGAGAACATCCACGAGGCCGAGCACATCAAGGCCTCGGCCACGCTCGGCTCGCTCAACTCCCCCGCCATCGACGTCATCCGCCGCATCCTGGAGGAGGGCCGGGCCAAGGGCGTCTTCACCGCCGAGGTCGACGCCCTCGACCTGCACGCGATGATCAGCTCGTTCTGCTTCTTCCGGGTCGCCAACCGGCACACCTTCGGCACCCTCTTCGGCCGTGACCTGACCGCCCCTGACCGGCGCGAGCACTACCGCACGATGCTGGGCGACATGGTCATCGCCTATCTCACGGCCGAGGCCTGACGCCGGACCGAGCACGGGGCCAGGCCCGGCCGCCGGGGCCACGTGCGGCTGAAACGCGGGGCCACCTGCGGCTGAACCTCCGCGCGCCGCCGCACTTCTACGTGTCGCTGTACGTCCCGCCCGTCTCCGCCTTCGCGACCAGCGTCGCCGGTGGCGCGAACCGCTCCCCGTACAGCTCCGCCAGCTCGCGGGCGCGTGCCACGAAGCCGGGCAGACCGCCCTCGTACCCGTTGATGTACTGGAGCACGCCCCCCGTCCAGCCGGGGAAGCCGATGCCCAGCAGGGAGCCGATGTTGGCGTCGGCGACCGAGGTCAGGACGTTCTCGTCCAGGCAGCGGACCGACTCCAGCGCCTCCGCGAAGAGCATCCGCTCCCCCATGTCGCGCAGCGGGACATCGGTGTCGCCCGTGCCGAAGTGTTCCCGCAACCCCGGCCAGAGGCGCAGGCGTTCACCGTTCTCGCCGTACTCGTAGAAGCCCGCGCCGCCCGCGCGTCCCGGGCGTCCGAACTCGTCCACCATGCGGTCGACGACCGCGTCCGCCGGATGTCCGCTCCAGCGGCCCCCGGCCCCCTCGACCGCGCGCCGGGTCTCCTCGCGGATCCGGCGGGCCAGGGTGAGCGCCAGCTCGTCCATGAGCGCGAGCACCTTGGCCGGGTAGCCCGCCTGCGCGGCGGCCTGTTCGACGGAGGCGGGCTCCAGCCCCTCGCCGATCATCGCGACGCCTTCGTCGAGGAAGCGCCCGATGACCCGGGAGGTGAAGAAGCCGCGCGCGTCGTTGACGACGATCGGGGTCTTTCCGATCCGGCGCACCAGGTCGAAGGCGCGGGCCAGTGTCTCGTCCCCGGTCCGCTCCCCCCGGACGATCTCGACCAGCGGCATCTTGTCGGCCGGGGAGAAGAAGTGCAGTCCGATGAAGTCGGCCGGGCGCGACACACCCTCGGCGAGCACGGTGATGGGCAGTGTGGAGGTATTGGAACAGAGCAGCGCGTCCGGCTCGACGATCCCCTGGATCTCCTCGAACACCCGGTGCTTGAGCGCCGTGTCCTCGAACACCGCCTCGATCACGGCGTCGCAGCCGGCCAGCCGCGCCGGGTCGGCGGTGGGGGTGATCCGGGCGAGCAGCGCGTCACGGTCGGCCTCGGTGGTACGGCCCCGGGTGAGCGCCTTGTCGAGCAGCTTCTCCGTGTACGCCTTGCCCCGGGCGGCGGCCTCCTCCGAGACGTCCTTGAGGACGACGTCGAGGCCCGCACGCGCGCAGGAGTGGGCGATGCCCGCGCCCATCATCCCGGCGCCGACCACGGCGACCCTGCGGACCTCGCGCGGCGCGATGCCCTGGGGCCTGCTCGCCCCGGAGTTGACGGTCCGGAGATCGAAGAAGAACGCCTGGATCATGTTCTTGGCGGTCTGTCCGGTGACCAGTTCGGTGAAGTAGCGCGCCTCGATCGTCTGCGCGGTCGCGAAGTCGACCTGCGCGCCCTCGACGGCCGCCGCGAGGATGTTGCGCGGGGCCGGATAGGGCGCGCCCGCGAGTTGCTTCTTCAAGCTGGCCGGAAATGCGGGGAGTTGGGCGGCGAGGCCGGGGGTGGACGGCGTACCACCGGGGATCCGGTACCCCTTGACGTCCCAGGGCTGGTGGGATTCGGGGTGTTCGTCGATGAAGGCGTGCGCCCGGGCCAGCATCTCCTCGGTGGTGGCGGCGACTTCGTGGACCAGGCCGTTCTCCAGGGCGCGCCGCGGTGCGTACCGGGTGCCCTGGAGGAGCACCTTGAGCAGGGCGTCGGCGAGGCCCATCAGCCGTACGGTACGGGTGACCCCGCCGCTCCCGGGCAGCAGACCGAGGGTGACCTCGGGCAGCCCGATCCGGGAGCCCGGGGCGTCGAGGGCGACACGGTGGTGGCAGGCCAGCGCGATCTCGTAACCGCCGCCCAGCGCCGCGCCGTTGAGAGCGGCGACGACCGGTTTGCCCAGCGTCTCGATCCGGCGCAGGGCGTCCTTGACGGCCATGCCGCTGTCGAAGACGCGCCGGGCGTCGGCGGGGCCCAGCCCGATCATGTCCTTGAGTTCGCCGCCCGCGAAGAACGTCTTCTTGGCGGAGGTGACGATGATGCCGCGGATGGTGTCCCGCTCCGCCTCGGCCCGGTCGGCGACGGCCGTGACGGAGTCCCGGAACGCCTGGTTCATGGTGTTCGCGGACTGGTCGGGGTCGTCCAGGACGAGGGTGACGACGCCGGTCGCGTCCCGCTCCCAGCGGATGGCGCCCGGCGTGGGCGGGCCGGCGGGTGCGGGTCCGGGTGTGGTGTGCGGTGCGGCGGTGGGCTCGCTCATGCTGCTGCTCCGTAGCGGGAGAGAAGGGACGACGGCCGGTCAGAGACGTTCGATGACGGTGGCGACACCCATGCCCCCGCCGACGCACAGCGTGGCGAGGCCGTACCGCTGGTCCCTGCGCTCCAGTTCGTCGACGAGGGTGCCGAGGATCATCGCGCCGGTGGCGCCGAGGGGATGGCCGAGCGCGATGGCGCCGCCGTTGACGTTGACCTTGTCCAGGGAGAGCCCCATCTCGTCGACGAAGCGCAGGACGACGGCGGCGAAGGCCTCGTTGATCTCCACCAGGTCGATGTCGTCGATGGTCAGTCCTGCCTTGGCGAGCGCCTTGCGGGTGGCGGGGGCCGGTCCGGTGAGCATGATGGTCGGTTCGGATCCGGAGACGGCCGCGGAGACGATCCGGGCGCGCGGTGTGAGCCCGTACCGCTCCCCCGTCTCCTGTGAGCCGATGGCCACGAGGGCCGCGCCGTCCACGATGCCCGAGGAGTTGCCCGCGTGGTGGACGTGGTCGATCCGCTCGACCCGGTGGTACTTCTGGAGGGCGACGGCGTCGAAGCCGCCCTGCTCGCCGATGCCCGCGAAGGACGGCTTCAGCGCGGCGAGCGAGTCGGCTGTGGTGCCGGGGCGCGGGTGCTCGTCACGGTCGAGGACGGTGAGCCCGTTACGGTCGCGTACGGGGACGACGGAGCGGTCGAAGCGGCCCTCCTTCCACGCCGCGGCGGCCCGCTCCTGGGAGAGCGCGGCGAACTCGTCCACGTCACGCCTGCTGTAGCCGCCGAGGGTGGCGATCAGGTCGGCGCCGACGCCCTGGGGCACGAAGCCGGTGGCGAAGCTGGTCATCGGGTCCATCGCCCAGGCGCCGCCGTCGGAGCCCATCGGCACCCGGGACATCGATTCGACGCCGCCCGCGAGGACCAGGTCCTCCCAGCCGGAGCGGATCTTGGCGGCGGCCAGGTTGACGGCTTCGAGGCCGGAGGCACAGAAGCGGTTCTCCTGGACCCCGGCGACGGTGTCGGGCAGTCCGGCGGCGAGGGCGGCGATCCGGGCGATGTCCGAGCCCTGGTCGCCGAGGGGGCTCACCACGCCGAGCACGATGTCGTCCACGGCGGCCGGGTCGAGTCCGGGCAGCCGGCGGCGCAGCTCGTGGATGAGGCCGACGACGAGGTCGATGGGCTTGGTGCCGTGCAGGGCCCCGTTGGCCTTGCCGCGACCGCGCGGGGTGCGGATCGCTTCGTAGACGAACGCTTCGGTACTCACGGCGGCTGCCTTCCGTTACGGAGAGTTCGAGGGGCGGGGCCCGTCCGGCGGACCGGCCCGGGTCGTGTCGTGTCGTCTCGTGCTGTGTCGTCTCGTGTCGTGTTGTGCCGGATCAGGCCGGGTCGTCGTGCCCTTCCGGCCGCTCGGGCGGGTCGGGCAGGTCCCAGTCGCGGGCGACCTCGGCGGCGTCCGCGCCCGGCCGCGCGGGCGGGCGGCGCACCGATGCCGGTGTGGCCGAGAAGCGGGGCGCCGGGGCGGGCTGGCGTACCCCCGCGTGGTCGGTGAAGGTGCCACGGGCCGCGAGATGGGGGTGGTCGGGCGCCTCGCGCAGCGTGAGTACGGGGGCGACGCAGGCGTCGGAGTCCGCGAAGACGGCGGTCCACTCCTGGCGGGTCCGGGTCCTGAACCGGGCGGCCACGGCGGCTCGCAGCTCGTCCCAGCGCGCGAAGTCCCTGCGGTCGGGGATCTCGCCGGTCAGCCCGAGCAGTTCGACGAACTCGTTGTAGAAGCGCTTCTCCAGCGCGCCGACCGCCATGTACGCGCCGTCGGAGGTCTCGTACGAGCCGTAGAAGGGGCTGCCGCCGTCCAGCAGGTTGGCGCCGCGCCGGTCCTGCCAGCCGCCCGCGCCCATCATGGCGTGGATCATGGTCGTGAGATGGGCGGTGCCATCCACGATCGCCGCGTCCACGACCTGTCCGGCGCCGTCCGGGGTACGGGCGTGCTGGAGCGCCGCGAGCACACCGATGACCAGGTAGAGCGCACCGCCCGCGTAGTCCCCGAGCAGGTTCGCGGGGAGCGCGGGCGGCTCCTCGGCCTTGCCGATCATGGAGAGGGCGCCGGTGACGGCGATGTAGCCGATGTCGTGCCCCGCCCGGTCCGCGAGCGGTCCTTCCTGGCCCCAGCCGGTCATCCGGCCGTACACCAGCCGGGGGTTGCGGTCGAGACACTCCTGCGGGCCGATTCCGAGCCGCTCGGCGACGCCGGGGCGGTATCCCTCGACGAGGATGTCGGCGCGCTCGACCAGGTCGAGGACGCGGGCGGCGCCGTCCGCGGCCTTGAGGTCGATCAGCACGGAGCGCTTGTTGCGGTTGGTGAGGTCGTGCGCCGGGTCGATGCCGAGCCCGGCGCCGCCCGGGCGGTCGATCCGTACGACATCGGCGCCGAGGTCGGCGAGCGTCATCGCGGCGAAGGGGCCGGGCCCGATCCCGGCCAGTTCGACCACGCGTACCCCGGTCAGCGGCCCGTTCGTCGTCCCTGTCATCCGGCCCCCAGCGGTGGGGCACCACCGCGGAGACACCCGGTGATGCCGAGAACACGTTCCGCTCGGCGCGGGGCCGCGTGGAACGGGGCAGAGCAAGCGCTTAGCCCGGTACCGAGCCTATGCCGTGGAGGGGGTGTTCGGCCAAGCCGGGGCGGCGGACGGCACCGGTCCCGGCCGGACGGTGCGCACCGCTACAGGCCGGTCGCCCAGTCCGCGATGGTGTAGATCATCGAGCCGAGCCAGATCACCCCGGCGACCGTGGCCACCAGCAGCACGGCCGACCTGCCGCGCTCACGGGCCGGGGAGGGGGCGGCGGTGCGGGCGGGGGCGTGGGGGTGGGCCGTACTGAGCGCGGCTCGGCTGTTTGTCATGATCAGATCCTGTCGGCCGGGACCGGGCGGGGGTATCCGTACGCGTACTCAGATTCCCCGGTCCGCCGTGCCACCGGCGGCCTCCCGCGCGACCGCCTCGCGCAGGGCCTCGCGGCAGAGCGCGTCGGCCCGCCGGGTGGTCTCCGGGAGCCGGTAGTCGGGGGCCAGCCGCAGGGTGTGCGCACAGGCGGTGGCGAGATCGACGCGGTGGCCGACCGAGACGAACACCGGCTTCACGCCCGCCCGGGTGCGCAGGGCGCGGCCGACCTCCTCGCCCTCGTCGGCGAGGAGCGGCGAGGAGTCGCCGCGCCGGGGGCCGGGCGGCTCGTACGCGAACGTGAACGGGTTCTTCGCCACGCCGATCACCGGATGCCCGGTGACCACACCGAGGTGGGAGGCGAGCCCGAAACGGCGCGGATGGGCCCGGCCGTACCCGTCGCAGACGATCAGCCCCGGCTCCGCCGTGAGCGCGCCGAGGGCGGCCAGCACGGTCGGGATCTCCCGGAAGGCGAGCAGACCGGGGATGTACGGGAAGGCGACCCGGCCGACAGCGGTGGCCTCGTCGACCACGGCGAGGGTGGCCGCGTCGAGGACGACGGCCGCGGCGGCGACGATGTCCCGCTCGTCGTCGTAGGCCACGTCCACGCCGGTCACCAACCCCGTACCGGGCGGCGGGCCTGCCTCGCCGAGCACGACACGCCCGCGCAGTTCGTCCTGGACGGCGCGCGCCTCGGCCTCGTCGGCGGGTGTCCTGATCATTTCCATGGTGGCGACAGCCTATGCGGCGGTCGCTCTGGCTAACCTGGCGATCATGTTCGTACTGGAATTGACCTACACCGCGCCCCTCGACCGTGTCGAAGCGCTTCTCGGGGCGCATGTCGCCTGGCTCGACGCGTCGTACGGGACGGGTGTCTTCATCGCCTCCGGCCGTAAGGTCCCGCGCGACGGCGGGGTGATCCTGGCGGTCGGGGACGACCGGGCCGCGGTCGAGCGGCTGGTGGCGACCGACCCGTTCGTGACCGGCGATGTCTGCACGTACCGGATCACCGAGTTCACGGCGACGATGACCGCGCCGGAGCTGGCCCCCTACCGCCAGGAACAGGCGTAGCGACCGGAGTTCGCGGGGCGCCGCCCCGGGGCCGGGCGGGCGGCGCGCGGGCCCGCCGGGCGAGGTGCCCGGCCGCCGCCCGCCGGGCGATGTGACACAGATCACGGTACGGTGACACAGCTCACTCCCGATTCGGAGCACGTATTGAGCGGCTCCGCCGTCTTTCCCTGTAGGGGAGGGCCGCGCCCGGTCCCTCTCCCGTACGAAGCGGTGCGACGTCCGTGCCGGACCCGTACGGATGAGCCCGGCACCGCCCGGATCCGACGAAGGGGAGCAGGCCATGTCGCCCGTCATCGAACAGGCCGTGCAGGCCCGGCTGGTCTCGCCCACTCCCCGGATGGAGACCGTCCCCGCGACGCTCTGTTACGACCGGGCCGATCCGTTCGCCGTACGGATGGAGTTCCCGCCCCCGGCGACACTCGAAGGCACCGAAGTCACCTGGGAGTTCTCCCGTGAGCTGCTGGCGACGGGGATGACCGAGGCGGCCGGCGTCGGTGACGTACGGGTGCGGCCCTTCGGCTACGGCCGTACGGTCCTGGAGTTCCACGCGCCCGAGGGGACCGCGATGGTCCATCTGCGCACCTCGGAGCTGCGCCGCTTCCTGGAGCGCTCACAGAGCCTGGTCCCGGCCGGACGCGAGCATCTCTACCTCGACCTGGACCACGACCTGACCGAACTGCTGCGCGACGCGCACTGACGGCGCGCCCCGAGGTACCCCCTCCGTATCGCCTCCCTCCTCCGCCTTGCCAGAGTCGCCCCTCGCCCCGCTCCTTCCTCCACCCCACCTATCCGCGCGACCTCTTAATTCCTTTGACCGCCGCCGGACCGCTCCGTACCGTGGGCCGTGGTCCTGTTGTCGTCGATCGGAGTGGACCGTTGCGCATCTGAGGTCCTGAGACACCGTGCCGCACAGTCGTGCTTCCTTCCGGCTGTCCGCCTCGTGTGTGACCTCGGCTGCCCAGCCGTCCCCTCGACCTGGACTTCCCTCCTGCTCGCGGTGTCTCCATCCGTTGCCCTGACCCCTGAACCTTCGCAGCAACCGGAGACGTGTATGTCCGCCGCCGCCCATGTCACCTGCACCGCCCTCTCGTTCGCCTGGCCCGACGGGACCGAGGTGTTCGACGGCTTCCAGCTCGCGATCGGACCCGGCAGGACCGGACTCATCGGCCTCAACGGGTCAGGGAAGTCGACCCTGTTGAGGCTGATCGCGGGTGAACTCACCCCGGCCGAGGGCCGGATCAGGATCACCGGCGAGGTCGGTTTCCTCCCCCAGACCGTGACGCTCGACACCGCTCTGCGGGTGGACGAGGCCCTCGGTATCGCCGCGACCCGAGCCGCGCTGCACGCCATCGAGGCGGGCGACGTGAGCGAGGCGCACTTCACGGCCGTCGGTGACGACTGGGACGTGGAGGAACGGGCCCACGCCACCCTCGATCACCTCGGCCTCGGCCGGCTCGGTCTCGACCGGACGGTCGGCGAGATGTCGGGCGGCGAGTGCGTGCTGCTCGGCCTGGCCGCGCTGCTGCTCGCCCGGCCCGCCGTCCTGCTGCTGGACGAGCCGACCAACAACCTCGATCTGCACGCCCGGCGGCGGCTGTACGACGCCGTCGACTCCTGGTCCGGAGTGCTGGTCGTGGTCAGCCACGACCGTGAACTGCTGGAGCGCGTCGACCAGATCGCCGATCTGCGGGAGGGCGAGGTGCGCTGGTACGGCGGCGCCTACTCCGCCTACGAGGAGGCGCTCGCCCAGGAACAGGAGGCGGCGGCCCGTACGGTGCGGGTCGCGGAGGCCGACGTACAGCGCCAGAAACGCGAACTCGCCGAAGCGAACGTGAAGTTGGCCCGGCGCAAGCGATTCGGGCAGAAGATGTCGGACCAGAAGCGCGAGCCGAAGATCGTCATGAACGGACGCAAGCAGGCGGCCCAGGAGTCCGCGGGCAAACACCGCATCCTGCACACCGAGAGGCTGGCCGAGGCGAAGGAGCGGCTGGACGAGGCCGTGGAGGCGGTACGGGACGACGACGAGGTCCGTATCGAACTGCCGCACACCGTCGTCCACCCCGGGCGTGGCGTGCTCACCCTGCGCGACCTGCGGCTGCGGTACGGGGCCGAGGTCAGCGGCGAGTACGCGATCCACGGCCCCGAGCGGATCGCGCTGGTCGGCCGGAACGGAGCGGGCAAGACGACGCTTCTGCGCACCGTCGCCGGGGAGTTGGCGCCGGAGTCCGGCGAGGCGCTGGCCCATGTGCCGCTGCGCTTCCTGCCGCAGCGGCTCGATGTGCTGGACGACCGGCTCACCGTGGCACAGAACGTGGCCCGTTTCGCGCCCGAGGCGACCAACAACCAGATCAGGTCCCGGCTGGCGCGTTTCCTCTTCAAGGGCGCGCGGGCCGACCAGCCGGCCGGGACCCTCTCGGGCGGTGAACGGTTCCGGGCCTCGCTCGCCGCGCTGCTGCTCGCGGAACCGGCGCCGCGGCTGCTGCTGCTCGACGAGCCGACGAACAACCTGGACATGGCGTCCGTGCGCCGGCTCACCGCGGCGCTGGAGTCGTACCAGGGCGCGCTGATCGTGGCGAGCCACGACGTGCCGTTCCTGGAGTCGATCGGCATCACCCGCTGGCTGCTGCTCGACGGCGCGCTGCGGGACACCGACGCGGAGGAGGTACGGGCGGCCGGGCAGGGGTGATGATGGGCGGGTGACCGGTCTCGTACCACCCCGGCCGGCCGGCCGCCCCCGACGACAGGGAGAGACATTCGTGCCCAGCAGGAAAGCCCTGATCCGACGCCCGGGCCCGCGCCTCGCCGAGGGGCTGGTCACCCACCTCGAACGGACCCCGGTCGACACCGCGCTCGCGGTCGAGCAGTGGGAGCGGTACGGCGCGACGCTGCGCGCGCACGGCTGGGAGACCGTCGAGGTGGACCCGGCCGACGACTGCCCGGACGGGGTGTTCGTGGAGGACACCGTCGTGATGTTCCGCAACGTCGCGCTGATCTCCCGGCCCGGCGCCCCCTCGCGCCGCCCCGAGACCGCGGCGGTGGAGCGGGAGCTGATCCGGCTCGGCTGCTCGGTCAACCGGATCCGGGAGCCCGGCACCCTCGACGGCGGTGACGTCCTGAAGACCGGCGACACGATCTACGTGGGCCAGGGCGGCCGGACGAACGCGGCGGGGATCCAGCAGCTCCGTGCCGCCTTCGAACCGCTCGGGGCGCGCGTGGTGGCCGTACCCGTCACCAAGGTGCTGCATCTCAAGTCCGCGGTGACGGCGCTGCCCGACGCCACCGTCATCGGATTCGAGCCACTGCTGGACGCCTGGTCGCTCTTCCCGCGCCGGCTCTCCGTACCGGAGGAGCCGGGCGCGCACGTCGTCCTGCTGGGCGGCGGGAAAGTGCTGATCGCGGCGAGCGCGCCACGGACCGCCGCACTGCTCTCGGATCTCGGCCATGAGCCGGTGCCGGTGGACATCAGCGAGTTCGAGAAGCTCGAAGGGTGCGTGACCTGTCTCTCGGTACGGCTGCGGGAGCTGTACGTCTGACGGATGCGAGCCTGGCCGGCTGCCCCGCGTACCGCTGGTAAACCGGCGCCGGCCTGGGGGTTTACCGTAGGTGACATGCCCATGGTACATGAGGGATCCGGGGCGGTCGTGAGGTGATCCGGGGTCCGGGCTTGGCCTCCCGCTTATTCGGGCCTTAACCTACGGTGTCGTAACCTACGAACCCGTAGGTAAATCTCCCGTCCCCCTGGAGCACCCGTGTCGATCACCTCTCCCCACCTCGGCAGTTCGGAAGCGTGGACCGACGCCCGACTGCTGTACGCGCTGGAAGAGGTGGTGGAGAAGGAACTCAACCGCCATCTCAAAGTCGCCAAGGACTGGATGCCGCACGAGTACGTGCCCTGGTCCGACGGCCGCAACTTCCCCGGCATCTTCGAGAACGGCGAGGCGTGGGAGCCGGCGCAGTCGAAGGTCACCGACATCGGCAAGATCGCGCTCGTGGTCAATCTGCTGACCGAGGACAACCTCCCCAGCTACCACCACGAGATCGCCAGCCTCTTCGGCCGCGACGGCGCCTGGGGCACCTGGGTGCACCGCTGGACCGCGGAGGAGGGCCGGCACGGCATCGTCATGCGCGACTACCTGCTCACCTCGCGCGCGGTCGACCCGGACAAGCTGGAGCAGTTCCGGATGGCGCACATGGCGGAGGGCTTCGAGTCCGACAACCGTCACTCGATGCTGCACTCCGTCGCGTACGTCGCCTTCCAGGAGCTGGCGACCCGTGTCTCGCACCGCAACACCGGCCACCAGTCGGGCGATCCGGTCTGCGACCGGATGCTGGCGCGCATCGCCACCGACGAGAACCTGCACATGGTCTTCTACCGGAATCTGCTGGGCGCCGCCTTCGAGATCGCCCCGGATCTGACCATGCAGGCCGTCCGCGACGTGGTCGTGCAGTTCCGGATGCCCGGACACGGCATGCCCGGCTTCGAGCGCGCCGCCGCGCAGATGGCCATCGGCGAGATCTACAACATGCGCATCCACCACGACGACGTGCTCCAGCCCGTGCTGCGCTACCTGAAGGTCATGGACATAGACGGTCTCGGCCCCGAGGGCCTGAAGGCCCAGGAGGAACTGGGCCTCTACATGGGCGGTCTGGACAGCGAGGCGAGCAAGTTCGACGAGAAGCTCGCCGCCCGCAAGGCCCGGATGTCGGCGCGCGCCGCGGGCTGACAGCGCGGACGGGGGCGGGCGCGCACAGGCGGACGAAAGGGCGCGCGGCATACAAGGGGGCGTACGGTTCGGGCCGCGCGCCTGTGCGCCGTACCCTGTGCCGGATGAAGCCTGTTACGCGCCTCTTCCTCATAGGCGCTCCCGTCCTGGTCGCCGCCGTCGTTCTCTTCGGCGGCGGCGACGGCGATTCGGGGGTGCTCGCCGACCATCCGCCGGAGTTTCCCGGACAGAGCGGCGCCCCCAACCCCCTTGCCCCGGGCGACGCGGAGGAGCGGGCGGAGCGGGCGGAGCACGTCGAGAAGCTGCCGCCCGGACTCGCCGCCCCCGCACAGAAGGAGATCGCCGCGCGGATCGTGGCCAGCGCGGAGAACTCCACGCTCGACTGGCGCGGCCAGTACGGCGCCATCGAGGACCTCGGCGACGGCAACGGCTACACCGCCGGGATCATCGGTTTCTGCTCCGGCACCAACGACATGCTGCAACTCGTGGAGTCGTACACGAAGTCCCACCCGGACAATCCGCTCGCGTCCTACCTGCCGGCGCTGCGCGCGGTGGACGGCACCGACTCGCACGAGGGCCTGGACCCCGGCTTCCGGGACGCCTGGGCAGAGGCCTCGAAGTCCCCGGACTTCCGTGCCGCGCAGGACAGGACCCGGGACACGCTGTACTTCGACCCGGCCGTCCGGCTGGCCAAGATGGACGGCCTCGGCACGCTCGGCCAGTTCATCTACTACGACGCGATGGTCCTGCACGGCCCGGGACTCGACGCGCAGGGCTTCTACGGCATCCGGCAGGCGGCCATGAAGAAGGCGAGGACGGCGGCCGAGGGCGGCGACGAGAAGGCGTACCTCGGCACCTTCCTCGACGCGAGCAAGGCCGTGATCAGGGCGAAGCCCATCGCGGCGCAGCGTGACTCCTCCCGGATCGACACCGCGCAGCGGGTCTTCCTGCGCGACGGCAACATGGAGCTGCGGCTGCCGCTGCGCTGGCAGGTGTACGGAGAGGCGTTCCGCATCGACACGGTGTGACCGGGGCGCGCAGGTGAACCAGTTACCGCCGGCGACGCCCGACGGCGCCGGTCAGCGGCTGCGGCGCCGGAGGTTCTGCCGCTCCTTCTCGGAGAGCCCGCCCCATACCCCGAACCGCTCGTCGTGGTTGAGGGCGTACTGGAGGCAGGCCACCCGCCCCTCGCAGGCGCCGCAGAGCCGCTTGGCCTCACGGGTGGAGGATCCGGGGGCGGGGAAGAAGAACTCGGGCCCCGTCTGGGCGCACAACGCGCTCTCCTGCCAGGAGAGTTCGTCGCTCGTGGTGGTACTGGTGGTGATGTTGATCGGCATGGGCACAGGTTGCCCGTCCGCGATAAACGAATGATGGACGAACCGTCAACGGCCTGGCGGGCGGGCCCTGTTCGTCAGGCGTCCCGGTCCACGCCCTGGAGGATCGCGAATCGCGCCCCGGAGGGGTCGGCCAGTTTGGCGAACCGTCCGACGCCCTCGATGTCGGTCGGCGCCACGCGCACCGTCGCACCGAGCGCCCGGCCCGCCGTCACCGTAGCGTCGCATTCGGTGACCGCGAAGTACAGGTGCCAGTGCGGCGCGCCGCCGGATTCGCTCGGATCCGAGCCGAGCGTCACGAACCCGCCGAACATACCGTCGGGGCCCTGCCCGGCCGGATGGACCATGCGGTACGTGCCGCTTCCGTCGGGCAGCGGCATGGCGGAGGACCCCCAGCCGAAGACGGCCTGGTAGAAGGCGTACGCGGCGGGCTCGTCGGGGGTGTACAGCTCGGCCCAGCAGAGGCTGCCCGGCTCGTTGACGACGTCCAGGCCCTGGTTGGTGCCGGGCTGCCAGACCGAGAAGGCGGCGCCGCCCGGGTCGGTGAGGACGGCCATCCTGCCGAGGTCCATGACGTCCATGGGCCCGACCACGATGGAACCGCCGTTCTCCCGCACGGACTTGGCGGTGGCGTCGGCGTCGGCGGTACGGAAGTACAGCGACCAGGACGGCGGTCCCTGTTCGGCGCTCATGGGCATGCCGCCCGCCGCCGTCCGGTCACCGAGCTGGAACATGCCGTAGCCGCCCGTGTCGGGCCCCGCGGGCCGGAATTCCCAGCCGAGGAGCCCTCGGTAGAACGCGGCGGCGCCGTCGATGTCCGGGGTGCCGAGGTCCGCCCAGATCGGGCAGCCGTTGACATAGGGGGACGTGAGCATGGCGCGCGCTCCTTTGTGAGGTCCCGTGCTCTCCTTCCGAGTCTCCCTCTCCGGAGCGTTCCCCGCCTCCCGGGCGGGGAGGGGCGCGCCGATGCCCGCGGGCGGGTGTCAGTGGCCCGTGTGGTCCGCCTTCGCGTCGCGGTCCGCCTTCGTCTCGCCGGAGGCGGCCGGGTGGTGCGGCTCGTAGCCGGGGATCGTGCCGTCCGGCTTGGCGACCAGCAGCAGGCCGGCCATGCCCATGTCGGAGTGGCTCTGGACATGGCAGTGGTACATCCAGGCGCCCGCGCCGCCGCGTTCACCCGCGATGATCTGGAAGCCGAAGGAGTCCGCCGGTCCCGTGATCTTGTTGTCGATCACCCGGCTGGGGTCCTCGGGGCCGGTGAGCAGGCCCGTTCTGTTGTCCGCCCAGCGGTGCCCGTGCATATGGAACGTGTGGTAGAACTCGCCGTGCGTGATCATGATGATCTCGACGCGATCGCCCACCGTGGCCTTGAAGTCGGGGCTCTCCGCGCCGGGCTTGTTGTTGATCGTCATGTCGTTGAAGACGATCGTGAACTGCTTGTCCGGCAGGATGTCGCCCTGCCTGCGGACCACGACGGGACCGTACAGACCCTTGCGGATGCCGCCCGTGCCGTGGTCCGTGCCCACGACATGGTCGTGGTAGTGCCAGTAGCCCGCGCTGCCCGGCTGCCAGGTGCCGTCCTTGCGCCTGCCGGGGGCGTGGGTGCGCCAGGTGTACGTACGGGTGCCACCGGGCTCGACATGGCTGCGGCTCATCCGGGTGCCGTCGTTGGCGATGTCGTAGTCCACGCCGTGGGGGTGGAGGCTGACGTCGACGTCGCAGTTGTTCTCGAAGTCGATGTGGAGGGTGTCCCCCTCGTTCAGCTCGATCAGCGGCCCCGGGATGGTGGCCTTGCCCTTCTCGAAGCCGTACCCCATCTGACCATTCGGCAGATTCTCGGCGTACAGGCTGATACGGCGGACCTGGCCGCCCGCCGGAGCGGTCCTGGGCGGGGTGTCCGCCGCCGTGGCGGCGGGGGCCGACGCGGCGGCGACCGACAGGGAGGTCGCCCCGGTCGCGGCGACCGCGCCTCCCGCGAGCAGGCGTCGGTTGAAGCTCCTTCGGTCCATGGCCATCGTGAACTCCCCAGTGCCGTACGGACGTTTGCGGGGCGCATGAGGCCCCGGAGACGGCCACACGGTAGTCCAGGGAACTTTGTTTATCCACACCGAGGACAAAGTTGGTGGGATTGCGGTCTTACCTATTGGCGTGCCGACGAAAGAGGTCTAGTTTCAGGCGCTGTTGCTGTGCCCGCAAGACCGTGTCCGAAGACTGTGACCAGAGAGGGGTGGGTGAACACATGCAGCCTGCACCGCATCACCGGTCGAGATTCCCGCTGACCACCAGTCCGAAGGGGCCGAGGAGATCGAGAAACGGCGTGGCCGCGGCCCTGGTGGCCGGCGCCCTGGCGGCGTCGCTGCTCGGCTCCAACGCCGCGACGGCCAGACCGTATCCCGAACCGGCGGCGACAACGTTGTCCCTTCCGTCGCCGCCCGGTGGCGAGAACGTGAAGGTGCTCGTCTTCCACGCCTCGGCCACCGAGGAATCCCCGGTGGTCAACGCCGGTATCGAGGCCATCGAGTCGATCGGCCTGACGGGGCCCGCGGCCGAACGGTTCAAGACCGTGGCCACGGACGACCCCTCCGTCTTCACCAACGCCACCAAGCTCGGCAAGTACAACGCGGTCGTCTTCCTCACGGGCGGCGGCGATGTGCTCGACCCCGCGCAGGAGGCGGGCCTCGAAGCGTTCATGAACGCGGGCGGCGGCTTCCTCGGGATCCACGAGGCGGCCCGTACCGAACCGTACTCCGACTGGTTCACGGGGCTGATCGGCGCCCGGCCGACGGGCGCCCCGAGCACCGTCCAGCGCGCGACGGTCGAGATCGGCGACCGGCTGAATCCCGCCACCAAGAACCTGCCGCTGGAGTGGAAGCGGCCCGACAAGTGGTTCAACTGGTCGGCGAACCCCAGCGGCAAGGTGCACACGGTCGCCCGGGTCAGGGAGGCCGGCTTCAAGCCGGCCACCGGGGCCAACGGCGCCGACCACCCGATCTCCTGGTGCCGCGACTACGCGGGCGGCCGGTCCTTCTACACCGGTATGGGCGGTACGGCCGAGTCGTACGCCGAGACGGACTTCCGCGACCATCTGCGCGGCGCGCTCAACTGGACGACACGGATCTCCCGCGCCGACTGCAAGGCGACGATCGACTCCAACTACACGGCGGAGCGCGTCACCCAGCCCAACCAGGCCGGCCAGCAGGACCAGATCGGCGAGCCGCACGGCATGGTCACCGCGCCCGACGGACGTGTGCTGTACATCGGCCGCGGCGGCGGCGACAACGCGGCCCCGGTCGTGACCGACTGGAACAACCCGGAGATCGGCAAGGGCCAGGGGCAGATCCACGTCTACGACCCGAAGACGAAGCAGGTGACGCTCGCGGGCTCCCTCAGCGTCTTCGGCAACAAGGGCGGCGGCGACGAGCTGATCAAGGTCGAGGAGGGGCTGCTCGGGATCGAGCTGGACCCCGCCTTCGCGACCAACGGCTGGGTGTACCTGCACTACACCCCGCACTCGCAGCTCAACCGCGACACCCAGATCGCCGAACGCCGCGTCTCCCGCTTCACGCTGGACAGCGCGACGAACAAGCTGGACCTCGCCTCCGAGAAGGTCCTGCTGAAGTGGCCCGTGCAGGTGCACAGTTGCTGCCACGCCGGCGGCGGGATGGCCTGGGACTCGAAGGGGAACCTCTACATCGCGACCGGTGACAACAACTCCTCCGGCTTCAGCGACGGTTACTCCGGCAACAACCCGCAGCCCGCGTACAAGGGCGTCTCCTTCGCGGACGCGCGCCGTACCGCGGGCAACACCAACAACCTCAACGGCAAGATCCTGCGGATCCACCCCGAGGCGGACGGCACGTACACCCTGCCCGAGGGGAACCTCTTCACCGGCAAGGAGCAGGCCGAGGGCGGCGGCAAGACCCGCGGCGAGATCTATGTGATGGGTGTGCGCAACCCGTCCCGGATCTCGATCGACCGGAAGACCGACACCCTGTACGCGGGCTGGGTCGGCCCGGACGCCGGCGCGCCGAGCACCACCTGGGGTCCGGCGAAGTACGACACGTTCTCCGCGATCACCAAGGCGGGCAACCACGGCTGGCCGTTCTGCATGGGCAACAACCAGCCCTACCGGGACCGCAATCTGCCCGATCCGTCCAAGCCGCTGGGGTGGTACAACTGCGCCGCCCCCAAGAACGAGTCGCCCAACAACGACGGCCTGGTGAACCTGCCGCCCGTCACCGGCAACACCATCTGGTACTCGCCCCAGGGCGGCGGCCCCGACTTCCCGCGGGACGCCAACGGCATCCCCAGCTACAAGACCAGCGAGTCCACGTACCTCCTCCCGTGGCTCAAGGGCGGCGGCCAGGCGACCATGAACGGCCCGGTCTACCGGTACGACGCGCAGAGCACGAGCGCCGCGAAGTGGCCGGAGTACTGGGACGGCAAGTGGTTCGTCGGCGACTTCTACGACGCGGCGGACAGCCCGCGCCACGCGGTGATGACCGATCCGAAGACCGTGGGCAAGGGCGGGCTGCCGGTGCACGCCGAGTCCCTGAAGAAGATCATCCCGGTCGGTCAGGGCGGTATCCGCAACCTGATGGACTGGAAGTTCGCTCCGGACGGCTCGCTCTACGTCCTCGACTACGGGCGCGGCTTCTTCACCTCCGACTCCCAGTCCGCGCTGTGGCGCGTGACCTACAAGGGCGGCGAGCCGACCCCGGCCGCCGGTGACCTCGCACGGAAGGCGGCGCAGTGAGAGGCGAGTTGAGACACCGGCCGGGGCGCCGTCCACGCGCCCACCGGTCGCGGCGGCTGTGGACGGCCCTGCTGGGCGCGTTCCTGATGGTGCTGGGGCTGACCTCGACGGCCGCGTACGGACGGCCGTCCGGCGGCGAGGAGGGCGCCGGGAGCCCGAGCACGGCGGCGGCCCAGGTGCTCACCTGGACGGCCGGCGACCCCATCGACAAGTACCTCAGCTTCCCCACCACCGCGGTGGCCGGGCCGACCACGATCGTCTTCGAGAACAGCGCGGCCACCGGCAACACCACGGGGATGCCGCACACCCTCACCTTCGACACGTCGGATCCCGAGTACAACAACGACGTAGCGGTGAACATCCTGGCCAACCCGAGCGACGCCAACGGCGGCAAGTACACCACCGAGGTCAATCTGACCCCGGGCAAGTACCGCTACCACTGCGTCATCCCGGGCCACGGAACGATGACCGGCGTCCTCACCGTGACCGAGGCGGGCGGCGGTGACGACACCACCGCTCCCACCACCTCGGCCACCGTCGAGGGCCAGCAGAACGCGGACGGCGCGTACGTCGGTTCCGCGACGGTGACCGTGAAGGCGACCGACGACGGATCCGGGGTGGCGACCACCGAGTACGCACTCGGCGCGGACGGGCCGTGGCAGCCGTACACCACCCCGGTGGTGGTCGACCAGGTCGGCGAACACACCCTCAGGTTCCGCGCCACCGACAAGGCGGGCAACGCGGCCGAGGAGAAGTCCGTCGCGTTCACCGTGGTGGCCCCGCCGACCGACGACACCACCGCGCCGGAGACCTCGGCGACCGTGAGCGGCGACCGGGACGAGGCGGGCGACTACCTGTCGATGGCCACGGTCACCGTCACGGCCTCCGACACCGGTTCCGGCGTCAACACCATCGAGTACGCGCTCGGTGCGGACGGCGCCTGGCAGCCGTACACCGCCCCGGTGATGGTGCACCAGGTCGGTACGCACACGGTCCGCTACCGCGCCACCGACAAGGCGGGCAACGCGGCCGCGGCCAAGTCCGTGTCCTTCACGGTGGTGGCCCCGCCGGTCAAGGACACCACCCCGCCGGTGACCGGAGCGGTGGTGACCGGCGACAAGAACTCCAACGGCGCCTACATCACCAGCGCCAAGGTGACGCTCACGGCGACCGACGCCGAGTCGGGGGTGGACCGGATCGAGTACTCGCTCGACAGCGGCCCCTACCTCGCGTACACCGCGCCCGTCGTCGTCGACCGTGTCGGCTACCACGCGCTCTCCTACCGGGCGACCGACAAGGCGGGCAACACCGCGCAGGCCAAGCAGCTCTCGTTCACCGTCGCGCAGAGCGGCGGCGTTCCGGCGCCCAACTGCCCGGAGTTCGACGAGCGGTTGACGGTCATCGTGGGTACGGTCGACTCGGGCGTGCCGAACCGGCTGACCCGTAACCGGTGCACCATCAACGAGCTGATCGAGGACGAGAAGGAGTGGACCTCGCAGGCCCTCTTCCTCAAGCACGTCGACAGCGTGCTCGACAAGCTGCTGGCCGACAACGTGATCGACGCGCGCGAGTTCACGAAGATCACCAAGGCGGCCAAGCAGTCGAAGATCGGCACCCCCGGCCAGACCGAGGGCTACCGTCCGCTCTTCGACGGTACGGCCGAGTCCCTGGCCAAGTGGGAGCAGGTCGGCGGCGGCAAGTTCGCGCTGAGCGACGGCGGCGCCATCACCAGCAGCACCACCGTCGAGGGCATGGGCATGCTGTGGTTCCCGCAGCGCACCTACGGCGACTTCTCGCTGAAGCTCCAGTTCCGGGACGACGCCCCGGGCAGCGGCAACGCCAACGGCGGTGTGTTCGTACGCTTCCCGAACGTCCACAACCACCCCGAGGAGTCCCGCCCCGAGTGGGTCGCCATCAACTACGGGCACGAGATCCAGATCCTGGACCGCCCGGACGGCGACATGTACAAGACCGGCTCGGTCTACGGCTTCGACCGTGTGGGGCTCGGCGGCGCGGGCGTCACCCCGAAGGGCACCTGGAACGACTACGAGATCCGGGTGGAGGGTCAGCACTACACCATCCTGCGCAACGGGGTGCTGATCAACGAGTTCGACAACGTGGGCGGGCAGACGTTCTACCCCGAACGCGCCGGTGACCCGGGCACGGACGGCCGGCGGTACGCCACCGGTTATGTCGGGCTCCAGGTCCACGGCACCACGGACGTCATCTCGTACCGCGACATCCGCGTCAAGGAGCTGTGAGAGCGATCGGCGCCCAGTGACGGTGTGTCCCCTCTCGGAGGAGAGGGGACACACCTCTGTGCGTGGTGCGTCCGGGCTACGTCTTCTCGCGCCGGGCGCGGCTCGGCTGGACCCGCCTGGGCTCCCCCGGCATCTTCGGGTAGTCCGGCGGGTACGGCATGTCCCCCAGCCCGTGGTCCCGTTCGTAGCGGTCGGCCAGCTCCAGCAGCCCGTCCAGCCGGTGCGGCCGGTCCGCCATCTCCGCGTGCACATCGCCCACTTCGGCGTAGCGCGCCGGCATCGTCACCAGATCGAAGTCGTCCGGCGCCACATCGTCCAGCTCCGCCCAGCGCAGCGGAGCGGAGACCGGGGCGTGCGGCCGGGGGCGTACGGAGTAGGCGGAGGCGATGGTGCGGTCGCGCGCGGTCTGGTTGTAGTCGACGAAGATCCGCTCGCCGCGCTCCTCCTTCCACCACGCGGTGGTCACCCGGCCCGGCATCCGCCGCTCCAGCTCATGGCCGACGGCGATGGCACACCGCCGGACCTCGGTGAACGTCCAGCGCGGCTCGATCGGCACGAAGACGTGCAGCCCCCGGCCGCCGGAGGTCTTGGGCCAGCCGTTCAGCCCCTGCTCCGTCAGGAACGCGTGGAGTTCATGGGCCGCCCTGACCGCGTCGGCGAAGTCGGTGCCGGGCTGCGGATCGAGGTCGATGCGCAGCTCGTCGGGGTGGTCGGTGGACTCCCGCCGTACCGGCCAGGGGTGGAAGGTGAGACAGCCGAGATTCGCCGCCCAGAGGACGGCGGCCGGCTCCGTCGGGCAGATCTCGTCGGCCGAGCGCCCGCTGGGGAACTCGATACGGGCGGTGGGGATCCAGTCGGGCAGGTTCTTCGGCGCCCGTTTCTGGAAGAAGGACTCGCCGTCGACCCCCTCGGGAAAACGTTGCAGGGTGGTCGGGCGGTCGCGCAGCGCACGGGTGATCCCCGGCGCCACGGCCAGGAAGTAACGCGCCACGTCCAGCTTGGTGTAGCCGCGCTCCGGGAAGTAGACCTTGTCGGGGCTGGACAGCCGTACGGTCCTGCCGTCCGCCTCCAGCTCCACCGCCGCGCCCGCGCCCATGGGGCCACGGTAGGGCGGGTACGCGCGGAGCGCATCACGGAGGCACGGAGGCCATCGCGCGGGACACACCGGGCGATGCGGGAGATTCTGGCCGACAATCGCTCCATGGACCTGCCGGTGATGCCGCCCGTGAAACCGATGCTCGCCAAGTCCGTGGCCCGTATCCCACCCGGTATGCAGTACGAGGCCAAATGGGACGGCTTCCGGGCGATCGTGTACCGCGACGGCGCCGAGGTGGTGATCGGCAGCAGGACCGGGAAGTCGCTCGCCCGCTACTTCCCCGAGCTGGTCACGGCCCTCCTCGCCGAGCTGCCCGAGCGCTGTGTCGTCGACGGCGAGATCGTGATCGTGCACGGCGACCGGCTGGACTTCGACCTGCTCACGGAGCGGATCCATCCGGCGAGGTCCCGGGTGGACCTGCTCGCCGAGCGCACCCCGGCGAGCTTCGTCGCCTTCGATCTGCTGGCGCTCGGGGACGTCTCGCTGCTCGACGTGGACCAGGCGCGCCGCAGGGAGGCGCTGGAGGCCGTGCTCTCCCCCGCGCGTCCGCCGGTCCATCTCGCGCCCGCGACCACCGATGTGGACGTGGCGCGGGAGTGGTTCGAACGGTACGAGGGGGCCGGTCTCGACGGGGTGGTGGCCAAGCCCCTCGATCTGCCGTACCGCCCCGACACCCGCTCCATGTACAAGATCAAGCACGAGCGGACCGCGGACGCCGTCGTGGCCGGCTACCGGGAACACAAGAGCGGGCCGGTGGTCGGTTCGCTGCTCCTCGGTCTGTACGACGCGGCGGGCGTGCTCCAGCATGTCGGGGTCTGCGCCGCGTTCCCCATGCGGCGCCGCGCCGAACTGGCGGCGGAGCTGGCGCCGCTGCGCATGGAGAGCGCCGAGGGCCATCCGTGGGCGGCCTGGACGGAGGGGTCCGCGCACGAGAGCGCCCGGCTGCCGGGCGGCCCGAGCCGCTGGTCCGGGACGAAGGACCTGTCGTGGCTGCCGCTGCGGCCCGAGCGGGTGTGCGAGGTGGGTTACGACCACATGGAGGGCGACCGGTTCCGGCACACCACGCAATTCCGCCGGTGGCGCCCCGACCGTACCCCCGCGAGTTGTACCTACGCGCAGTTGGAGGAGCCGGTGCGGTACGACCTGGCGGAGGTGCTGACGGGGCGCTGACGGGTCGGTGGGGCGGCGGGGATCTCACCGGTCTGGACGACCCCGCATGCGTCCGGACGGCCGCGGTGTGACCGTGCAGAGGTGACCTCAGCCAGCGAGACCGGCACCCCGGCGACGACGCGAGCGCCGGAGTCCGCACCCGCGCCGCCCGTGCTCGACGGGCGGCAGCGGAACATCGTCTTCGCCACGATCATGCTCGGGGTGCTGCTGGCGGCGCTCGACCAGACGATCGTCGGCACGGCCCTGCCGACGATCGTCTCGGATCTGGGCGGCGCCGCCCATATGTCCTGGGTGGTCACCTCGTATCTGCTCGCCGAGACGGTCGCCACGGTCCTGGTCGGCAAGTTCGGTGATCTCTTCGGCCGGAAACTGGTCTTCCAGATCTCCGCGATCGTCTTCATCACCGGCTCGTTCCTCTGCGGTCTCGCCACCGACATGACGCTGCTGATCTCCTGGCGCGCGCTCCAGGGCATCGGCGCGGGCGGGCTGATGGTCACCGCGATGGCGCTGATCGCGGATGTCATCCCGCTGCGCGAACGCGGCAAGTACCAGGGGGCGATCGGCGCGGTCTTCGGGGTCTCGACGGTCGTCGGGCCGCTGCTCGGCGGGGTGTTCACGGACAATCTGAGCTGGCGCTGGGCGTTCTACATCAATGTGCCGATCGCGATCGCCGTGGTCGTCGCGGCGGCCCGGACGATCCCGTCCGTCAAGGCGGTCTCCCGGCCCGTCATCGACTACCTGGGCATCGCGCTGGTGGCGATCGGGGCCAGCGCCCTGATCCTGGCGACGAGTTGGGGCGGCAACCAGTACGGCTGGGGCTCGCCGGTGATCCTCGGGCTCTTCGTCGGCGGTGTCGTCGCGCTCGCACTGTTCTGCCTGGTGGAGACGCGTGCGGCCGAACCGATGCTGCCGATGCGGCTGTTCCGCAATCCGGTCTTCACGGTCTGCTCGGTCCTGAGCTTCATCGTGGGCTTCGCGATGCTCGGGGCGATGACCTTCCTGCCGACGTATCTCCAGTACGTGGACGGCGACTCGGCGATCGTCTCGGGCGTCCGTACGCTGCCGATGGTCTTCGGCCTGCTGGTCGCCTCGGTCTTCAGCGGCAACGTGGTCAGCAGGACGGGCACGTACCGGATCTTCCCGATCGTCGGCTCGCTGGTGATGGCCGCGGGGCTCTACCTGCTGTCGCGGATGGGGCCGGACTCCGGGGTGTGGCGGGAATCGGGGTCGATGCTGGTGCTGGGTCTGGGGATCGGGCTGGTCATGCAGGTGCTGACGATCGCGGTGCAGAACACCGTCGAGTACGCGGACCTCGGCACCGCCACGTCCGGGGTGACCTTCTTCCGTACGCTCGGCAGCGCCTTCGGCGCGGCGGTCTTCGGCACGATCTACGCCAACTCCCTCGGGCCGAACCTGCGGACGGGCATCGCCGGGGCACTGCGGGTGGCGGGGCCCGGGGCGGACCCGGCCGCCGTGGCGAAGGCGGCGGGGAGCCCGGAGGGGCTGCACGCGCTGCCGTCCGCGCAGGCGGCGCCGATCGTACAGGCGTACACGGACGCGTTGCAGACGGTGTTCCTGTGGACGGTGCCGGTGGCGCTCCTCGGTTTCGTGGTGGCGCTCTTCCTCAAGCAGGTGAGGCTGCGGGACTCGGCGCGGGCCGGCTCCACGGACATGGGCGAGGGGTTCGGCTCACCGGTCAGCTCCGGCGACTCGGAGCGGCTGCTGGAGCTGTCCGTCGCGAAGATCCTGCGCACCACCCGGCGGGACACCGCGCGCAGGCTCCTGCTCTCCGCCGACACCCGGCTGGACGTCGCGGGGGCGTGGGCCGTGATGCAGGTCGAGCTGTTCACCCGGATGGTCGGCCACAGCAGCCTGGGGCTGATCGCGGAGCGCCACCGGCTGCCGCCCGAGGTGCTGTTCCCGGTCTTCGACCGGATGGTCGGGGAGGGATATCTGAGCCGGACCGGGAACATGCTCGCGCACACGGAGGCGGGCGCCCGGGAGGCCGCCGTGATCAATACGGCGTGGGCGCACTGGCTGGGCGAACAGCTCGAAGCCGACCGGGGCAGGCCCAGCGGCACCGAGCTGCGACGCGCGGTCGACGCGATCGCGAAACGCCTGCTGGCCGAGGATCTGGCCCAGGACCTGTCCGGCCGGGCACGGGTCCCGGCCGGCTCCACGCTCGCGACCGCGCGGCGCTGAGGATTCAGAGGTCCTGGTCCGGGAAGGTGCCGTCCACATAGACCCAGGCGCCGTCGTGCCGGGCGAACCGGCTGTGCTCGTGCAGTTCACCCGGTCCGCCCGCGTCGGTGAACCGGGCGCGGAAGGTGACCGTACCGGTGGCGTGGAAGGGGCTGCCGTCGGTGGTCGCCAGGATCTCCAGTCCCTGCCAGCGCGTGGCGGGGTCGAGGTCGAGGCGCGCCGGGCGGGCGGCGGGGTCCCAGGTGGCGAGCAGATACGCCGCGTCGAGCACGGCGAAGGCGCTGTAGCGGGAGCGCATCAGCGCCTCGGCGGTGGGCGCGGTGTCGGGTCCGGTGTGGAACCGCCCGCAGCACGCGCCGTACGCGGCGTCCGCTCCGCAGGGGCAGGGCGAGGCGTCGGTGACGCGTCGCCCTGCCCCCGCGGGCGGGACGGATCGGCCGGGGTGACGAGGGCGTGCGGGGCGTCGGGCCATGTGGTGCTGTGCTCCAGGACGGGACGGACGTTCGGTGCCGGGTGGCCGGGCCGCTCTGCCTGCCGGGCCGCCACCCGTCGGTCCACAGCCTAGGGTGCTTGAGCGCCGCGAGTTCGGCGCCGCCCGCCATGTGGTTGGTGAGTGCCTCCAGACCGACCTCGCCGCGCGCGGCGCCGCGTTCGAGGGTGCCGAGCCGCAGCAGCGTGAAGTGGTCGCCGAGGTGTCCTTGGCCGCCGCGGCCAGGGCGCCCGTGCGGACGATGTCCCAGAAGGTGTCACCGCGCCGCGTGGGTGACCATGGCAATCTTCGTACGCAGGGTGGTCTCCTTGCCGGTCGTCGCGGTGTTCTGCTCCTCCTGCGCCTTCTCCGTCCGCGCGTCGGCCGGGCCTGCGGTCAGGACTGGACGAGGAGCTGGAACTCGAAGGCGTACCGCGAGGCCCGGTAGATATGGGTGCCGTACTCGACGGCGCGGCCCGTGTCGTCGTACGTCGTGCGCTGCATCGTCAGCAGCGCGGCGCCCTCCGCCTCGCCCAGGCTCTCGCCCTCCGGCGCGGTGGCGTTGCGCGCGCCGACGGTCTGGCGGGCGCTGTGCAGGGTGATCCCGACGGCCCGCATCAGACGGTAGAGGCCGGTCTCCTCCAACTCCTCGGTGTCCAGCCGCACCAGGCCCTGCGGCAGGAAGTTGCGCAGATACGCCATCGGTTCGGCGTGACTCAGCCGCAGCCGCTCCAGGACGACGACCTCGACGCCCTCGGCGATCCCGAGCGCGGCGGCGACCTCGGCGGAGGCCGGGGCCGTCTCGTTGCGCAGGACACGGGTGGTGGGGCTCTGTCCGGCCGCGCGCAGGTCGTCGTAGAGGCTGCTCAGCTCCAGCGGGCGCTTGACCTGGCTGTGCACGACCTGTGTCCCGATGCCCCGGCGGCGGACCAGCAGCCCCTTGTCGACCAGCGACTGGATGGCGTGCCGGACGGTGGGGCGGGAGAGTCCGAGCCGTCCGGCCAGCTCGATCTCGTTACCGAGCAAACTGCCCGGGGCGAGCCTGCCGTGCTCGATGGCGCTCTCCAGCTGCTGGGCGAGCTGGTAGTAGAGCGGCACCGGACTCGCCCGGTTCACCGAGAGCTTGAGGGCCGTGGGATCAGGGGTGTTCACGGGGCGAGAATATCCGCCGTAAGGGTGACAGGCACCTCCGACGTCAGATTGTTGTGACAATAGGGGATTTCCGGCGCACTCCGCCCGCTTCCGCTCCTCCCACCGCCCGTCCCACGCCCCTGCCCCGCTCCGCCGTCAGGGCCGGCCCCGGTGCCCGAGGCGTACCGAGAGCGCCCCCGCGCCCTTCACCGCGAGCTGGGACAACTCCTCCTCGCGCCCGTCGCTCCAGCGGATCATCGGTACGGAGATGGACAGGGCGGCGACGACCCGGCCCGCCCGGTCCCGTACCGGCGCCGCCACGCAGCTCACGTCGGGGTTCGACTCACGGTGCTCGACGGCGACCCCGCGCTCCCTGATCTTCGCCAGCTCCGTGTGCAGCACCTCCGGATCGGTGATGCTGTCCGGGGTCATCGCGAGGAAGTCATGGCCGTCGATACGGGCCGCCAGCTCGCTCTCGGAGAGCGAGGCGAGCAGCATCTTGCCGACCGAGGTGCAGTGCGCGGGCAGTCGCCGCCCGGCGGCGGAGACCATCCGGACCGCGTGCGTGGAGTCCACCTTCGCGATGTAGATGACGTCGGTCCCCTCCAGGATCGCCACATGGACGGTCTCGTCACAGGTCTCGGCGACCTCACGGGCGACCTGCCGCCCCTCGGCCGCGAGATCGAGCTGTTCCGCGTACCGGCTGCCGAGCTGGTACGAGCGCACGCCGAGCCGGTAACGGCCGGGCTGTCCGGGGACGGGCGCCAGGTAGGAGCGGGCCGCGAGCGTGGTGATCAGCTCGTGCACGGTGGTGCGCGGCAGGCCCAGCTTGCGGATGACATCGGGCGCGGAGAGCGTCCCGTCGCCCTCCAGGAACAGTTCGAGTATGTCCAGGGCCCGCGTCACCGCGGGGACGAGCCGTCCCATGGCCGACCACCCACCCGTCTCGTTCGGTACTTCGGCCATCGGCCGGAATGACGAACACAGGCTAACCGCCGCGCTACCCATTGACACCCCTCGGAGCGTCTGAATACCGTCACGCCACGATTTCGAACGTGTGACGAAATACCGAACACACCCTGGGGACCTGTCTTGCGCATCACGGGAATCAGCACACATGTCGTCGGTACGCCCTGGCGTAACCTCACCTACGTCCTCGTCCATACCGACGAAGGCCTCACCGGCGTCGGTGAGACGAGGATGCTCGGCAGGACGGACGCACTCATCGGCTATCTGCGGGAGGCCGAGACCAATCATCTTCGCGGATCGGATCCCTTCGCGGTAGAGGACCTCGTACGCCGGATGAAGTACGGCGACTACGGGCGCGCCGGTGAGATCGTGATGTCGGGCATCGCGGTCGTCGAGATGGCCTGCTGGGACATCAAGGGCAAGGCGCTGGGCGTACCGGTGTGGCAGCTCCTCGGCGGGAAGGTCACCGACCGGGTCAAGGCGTACGCCAACGGCTGGTACACCACCGAACGCACCCCGGACGCCTACCACAAGGCGGCCCAGGCCGTGATCGCGCGCGGCTACCGGGCCCTGAAGATCGACCCGTTCGGCACCGGCCACTTCGAGCTGGACCGGGCGGCGAGCAACGAGGCGGTCGCGCTGATCGAGGCCGTACGGGACGCGATCGGGCCCGAGTCCGAGCTGATGCTGGAGATGCACGGCCGGTTCAGCCCCTCGACCGCCGTCCGCCTGGCGCGCGAACTGGCGCCGTACGCCCCGGCCTGGCTGGAGGAGCCGGTGCCGCCGGAGAACCTGAAGGCGCTGAGCAAGGTCGCCGACAAGGTCGACCTGCCGATCGCGACCGGTGAACGCATCCACGACCGGATCGAGTTCCGCGAACTCTTCGAGTCGCAGGCCGCCGACATCATCCAGCCGGACGTCGGCCACATCGGCGGCATCCTGGAGACGCGGAAGCTGGCGGCGACCGCGGAGACGCACTACACGCTGGTCGCGCCGCACAATGTCGGCGGCTCGGTGCTGACCGCCGCGAGCCTCCAAGTCGCGGCCTGCACACCGAACTTCAAGATCCTTGAGCACTTCAACGACTTCGCCGACGCGGAGATCAAGAAGGTCGTCAAGGGCGCTCCGCAGGTCGACCCGGAGACGGGCTGCTTCGAGATCTCGCACGCACCGGGTCTGGGCGTAGAGTTCGACGTCGAGGCCGCGGCCGAATTCCCGCAGCAGCAGGCGCGGTTCGACCTGTGGGCCGAGGGCTGGGAGAAGCGCGACCCGAAGGAGCCCCGATGAGCGACCGGTCCCCGGCGGGCCGAGCAACGCCCGCCGGACCGGCGGCGACCGGCAGATCGGTCGTCGTCGACCGGCCCGGAGTCCACCGTCTGGTGACCGGGCCGGTCCCCGTGCCCGGCCCGGGCGAGGTACGGGTACGCGTCGCGGCGGCCGGTATCTGCATGAGCGACCGCGAGGTGTACGACGGCCACCGCGACCCGGGCTATGTGCGCTACCCGGTGACGCCGGGGCACGAGTGGTCGGGGACCGTCGAGGCGGTCGGCCCCGGCGTGGCACCGGAGTTGACCGGCCGCGGGACCGTCGCCGAGGGGTTCCGGGCCTGTGGGACCTGTGCCCGCTGCCGCGGCGGCGAGACCTCGCTGTGCGGCGGCGGGTACGAGGAGACGGGCTTCACCGTGCCGGGCGCGTTCGCCGACCATGTCGTCGTTCCCGCACGTCTGCTGCACCTGCTTGACAACGATGCCAACCTGCGGGCCGCCGCCCTGCTGGAGCCTGCCGCGGTGGTGGCCGCCGCGGTGCGGACCTGCCGTCCCGAACCGGGCGAGCGGATCGCCGTGGTCGGGGCGGGCACACTGGGGTTGCTCGCCGTCCAACTGCTGGCCGCCACCTCCCCCGCCGAGCTGACCGTCATCGACCCCCGGGCCGAACGCGGCGCCTTCGCCCGGCGGTTCGGGGCGACGGACGCCGGAACCCCGGAGGAGGCCAAGGAGGCGCACGGGCGCTACGACCTCGTCGTGGAGACCGCCGGGGCGCCGGGCACCGCCGCCGCGGCCTGTCTGCTGGCGCGGCGCGGCGGCCGGGTGGCGCTCACCGGGATGTTCGCGCCCGGGGCCACCGGCATCGACCCGGCGCTGCTGACGCTCGGTCAACTCAGCGTGCACGGCGTCTTCGGGGCGCCGTCGTCCGCCTGGGCCTTCGCCGTACGTGCCTTCACCGCCGGGGTGCTCGACCCGGCGCCGCTGATCACCCATGAGTTCCCGCTGGAGCGGTTCGGCGAGGCCGTGGCGCTGGTCGGCGGGGGCGATCCGGGAACCGGGAAGGTGCTGCTGCGGCCATGACCCCGTGTTCGGCACCACCCGTGGGACACCGCCGCGCCACCGCGGCCCCCGTACCACCACGCACCTCACCACCACGCACCTCACCACCACGCTCCTCGCACCAGCGCGCACTCCGCGACACGCCCGACGCGTACGACCGACGCGTAGGACCGAACCGAAGGACTCGTCCGTGACCGACGCATCAGCCCCCGCCCCCCGCCGGCCCGGCGAGCAGGCGCTCGCCACGCTCGGCCTGGCCGCTCCCGCCCTCAGCCCCGCGGACGCCTCCCCGCACGCCTTCCCCGACGGGGGGCTGTGGCGGACCGAGATCCCCTCCGTCGAGGGCCCGGAGTGCCTGGCCGAGGTCTTCAAGGAGTCCGACCGGCTCGATGTGCCCATCCACCGCATCAGCCAGGGCAGCGGCGTGTGGATGCTCACCGACGCCGAGATCACCGAGATGGTCGACGCCTGCGCGTCCCGGAACATCGAGCTGTGCCTGTTCACCGGGCCGCGCGGCACCTGGGACATCGGCGGCTCCACCCGTACCGACTCCGGCGGCGCGGGACTGCGCGCCCGGGGTCACGACGCGCTGGCCGGCAGTGTCGAGGACGCGCTGCGCGCCTCCTCTCTCGGGGTGAAGTGCCTGCTCGTCGCCGACGAGGGCGTGCTGTGGACCCTGCACGGGCTCCGCGAGCGGGGTGTGCTGCCCGAGGACACCACGTTCAAGGTGTCGGCGCTGATCGGGCCGGTCAACCCGGCGTCGTACGCGGTCTTCGAGCGCCTCGGCGCCGACTCCGTCAACATCCCCTCGGACCTCACGCTCGCGCACTTCACCGAGATCCGCCGGGTCAGCCGGGCCCCCATGGACCTCTACATCGAGGCCCCCGACGACCTCGGCGGCTACGTCCGGATGTACGAGGCGGCGGAGCTGATCCGGCGCGGCGCCCCGCTCTACCTCAAGTTCGGCCTGTCGAAGTCCCCGGGGATCTACCCCTTCGGCGCCCAACTCCGCGAGACCGCCCTCAGCACCGCCCGGGAACGGGTACGGCGCGGCAGGCTCGTCCTCGATCTGCTCGGCCGCCACGGCGCCGACGGCGGCATGTCGCCGCTCGGCTCCCGGCTGCCGGGCCCGCTCAACCGCTTTCCGCTGACCGACGACAAGGACTGATGTACCCATGCGAACTCGCCGAGCCGCACTCGCCGTCACCTCGCTCTCCCTGGTGCTCTCACTCGCCGCCTGCGGGCAGAGCAGCGAGGGCGGCAGCAAGGACGACACCAAGGGTGGCAAGGGCTCCACCGTCGGCATCGCGATGCCGACCAAGTCGTCCGAGCGCTGGATCGCGGACGGCAACAACGTCGTCACCGAACTGAAGAAGCTCGGCTACAAGACCGACCTCCAGTACGGCGAGGACAATGTTGCCCAGCAGGTGGCACAGATCGAGAACATGATCACCAAGGGCGTGGACGTCCTGATCGTCGCGGCCATCGACGGCAGCGCCCTGAGCGATGTGCTCAAGCAGGCAGCCGACCAGAAGATCAAGGTCATCTCATACGACCGGCTGATCCTCGGCACGAAGAACGTCGACTACTACGCGTCGTTCGACAACGAGAAGGTCGGTGTCCTCCAGGCCACCTACCTGATCGAGAAGCTGGGCCTGAAGGAGGGCGGCAAGGAGGGCCCGTTCAACATCGAGCTCTTCGCCGGTTCGCCCGACGACAACAACACCCAGTACTTCTTCAACGGCGCGATGAAGACCCTCAAGCCGTTCCTCGACGACAAGCAGCTCGTCGTGCGCAGCGGACAGACCAAGCTGAACCAGGTCACCACCCTGCGCTGGGACGGCGGCACGGCCCAGCGGCGGATGGACGACCTGCTCACCAGGGCGTACGGCTCGGACAACGTGGACGCGGTCCTCTCGCCGTACGACGGGATCTCCATCGGCATCCTGTCGTCGCTCAGGTCCGACGGCTACGGGACGAAGGCGAAGCCCTATCCGCTGGTCACCGGGCAGGACGCCGAGGTCGCCTCGGTGAAGTCGATCATCGCCGGCCAGCAGACCATGACCGTCTACAAGGACATCCGGCTGCTGGCCAAGACGGCCGCCCAGATGACGGACGCGATGCTGAACGACAAGAAGGTCGAGGTCAACGACGAGACGTCGTACAACAACAAGGCCAAGGTCGTCCCGGCATATCTGCTGGAGCCGGTCGGCGTCGACAAGTCCAACTACCAGAAGGAACTGGTGGACTCCGGCTACCTCAAGGCTGAGGACCTGAAGTGACCCTTCCAGTCGGTACGGCGGGGGCCGCCGGTGCGGCGGCCCCCGTCCTGGAGATGCGTTCCATCGTCAAGACCTTCCCCGGGGTCAAGGCGCTCTCGGACGTCACCCTGACCGTCGCCCCGGGCGAGGTGCACGCCATCTGCGGTGAGAACGGTGCGGGCAAGTCGACTCTCATGAAGGTCCTCAGCGGGGTTCACCCGCACGGGAGTTACGAGGGTGAGATCCTGTTCGAGGGCGCCGCGTGCGCCTTCAAGGACATCAAGGCCAGCGAGTCCCAGGGCATCGTGATCATCCATCAGGAACTCGCCCTGATCCCCTATCTGTCGATCGCCGAGAACATCTTCCTCGGCAACGAGCACGCCACCCGGGGCTTCATCAGTTGGAACGACACGCTCAAGCACGCCGCCGAGCTGCTCAAGCGGGTGGGTCTGAACGAGCACCCGCAGACCCGTGTCGCCGACATCGGGGTGGGCAAGCAGCAGCTCGTGGAGATCGCCAAGGCGCTCGCCAAGCGGGTCAAGCTGCTGATCCTGGACGAGCCGACGGCCGCGCTCAACGACAGTGACAGCGCCCAGCTCCTGCGGCTCATCAAGGAGTTGAAGGGCCAGGGCATCACCTCGATCATCATCTCGCACAAGCTGAACGAGATCGCCGAGGTGGCGGACTCGGTCACCATCCTGCGGGACGGCCGGACGATCGAGACGCTGGACGTGAGCGCGGAGTCGACCACCGAGGACCGGATCATCCGGGGCATGGTCGGCCGCGATCTCGACCACCGCTTCCCCGAACGCACCCCGTACGCGGGCGATCCGGGGGCGCGGCCCGCCCTGGAGGTCCGGGACTGGACCGTGCACCACCCCATCGACCAGCAGCGCAAGGTCGTGGACGGGGTCTCCGTCGAGGTCCGCAGGGGCGAGATCGTCGGTATCGCGGGGCTGATGGGCGCCGGACGCACCGAGCTGGCGATGAGTGTGTTCGGCCGCAGTTACGGCCGCAACATCAGCGGGACGGTTCTCAAGGACGGCGCGGAGATCCGGACGAGGACGGTGCCGGAGGCGGTGGCGCACGGGATCGCGTACGTCACCGAGGACCGCAAGCAGTACGGGCTCAACCTCATCGACACCATCGGCCGCAACATCACCCTGGGAGCGCTCTCCAAGGTGGCCCGGCGCGGGATCGTCGACGAGCACGAGGAGAGCCGGGTCGCCGAGTCGTACCGCAAGAGCATGAACATCAAGACGCCGACGGTGTTCGAGCAGGTCGGGCGGCTCTCCGGCGGCAACCAGCAGAAGGTCGTGCTCAGCAAATGGATCTTCGCGGGTCCCGATGTGCTGATTCTCGACGAGCCCACCCGCGGGATCGACGTCGGTGCGAAGTACGAGATCTACACCGTCATCGACCAGCTCGCCGCGGAGGGCAAGGCCGTCGTCTTCATCTCCTCGGAACTCCCCGAGCTGCTCGGCATGTGCGACCGCATCTACACGATGGCGGCCGGCCGGCTCACCGGTGAGATCCCGCGGGCGGAAGCGACCCAGGAAGTACTGATGCGCCACATGACCAAGAACACGAGGTAGTCGACATGGGTCCGGTCACCACCGACACGCCGAAGGGCGACACGCCGAAGGACGCGCCGCCGGCGCCTCCGTCCGGGCGCTCCGCGACGGGGGCGCTGCTCATGGAGGCCGCGCGCCGCAACATGCGCCAGTACGGCATGCTCGTCGCGCTCGGCCTGATTGTCGTCCTGTTCCAGATATGGACGGACGGGGTCCTCCTCAAACCGAACAACGTCACCAACCTGGTTCTCCAGAACAGTTACATCCTGGTCCTGGCCATCGGCATGATGATCGTGATCGTCGCGGGCCATATCGACCTGTCGGTCGGCTCGCTGGCCGCGTTCGTCTCCGCGGCCTGCGCGGTGATGATGGTCGAACACGACATGCCCTGGGTGCCCGCACTGATCCTGGGGCTGCTGATCGGCGCGATCGCCGGGGCCTGGCAGGGGTTCTGGATCGCGTACGTCGGCATTCCATCGTTCATCGTCACCCTCGCCGGGATGCTGATCTTCCGCGGCGGTACGCAGATCTTCCTGGGGTCGCGCTCGCTCGGCCCGTTCCCGGAGGGCTTCCAGAAGATCTCGACCGGCTATCTGCCCGAGGTCGGTCCGTCCACCAACTACCACAACCTGACGCTGCTGCTGGGGCTGGCGCTGCTGGCGTTCGCGTTCTTCCAGGAGTTCCGGGACCGGCGCCGGCAGCAGGCGTTCGACCTGGACGTCCTGCCCTTCAACCTGTTCGTCGTCAAGCTGGTGGCGCTGGCGGCGGCGGTGCTGGCCTTCACGATGACCCTGGCCAGCTACCGGGGTGTGCCGGTCGTCCTGCTGCTGCTGGCAGCGCTGCTGATCGGCTTCGGCTACGTCATGCGCAACGCCGTCGTCGGCCGCCATGTGTACGCGCTGGGCGGCAACCAGGCGGCGGCGAAGCTGTCCGGCGTCAAGGACAAGCGGGTCACCTTCCTGGTCTTCGTCAACATGGGTGTCCTGGCGGCGCTCGCGGGCGTCGTCTACGCGGCGCGGCTCAACGCGGGGGTGCCGCAGGCCGGTATCAACTTCGAACTGGAGGCCATCGCCGCCGCGTTCATCGGCGGCGCGTCGATGACCGGCGGGGTCGGCACGGTGTTCGGCGCGATCATCGGCGGTCTGGTGCTGGGCGTCCTGAACAACGGGATGTCGCTGGTCGGTATCGGCACCGACTACCAGCAGGTGATCAAGGGCCTCGTGCTGCTCGCCGCGGTGGGCTTCGACGTCTGGAACAAGCGCCGGGTGGGTGCCTGACCCGGTGACCCCGCCCCGGTGACACAGCGCGGCGCCGCAGCGCACCTGAAAGTGCTGCGACGCCGCGCTCCCCGTGATTCAGTGACAGCTTGGGTGCCGCCGCCGTCCTTCCCGCAACGGCGGCGGATCACGTGAGCAGGAAGTCCGCCTGTCCCGACTTGGCGCCCTGGATGAAGGCGGCGATCTCACTCGTGGTGTAGATCAGCGCCGGCCCGCCCGGATCGGCGGACTGGCGCATGGCGACCCTGCCGTCGGCCAGCTTCATGGCCTCGACACAGTTGCCGCCGTTGCCGCCACTCCACGGCTTGTACCAGCCTTCGCTGCCGAGGTCGGCCGCGGGCATGCCGTTGTATATGGGGTCCATTCACAGCTCCTTGCGGACATCCTTGAGGATCTCCTTCGTGCGTTGTGCAGTTGCGGCCTGGGCCGCCATCCGGTCCATGACCTCAAGGTGGGTGGCCACTTCGGGACGTGCGTCAAGGTAGACGGCACCGGTCAGGTACTCGCTGTAGACCATGTCAGGCAGCTCCGGCACGGCAAAACGGAAAAGAACGAACGGCCCGTAGGTACCCGGGTGGTGTCCGCTGGAGAATTCCGCGATCTGCAGGGTCACATTGGTCATCTCGGAGGCTTCCAGCAGCCTGTCGATCTGTTCCCGCATGATCCGCGGATCCTCCCCGACGGGGCGGCGCAGCACGGTCTCGTCCATGATCACCCAGAATCTGGGCGCGTCGTCACGGGTCAGGAGCGCCTGGCGTTCCATGCGGAGCGCCACATGCCGCTCGATCTCCTCCGGCTGAGCCTGTCCCACCGCTCCCGCGTGCATGACGGCCCGCGCGTACTCCTCGGTCTGGAGCAGCCCGGGAACGAAATGGGGTTCGTACGCCCGCAGGAGGGACGCGGCGCCCTCCAGGGAGACGTACATGCTGAACCAGTCCGGCAGGATGTCGTGGAACCGCTGCCACCAGCCGGGCTTGTTCGCCTCCTCCGTCAGTTCGACGAAGGCCTCCGCCTCCTCCTCGGGTACGCCGTACGCCCTGAGCAGTAACTGTACGTAAGGGATCTTGAGCGCGACCTCGGCCGTCTCCATCCGGCGGATCGTGGCCGGGGCCACCCGCAGGAGCTTGGCGGCCTCCTCGCGTCTCAGGCCGCGGCGCTCGCGCAGATCCTGGAGGCGTCTGCCGAGTACGACCTGGCCCACGGTCGGGGCGGACCGCGGTTCACTCACTTTTGGGTCCTTCCCACGCACGGTTACCAGCAGTCTGCCATGCCGCCCCGACGAAGAACATGGCACTCTGAATTTTTCAGAGTGCTACTTGCCAAGTGTCCTCGGCGGGTGGACAGTAGACCGGTGAACCAGTTCACGCGGTTGTCGCGCTCTGCCATGGGAGAGGTCTTGCACGCATCCGCTGCTCCCCCACCGTTAGGAATCGGTCGTGGCACCTGGTAACGCGCTCACCCCCCAGCTCATCGCCCTGTGCCCTGGCAACGCAGTCCGCCGCTACGGGTTTCAACTGCCGGCCCACGCGGAGTCCGTGGGACGCGCCAGAGAGCTCATACGGGCCCGCCTCGCCCTCTGGGACCTGGACGAGGAGACCCGCGACACCGCGGTCCTCGTCGTGTCCGAGCTGGTGACGAACGCGATCGTGCACGCCGCGGGCAACCGCGTCATCTGCGAGATACGCGACGGCGAGGGACGCCTGCGGATAGCGGTGGAGGACCAGGGTTACGGCCCCACCGGACCCCAGCTCCACCACGCGGCCGAGGGTGAGGCGGAGGGCGAGGGCGGCCGGGGGCTTTTCCTCGTCGACTCGATGTGCAGCGGCTGGGGAGCCCACGACACATCGGGTTACGGTCCCGGGCGTGTCGTCTGGGCCGAACTGCCGCACGCCGGCACGGCGGCGCCCGGGGCCGGCCGGCCGCTGCCGCGCGGCGCCCGGCCTGCGCGGACGACGGAGGCACCGCGCGGAACGGAGCCGCCGTGCTGAGGACCGCGCTCCAGCGGCTGGCCCGCGGCCTGCGTGACACCACGCCGCGCGGGACCGCACTGCCCCTGCCGGCCACGCTGCCGGCCTCCCTGGGGTGCGACGCGGTGGGCGTGCCCGCGGAACACGGCTTCCGGCTGATGGCCCGGCTGCCGCGGACGGGCTGTGTCTTCGCGGACACCGACTGGTGGTGGTGGATCGTCCCGGCGGGCTCCGACCTCGATCTGACCTGGCCGTCCCCGGCGCGCTACATCAGCGGTACGACGGTGCCCGCCGTCCACCCCAAACTGATCCACTGGCCGCAGGCGCCCACCCCGTACACCCCGCCCATCCCCTTCTACCTGATGGTCTGCCAGCTCACCGGAACGGCGCCCGCGTGGGCGGACGGCGGTACGGGCACAGGTGCGGGGACAGGGATGGGTACGGGTACGGTGCCTGCGCAGCGGCCGGCACGGCAGCGCGGCTAGGGCCTCTCGTCCGGACCTCGCTGGGCTCGCGTGGGTTCAGCGCGATCCGGGCGAGGACGGCAGCTCGGCACCGGCCGGTGTCTCCGACACCGCTTGGGCGTGTTTTTCCTCGGCGACGAGGCGGAGCACGCGCTCCCGCTCGTGACGGCCCCAGGTCTCCTTCGTCACCAGGATGCCGGTGAGGCCGATCAGGGCCGCGCCGAGGTAGAGCAGTGCGGCGCCCGGCCAGCCGAAGGTTCCCACCAGGGCGGCGGCGAGCAGGGGGGCGAAGCCGCCGATGGCCGCGGCGATCTGGTAGCCCAGTGAGGCTCCCGAGGTGCGTGTCGCGGTGCGGAACTGCTCGGTGAGCAGCGAGCCCTGGGTTCCTGTGAGCGAGGCGTGGATGACGCCGATACCGATGATGAAGACCGTGACGACGAGGGCGGGTCGGGCGGAGTTGGTGAGCAGATACATCGGGAAGGCGAAGAGGATCGCCATCGTGCAGGCCGCTATGTAGAGGGGGCGGCGTCCGATGCGGTCGGTGAGTGCGCCGGCGAGGAAGGTGACCGCGATGGCAAGGATGCTCGCGGCGGTGATCGCGCTGAGGGCGACGGGCCTGAGATCGGGGTGGCGTTCGGTGATGTAGTTGAGCAGGTAGGTCGCGGTGGAGTAGTAGGCGAAGGATTCCACGACGCGCAGGGCGATGACCCGCAGGATGCCACGCCAGTCGCGGGTCAGGGTCGCGCGGAGGGGGTTCTTCTCGGTCTTGCCGGTGGCCTGGGCTTCCTGGAACTCAGGGGATTCGGAGAGACGGGAGCGAACGATCAGCGCGACGATCACGAGAACGGCACTGAGCAGGAAGGGGGTTCGCCACTGCCAGCTGCCGTCGAGGGTGTCACTCCACGCGAACACACCGCTGGCCAGGGCGATGCCCAGCGGGTTGCCGGACTGCGGGATCGCGGCGAACATGCCGCGGCGGTGCCAGGGCGCGTGTTCGTAGGCCATGGTGATCGCACCGCCCCATTCGGCACCGAACGCGAGGCCCTGGATCATGCGGATGGCCACGAGCAGGATCGGCGCGAGCACACCGGCCTGTTCGTACGTCGGCAGCACACCGATGAGGAAGGTGGCGGCCCCCATGACGATCATCGCCGTGACAAGGACGGGCTTGCGGCCGAACTTGTCGGCGAAATAGCCGCCGACAGCGCCTCCGAGCGGGCGCATGACGAAACCCACCGCGAGGGTGGCGAAGGAGAGCAGTGTGCCGACGAACCGGTCGCTCTCGGGGAAGAAGACCGCTCCGAAGTAGAGCGCGGAGGCGGTGCCGTACGCGATGAAGTCGTAGTTCTCGACGCTGGTACCGAGGGCCGCGGCGACCGCTGTCTTGACGCGGTCCTTGGAGCCGAGCACGCTTCGCCGTCCGGCGGTGGCGCTGGTGGACATGGGGAGTCTCCTTGGTGGGTCGCCGGACAGACGCCGGCGTCTACGCAGTGAGGAGGAGGGGGCCGCACGAGGGGGCCGAGTCCTTGGGATGGGTGCTGGTGGGCATGGTGAGGAGGCGCCCGGCCGACGCGTCCGCGGGCAGGGCATCCGGCGCCGGTGGAACGGGAGTTCACCCGCGCGACGGGTGCGCGCGCGGCGTGCGGGAGGGATTGTCAGGGGGCCGGGGGCAGGGCGTCGAGCGCGTTGAGCTTGGCGACCCGGCGGCGGGTCTCCTCGTCGTCGTCGAAGACCGCGCCGAGGAATTCACGGATGATGTCGGGCACGAGTGCGTGCGGGACCAGCCAGGCCCCGATGGCGATGGCGTTGGCGTCGTCGTGCTCGACGGCCTGGTGGGCCGAGTAGGGCTCGTGGGCGAGGCCGCAGCGGACGCCCGGCAGTTTGTTGGCGGCCATGACCGCGCCCTGGCCTGTGCCGCATACGAGTACGGCCCGGTCGGCCGAGCCGGAGAGCACCACCTCGCAGGTGGTGCGGGTGATGTCGGGGAAATCGACGGGTTCGCGGCTGTGAGTGCCGCAGTCGATCACCTCGTGTCCGAGAGCCTCGATGGCCTCGCGGACCGCGTCTTTGAGCGGATATCCGGCGTGGTCCGCGCCGAGGGCGACCTTCATCGGTTGTTCCTTTCAAGGAGGGCGCACCGTCTCCCGCCAGGTTGGGAGCGGACATCGCAGTGCTGGTTCCGTAGTGACGGCGGTGGAGGCGCTGTGCGACCGCCGGTCACACGCCGCGCGATCTCGTAAGAGCGGTCGACGGCCTCGCCGGGGGCCGTGCGGGGTGGCGCCGGTGCCGGCGTGCCCGTGGGCGCCGGCCCCGGCGCGCCGGGCCGCGCGAGGAGCGTGAGGAGCGCGGGCACCGGCGAGAGGATTCCCGGCCGGGCGTGCCATGTCGGCGGCTCCGAGGGCGGTCCCGATGCTCATCGGATGCCCCGCACCGCCCGGTCGGTGAAGGTGGTGGGAAGACGCTCACCGGCTGCGTCGCGGCCGGCGAGGAGGTCGACGAGCCCTCGTACACCGAGCCGGCCGATCGACGACGCGTCGTTGCGGACCGCGCTGATGGGCGGCGAAGCGAACTCGAACCAGTCGAGGTCGTCGAAGGAGACCACCTCGATGCGGGCGGCCCGCTCCGCGCCGAGCCGTTCGCGCAGCGCGCGCACCGCTCCCAGGGTCGTCTGACCGTTCGCACCGAACACGGCCGTGAACGTGACACCGCGATCGACGATGCGGCACATGGCCTCCGCCGCGCCGGTGGCCAGGAAGTCACCGGCGTCGAGCAACCTGTCGTCGGTACTGATGCCGTGCGCCCGGCGCCCGGCGAGGTAGGCGGCGCGACGCTCTGCGCCGGTGGAGATCGTGTCCGGGCCGCCGATGAAGGCCACGTCGCGGTGGCCCCGCTGCCGCAGCCAGGTGAGCACCTGCTGTACGCCCTGAGCGTTGTCCGTGCCGTACAGCGGGGCGTCGACGCCCTCGATCGTGCGGTTGAGGAACACGAGTGGCAATCCGGAGGCAAGGGTGGCCGCGAGCTGCGGTGAGACGGTGCCCTGCGGTGAGAAGAGCAGGCCGTCGATGCGTTGAGCGGCGAAGGTCCGAAGGTAGGCGTCGGCCTGCTCGGCGTCCTCGTTCGCGTTGGCCAGCAGCACGGTGTACCCGTGGCGCCGCGCCTCCTGCTCGGCGGCATGGGCCAGCTCGGAGAAGAACGGGTTGCGGATGTCCGAGACGAGCAGCCCCAGCACGTCGGTTCGCGCCCGCCGCAGGGAACGGGCGGGCCCGTTGGCGATGTACCCCAGCTCGGCCGCGGCGGCAAGCACGCGGGACCGGGAGTCGGCCGAGGTCTGACTGCTGCCGCTGAGCACCCGGGACGCGGTACCGAGCGCGACCCCGGCCCGTGCCGCGACGTCCTTGATGGTGGCCATCCGCCCCACCTCCTCGTGGAAACGTTTCCATTGACGGGATGGAACAAAGATCGCACATCGATCGCGAGATGGGCAAGGTGCGGAGGGGAACGGCCCTCGCAGATACGGGGCCGCCGCGTACGGGGGGGGCGGCCGCGTACGGGTCCGCCGGGACGCGGCTGGACGATCGGCGGCATCCGCTCCAGCAGTTCGTCGGCGCTCTCCGTCATCGCCGTGCGGGCCGCGGCCGGCCCGACGACGGCGCGGACCTCCTCCCAACTCCCGCCGAGGCGCGGGGAGATCGAGCGTCGGCGCCCTCGGGGAGCTGCCCGCGGAGCACCCGGCGCCCCGGCCGCGCCGACGTCTCCGCCGGCCGGCCGGTGCGGTGCGGCCGGTGTGCCTCAGGCGGACGCCTTCACCACACTCCAGCCGCCGTCCACGAGCAGGCTCGATCCGGTGATGTACGAGGCTTCACCGGCGGCGAGGAAGGCGATCGCGGCGGCGACCTCCTCCGGAGTGCCGAAGCGGCCCGCCGCGGTCCCGGCGGCGCTGCGCGCCCGCTCCTCCTCCGGGACGGCGTTCCAGGCGGCGGTGAGGATCGGGCCCGGCAGGACCGCGTTGACCCGTACCTCCGGCCCGTACTCCACGGCGAGTTGGGCGCAGAGCGAGAGCAGGGCCCCTTTCGAGGCGGCGTAGGCTGGGTGGCCCGGTATGCCCTGGCGCGCGTGGACGGACGAGGTCAGCACCACGGCGCCGTGCCCGGCGCGCAGATCCGGCAGGACCGCCCTGAAGCCGAGGAAGCCGCCGGTGAGGTTGACCGCGAGCTGCCGTTCCCAGGAGGCGAGGGTCATCTCGTGCGCCGCCGTGACGTCCACGGTGTACGCGTTGCTGACCAGTACGTCCACCGGACCGAAGGTGTGGGCGGCGGTGACGATGTGGTCCCAGCCTGCCTCCTCCGCGACATCGGCCAGTACGAACGCGGCCCGCCCGCCCTCCTCCCGGATCCGCGCGGCGACGGGCACCCCGCGCTCCGCGTCGGTGTCGGCGAGGACCACCGAGGCGCCCTCGGCGGCGAGGCGGCCCGCCGTGGCGGCGCCGATGCCCGAGGCGGCGCCGGTGACCACGGCGACCCGGTCGGTGAAGCGGGCGGTTGCGTTCGTGGGGCGCATGGGACGGTACGACTCCTTGGCCTTCGAGGACATGGACGGTGTCCCGAGGTTACGGCGTGGCGCGCGGGCTCCGGCCGCCTACTGCCGTACCAGCACGACGAGTTCGGCGTCGTACTCCGCAGTCCACGCGAACGGCAGCCCGTAGTGGGTCAGATGGGCTCCGCCGTATGTCTCGCCCGTGGCGGCGTCGGTGTACCGGGCCGCCGGGTCCACACCGCGCAGCCGGAGCCGGGCCGGGCGGCCGGGGACCAGGGGCGCCCCGTCGAGCCGGCCGGTACTGAGGGCGGTGACGACGATCCGGTCGCCGCCGGGCTCCTCGTACTGGACCCCGCAGGTGGCGTCGGCGGGGGTGTTCAGCAGCCGCGCCTCGCCGTGGTGGACGACCTCCCTGATCTCCTTGTAGCGGGCGACCCAGCGCGCGGCCTCGGCGCGCCGCTCCGCGCTCCAGGTACGGATGTCCGCGCCGATCCCGAGGACACCGGCGCTCGCGTTGACGAAGCGGAAGCCGAGTGAGCGGGGGCGCGGGTCGAAGATGCCGGGCGAGTCGGTGACCCAGGAGCTCATGGTGTGCGGGGCGTGCGCGTGCAGATAGCCGTACTGGATGGCGAGCCGGTCGAGCGGTGCCGTGTTGTCGCTGGGCCACACCACGTCCGTACGGGCGAGGGTGGCGTGCTCGATCCGGCCGCCGCCCGCGGAGCAGCCCTCGACGGTGACGTGCGGGTGGCGGGCGCGGAGGTGGTCGAGGACGCGCAGATAACCGGCGACGTGCGCGGCGTCGAGGTCGAGGTGTTCGGCGGGGCCGGCCCCGGGCCGGCCGCGTTCGGTCGGCGGGCGGTTCATGTCCCACTTGAGGTAGCCGATCTCGTGGTCGCCGAGGAGCCGGTCGAAGGTGGCGAGCACGAAGTCCTGGACGTCCTCGCGGCCGAGGTCGAGCAGGAGCTGGTTGCGGACGAGGCGGGCGGGGCGGCCGTCCACCCGGTAGACCCACTCGGGGTGTGCGGCGTACAGCTCGGAGCGGGGGCTGACGCACTCGGGCTCCACCCAGAGGCCGAAGTCCATCCCGAGGGCGCGGACTTCGCCGACGAAGGCGTCGAACCCGCCAGGGAAGGACGCCGGGTCGGGGCGCCAGTCGCCGAGGCCGCCCGTGTCGTCGTCCCGGCCGGGGAACCAGCCGTCGTCGACGACGAAGAGTTCCGCGCCCATGTCGGCGGCGATCCGGGCCAGTTCGAGCTGGCTGCCGGCGTCGACGTCGAAGCCGGTGGCCTCCCACGAGTTGTAGAGGACCTTGCGGGGACGGTGCGTCCGCTCGCCGGTGAGCCCGCGCTCGTAGCGGTGCCAGACGCGGGCGAGACCGTCGAGTCCGTCCGGGCTGAAGGCGCAGGCGAGCCTCGGGGTGGTGAGGCAGGCGCCGGGGGCGAGCCGCAGCGCGCCCTCGTGGGGCAGCCGTCCGGCGCGCACGCGGACCGCGCCGCCGGGCTCGGCGTCGGTGGTGATGTGCCAGTTCCCCGGCCACTGAAGGGCGACGCCGTAGGTGGGGACGCCGGTGGTCCCGTCCGGGTGCGCGGCGTCCTGGACGGCGAGCCAGGGCGCGTACGCGTGACCGGGGACGGCCTGGGTACTGGCCATCTCGAAGCGCCCACGGGTGAGTTCGAGCTGGGTGCGCTGGAACTCCTGGGCCCACTGGCCGGTGAGGTACGTGAGCCGGGCGCCGGCCGTGACGGGGATGTTCACGGCGGCGGAGTCGAAGCGCTCCAGGCGCAGTTCGTCCGGGCCGGTGCAGACCAGCTCGGCCCAGCGCAGGATCACATCGGTGCCGGGGACGCTCTCGTAGTGGAGTGTGGTCTCAAGTCCCAGGGTCTCGTCGGTGAAGACGAGCCGCAGCGCCCGGTCCCCGTCCGGTTCCGCCCCGGTGAAGGTCCACCACACGCCGCGGTCCTCGCCCGGGCGCTGGGCGAGCAGGTCGGCGCCGGTGAACGGCCGCAGCCCGTACGGGATGTACTCGGCGGGCGCCAGGTCGGCCGGGGTGACGAAGTGGGTACGGCGGGACCAGTCGAGCGGCGAGGGGCCGCTCTCCACGCCGTGCGGTCCCCAGGCGGTCAGTTCGGCCCACTGGCCTTCCGGTTCGAGCGCGACGGCGTAGGTGGTGTTCTCGGTGCGCAGGATCCACCGGTCGGTGGTGTTCCGCTCGGCCGGGGGCCGGCCGGGCCGGGCCTGGTCGGGCGGGGTCTGGTCGGGGGCGTGCGTGGTCACGTGGCTGCTCCTCGTTCGGCGGCCCCAGCCTGACGGGGCACCGCGACCTCGTCAAGATTAATTAGTCATTAATCACACCATCAGGCGGAATGAGAAATCCTGCTTGCCGAGTGGCCCCTTCCGGCCGTTTCCGATCACATAGGCTCATCCGTGAGATGAACACCAACCACACCCCCCTCGGCCCCAAGGCCGACAAGGAATCGGTGCGCCGCCACAATCTGAGTCTTGTGCTGCGGGCGGTACGGGACGAGGGCGAGACGACCAGGGCCGGGGTGGCGGCGCGCGTCGGGCTGACCCGGGCGGCGGTCTCCTCCCTGGTCGAGCAGTTGATGGAGAGCGGATACCTCTCCGAGTCCGGCAAGACCTTCAGCGGGCAGGCCGGACGGCCCGGCACCGTACTGAAGGTGACGCGTTCGGGACCCGCCGGGATCGGCGTGGAGATCAATATCGACTATGTGTCGGTGTGCGTGGTCGATCTGTCCGGCACCGACCGGGTGCGGCTGACCGAACACCTCGACAACCGCGGCACGGAGCCCGCCGAGGTACTGGCCCGGGGCGCCCGGATCGCCGCGCGCACCCTGGAGTCCGCGGCCGAACAGGGGTTGCACCCGGTGGGGGTCCAACTCGCCCTGCCGGGGCTGGTGTCGGGGGGCACGGTGCGCCAAGCGCCGAACCTCGGCTGGAACCGGGTGCCCGCGCAGGCGCTGTTCGCGCGTGCCCTGGCCCGGCTGCGCCCCACGGCGCCGGAGCTGCCGGTGCGTTCGGAGAACGAGGCCAATCTCGCGGCGCTGGCCGAGCTGTGGTTCGGCGGCCCGGGAGGACTCCGTACGTTCCTCTATCTGACCGGCGAGATCGGCGTCGGCGGGGCGCTGGTGCTGGACGGTGAACTCCTGCGCGGGGCCCATGGGTTCGCCGGGGAGATCGGCCATGTGGTCGCCGACGCGGACGGACCGCTCTGCCGGTGCGGCGCCCGGGGGTGCCTGGAGCAGTACGCGGGCCAGTCGGCGCTGCTGCGGGCGGCGGGCATCGACGAGGACGCCGGGGTGCCTGGCGTGGCGGAGCTGGAGCGCCGGGCGCGCCGGGGCGACACGGCGGCCCTGGCGGCGATCGAGCGGGCCGGGACGATGCTGGGCCGGGTGCTGTCGGGGGCGGTGAACCTCCTCGACCCGGACGCGGTCGTGCTCGGCGGGATCTACCGGGAGCTGATGCCCTGGCTGTCGCCCGCAGCGGACCGGGAGCTGACGGCCCGGGTGGTGTCGGGCCTGTGGCCGCGCGGCAGCGGGCGGCTGCGCGCGTCCTCCTCGGCGGGGGACGCGGCGCGCGGCGGGGCGGCGCTGGTGGTACGGGCGGTGCTGGCCGACCCGGTGGCGTACGTACGGCGGGACGAGGCCGGGAGCGACGGGGACGGGCCCGCGGCCGGGACCGGGGACGGGTCCGCAGCCGGAGCCGGGGACGGGGCCCGGAGCGACGGGAGCGGGAGCGGCGCGGACGACGAGGCCGCCTCGGCCGGCCACGCCCCCGGGAACGGCTGACACGCCGGACGGGATCCGGGAAGGGATCCGTCCGGCGTGCGCGTGGCGGGTCTGCCGTGGGGTCAGCGGACCCCGAGCAGGTGGTCCATCGCGAGCTGGTCCAGGTGCTCGAACGCCATCCCGCGCGCCGCGGCGGCCTCGACGTCGAACTCCTCGTACGCGGCACGGTCCGCCAGCAGCCCGGCCACCCCGTCGGCGGCGGAGGGCTGCGCCAGCTCGTCCACGCGCGAGGCGCGCAGCGCCTCCTGGACCAGCGGGTCGGCGCGGAAGGCGGCGGCCCGCTCCTTGAGGATCAGGTAGTTGCGCATGCACCCGGCGGCGGAGGCCCACACCCCGTCGAAGTCCTCGGTACGCGGCGGCTTGAAGTCGAAGTGCCTGCTGCCGTCCCAGCCCGCGCTCTCCAGCAGGTCCACCAGCCAGAAGGCGGCGCGCAGATCGCCGGCGCCGAAGCGCAGGTCCTGGTCGTACTTGATGCCGTTCTGGCCGTTGAGGTCGATGTGGTAGAGCTTGTCCGCCCACAGGGCCTGGGCGATGGAGTGCGGGAAGTTCAGCCCGGCCATCTGCTCGTGGCCGACCTCCGGGTTGACCCCGAACAGCTCGGGGCGCTCCAGCTGTTCGATGAAGGCCAGGGCATGGCCGACGGTGGGCAGCAGGATGTCGCCGCGCGGCTCGTTCGGCTTGGGCTCGATGGCGAAGCGCAGGTCGTACCCCTGCTCGGTGACATACGCGCCGAAGAGGTCGAAGGCCTCCTTCATCCGGTCGAGCGCGGCCCGTACGTCCTTGGCGCCGCCCGACTCCGCGCCCTCGCGCCCGCCCCACGCCACAAAGGTCCTGGCCCCCAGTTCGGCGGCGAGGTCGATGTTGCGCAGTGTCTTGCGCAGCGCGTAGCGGCGGACGTCGCGGTCGTTGGCGGTGAAGGCGCCGTCCTTGAAGACGGGGTGGGTGAAGAGGTTGGTGGTGACCATGGAGGTGACGATGCCGGTCGCGTCCAGGGCCTGACGGAAGCGCTTGATGTGCGACTCGCGTTCGGTGTCGGAGGAGCCGAACGGGATCAGGTCGTCGTCGTGGAACGTCACGCCGTACGCGCCGAGATCGGCGAGGCGCTGTACGGACTCGACGGGGTCGAGGGCCGGGCGCGTCGCGTCCCCGAAGGGGTCCCTGCCCTGCCAGCCCACCGTCCAGAGACCGAAGCTGAACTTGTCCTCAGGGGTGGGGGTGAAGCGTTCCGTCATTCTCTGGCCGCCTTCGATACCTCAGGTCCCGGCGCGCGCCGAAACCTTTTTGTTTCCTGACATGACTAATAATGCATGCCGGTCGCCGCGCGGAGAACCCCCACGCCGCATCCCGGCCGACTCCCCGCCGGGAGCGATGATCGGCGGGACGGTTCCCGTGCGCCGCCCCATCGCGTAATTTGTTCTTCCAACGTCCAAAACCGCTGCTCGGAAGAGGTACGCCCATGTCGCAGAGCCCGGTCGTGATCGGCGTGGACAGCTCCACGCAGTCCACGAAAGCGGCCTTCACCGACGCCGCCACCGGCCGGCTGCTCGCCGTGGGCCGCGCCCCGCACCGGGTGACCGGCGAGGGCGGGGCCAGGGAGAGCGACCCGGAGATCTGGTGGGACGCCCTGCGTGAGGCGGTGGCCGCCGGACTGAAGGAGTCCGGTATCGCGCCCTCGGCCGTGACCGGTATCGCGGTCGCCGGACAGCAGCACGGACTGGTGGTGCTGGACCGCGGGGGCCGGCCGCTGCGTCCGGCGCTGCTGTGGAACGACACCCGCTCGGCCCCGCAGGCCGCCGCGCTCACCGAGGCGCTCGGCGGCCCCGACGCCTGGACGTCGCGTACGGGTTCGGTGCCGGTGGCCTCGATGACGGCCTCGAAGTGGCAGTGGCTGCGGGAGAACGACGCCGCCGTCGCCCGGGCCGCCGCGGCCGTCAGGCTCCCCCACGACTTCCTCACCGAACGGCTGTCGGGGGTCGCGGCGACGGACCCGGGCGACGCCTCGGGGACCTGCTGGTACTCGACGGCGACCGGCGGCTACGACGAGGAACTGCTCGCGCTCCTCGGTCTCGACCCCACGCTGCTGCCCGCCGTCGCGGCCACCGGGGCCACCCGGGTCGGCTCGCTGACGGCCGGGGCGGCGGCCGAACTCGGCCTGCCCGCCGGGGTCGCGGTCGCCGCGGGCACCGGCGACAACATGAGCGCGGCCGTCGGTCTGGGCCTGGGCGGCGCCGGGCTGCTCGACCACCCGGTGCTCTCCCTGGGCACCTCGGGCACCGTCTTCGCCGCCACCCGTACCCGCCCGGCGTCCGCCGCGCTCGCGGGGTTCGCCGCGGCCGACGGTACGTATCTGCCGCTGGCCTGCACCCTCAACTGCACGCTGGCCGTGGACAAGGTGGCCGCGCTGCTCCGGCTCGACCGGGAGGACGCGGCGCCGGGCGGTGAGGCGGTGGTGCTGCCGTATCTCGACGGGGAGCGCACCCCTGATCTGCCGGCCGCGTCCGGACTGCTGACGGGGTTGCGCCACGACACCACGGCGCAGCAGCTCCTGGGCGCCGCGTACGAGGGCGCGGTCGTCACCGTCCTGCGCGCCCTGGACGAGGTGTCGCGCGCGTGCGGGCTCGATCCGGCGGACCCGGAGGTGGCGGGCCGCCCGATGCGGCTGGTGGGCGGCGGCGCGCGGGGCCGGATGTGGGTGGAGACCGTACGGCGCCTCTCGGGCCGGCCGCTGATCGTGCCGACGGGCGGCGAACTCGTCGCCCTCGGCGCGGCGGCGCTCGCCGCCGGCGCGGCGACGGGCGAGGACCCGGTGGCGGTGGCGACGGCGTGGCAGGCCGGTGAGGGCACCGAACTGGAGCCGGTGGAGCGGGACATGGAGACCTGGGAGCGGGTGGGCGCGGTGCTGGACAAGGCGGCGCCGAGCCTGCTGGCCTGACCTGCGAGCGGCCCGCGTCCCACGGTACGGCCGGCCGTACGCCACGGCACGACGGCCGGTACGCGCCCCTGCACGCGCTGACGAGCGCCCCCGCACGCTGCCGCGCGCCACTTGAGGGGGTGTCAGCCGCCCCTCTACGCTGCGCTCTGTGCGGGCGCGGCCCGCGTCGGGGGAGGGGAACCGGCCATGTCCGACGCACCGTCCGGTGAAGAGCCGTACGAGAAGACGGCGTTCGGCGCCGAGCCGCGCTCCGACGGGGAACCGTCCGAGGAAGCGCTCCTCGAAGCCGTCCTCGCGTATGGCGGCGGCAACCGCGGGACGCGCCATCCGCACCGTGAACTGGCCGAGCGCATACGGAAGATCGAACGCCATCAGCTCCTGCGCGCCCGGACGGTCCGGTGCGTCGAGACCCGCGAGCAGGACGACGCCGAGCACCACGGGCCGCTCGATCTCTCCGGCCGCCCTCGCTACCAGGACGATGTGCGCGGCTATGTCCTCGCGCCGCCGAAGGACGCCCACGAGACGCTGACGCTGGAGCTGGTGCGCGAGGGCTCCGACAAGGAGACCATCTGTAGCTGCGACAACGGCCGTATCACCTGCCCCGGCTGTCAGGGCCGCGGCAAGCACCCGTGCCCCGATCCGGAGACGGTGGTCTGCCCGGACTGCCTCGGGGTCGGCTCGTGCACCCACTGCCCGGACGCGCCGCGCCGCGAGGCCCCGGCGGGGCGCCCGGGCGCCGGGAAGCCCGCGACGGGCGGGAAGCCCCCGGCGGACACCGCGGCGCGGCCCCGCGAGTCCGAAGCGCCGCCCAGGACCACCTGTGCCCGCTGCCGCCGCACGGACGCGGCCTGTGCCCGCTGCAAGGGGCGGGGCGTCGTCGCCTGCGCCACGTGCGGCGGCAGCAATGTCGTCCGGTGCGAGGAGTGCGACGGCTCCCGCCGTATCGAGCACAAGCAGTGCGGCGGCAAGGGCAGCATCGTCCGCTGGATCCGGGGGGTCATCCGGCGCAGGACGTCCGTCACCACCCTGGCGCTGCCGAGGCGGAGCTGGCCCCGCCCGGTCCGTCACCGACTCGACCGGCCTACGGCCGGCTGGAGCGAACTGACCGCAGCGGGGAGCGATGCGTTCGCGGTACCGGACGGCGTCGACCGGATCCACCACCGCTCCCTCGAAGGCCATCTCGCCCGCGAGCCCAGGGAGATCGCGCGGGAGGTGAGCGTCCTGAGCCTGCGGCTGACCCGGCTGAAGCTGATGAACCAGCCGAACTGGGTCTTCTACGTGCTCCCCGGCGAGCGTGGTCTCACGGTGACCCGGGTGCCGTCCCGGCTGTTGCTGCTGCGCGCCTCGGTAGCCACGGCGGGCGCGCTGACCGTCCTGGTGCTCCTGCTGATCCTGCTCGGCTGAGCCCCACGGGCCCGCGGGGCCCGCCGGGTGTCCTCGACAGGCTCTCAGCCCGTCGTCACCCCGGCCGCCGCCAGCGACAGCGCCGCCAGGACCGGCCGGATCAGCGGATGGTCCTCCGCGCCCCGGCGTACGGCGGCGAAGACGCGGCGGGTCGCGGCCGGGCCCACCACCGGGCGGACGACCGTGCCCTTCAGCTCCATCCCGCGCAGTGCCGAGCGCGGCACGAGGGCCACCCCGGCGCCCGCGCCCGCCAGCGCGACCACCGCGCGGAAGTCGTCCGAGGAGTGCGCCAGACGGGGCTGGAAGCCGGCCAGTTCGCAGGCGAGCTGTATGACGTCATGGCAGGGGTTGCCGGGGTAGGGGCCGATCCAGTCGCTGTCGGCCAGCCCGTCGAGCGTGACCTCCGCGCCGAGACCCAGCGGATGGGCGGCGGGCAGCACCGCGTCGAAGGGCTCCGCGTACAGCGCCACCCGGGAGAGCCGCAGGTCGTCCTCGCGCGGGGCGCCCCGGTACTCGACCGCGACGGCCACGTCCGCCTCGCCGTCGAGCACCAGCGGCAGACTCTCGTCGCCCTCGGCGTCCCGTACCCGCACCCGGATGCCGGGGTGTTCCCCGGCGAGCTGCCGCAGGGCCGGGGCCAGGACCTCCGCGATGCCGGTGGCGAACGCGGCGACCGTGACCTCACCGGCCGTACCGCCCGCGTACGCGGCCAGCTCCGCCTCGGCACGTTCGAGCTGGGCGAGGACCTGGTGCGCGTGGGCGAGCAGGATCTCCCCGGCGGCGGTCAGCCGGACGCCCCGGCCGCTACGGGTCAGCAGGGCGTGGCCGGTCTCCTGCTCCAGCGCGGCGAGCTGCTGGGAGACGGCCGAGGGGGTCAGGTAGAGCGCGGCGGCCGCGGCGGTCACCGTACGGTGCTCCGCGACGGCCCGCAGGACGCGCAGCCGGCGGGGGTCGATCACCCGCGCCATCCTGCCAGGTCGCCCGTGCACCACCGGACCGTCCCGCCCCGCGCCCGGCCCCGCCCTACGGGCGGACGGCGCTACTTTCGAAACACTCCCTCGTCCTTCATGACGTCCCGCGCGGCGGTGAACGCCCGGACCGCCCGCTCCACGTCCTCGGTGGAGTGCGCGGCGGAGAGCTGCACCCTGATCCGGGCGCGGTCCATGGGCACCACGGGGTACGAGAAGCCGATCACGTACACGCCGCGCTCCAGCAGCAGTTCCGCCATCCGGCCCGCCGCGGCCGCGTCACCGATCATGACCGGGGCGATGGCGTGGTCGCCGGGCAGGATCTCGAACCCGGCCTCGGTCATCCTCGTACGGAAGAGCCGGGTGTTGGCGTTCAGCCGCTCCCGCAGCTCACCGGCGCTCTCCAGCAGGTCGAGCACCTTGAGGGAGGCGGCGGCGATGACCGGGGCGAGGGAGTTCGAGAAGAGGTAGGGGCGGGAGCGCTGGCGCAGCAGTGCGACGATCTCGGCGCGCGCGGCGACATAGCCACCGGACGCGCCGCCGAGCGCCTTGCCGAGGGTCCCGGTGAGGATGTCGACCCGGTCAAGCACCCCGTGCAGTTCGGGCGTGCCGCGGCCACCGGGGCCGACGAAGCCCACGGCGTGCGAGTCGTCGACCATGACCAGCGCGTCGTAGCGGTCGGCGAGGTCGCAGATCTCGGCGAGCGGGGCGACGTATCCGTCCATGGAGAACACGCCGTCCGTGACGATCAGCCGGCGCCGGGCGTCCTGCGCCTCCTTGAGCCGGGTCTCCAGCTCGGCGAGGTCACGGTTGGCGTAGCGCAGACGGCGGGCCTTGGAGAGCCGGATGCCGTCGATGATGCTGGCGTGGTTGAGGGCGTCGGAGATGACGGCGTCCTCCGGGCCGAGCAGGGTCTCGAAGACGCCGCCGTTGGCGTCGAAGCAGGAGGAGTAGAGGATCGTGTCCTCCTGGCCGAGGAACGCGGACAGCCGGCGCTCCAGCTCCTTGTGGATCTCCTGGGTGCCGCAGATGAACCGTACGGAGGCCATGCCGTAGCCCCAGCGGTCGAGCGCGTCCTTGGCGGCGGTGACGACCTCGGGGTGGTCGGCGAGGCCGAGGTAGTTGTTGGCGCAGAAGTTGAGTACGTCGCCGGGCGCGCCGCCCGCCGCGACGGCGACGGAGGCGCTCTGCGGAGTGGAGATCACGCGCTCGGGCTTGAAGAGACCGGCGGCGCGGATCTCGTCGAGGGTGGCGGACAGTTCGTCCCGGACGGACCCGTACATGGGGGCTCCCTGTGCGTTCTGTGGGCTTCTGCGGGGCGGGCCGCGGGGCCGGCCGGTCCTTCGGGAGGGGGCCGGGCGCCGCGGAGGTGGTGGGGGCCGGGCTCAGCCGGTCCAGTCGAGGATGATCTTGCCGCTGCGGGCGGTCGCGGCCTCGTCGAACGCGGCCTCGAAGTCCTGGTATCCGTAGCTGCCGGTGATGACGGGGGTGAGGTCGAGGCCGCCTTCGAGGAGAACGGTCATCGCGTACCAGGTCTCGAACATCTCGCGGCCGTAGATGCCCTTGATCGTGATCATCGAGGTGACGATCTTCGACCAGTCGATCGCGAACTCGTCGGCGGGCAGGCCGAGCATGGCGATCCGGCCGCCGTGGGTCATGTTGTCGACCATGTCGCGCAGTGCCTCGGGGCGGCCCGACATCTCCAGGCCGATGTCGAAGCCCTCCTTGAGGCCGAGCCGGCGCTGTGCCTCGGCGATGCCGCTGCCCGGCACGGAGACGTCGAGGGCGAGGGTGGCGCCGGCCTTGCGGGCCAGTTCCAGTCGGTAGGGGCTGACGTCGGTGATGGCGACATGGCGCGCCCCGGCGTGCCGGGCGACGGCGGCGGCCATGATCCCGATCGGTCCCGCGCCGGTGATCAGCACGTCCTCGCCGACGAGCGGGAAGGAGAGCGCGGTGTGCACGGCGTTGCCGAACGGGTCGAAGATCGCCGCGATGTCGAGGTCGACGTCGGAGCGGTGGACCCAGACGTTCGAGGCGGGCAGCGCGACGTACTGCGCGAACGCGCCGTCCCGGCCGACGCCGAGACCGACCGTGCTGCGGCAGAGGTGGCGGCGGCCCGCGAGACAGTTGCGGCATGTGCCGCAGACGAGGTGGCCCTCGCCGCTGACGAGGTCGCCGACGGCGACCTCCCGGACGGCGGAGCCGACGGCGACGACCTCACCGACGAACTCGTGGCCGAGGACCCGGGGCGTCGTGACGGCCCCCCGGGCCCAACCGTCCCAGGAGCGGATGTGCAGATCGGTGCCGCAGATGCCGGTACGGGCCACCTTGATCAGCACGTCGCCGTCGCCGGTCTCCGGCTCGGGCACGTCCATGAGCCACAGCCCCGGCTCGGCCTTCTGTTTCACAAGTGCCTTCATGGGGCGCGGCTCCCGGAGGTGATGGTGCTGAAGAACGGTGGTCACCGCGCGGTGGCCGATCTGATGCGATCGTCGTGCGGTGAACGTCGTGCGGTGATCGACTCCAATGTGCCGACCCCGACCGTTCCGGTCCATCGAGGATTTCTTAAGCGGCCCCACAGCGCAGCTTCACACCGGCTTCACGCGGCGCTCCGGGAGCGCCGCAGAAGCCGCCGTTGGCGTGGTACGCGCCCGGTGGCCCCCGCCCCTTCCGTATCCGCCGGTACGGGGGCGAGCGCGGCGTACGGCTCGGGGCGCACGGGCGCGGCCGGGGGTACGGGCCAGACCGCGCGCCGGGACACGGCCGACCGGGTGGCGCCGGCCCGGCGCGGGCGGCGGGGTCCGTCGCGGAGTGCGGGGGCGCGGTACGTACGGGCGGGGGCGGCCGGGGCGGGCTTCCGCGCCGACGGCGCACCCGCCGTTGCCTCGCTCACCGTTGGCTCGCTCACCGCTGCCTCTCCGGCCAATGCTTCTCCGGCCACTGCCCCGTCCGCCGCGAATCCGCCCGTCGGCGCTTTCGCGGCCGTCGGATCCGCCGTCCGTGCCACCTCCGCCGCCGTGCGCGTCAGCAGGACCACGCCCCGTCCCGCGACCACGGCGCCCACGAGCGCGGCGGCGATGCCCCAGGTGCCGCCCTGGAGCCCTTCGCCCAGCAGCGCCAGACCTATGACGGACGCGGCGACCGGGTTGGCCAGCGTCAGCACCGCGAGCGGGGCGCCCAGACCGCCGCGGTAGGCCGTCTGCGAGAGCAGCAGGCCGCCCGAGGCGAAGGCCGCGACGACCAGCGCCACGGCTCCCACCTGCCAGAGCGGCAGCGCGCCGGTGGCCTCGTCGCGCTCCGTGGCGGCGACCGTGACCGTCTGGGTGAGGGCGGAGGCGACGCCCGAGATGATCCCGGACGCCGCCGCGTGGCGCAGTCCCGGCCGGGCTCCCGGCCTGGTCAGCAGCGCGACCAGGGCCATCGCGACGCCCGCGACACCGAGCGCCTGCGGCAGGGTGAGCGTCCGCTCGGGAGCGGCCCCCGCGGCCGTCAGCAGGATGATCGCGAGTCCGGCCAGCGTGAGCGCCGTACCGCGCCACTCGCCCCTGCTGACCTGGCGCCCGGCGCGGCGGGCGCCCAGCGGTACGGCGGCGACGAGCGTGAGCGCGCCCAGCGGCTGGACGACCGTGAGCGGGCCGTACGTCAGCGCCACGACATGCAGCAGTGCGCCGGTCGCGTTGAGCCCGACGGCCGACCACCAGGCGCCCCGGCGCAGCAGGGTGAGGAGCGGAACGCCCTGTTCCGTACGGGCGGCGAGGCGTTCCTGCGCGACGGCGGCGCAGGCGTAGGCGACGGCGGAGAGCAGGGAGAGCGCCACCGCGACCGTCATCGCGGCGCTCATCGGACCGCCGCCGGTTCCGGAAGCCGGATGGTGACGAGCGGCAGCTCTCCTACGAGCGACGGCTCTGCTGCGAGGGGCGGTCGGGCGGAAGGGTTCTGCTTCCGTTCGGCGGGCCCAGTGCGGGTGTTGAGGTGCACCCGACCCCCTTTGGATGGACGACACGGCGCCCTGCGGCGACGTGCTGGTACGGCGGCGCGGTCTGCACCACGCCCTATCGATACGCCAGTGTACCGAAACGGATTCGTTTCGGTACACTGGCGTATCGGTACACTGACGTATCGATACGTGAGCGCGAGAGCCGAGGAGAGACGATGACGCCACAGCGCCGCTCCAAGATCACCCCGGAACGGGAGCTGGAGTTGTACGAGGCGGCTCTCGACCTGCTCAGGGAGAGCGGCTACGACGCGCTGACGATGGAGGGCGTCGCCGCCCGCTCCCGCTGCGGCAAGTCCACGCTCTACCGGCAGTGGCGTACGAAGCCGCGGTTCGTCGCCGCCGCGCTGCGCGGCACCCGGTGCGCCCTGCTCGCGGATGTCGACACCGGTGGGCTGGAAGGGGACTTGAGGGCGGCGGTCCGGGTGGCGGCGCTCGGCGCGGGACGCGACACCGCGCTGCTGCACGCGCTCGGCCATGCCGCTTTCCAGCACCCGGAGCTACTGCTGGCCCTACGGGAAACACTCATCGAACCGGAGATCACGGCCATCGGGGCCATGGTGGAGCGTGCCGTGGCCCGGGGCGAGCTGGCCGCGGACAACCCCGCCATCGAGTTCGTGGCCGTCCAGCTCATCGGTGTGATGCGCGCGCGGAAGACGATGGACGGACAACTCGCGGACGAGGCGTATCTCACGCGGTTCCTGGAGGCCGCGGTCTTTCCCGCGCTCGATCTGCGGACCGGCGCGAACCCCTGACCGGCGGACCGTCGTCCCGAGCGGATGACGACGGTCCGTCCGCGCCGCACCGTGGGGACGGGAGCGGCGCACCACATGACGGTGGGCTCCTTCTCCGGGAGGGGCCCACCGTCATGTCCGGGCCGGGCGCGGATGTCGTGTGCGGAGCCGGAGGTTCGTCAAGGAGCCTTGACGTCAAGCTGCCCTGACGGAAGACTCGGCCCATGTCCACCCCCGACGAGCTGGAGAGCCGCTTCACCCTGCGCACCGCCGTCGCACGCTACGACGAGCTGCGCACCCGCGAGTCGCTGGCCGCCCCCGGCGAGGACGACGACGGCCCGGACGGCGCGCTCCCCGATCCCGGGGCCACCCCGCTGAGCCGCGACGAGACGCTGGAGCTGCTGGCCCTGGGCGAGCTGATCGCCCGCAAGGCGGCGTACGGCCGGCAGCTCTCCGTACGGTCGGCGCGCCGCGCCGGCGCGTCCTGGTCCCGGATCGGGTCGGCCCTGGGCACCAGCAAGCAGGCCGCCTGGGAGGCGCACCACCGCTGGATCGACGAGCAGGGCGGCGCGCGGATGCGGACCGGCGCGATCGGCTGGGACGATACGGAGATGGCGGCCGCGCGGGCCCTGGCGGGCGGTCCTGACGACGCCCCCACCGACAGCGACCGCGCCGATGTCCCGGCCGTCCCCGGGAACGCCGTCCGGTACGACGACAGGGACCGCCCATGAACGTCTCCCCCGACTCCCCTCCCTCTCCCGTCTCCCCTTCCTCCTCTGTCTCTCCCCCCTCAGCCGCCTCCGGCGCGCTCACCCCCTTCACCCTCGCCGTACCGCAGCGGGAGCTGGACGAGCTCTCCGCCCGGCTGGCGGCGACCCGCTGGCCCGCCGCGGCCACCGGCGACGGATGGTCGCAGGGCGTGCCGCTCGGCTACCTCCAGGAGCTGACCGCGTACTGGGCCGACGGCTACGACTGGCGCGCCCAGGAGGCCGAGCTGAACGGCTTCCCGCAGTTCACCACGGAGATCGACGGCGCCACCGTGCACTTCCTGCACATCCGCTCGCCCCGGCCCGGCGCGCTGCCGCTGCTGCTCACCCATGGCTGGCCCGGCTCGGTGGTCGAGTTCCTCGATGTGATCGGGCCCCTGACTGACCCTCCGGCGCCTGCCGGGGGCGACGCGTTCGATCTCGTGATCCCCTCCCTCCCCGGCTACGGGCTGTCCGGTCCGACCACCGGCCCCGGCTGGGACGTACGCCGTGTCGCGAGGGCATGGGCGGAGCTGATGCGGCGGCTCGGCCATGACCGCTACGGCGCGCAGGGCGGCGACTGGGGCCATGCGATCACCCTCGAACTGGGCCGGGTGGACGCCGCCCATGTGGTCGGCGTCCACGTCAACACCCTGCTGACCCCACCGCCCGAGGATCCGGCCGTGACCGCCGCGCTCGGCGACGACGACCGGGAGCGGCTGCGCCGTACGGCCGCCGCGTACACCGAGATGGCGGGGTACGCGGCGCTCCAGAGCAGCCGGCCACAGACCCTCGGATACGCGCTCACCGACTCGCCCGTCGGCCAACTCGCCTGGATCGTGGAGAAGTTCGGCGAGTGGACGGACTCGGCGGGGGCACCGGAGGACGCGGTGGGGCGCGACCGGCTGCTGACCAATGTGATGCTCTACTGGCTGACCCGTACGGCGAGTTCGTCCGCGCGGCTGTACTGGGAACACGCCCGGTCCCCCCACACGAGTGCCCCTTCCGGTTCTGTGCCCCAGCCGTACCCCACACCGATCGGTGTCGCGGTCTTCGGCGGCGATCTCGCGCGCCCGGTCCGGCGACTCGCCGAGCGGGACCATCCCGTCGCCCACTGGACGGAGTTCGACCGCGGCGGCCACTTCGCCGCCCTGGAGCAGCCCGGCCTCTTCGTCGACGACGTCCGGGCCTTCTTCCGCCGCTTCCGCACGGGGCCCTGATCCCCGGTCAGGGCCGGCGGACGAGGATATCGCTGAGACGGATCGAGTGCGTTCGTCTGCTCACTTGACCACCAATTGACGTAGTGTCAGCGATCCGGAGAAGGGTCGATTTCGCACGGTCCGCACACGGGCCGTGACGAAAACGCCGCCGGGAGCCCCGTCACGGGCTTCGGCCGGGGCGTGGCGAGGAGGCGGATGACGGCGCACGGCCGCGCGGGGAAGTCCGTACCAGGGGGGCGTACGACGGTCTCCCGGTGTGCTGACGGAACCCGTACCAGCTTGATCAGGACAGCTCACAATCAGTCAATTCCGGCCAGACGGCAGCCATATGCGCGGCTGTTGACGATCCGACATGGCCAGATACGCTCCACTAGGCCTCGTCCCCACGCCATCGCGCCTTGTCAGCGCGCCGCACTACGCCCGTCCCCGCAACTGGAGGCCGATCGTGACCTGTGTCTCGGAACAGCGCCTGGCTCAGCAGCTTCCGGCGGTGCCGTTCTACTGCCCGGTTCCGCCCGCCAGACACCGCTCCGGTGACACCCTCAACGACCGGACCGTACGGTGGATGCGCGGGCAACGGCTCGACCACGACGAACGGCAGCTCAAACGTCTCGCACTGTGCGATTTCGGCGGTCTGGCCGCGTCGACGATGCCGTACGGACGGCTCGAACCCCTCGCCCTCATGGCCAAGTTGCACGCCGTCCTCTTCTCCCTGGACGACGGGGTCTGCGACGAGTCGGGGGCGACGGCGGATCTGCTGGCCCGGGAGACCTCACGCATCATGCGCGCCATGGAGGCGCCGGAGGCGCGTTCGGCCGACGACTCGCCGCACACCGCGGCGCTGCGCCGCATCCGGCAGGAGCTGGAACCGTACGCCTCTCCCCGCCAGCTCCGCCGGGTGGTCGAGGCGATGCGTGTCTACACCTCGGGGCTGGCGTGGGAGGCGTCCTGGCGGCTCGACGCCCGGCTGCCCTCCGTCGACGACTACGTCACGCTGTGGATGCGGGCCATCGGGATGGCGCCGTCCACCGCCATGATCGAGATCGTCGGCGGCTTCTCGGTCTCCGACGAGGACCTCCAGGATCCGCGCGTACGGGCCCTCACGGAGATCACCTGGACGCTGGTGAGCTGGGACAACGACCTCTACTCCCGCAACAAGGAGCTGGAGCGGGCGGACGACGACCTCAATCTGATCGATGTGGTGTGCCAGGAACAGGGGTGCGACGCACAGCGCGCCCTCGTCCGGGTCGTGGCGATGCGGGACCGGGTGATGGTGCTCTTCGAGCGGCTGTCCGCCCAGGTCATGGACGAGGCGGACGACGGTCTGCGCCGCTATGTACGGGGGCTCGGCCAGTTCGTCCGGGGCCATCTCGACTGGGCCTCGCGCTGCCCCCGTTACACCGCGTCGTCGGGTCCGCGTACCCCGCCCGGCGGATGGTGGAAGCAGCAGCCCGCCGACAACAGCCTGGAGCCGCTTCCCGTCCCGACGATCGCCTGGTGGTGGGACCAGCTCGCCCCGGCGCGCTGACCCACTCCCGTCCTCCCGTCCGTACGCCTCCTCCCGCACGCCTCCTGCCCGTACGCCTCCTGTCAGTACCCGCGCCACCAGCCGGCCACGGCCCGCCACGCCCGCCGGGGTGCGCTGCTGCCCGAGCGCTGCTCCGGTACCGGGACCGGGCCAGGTACCACCGGCTCCGCTCCCCCGTCCGGGACGCCGTCCCCGGCGGCCGGTGGCACCGCCGCCACCGGGACGTATGCCGCGGTCGGTACGGTGCCGGGCGAGGGCGATTCGACCTGCCACCGTGGGCGCGGGACGGGGGAGATCGCGTTGGGCGGTCCGGTGACGTCCTGGGGCGGCCGGGGCGCGAACGTGACCGGCAGTCCCAGCAACTGACGGGACATCAGGGCCGCGCTCCAGCGCAGTTCGTGCTCCTCCACCGCGAGTTGCAGATCCGGCAGGCGCAGCAGCAGCGCGTCGATCCCGGTGTCGGCGATGGCGCGTCCGATGTCCTGTCCCGGGCATTCGTGCGGGCCGCCGCTGAACGCGAGATGCGCGCGGTTGCCCTGCATGGACGCGTTGAGGTCGGGCCGTACCACCGGATCCACGTTGGCCGCCGCGATCCCGACGACCAGCGCGTCACCCGCCTTGATCTGCTGTCCGCCGAGTTCGGTGTCGCCGACCGCCCAGCGGCCGAAGATCGTGGTGAACGGCGGCTCGTCCCACAGGGTCTGTTCGACGGCCTCCGGCAGCGTCATGTGGCCGCCGCTCAACTGGGCGCGGAACCGGGGGTCGGTGAGCACCATGCGCAGCGCGTTGGCGATCAGGTTGGCGGTGGTCTCGTACGCGGCGATGAGCACCAGCCGCAGATGCTGGCTCACCTCGTCGTCCGTCAGCCCCGCCGGATGCTGGGTGAGCCAGGTCGCGAAGTCCTCCTCCGGGGCGATACGGCGCCGCTTGACCAGCCGGGTCAGGGCGGCCATCACATACGCGTTGCTCTCGTTGGCGGTGGCGGTGCCCTTGATCATGTCGCGGGCGGCCTGGACCAGCCGTTCGTTGTACTCCTCCGGCATGCCGATGATCTGCGCCATCACCATCATGGGCAGGTGCTCGGCGAAGCTGCTGACGAGATCGGCCCGCCCGGCCTGGCAGAACTCGTTGACCAGCCGGTTGCTGTAGCGGTTGATGTAGCGGCGTACGCCCCGGTGGTCGATGCGCGCGATCGAGTCGGTGACCGCGCCCCGCAGCCGCTCGTGGTCGGCGCCGTCGGCGAAGACGCAGATGGGCTGCCAGGTGAAGATCGGCGCCAGGGGGTGGTCGGGCGGCGCGCTGCCGTCGTGCAGCGCGCGCCAGCGGCGGGAGTCGCGGGAGAACTGCGACGGTGTCCGTGTCATGTGCAGGTTCTCGCTGTGGCCGAGGACGAGCCAGGCGGGGACGTCGCCGTGCAGAAGTACGGGCGCCACTGATCCGTGTTCGGCGCGCAGTTTCTCGTACAGGCCCATCGGGTCGTTCTCGGCCTCGGGCCCGTACAGCCGGCGCAGCCCGGCGGGCGCCGGTCCGGCCGGGACGGGACCGCTGCCCGCTCCGGGGCCCGCGCCGTTCACGCGCCCGGGGGGCAGGCCGGTGCCGGGCAGGCCGCCGGTGTGCAGGCCGTGGGCGGGGCAGCCGGGAGGCGGCGCTCCATGGCCGTCCGGCCCGGGTCGATGGGGAAACGGGGAGGTCACGGTCGCTCCAGGGAGGGTGTCGGGAAGGAAAGGGAATGTACGGGGCGGGCCGGGGCCGCACGGGAAGGGTGCCCGCGCCGGCCCCGGCGCCGCACGGCGGCGACCGGGAGTGCGGCAGCCCGTACGGGCGGCGGCTCCGCCCGGTGGCCGCTCAGCCGGGTGGCGCGGAGAGCTGGTGCAGATAGCTCATCAGCGTCAGCAGCACATCGCGGCTCGACGCCCGCAGCCGCGCGTCGCAGTCGACCATCGGCACCTCGTCGGGCAGGTCGAGCGCGGCGCGCAGGGCCTCGACGGGGTGGTGCGGCGCGTCCGGAAAGGTGTTGACGGCGACGACGAACGGTACGCCGCGCTCCTCCAGGCGTCCGATCACGTCGAAGCTGACTTCGAGGCGGCGGGTGTCGACGAGGACCACCGCGCCCAGGGCGCCCTCGAAGAGGCCGTTCCACAGGAACCAGAAGCGTTCCTGGCCGGGGGTGCCGAAGAGGTAGAGCACCAGGTGTTCGGTGATGCTGATCCGGCCGAAGTCCATGGCGACGGTGGTGGCGGTCTTGCTCTCCACCCCGCGGTTGTCGTCCACCCCCACCCCGGCCTGGGTCATGGTCTCCTCGGTGGTGAGGGGCCTGATCTCGCTGACGGAGCCGACCATCGTCGTCTTGCCCACCCCGAACCCGCCCACGATCACGATCTTCACCGCCGAGGTGGCGGTGGTGGGCAGGATGTCCTCGGTCCTGGGGCCGGTGATCGTGTCAGAGTTTCTGGAGTCCATGCATCACCGCTTCGAGAAGGGACCGGTCGGGAAGCGCGGCGCGGACGATGGGCGCGCGCGATTCGACCAGCTCGGTCGCGAGGAGTTCGGTCAGCAGCGCGGTCACCACGCTGAAGGGGAGGCTGAGATACGCGGAGATCTCGGCCACGGAGAGCGGCCGGTGGCAGAGCCGCAGGATGGCGGCCTGTTCCGGCTGGACCGTCGGTGACGGTTCTTCCTGTGCCACGATCATGGTGACCAGGTCGAGCGGGGCCCGTACGGCGCCGTCCGGGCCACCGGTGATCACGTAGAGCCGTTCCGGGTCTTCCACGTCCGCTTCGGGCGCGCGGCGTTCGCGTCGGGGAGGCGGGGTCATCCGGCCTGCCCGTCATGGCGTGGCGGACTGGTGAGATGGGCGCCGATCCGGACGACCATGTCGCGCATCCGGGCGCCGACCAGTCCCGCGTCCACCGTGTCGTCGGCGAGGACCGCGAGATAGGCGCCCGTGCCGGCCTCCATCAGGTAGAAGAAGCCGCCCCCGACCTCGATGACGACGAGCCGCATCCGGCCGTCGCTCAGCGGGATCTCGGCGGCGACGGCGGCGGCCAGGCTCTGGAGCCCGGCGCAGGCCGCCGCGAGCCGGTCGGCGACGTCCGGGTCGCCGCCGTGCCGGGCGATCCGGAGTCCGTCGGCGGAGAGCACCACGATCTGCTGGATCTGCGGTACCCCGTCGGCGAGTTCCTTGAGCATCCAGTCCATGTTCGCCCGCTGCTGGATCACTTCAGATCTCCCTTGCCCCGTACATCGTCGGATTCGCCGTGCTCGCCGGTCCGGCCCGGCGGGTCCTCTGTCCCGGCCGTTGGCTCCCCGGGGGTGCCGTTGACCGCTTTCGTGAAGGCTTCGAGCCAGATACCGGGTCCTGGTTTCCCTTCCGGCGTACGGGCGTGGGCCCCGGCCGGTGCGCCGGCCCCGGCGCCGTTGCCGTATGCCGGGCCGTGGGCCCGGCCGCCCGCGGAGCCGTTCGCACCCCCGTTCACGCCCCCGTTCGCCGTGCCGTACGGCAGGCCGGTGCCCCCGTGTCCGGCGGAGTGGAGCCCGAGGTTGTGCGAGCCCAGAGGGGCGCGCCCGCGGCTGCGCCGCTGCGGCAGTCCGTTCTCCGTCCACTCCGTCACCACCGGTACGTCGTCCTCCCCCACCGCGACCGGGGCCGGGCGCTGGGGTCCGGTGGCCGGCCGCGGCACCCGGTTGGCGGGGCGCAGTACATCGGTCGTGGGCAGGTCCGACGTGGTGCCCCGGGGCAGCGCCGAGGCGCCGATGCCGTGGGCGATACCGGGCGCGGGCCCGGTGGTCACGATGGAGCGCGGCACGATCAGCACGGCGCGGACGCCGCCGTACGCCGACTGCCGCAGCGAGACCTGGAGGTGGTACATCTGGCAGAGCCGCCCGACCACGGCCATGCCGAGCCGGGGCGTGTCGCCGAGGTCGTTGAGGTCGATACCGGCCTGGGCGCGCGCGAGCATGCTCTCGGCGCGGGCCCGCGCCTCCTCGCTGAGGCTGACGCCGCCGTCCTCGATCTCGATGGCGATCCCCGTCTGCACCTCGACGGCGGTGACATGGACGCGGGTCTGCGGAGGCGAGTAACGGGTGGCGTTGTCGAGGAGTTCGGCGCAGGCGTGGATGAGCGGTTCGACGGCGGTGCCGACGATCGCCACCTGCGCGATCGAGTGCAGGTCGACGCGCTGGTACTCCAGGATCCGCGACATCGCCCCGCGCAACACACTGAACAGCGGTACGGGCTTGGGCCATTGGCGCCCGGGGCGGGCCTTGCCGAGTACGGTGATGGAGTCGGCGAGCCGGCCGATCAGCGCGGTGCCGTGGTCGATGCGCAGCAGATCGTCGAAGACCTCGGGGTTGCGGCCGTGTGCGTTCTCCATTTCCCGCAGCTCGCTGGCCTGTTGGTGCACCAGGGCCTGGACGCGGCGGGCGATGTTGACGAAGGAGCGCTGCGCGGACTCGCGCATGGCCTCCTCGTCGTCGACGATCTGGAGGAGGGACTTGAGCAAGGAACGCTGCGCGGCGGGCAGTTCGCGGTAACGGTCGTCGCCGTCGACCACGGCGCGGATCACCTCGTCGGGTGATTCGCCCTGGCGGAGCCGGTACACGGCGGCGGGCATCAGCTCCTTGCCGAGCCGCACGCTCTCCTCGTCGTGCTGTGCGAGGCGGGACTCCAGCAGGGAGATCCGGTACGCGTAGCGCTCGTGGAGCACGCCGACCGCCCGGCGGCGGCGCGCCAACTCCCGTACGCACCATCCGATGACGACCAGGGCCCCCGCTCCGTACAGCGCGAGCGGTATCCGAGCGGCGTCCTCGACGAGGACCACCGCGAGGGTGGTCACGGCGGCGGCGAGGAGCACGGGGAGGAGCAGCGCGCGGAATCCCGGTGACGCTTGTTCCTTGGGTGGTGCCTGTTCCTTGGGTGGTACTTCAAGACGAACCATGTAAGCCCTCTGGCGGTCGATTCAGGTCGATTTTCGAACAATCAAGGAACCTGGGAACAAGTGCCTGATTACGTATCAACTCAGCGCGTAACGCGAGAGCCTAGCCCGGCCGGATCGGCACTTCGGCGTATTCGCGCAACCTCATGCACAGGCGCCCCACGGGGCATAGACTTCGCCGGTTTATACGCTGTGATTGCCTGACAGCACAAAGGGTGACGACGCCCGTGCGTCCGCCGAACACCCGGCCGGACCCGTCGGCGCCGGGTCCCGTCAGGGCGCCGGGTCGCCGCGCCTGGCGAGCTGGATCTGCTCGTACACCCGGGTGCGCAGCTCCGCGAAGCGCGGGGCGGCCCGGGTACGGAGCTGGTCCCGCTCCCCGGGCAGGTCGATCCTCATCTGTTCCCGTACGACGGTGGGCGAGGCGGAGAGGATCAGCACCCGCTCCCCCGGTTAGACGGCCTCGTCGATGTCGTGGGTGGCGAAAAGGATCGTCATGCCGCGCTCGCGCCAGAGCCCGCGGACCAGGTCCTCCAGCTCGGCGCGGGTCAGGGCGTCGACGGCGGCGAACGGCTCGTCCATCAGCGGCACTTCGGGCCCGTACGCCAGGGCGCGGGCGATGGCCACCCGCTGCTGCGTACCGCCGGAGAGCTGCCAGGGACAGGCGCTGTCCGTGCCGGCCAGGCCGACGGCGGCGAGGGCGTCCGCGACCAGTTCGGCGCGCCGCCCGCGGTCGAGCGACTTCCGTCGGCGCAGCGGGAGTTCGACGTTCTCGCCCACCCGCGTCCAGGGGACGAAGTCGACCTCGGCCGGGTCGCCGCCCGCCTTGCGCACCGACTCGCGTACGGATGTGTCGCCGATGTTCTTCAGTGTGTTGATCGCGACCTTCCTGCCCGCGAGCTCCTTGGCGGATGTGATCGGGCTGCCCTTCGGCACGGCGAGACCCGCGAAGTCGGCGCCCTGCTCACCGGTGGTCGCGAGGCCGTTGGCCACGGCCTTCACGGGGACGCGGTTGACCTGGGCGATCATCAGGGTGGTCATGTTGGAGAAGCCGAACTGGACCTGCCCGCCGATCACGGCGGGCACGATCGCCGCGCCGCCCTGGGCGGTCACCATGGCGAGATCGAGTCACCACGAGGCGTAGAAGCCCTTCTTCTCCCCCAGATACAGGGGTGCGACATCCACGATGGGATTGATCCCGACCTTGACCCGGGTCGTACCACCCGACGCCCCGTCACCCGCACCCCCGGCCCTCCCGAACCGGATCCGCCACAGGCCGTCGTGGTGACCAGGAACGCGGCGGTGATGGACGCGATGGCCAGTCGACGCATGAACCCCCTTTGTCGGGACGGCGCTTGTCGCGGACCGTGCGCAGCCCGCACAGCATTTTCCAGCGGGAACACAGGGGCAGCCACTGCTACGGGTCAACGGTGCGCGTCGCCCTCATATCCCGTGCAGGGGAAGGGAGTTGAGCTTGTGCGGCGAGAACGGCGATGGCCTGTGAGGCGTTGTTGACAGCCCTCGGACCCGGCTCCTAGCGTGCGCGTCACGCACAGACGTACGCCGATCGGCCGGACGTACGCGGATCAGCGGATCACCCGTGACACACATCAGGGTCGACGGAGGCAACCGATGAGTGCTGCCCGGTCACGCGAACCCCACTTCGTCCAGTCCTTCGAACGGGGGCTCTCGGTGATCCGCGCCTTCGACGCACACCATCCGGAGCTGACGCTCAGCGAGGTGGCCCGTCTCTGCGGCCTCACCCGGGCCGCCGCGCGCCGGTTCCTGCTGACACTCGCCGATCTCGGCTATGTCCACACGGACGGGCGGCTGTTCCGGCTCAGCCCCCGCGTCCTCGAACTGGGGTACGCGTATCTTTCCAGCTTCTCGCTGCCGGAGATCGCCGAGCCACACCTCGAACGGCTGGTCGCCGAGGTACACGAGTCGTCCTCGCTCTGTGTGCTGGACGGCGACGCCGCCGTCTATGTGGCGCGGGTCCAGGTGACCCGGATCATGACGGCGTCGATCACCGTCGGCACCCGCTTCCCCGCCCATGCCACCTCCGTCGGGCGCGTGCTGATCGCGTTCCTCCCCGACGAGGAGCGCGACACCCGCCTCAAGGGCACCGAGCCGTCCCCGCTCACCCCGTACACCACCGTCTCCGTCGATCTGCTGCGCGCGGAGTTGGAACGCGTACGGCGCCAGGGGTACGCACTGGTCGACCAGGAGCTGGAGGAGGGGCTGCGCTCGGTCGCCGCACCGGTACGGGACCGGACGGGCACCGTGGTCGCGGCCGTCAACGTCCCGGTCCACGCGAGCCGTCACTCGATCGAGTCGGTACGGCGTGATCTGCTGCCCCCGCTGCTCGCGACGGTGGCCCGTATCGAGGCCGACCTGCGTGTGGTGGCGCCACGGAGATGACGGGGATGACGGGGAGGAGCACCGGGGCGGGCGGGACCGCTCCGGGGTACAGGGCCCCGCCGCCGCCACGGGGTACGGGGCCCGCCGCCGCCCCGTACACCCGTGTCCGCCCCGGGGCCCGCCGGGTTCAGGCGGGCACATCCCCTTCCAGGAGCTTGACCAGTTCGGCCACGAGTGCGGGCGCCTCCCGCTTCAGCGCGACGATGTCCATCCCCTCGTCGCCCAGGATGGAGAGGAGCGCCCGGTCGCCCACCGCGAGGACGATGATCTGCCCGGCCGCGCAACGGATGACCACATCGCGGAGGGCGCCCGCGTCGGCCTGCTGCGCCATGCGCTGGCCGAGTCCCAGGGTGGCCGCGGCGAGCGCGGCCACGGACTCCGGCTGGAGTGTGTCGGTGTCGGCGGCGACCATCAGGCCGTCGGCGGTGGACAGAACGCTCTCCGACGCCCCCAGCACCCGTTCCCGCAGCGAGGCCAGAACTTCGACGAGGGGCGTGACGGACGAGTCTGCGTGCATGGTTTCGCTCCTTGGTGATGATCCGGCAGCGGTTGCCGTGGGGCGTTCTACAAGGCTTCGGCCGCGTACCTCGGCCGGGGCTCCGAGCCGTCCGTCGTGTGCTGAGGTCTTACGTGGTGCTGGGGGTCAGTGGAGTTCCTGGGGACCCGAGCGCTCCGGTGCTGTCGCTCCGCCGGGTGACGGCGGCGCCACCCCCGGCTTGACGCCCGCTGCCCACTGGGGGCGGGGGCCCGGCACCCGGCGCGGCAGGGATCCGGCCGGTGGTGGCGCCGCCGAGGGTCCGTCGCCCGCACCGGCGCCCGGGACGCGCGGCGCGGTGCTCGGCCTGCCCGCCGGGCGCCGGTCGCCTTCCCACTGGACGAGTTCGAGGTCGTCCATCCTGATCAGATCCACCATCACGGCGAACAGCCCACGGCCGAGGAAGAAGGCGAGATCGCGCGGTGTCCGGCGGCCGTTGGCGATGGCGAGGAGCGCGGTGTGGCGCGGCGCAAGCCGGCCCGCCGCCCGCTCGGCGGTCGCCGAGGGCCGCAGCCGGGTCCTCGCCAGTTCGCCCGGCGCTCCCCAGCGGCCGGTGACGAACGCCAGCCGCCGCGCGGTCTCCTCGGCGACGGACTGGGGCTGCGCGGGATGGCCCGCGAGTACGGTCTGGGTGGGCCCGCCCACCTCCCAGCCGTCCGGCCGGGTGAGCGCCATCGCAAAGGCGCCCTCGTACATCGTCGCGGTGCAGAGGACCTCCAACTCGGTCTCGCCCACCAGCCCCTGACCGACGAGGGCCGCCCCGAGGCCGTCCATCCCCCGGGCCGCCGCGAGGGCCGCCGCCCACCCCTCGTCGTCGATCCGGCCCGACTTCAGCAGGGCGGACTCGACCGAGGGGGTCCCGGGGGTTTCGATCGCGCTGATCAGGCCGTTCCTGAGGTGAATCGTTCCGCCAGGCGCTCCGGAGACCGACACCGTACCGCTGTGGCGCTCCTGTTGCAGCCGTACGAGCAACGCCGTGACATTGCGTGGCGCACCGCTCATGCGAGCACACCTTCCGCGTGCTCCGCGAGCCGGCGCATCGCCAGGGCGAGATTCGTCCGGTCGCGGTCCAGCGCCGCGACCAGCAGCACGGGGTCGCCCGCGCGCCTCACCGCCTGCACCACGTGGTACCGGCGCACGCTCGTCACGATCACGCTCTCCAGCTCGCTTTCGTTCCCCGCCCGGTCCACCTGGGAGGCGATCGCGGCCGTGAGTTCGGCCGTCTCCCCGCCGTCCCCGACCTCGGCGGCGTCTCCGACCACGCAGTACGTAAGACCGGTGACCGCGTCCACCAGCGCGGCCCCTGTCATCCCTGGCATCTCCATGAGCCGGGAGAGGGACGATTCGATCGCTGACACGTACATCCCTTCAGGTGACGGCTGATTTCACAGTACTCTAGTCTTCAACTAGTCCCCTGGTGACCAGGTTTGGCATTATTTCGTCCGCAAAGTTTCGGCTCTTTTAGATCTTCCAGAACAGGACCACACGATGAACCTTGAGACCGCGCTCAAAGAAGCCATGGCGATCGACGGCGCGCTCGGGGTGGCCGTGGTCGACTACGAGAGCGGATTGTCACTCGGAACGCTGGGCGGGGACCAGGGGCTCGATCTGGAGGTCGCGGCGGCGGGGAACACCGAGGTCGTGCGCGCCAAGATCCGCACCCTCGCGACGCTGGACATCGACGACACCGTGGTCGACATCCTGATCACCCTCGGCAAGCAGTACCACCTGATCCGGCCGCTGCTGTCCACCCACGGATCGCTCTTCCTCTACCTCGCGCTCGACCGCACCCGCGCCAATCTCGCGCTGGCCCGCCACAACCTCAAGCGGATCGAGACGGAACTCGCGATCTGAGGGCACGGCGACGGGTCGACGCGGGGACGGTGGATGGACGAGCGGCCGGACGGCTGGATACGGGTGCCGGTGGGCGCCGGATCGGCGCGGTGGACGACGCGCGGGCGGTGCCGACTGGTGCTGTTCGTCGTGCACAACGTGACCTCGGCGACCCGACTGCTGGACGTCCTCCCGCTGTTCAGGGACGACCTGCGGATACAGATGCTGGCCACCTGCACGGGGTCGTCACCGTTCCAGGCCGGGGTGGCCGAGCTGCTGGCGGAGACCGGCGTGCCGGTGCTGCCGTGGGAGCAGGCGGTCGCCCTCCCGGTGGACCTGGCGATCTCGGCCAGTTTCGGCGGCCAACTCCATTGCCTCACAGGGAAGTTGGCCATCCTCTCGCATGGCGTTGGCTATAATAAGAGGCTGGCCACACCGGACACCGGACACCGGACACCGGACACCGGACACCGGACACCGGACGGCCTTCGGCCGAGGCGGATGCGGATGCGGATGCGGATGCGGACGGGGACGGGGACGCGCGGAACTCCGGTGCGGCGCACCCGGTGTTCGGTCTCTCTCCGGAGTGGCTGCTCGCCGACGGCACACCGGTCGCGGACTCCCTGGTCCTCTCCCATCCCGAGCAGGTGGAGCGGTTGCGCGCCGCCTGTCCGGAGGCGGTTCCCACCGCCGTCCTCGCCGGTGATCCCTGCTTCGACCGTATGCTGGCCGCCCTGCCGTACCGCGAGCGCTTCCGCCGGGCCCTCGGTGTCCGCCGTGGCCAGCGGCTCGTCCTGCTGAACTCGACCTGGAACCCGGACTCCCTCTTCGGGGACAGTGGGGCCGAGGACGTACTGCCGTCCCTGCTGCCGCGCCTCACGGCGGAGCTGCCCGCCGACACCTACCGGGCGGCCGCCGTGCTGCACCCCAACATCTGGCACGGTCATGGCCCCGGGCAGGTCCGCGCCTGGCTGGATCGGGCGCGGCGGGGCGGTCTGGCGCTGGTGGACCCCCTGGACGGGTGGCGTCAGGCGCTGATCGCCGCCGATGTGATCATCGGGGACGCCGGTTCGGTGACCTATTACGGGGCCGCCCTCGGCACCCCGGTACTGCTGGGCGCGGCCTCGGCGGACGGCCTCGACCCGGTGTCGCCGGTGGCCGCGTTCGTACGGCGGGCGCCCCGGCTCTTGCCCCACGTCTCACTCCGGTCCCAGCTGGAGGCGCTGCTGGACGGACGGCCCGGTCATCGGCCGGCCACCGAGCCGGAACCAGGACCGGCCGCGCTGGTCACCTCGGTTCCCGGCGCGGCGGCGGCCCTGCTACGGCGCCACTTCTACGCGCTCATCGGCCTCCCCGAGCCCGCCGATCCCGCGCTGCTGGACCCTCTGCCGCTGCCGCCCTACGAGCCGGTCACCCGAACGGCGCCGCTCCGGGTGGTGACCCGGCTGCTCGGCGCGGGTGAGATCGAGGTGGTCCGGTACGCGGATCCGCGCGCGGAGCCCGGGGACGACGGGGACGCGCACACCGCCGTACACGAGGACACCCTGGACCCCGGGCGGCTCGCGCTGGCGGATGTGATCTTCCGGTACGGCGCCGCGGACGACCCCCGGTTCGGCGGCCCCGAACGGTGGACCGATGAGGTGCTGGCACGTCATCCGCACTGTGCCCTGGCGGCGTTCGTCGCCGAGGGCGGGGTGTGTACGGTCCGGACCCGTGCCGGATCGCTGCTGCGGCTCTCCGGTCATGCCCCGGACGGGCCGCTGTCCGGGGTGGACCCGGCCGCCGGTGTCTCCGCCCTCCATGCCTGGCTGGCCGGAGGAGGGACGCTGGAGCGACTGACGGCGCACGGAATGACCGTAAGGACCGGCGCGGGCGCCAGCCGGGTGTCGGTCACCCCGGCCGCCCCGGACGCCCCGGATGTCCCGGGCGCACCGGTCATTCCTGGGCGCTGAGGCAGCGCTCGCGCAGGGCGCGCAGATGCGTGAGGTGGTGGGCGGCCTTCTCCTTGTCGAGGGTGGCCGTCGCCTCGTCGATCAGCGGCAGGGCGTTCTCCGGGTGCCCCTCGGCGAGACAGGTCTCGGCCAGGTCGGTGAGCGTCCGGGCCGCGTTGTACGGGTCGGCGGCGGCCCGGAAGAAGCCGAGCGCCGACTCCAGGCGCTCCCTGGCCCCGGGGAAGTCGCCGAGGCCGCGCAGAGCCCTGCCCCGGTGCCGCTCCAACAGGGCGCGGGCGCGCGGCAGATCGCGGGCGCCCTCGCCGTCGGGATCCACCTCGTCCAGGACCGTGTTCGCCTCGTCGAAAGACGCGTACGCCTCCTGGAAGCGCCATTGCCGCAGCCGCAGCAGCCCCAGCGACTCTACGGCGGACGCCTGCCCGCGCCGGTGCCCGGCCTGCTCCTCGGCCCGGACGGCAGCGGTCAGATGGGACTCGGCCTCCTCGTACTCCCACAGCTCCATCAGATTCAGCGCCAGCAGTACATGCATACGCCCGGCCATCCGGGATCCGGGGTGATGGGCGTCGACCACTCGTGCCCCCGCCCGGAGCGCCGGAAGGATCTCGTCGTGGTGGCCCGCCTTGAGCTGGAGCGGCCAGAGGGCCTGGCAGAGCTGGTAGACGGTGTCGGGGTCGCCGGACTCCTCGGCGGCCAGGACCGCCTGGACGAGGTTGCCCAGCTCGGCGCGGAGCGCGGTGAGCGCATCGCCCTCATCGGCGTACGGGCCGGCGCTGCCCGCCAGCTCGTCGTAGAGCGGGCCGATCGCCCAGGCCTGCGGCAGGGCGGCGAGCCTCGCCCGCACCGCGAGGCGCAGATACCACCGCACCGTGCCGGTCATGGCCGCCGAGCAGGCCGCGATGCCGTCCGTACGGAAGGCGGTCTCCTCCGCGTGGCCACGGACCGCGGGGCGGTAGCGGTAGCGGTCGGTGTCCGTCCGCTCCAGCAACTGGCCGTCCGCCAGCGCCCCGAGGGTCCGGGCCGCCTCGGCCTCCGGTATCCCCGCGATCTGGCCGACGACATCCGGTCCGAGCGCGGGCCACTCCCGTAGCGACATCAGCCGGTAGACCCGTGCCGCGCCGGGCTCCAGCCCTCGGTACGCCACCTCGGCGGCGGTACGGACAGGATCGTGACCGGTCATGGAAGCAGCCTCCTCCGTACGGTGCCGGGCCGGCGCCGGGCCGGACGGCGACGCGGCCCCCAGCACCGGCTCCGGCTCCGAGAGAAGAGGCGCGGCCGCCCGCAAGGCGTACGGCGACCCGCCGCACCGCTCCAGCACACGGGGCAGCACGCCGCGGGCCGCCGTCATGGTCCCGCTGCCCGCGAGGTCCGTGAGCAGTCGGCGCGCGTCCTTGTCGGACAGCGGTCCGACGGGAACGGGCACCGCGTCCAGTCCGGGCAGCGGCCGACGCGCCACCACCACCGTGAACACCTCTGGCGCGGAGGTCACCAGCGGCTGGACCTGCGCGGAGGAGTGCGCGTGGTCGAGCACGACGAGCAGCCGCCGGTCGGCCACGCAGCGCCGGAAGGAAGCGCGCCGGTCCGCCGCGCTCGGTGGGATGTCGTCCTGGTCCATGCCCAACTGGAGCAGGAGACCGCGCAGCGCCACGGCGCTGTCGAGCGCGGTCCCCGCGGAGGCGCCGCGCAGGTCCGCGTAGAGCTGGCCGCCGGGGAACCGCGCCGCTTCCCTGCACCCCCAGTGGACGGCCAGAGCGCTGGTGCCGATGCCCTCGGGACCGTGGATCAGGGCGAGCCTGGGGCGTCCGTCGGCCTTGCGCGAGGCCTCCCGCTCCAGCAGCCGCATCGGACCCTGACGGTCCGTGAAGAACCGTATGGAGGGCGGCAGTACGGGTATGCCGTGCGCCGTCGCGGGGAGAGGGGCCGTACGGGCGAACGCCGCCCAGGCACGGGCCAGCGCGGGATCGTCGCGGACGCTCTCATGGACGAGACGGGCCACGGCGGACAGCTCGGCCGGTCCCGTCGGCGCCGTCACCTCCTGCCCGACGATGCGCCGCACCAGGCCGCCGGCCGATTCCCAGGCCCACTTCCCCGCCTCGTTGGCCATCCCCGCGCCCACGGCGCCCAGCACCGCGGTGATCGCCGCCAGCGACATGGGATCCAGCATGTGTCCGCTCCCCCGCTCCCCTGATCTGTGGTCCGGCGTCGGAGCACGCCTCGCACCACGGTTCGGGATCAACGGTAGTCCTGATCAGGGCCCTTCGGGCAAGGTTGGCGACTACTCGCAACACCGCGTACGGAACGTGGCATTCAGGAATGCCCGCCGCCGTGGAGGGAAGAGGAGCGCGCGAACGCGCCGGGCCGAGCGGGCCCGGCCCCCTCTCCCCCGTCCCGGCCCCGCGGCGCCGGGTACCGGCCGGTATCAGGCGAGTGCGGCCGTACGCGCTGATACTGGCGCCATGACCCGACACGGAGAGCTGGGCACGGCCCTGCACCGCTGGCGTGACCGGATCGCCCCGGCGGAAGCCGGGCTGCCCGCGGACGAGCCCGCACGGACGGGCGGGCTGCGCCACGAGGAGCTGGCCCGGCTGACCGGCCTGTCCGTGGACTATCTCGTCCGGCTGGAGGAGGGGCGGGCCACCTCCCCCTCCGTGCAGGTGCTCACCTCGCTGGCGTGCGCCCTGCGGCTCTCCGACGACGAGCGCCGCCATCTCTTCCTGCTCGCCGGACAGTCCCCGCCCGCCGTGGGCCGGGTCCCCGACCACGTTCCCGCCAGCGTGCGGCGGCTGCTCGGGCGGCTCGCGGGGACCCCCGTCGGGGTCCATGACGCGTCCTGGAACCTGATCACCTGGAACCCGCTGTGGGCCGCCCTGCTGGGTGACCCCGCGCAGGCCCCGCCGCGCGGGCGCAACGCCGCCTGGCAGCACTTCACGGGCGGGCCCAGCCGGATCGTCCACACCGTGGAGCAGGAGGCCGGGTTCGAGGCGGCGCTCGTCGCCGATCTGCGGGCGGCCACCGTCCGCTACCCGACCGATGTACGGCTGCGCTTCCTCATCGGTGAGCTGCGGCGCGTCAGCAGCCGCTTCGCGGGGCTCTGGAACTCCCGGATCTCCGACGCCCACACCACCGGGACCTGGACCGTCCATCACCCGGACGTCGGGCCCGTGACGGTCGATCGCGACACGCTCACCGTGCCGGGGTGCGACCTGCGGATCGCCGCCTACTCGGCCGCGCCCGGGACCGGCGCCGCCGACAAGCTCGCTCTGCTGGACGTCATCGGCACGGACGTCATCGGCACGGACGCCACCGGCACCGGAGGGGGCGCACAGCCGCCCGCACAGGAGCCGGGCTCCGGCACAGGTCCCGCAGCCGACCCCGCGCCCGCCGAGCGCTGACCTCCCCGCCTCCTCACCCGTTCGGGCGCACGGCCCCGAGGGGCCGACCGGGGCGGTGATACATCCGGTCGGCCCACGCGGGGGGCGCGCGCGCCGGTCCGTTCCTACCGTGGCCGAATGATCACCAGATCCGTGATGCGTTCCGCGCTCTCCGGCACGGCGGCTCTCGCCGCCGGCGTGCTGGTTCTCCTGCCGGCGTCCCACCCGGCCGCCGCGGATTCCCGTACCGATCCGGTCGTACGGGCCCCGGGCCTGCCCGCGGGCGCCGCGATCGCCGTCGCGGGCGCCCCCGGCACCCAGGCCCCACCCGGCGCTCCGGGCGCTCCGGGCGCTCCCGCCGCTCCCGCCCCGAGCGGTTCGCCCGCCCCGGGCGGCGCGTCCTCCCCCGGCCGCTCGGCCGCCCCGTCCACGCCCGCCCGCCCCGGCGCGGCCCCCGCCGCCGCCGCCCTGGACGGTTCGCTGCTGCGCCGCGACGGCGTCCAGGTGCTGCCCGCGCGGGGCACCCCCGCGCCGCCCGAGCTCTCCGCGTTGTCCTGGCTGGTCGCCGACGCCCGGACGGGTGAGGTGCTCGCCGCGCGCGACGCGCACCGCAAGCTGCCGCCCGCCTCCACCCTCAAGACGCTCTTCGCCGTCACCACGCTGCCGCGCCTGTCCGCGCACGCCGAACACCTGGTCACGGACGAGGAACTGGACGACATCGGTCCGGGCAGCAGCCTGGTGGGGGTCGTCCCCGGCGTCCGGTACGAGGCGGCCGACCTGTGGCGGGGCGTCTTCCTCAGCTCCGGCAACGACGCCGTACGCGTCCTCTCCGAGATGAACGGCGGCCTGGACACGACGGTCAAGCAGATGCGGGACAAGGCGAAGCTGCTCGGCGCGCTCGACACGCATGTGGTCTCCCCCGACGGCTACGACGCCCCGGGCCAGGTCTCCTCGGCGTACGACCTGGCGGTCTTCGGCCGTACGGGGCTGGCCTCGCCCGACTTCGTCCGGTACAGCTCGACGCTCGACGCCGAGTTCCCCGGTTACGGCGGCACCTTCGGCATCATGAACACCAACCGGCTGCTGACCGGCGCCGACGGGGTCGAGGCGTATCCGGGGCTGATCGGAGTCAAGAACGGCTACACCACGGACGCCGGCTACACCCTGGTCGCCGCCGCCCGGCGCGGCGACCGCACCCTGCTGGTGACGGTGATGAACCCGCAGTGGGGCGGCGTCCACGCCGTGTACGAGGAGGCCAGGGAGCTGCTGGACTGGGGGTTCGGCGCGCAGGGCCGGGTGACCCCGGTGGGCTCGCTCCAGCCGCCCCCGGCGCCCCTGCCGCCGCACCCGACGGTGGAGGCCGCGGGCCCGGAGCCGGGTCCCGTCGAGAACGCCGTACGGGCCCACCCCGTACCGTCGACGACGCCCGCCGTGCACGCGCGGGCGGCCGGGCCCGGGGCGGGGGGCGTTCTGCCGGTGGCGTTCATCGGTGCGGCCGCCCTCTCGGCGCTCGCGCTCTTCCTCGTACGGCGCGGGGCGGCCCGGGGCGGCCGGGACAGGTGACGCGGGGCGCGGCGGCTACCAGTGGGCGGGGCGCACGAGAGACGGCGGCAGCCTGGTGCCCGTATCGCCGCGTGCCGCGTTGACCTGGGTCTGGACGAGGAAGATGCTGCCCGTCAGATCGGCGCCGCGCAGATCGGTGTCCCGGAGGTCGGCCCCGATCAGATCGGCCAGCCTGAGGTCGGCGCCGCGCAGATCGGCGGCGATCAGATACGCCCCGCGCAGGTCAGCGCCGCGCAGATCGGCGCCCCTGAGCCGGGCGCCGAAGAGGTCGGCGCCCCTGCGGTTCTTCTTCTTGCCCTTGACCTGGGCGCGGACGAGTTCGCTCGTCCGCAGCAGCAGGGGGTTGACGGCGGCGCGGCGGGCCGCGACGTCCAGGGCCAGCAGGGTGGCGGGGTCGGCGAGGGTGAGGCGTTCGGTCTCCTCCAGGGCGGTGCGGAGCTCACCGTGGAGTGCGCGGGCCGGTTCCAGGGTGAGGGCCTCGGTCAGATAGCGCAGGAGTTCCTGGAGCTGGCGCACCACCGGGAGCAGCGCGAACATCGCGTCGGCGGTGCCCGGGGCCTGCCGCCAGTCCTGTCCGCCGTAGGTGATCCGGGAGATCTTCTGGCCGGCGCCGAAGCAGTCGTAGACCGTGCACCCCTGGAAGCCGCGGGGGCGCAGCTCGCGGTGGACGGAGCAGCGGAAGTCCGTACGGAGATGGGAGCAGGGCTCCCCGGCGGCTTTGTCCACGGGGAAGTCGGCCGAGGCGGAGAAGGTCAGGGCGACGCAGCACAGTCCGAAGCAGTTCGCGCAGTCGGCCCGCAGCCCCGGGTCGTCGAGTGCGGCGTCGCCGGAGCTGTGGGTGGTGCGATCGGGCTGGTGGGACAAGGGGGCCGGTCTCCTGTCACGGAAGGGGGTGCGGTCAGAGCCTACTGGCAGCACTCCCGCCGGCCCCGTCCTCCCCGTGCCCGTCCTCCTCCATGCCCCGCGCGCCCCCGCACGCCTCGGACCCGCACACCTCCCGCCCGTGGCTCCGGTGTCTCAGCGCTGCGCGTGATGGGACTCCATCGCCCGGCGCGCCCGGGCCGCCAGTCCGTCGGCGCCGCAGCTCTCGGCGAGTTCGAGCCCGCAGGACAGTTCGGCGTGGAACCCGGAGGCGATGCCGTACTCGACCCGTGCGACGGCGCGTTCGTACGCGCAGGGCGACGCTTCGAGATGCGCGACGGCCTGGGCGAGCAGTTCGACCCGCTCCGCGCCCTCCCGCAGGGAGGCGGTGCAGCAGAGCGCCACCCCGATAGCGGTGTGGGTGCCGAAGCGTTCGGCGCGGTCCCGGGCGTACGAGGCGAGGTGGGCCGCGCGGCGCGGGTCCTCGTCGGCGAGCGCCCGCGCGAGGTCGAGCGACCAGGGGGCCATGACGACGTTGTGCCGTCCCCGGGCCCGCAACGCCTGCCCGGCAGCGTCCAGTTCGGCGACGGCCTCGTCCTTCCGGCCGAGGGCGAGCAGCAGCCGGCCGCGGACCGAGGGGGCGTCGGGGATGACGATCGTGGAGGAGTACGGCGGCGCGAACGCGTACCGTTCGGCGGCCTCCGCGGCCTCGTCGACATGACCGCGGGCGAGCAGGGTGTCGATGAACATGCAGACGGCGTCCCAGTTCACCGGCAGGCCGTTGCCGACCCGGTCGGCCATGCGCAGGCTCTCGCGCAGATACATCTCGGCGTCGGCGAGCCGGCCGCGCCTGCGGTGGACGTAGCCGACCAGGGCGTGGGCGAAGGCGAGATGGCCGCCGTTCCAGCCGGAGATCTCGAAGGCGCGCAGCGCCTCGGTGAACAGGCTCTCGGCGCGGTCGAGCCGGTCGGCGAAGGCGTACGAGAGCCCGAGGAGGGCCGGGGGTTCGAAGCCCCACCCCTGGTCGGCCCAGCCGACGCCGGGCGGCAACGCGCCGTCCCTCAGGGCCCGTTCGCCGATCTGGACGATTTCTTCGGCGCTCTCGCCGCGGGCCGTTCCGTCGAAGGCGCGCAGCATCAGCAGGACGCGTTCGGCGTTGTCCCGTCCGGTGAGCGGAGCCGCCGTACGGGCGAGGCGGCGCGAGCGGTCCGCACCGTCCTCCTCTATGGCCTGGACACCCTCCCAGAGGAAGTGCGCGGCCTGGAGCCGCATCCTGGCGGGTCCGTCCCCGGTACGGGCGACCTCGGTGGCCACGACATGGGCGGCGTCGCCGGTCTGGTTGTTGTGCGTCAGGGCCTGCGCGAGCCGGAACACCACGTCGACGCGGAGCGCGTCGCCGAGGTGCGGGGTGTCGAGTGCGGCGCGCAGGTGTCCGACGGTGGTGGCGGGCGAGGTGAGCAGGGTGGCGCAGCCCAGCTCGTACAGCAGGGGTCCCCGGACGGTGGACAACGGCGGTTCCGCCAGGGCGCGTTCGAGGCAGCGGCGGGCGGCGTCGGGGGCTCCGACCGCGAGATGTTCGGCGGCGGCCTCGCGTAACTGCTCGACCAGTTCGGGGTCGCCGTCGGGGTGCACTTCGAGAAGGTGGGGCGCCGCGGCGGCGGCTCCCCGGCCGCTGCGGGAGACCGCCCAGGCGGCGAGGCCGTGCATGGCGGCGCGTACGGCGGACGGGATGGCGCGGTAGACGGCCCCGGCGATCAGCGGATGGACGAACTCCAGCGGGTCGCTGCCGACGAGGATCCGCGCGGTGCGCAGCCGCTGCGCGCACTCGGCGGCCTCCTCGTCGCTCATGCCCGCGAGGGAGATGGTCAGGTCGAGGGAGATGTCGGTGCCGAGGATCGCGGCGGCCCAGGCGAACCGGGTGGCGGCCGTGCCCAGTTCCTCCAGCCGGGCGATGAGTCCGGTGCCGCGCGCCGAGGCACCGAGGGCGCGCAGTTCCCCGGCGTTGCCGCCGACCGGGGCGATCGCGCTGTCCCGTACCTTGGCGAGGAGTTCGACGGTCTCGTACGCGTTGCCGCCGGTCACCTCCCACACCTCGCGGCAGAACGGGTCGTCCGCGTGCTCCCCGAGCCCGGCGCGCGTGAGCCCGGCCGTGGCGTCGGGGGTGAGTTCGCGGAGGGTGACCAGCAGTCTGGCCGCCGTGCCCAGCGTCCTGAGGTGTTCCTCGGCCTCGCCGAGGGCTTCCTCGGTGCGGTAGCCGACGACCACCAGGACGGGCAGGGCGCGTCCGGGGCGCCGTGCGAAGGAGGCGAGCCAGGCCAGGGTCTCCAGGTCGGCCCACTGCGCGTCGTCCACGGTGAGCAGGAGCGGGCCGTGGACCTCGGCGAGCCGTTCGACGAACGCGTCGAGGCCGTCCCTGACGCCCTGCGGGGCGGCCGGCTGGTCACCGGGCGGCAGTATGCCGAGCGCGGGGCCGACGATCTCGTACCGCTCGCCGAGCAGGGCGGCCGCGTCGACGTACCCGTCGTCCTCATCCGGCTCCGCGCACTCGCCCTGCCCGTCCGGTGTCCCGGCGACGACGAGTGCGGGCTGGAGGAGTTGCCGTACGACATGGAACGGTACGGAGGTCAGGCTCTCGCCGCCGCGCGCCGACCATACGGCGCAGCGCCCGGCGGCGAGCCGGCGTACTTCGGAGAGCAGCGCGGTCTTGCCGAGCCCGGCGGCGCCCCGGTACACGAGGACCCCGCCCGACGGCGCGGCTCCACACAGCGCGTCCACCGCGCGGGCCGCGGCGGCCAGTTCGGGTTCACGCTCCAGCAGCGGGAGAGCGCCCATCTGCTCCGGCGGATGCACCGGCATCCCTCCCCTCCCTCTCGGACAGCGCCCAGGTCACGTGACGAGCCTAGACCCGCAGCGCACCGAGTGGACCCGAATATGCATGAATTCGGCTGTTCGACTGCACATCGACGCGAAAAGGGGTAAGGGAGCCCGTGGACCGCGGTGACTCAGCCGGTGACGGTGATGTCGTCCGTCGTCCAGGCCGCCGCCCGGTCGCTGAGGGAGAGGCCGAGGCCCGGGCGGCCGGGGACGGTCATACGGCCTCGGGACTGGTGGGCTCGCATGTTGAGGTGTCGCGTATTCCTCGTTGAAGTGGGTCCTGGCGTCACCGTGTGTGGTCGCCGGGGGCGTATCGGCTCCACGTGCCTCCGGCTTCGGTGACGAGGCGGGTGGCGGTCTTGTCGTGGTAGTCGAGGGCCTTCGCGATGACAGGGGCGGGGGCTTGGAAAACGAGTTGGCGGATCGCGGAGGTCCTGCCGCGCTGTGGCGGGACGCCGATCTCCCGTAGGTGGACTTGGAGAGGCTGACCGGGTTCACGGGGGCGGAATCGGCGATTGCGCTCCCCTGCCGTCCCCATCGCGGTCATCGACGGCCGGCAGAAGCGCTGACGCCTCAAGATCATTACATTGCCGGGCATGTCTGTGCCCGTCCCAGCGTCATCCACCGCATGGGTGCAGGGCTCGACGCGCCGCGAGTCGCACTGACACAGATCGTCAACTGATTGATTCTCACGGGTCTGGTCGCTGTCCCGGTCCTGCGTAGAGTTCCAAGAAGGCGGCAGTGCGGCATTTGCGCACTCGATCCGTTGCCGCGCCGAGTGTTCAGGCGTATCCACGAGAGAAGGAAACACACCCCCTATGCGCGCCCTTGTGGTCGATCACAGTGAGGCCGGACCCATCCGGTTCGCCGATGTCGATGAGCCCGTGCCGTCCACCGGTGAGGCGTTGGTGGAGATCCGGCACATCGGTCTCAACTTCGGAGAGCTGAATTACGTGCACCAGTGGCCGGCCGGCGCTGTGCACGGTCACGACGCGGCCGGCGTCGTGGTGCGCGGCGCATCCGACGGCTCGGGGCCACCCGAAGGTACGCGCGTCGCAGTGGGAATGGCTCCCCACGCGTGGGCGGAGCGGGTGGCAGTCAGCCCGGCCTCGCTCGGCACCGTCCCCGAGGGCGTGGACCTGGCCGACGCCGCCGCGCTGGGGATCGCCGGAGTCACCGCACTCCGGGTGCTGCGCAAGCGTTCCCTGCTGGCGCGCAACGTTCTGGTCACCGGCGCCAGCGGGGGCGTGGGGCACTTCGCCGTCCAGCTGGCTGCGCTGGCGGGCGCCCGGGTGACGGCACTCGTCGGTTCGCCGGAGCGGGCCGCCGGGCTCCGTGAACTCGGGGCCGACAAGGTCCTGACCGACCTGGCCGAGACCGGGGACCGGTTCGACCTCGTCCTGGACACGGTCGGCGGGCCGCTGGTGGCCCAGGCGTGGAGTTCCCTCGCCGAGGGAGGCACCATCCACCTGGTCGGTTACTCCTCGGGGCAGGAAACCACCTTCCCGTCAGGGGCCTTGTTCGGCTTCGGTGAGCCCCGCAGCATCGCCACCTACGGCGACATGACGCCGACCGGCGGGGAGCTGACGGACCTGCTGGGCCTCATGGCCGCCGGGAGGCTCTCGGCACCGGTCGGACTGCGAGGCGACTGGCAGGGCGTGGACGACGCCGTCCAGGCGCTGTTCGCGCGGAAGGTGCACGGGAAGGTCATTCTTGACGTGGCCTGACGCTGTGGACGAGGACACATGCGCCGTCGCCCGCCGATGGGCGGGTCGCGGCGGTGGACGAGAATGGACCCATGGATGTGCTGGCGGAGGTCTTGCGTGTTTCGGGTGCGCGTGGGGCGCTCGGGGTCATGCTGAAGGCCGGAGGAACCTGGGGCCTGTGGCTGGACTCCTATCCAGGAGCGGCACTGCACGTGGTGTCGCGCGGCACTATGTGGCTCCACGTCACAGGCGAGAAACCTCTTCAGGTGCAGGCCGGAGACGCCGTCCTGGTGTCGCCGGGCACCGCACACGGGATAGCCGGCGGCGCCGACGTGACGATGGGTTCCTGCGACCGTGAGGCGGCGGCCCGGGCTTTTGGCGATGGCCGGGCCCTGCGGCTGGGCTCGGCGCCGGTGCAGACGGAAGTGATCGTCCTGCACTATGAGCAGGATCCGGAGGTGCGCACACCGGTGCTTACCTCCCTCGCCCGGCCGATGCACGTCACAGCCCGCCAGAACGCGCAGTTCGGAAGGACCGCCGAACTTCTCGCTGCGGAGCTCGCACAGCCGCAGATCGGCACCACCGCCGCCATCAACAGCATCGTCGACCTTCTGCTCGTCCAGTTCGTACGCGCCTGGCTGGCCCGCCACCCGCAGGAGCAGTCCGGCTCATGGCTGGGAGCGATGCGTGATCCGGTCGTGCGCGACGCCCTGGCATGTGTCCACGCCCAACCGGAACACCCCTGGACCACGGAGACCCTGGCCGCTGCGACGAGCGTCTCCCGGGCGACGCTGTCCAGGCGTTTCCGGTCCGCCCTCGGACAGACGCCGGGCGCGTACGTGACGCAGTGGCGCATCGACCTGGCGTCCGTCCGGCTCCGCGATACCGATGAGCCGGTCGAGTCGATCTCCGGCGCGGTCGGCTACGCCTCTCCGCACTCTTTCAGCCGTGCCTTCAGACGTGCCCGAGGCACGGCCCCGGGCGAGTACCGTTCTCGACTTCGCAAGTGATCCGGCCTCGGGACTGATGAGATCGCATGTTGAGGTGTCGTGTATCCCTCGTTGAGGCCGTGCCTGGTGTCACCGTGTGTGGTCGCCGGAGGCGTATCGGCTCCAGGTTCCGGCGAGCGGGCCACGGGCGCCCTGGACCGGGGGCCGGCGATCCTGACGCATGTGGCCAGGACGCGCGGCGCCTCGACCCCCGAGATCGCCCAGGCGCTGGGGCTGACCCGCAGCACCGCGTACCGGCTGGTCGACCGGTTGCACGAGCAGGGGTGGCCGGCGCACGGCCCGGCCGCAGGAAAGTGGCGGCTCGGCTCGGCGGCGGTACGGCTGGCGTCCGCCGCGGTGGCGTCGACCAACCTCCGGGACGCGGCGGCCCCCGCCCTGTGCAAGCTCGCCGAACTCACCCAGGAGACCGTCAGCCTCGGTGTGCCCAACGGGCTGACGATGGTGTTCGTCCACCGGGAGCGCGGGACGCGGCCCGCCGCCGTCACCGCCGAACTGGGCGCCTCCCGCCCGCTGCACTCGACGTCCTTCGGCCGCGCCTATCCGGCGGCGCTGCCGCAGCCCAACCAGGAGGAGACGCCGATCGAGCTGGTGCGCTCGCCGCTGTCGCCGGTGACGGCGGCGACCGTCTCGGATCTGCACGCCGCGATCGAGCGGACCCGGAGGCGCGGCTGGTCGCAGGACCTGCGGGAGTTCGACGAGTCGAGCTGCTCCTGCGGCGCGGCCGTCCACGACCACACCGGCCTGCCGGTCGCCTGCATCAGCGTGGCGGGCGTGGCCGAGCGGATGGAGCCGCTCGTCCCGACGTACGGCCCGGTCGTGGCCCAGGTCTGCCGGGAACTGTCGGCGGATCTCGGCTACCTGCCGCCCGCCACCTGACCCGGACGGAGCGGGCCGGCGCCCCCGGCGGCGCTCAGCACCGGGTTGGCGAGGCGTCCGATCCCCTCGACCTCCGATTCCAGCAGGTCTCCGGGGCGCAGGGCGCGCCGTGGGGTCATGTAGTCGCCGCAGGCCGCCGGGGTCCCGGTGAGCACCACGTCCCCGGGCGGAGTGTGAAGAACCGGCCGAGGTAGGCGATCAGTTCGGGGATCCGGAAGACCATGTCGGCCGTCGTGCCGTCCTGCCGTCCTGGACACACTCGCCGTTGACCCAGGTACGGACCCGCAGCGCGTGCGGGTCGGGGATCGCGCCGGCGGTGACGACGAGGGGGCCGAGCGGGCAGAAGGTGTCCAGGCCCTTGCCGCGCACCCACTGCCCGTCGCTCTCCTGGAGGTCGCGCGGAGATGTCGTTGGCGACGGTGTAGCCGAAGATGTCCCGCGGCGCGTCCTCTTCGGTGACATGGCGCGCCTCGGTGCCGATGACGACGGCGAGTTCGGTCTCCCGGTCGAGGCGCCGGGTCAGCTCGGTGTCGAAGACGATCGACTCACCCGTGCCGATGACACTGGAGGAGAGTTTCGGGAAGAGACAGGGCTCGCCGGGTGTCTGCCGCCCCATCTCCGCGATGGTTTCACGGTAGTCGAGGCCGATCCCGTGGAGTGTGGCCGGAGGGTACGGGAGGACGGGCCCGCCAGAGCCACCGGCCGGGCCGCGATCGTCGATCCGGTCGGTGCCGTCGACCGGATCGCCGTCCCCGGCCGGCAGGACACCGTCGGCGATGACACCGGCGAGCGTGGCCGAGGGCGGCGCGAGCCGCCACGCGCCGTCGGTGTCCGGCCCGTTGACGAGCCGTCGCCGTCCCCGGTGGATGAGTGTGGCCAGGCGCATGAGGATGATTCCCCGGGGAAGAGTCGGGCGTGCTCGCCGCCACGGCGGCAAGGACGTACCGTCCAATGGGACATGGTTCCAGTTACGGAGGTGGGCGGCCGACGGCGCCGTCGGAATCCGGGACATCCTCCGCCACCTTCTCTCTCCTTTCCGCCGAGGAGTCGGAGAGGAAGAACACCGCGCACGCCGCCACGGGGGAGAACGCCACCAGGGCGATGAGCCCCCAGGGCGTGCTGCCTGTCCGCTCCTGCACCAGACCGAATCCGTACGGTCGACGCATCCGCCGAGCTTGGCGATCGAATCGATGCGCGCGACGGCCATGCCGACCGCCATCGGACGCACGATCCCCTGCACGATGGACCAGAAGATCGGGCTGATGCTCTTGAATCCCGTCACGGCCACGCACAGCATCACCAGGGCGATGACCGGCGCACTCACCGCCGCCGTGTAGGAACCGACCGGCCAAGCGCACCCCGAAGTCCTATTCATTGAGATTCCGTTCCGCTGATCGGCACTCGGTGCCGTGAGATTCGCGTCGTACGGTGTCAAGGCCCGTGACAGGCCCGTTGGGGCGGAGTGGGGAGCACGCCGACGAGAGCCCGCACGGGGCTGCCGCACAGACATCACGAGTCGTCAACAGGGCCTCCACACCCCCGTACCGCTGTGACAAACTCGCCGGTATGGCACCGGTCGTCGGGGGTGGAGTGTGAGCGAACCTCGGTCTGCGCCCACCATCGGGCAGCTCGTTCTCGGCAGACAGCTCCAGTCACTCCGCGAGCGGGCCGGACTCAGCCGGGAGCAGTCGGCGCGGCTGCTCCGGGTCACCGCCGCCACCGTCCGCAGGATGGAGACCGCCGAGGTCTCCCTCAAGATCCCCTATCTCCAGTTCCTGCTCCCGGAGTACGGGCTCGGCCCCGAGGACACCGAGGTCTTCCTGCGACTGGCCGAGGAGGCCAACAAGCCCGGCTGGTGGCAGCGGTTCCATGACATACTCCCCGACTGGTTCAGCGGGTACGTCAGCCTCGAAGAGGCCGCGAAGACCATCCGCTCGTACGAGCCGCACTTCGTGCCGGGCCTGCTCCAGACCGAGGAGTACGCGCACGCGGTCCTGGCCACGGGGGCGGTCGGCCGGACCACCGACCCGCACCGGATCGAGCGCCATGTCGCCCTGCGGATGGAGAGACAAGCGCTGCTCACACGCCCCGACGCCCCCGCCTTCTGGGCCGTCCTCGACGAGACGGTGCTCCGCCGGCCCGTCGGCTCGAAGGCCGTGATGCGGGCCCAGATCGACCGGCTGATCGAGACGCTCGAACTGCCGAACGTGACACTCCAGATAGCCGAGTTCGGCGCCGGGCCGCACCCCGGTACGTACAGCCCGTTCGTCCTGTTCCGCTTCGACATCCCCGAAGTGCCCGACATGGTCTACATCGAGTACCTGACCGGGGCGCTCTATCTGGACGAGGCCCACGAGGTGTCCGCGCACATGCAGGCGATGGACCGGATGGTCACCCACGCGGAACCCGCGAACCACACGAAACAGCTCCTGGCCGCCTTCCGCCGGGAACTCTGAGCCCGTCCCCCTGAACGGGCGGCCGGGAGCGCCGGACACCACCGCGGGCCGGACACGCCGAGGGGGCCGGCCGGCTTCTCCTCCGGTCGGCCCCCTCGTACGCGGGCCCTGCGGCCCGGCGTCCGCGGCTACGCCACCGCGCTCCGCGCCAGCAGTGCGTCGATCGCGGCCAGTTCCGGCTCCGTCAGAGGCGTGGCGTCCAGGACGGCCAGGTTCTGGTCGAGCTGGCCGACGCTGCTGGCGCCGATCAGCACCGAGGTGACACGCGGGTCGCGCAGCACCCAGGTCAGCGCGAGCTGGGCCAGAGTCTGGCCGCGCTCACCCGCGAGCTTGTCGAGCGCGCGCAGCAGGGTCAGCTTCTCGTCGCTGAGCGCGTCCCGCTTGAGGAAGTGGCCGACAGCCATCCGCGAGTCGGCGGGCACCCCGTCGAGATAGCGGTCGGTGAGCTGCCCCTGTGCGAGCGGCGAGAAGGCGATGACCCCGGCGCCGACCTCATCGGAGGCGGTGATCAGCCCGTTGTGCTCGATGTGGCGGTCGAGCATGTTGTACGCGTGCTGGTTGATCAGCAGCGGGGTGCCCAGCTCCTTGAGGAGTTCGGAGGCGCGCCGCATCTGCTCGGGCGGGTAGTTGGACAGTCCGGCGTACAGGGCCTTGCCCTGCTGTACGGCCGAGGCCAGCGCCCCCACCGTCTCCTCCAGGGGCGTGTCCGGGTCGAAGCGGTGCGAGTAGAAGAGGTCGACGTACTCGACGCGCATCCGGCCCAGCGACTGGTCGAGGCTCGACAGCAGGTGCTTGCGGGAACCGAACTCGCCGTACGGGCCGGGCCACATGTCGTAGCCCGCCTTGGTGGAGAGGAACAGCTCGTCGCGGTAGGGCCGGAAGTCCTGCGCGTAGACCGTCCCGAAGTTCGCCTCGGCGCTGCCGTACGGCGGACCGTAGTTGTTCGCGAGGTCGAAGTGGGTGACGCCCCGGTCGAACGCGCGGCGCAGCACGGCGCGCTGCTTCTCCAGCGGGGCGGTGTCACCGAAGTTGTGCCACAGCCCCAGAGAGACCTGCGGCAGCCGTACACCGCTCAGACCGCTGCGCTGGAACCGCATACCCTCGTAGCGGTCGGCGGCGGCGAGATAGGGCGGTCGTTTCAACGAACTCTCCTGTGGTCGAGCAGGGCGTGAGAGCCGGTTCACCAGGCGCCCGGCGTCTAGACGCTACACACGGGGCGGACTATTGGGAACGCCTGGCCAGGGTCCGGACGTTTAGGCCGGAGCCACGCGCCGGGTCCGTCCCGGGGCCGGGCAGCCCGGTCGCGAGCCGCGCGTCGAGCACGGCGACGGCCGTGAGGACCGGCAGGGTGAAGCCCATGGCGGAGAGGAAGGCTTCCTCCCCTCCGCCGTACGGCACCGCCCGGTACGGCACCGCCCCGTTCGGCCCGGTGTCCGGCGGCCCGCCCCCGGAGAGGGTGAGCGGTGTGGCGGCCGTGGCGACACCCAGCACCGGGCCGATGTTCATCGCGGTCCGCGACGAAGAGGGTGTCGAACACTGTCTGCTCACCGGTGGCGCGCGCCTGCGGGCCCGGGCCGGTGGCGCGGTTCAGCCGATGGGCGCCGGCATGGGCACCACGTCGTACGCGAGCCCGATCGTGTCGCCGGTGGCCGGGTCGCCCAGCTCCACCCGCCAGCGGTCGGCGAACTGGTCCACGCCCTCGACCATGGGGATCGTGCCGGAGATCAGCACCGTGCCGGGCACCAGATCACCGCGCTCCCGCAGCACCTCCGCCCAGTACGCGGGGGTCAGCAGCTCGGCGAGCGTGCCGTCCTGGATGAGGGATTCCCCACCCTCGCGGCCCACCCAGGCCCGCAGGGTGAGACTGTCGAGCCGGTCCTGCACATCGGCCAGCCGCCAGGCACGGCGGGCGAGCACGTCCGGGCCCGCGTTCTTGCTCCAGGCCACCCCGTGCACCTCCAGCTCACGGTCGGTGTGGTCGCAGGCGGCGGTCAGCAGCAGCTCGCCCTCCCCGTCCACGACCAGGGCCCATTCCGCCTCGCCGGAGGTGCGCCCGTGCTGAACGCTGACCCGCTCGGTGTGCTGGGCGAGGTACGGGGAAACCGGGTACAGGGCGGGGGTGACGGACGGCGCGGGCACGCCGAGTTCGGCCAGCTCGGCCACGTGCGCGGCCACGTCGTCCTGGCTGCGGCCCGCGTAGCCGGCGTTGAGCACCTGGACGACGTCGGCCTGCCGGGTGGTGCCGTCGGGCAGTTCGAAGGTGAGCAGCGCCATGGGAGTTCTCCACATCGTTCGCGGTATCGGCGAGGTTAACTTTGCGCGGAAGGCTTGCGCATACCACCTGTATACAAGAAGTATGCCGGAAGGTCGACAGTGCGCCCTCCCCCGACGGCGGCGCGCCCCACCCAAGGACGGATGTCGTGAACCACACCAGCACGAGCACGGAACAATCGCCGCCCGGCGGCTCCGCGGTCCGCCGCGCCTTCTTCGCCAGCCTCACCGGAACCGCCCTGGAGTGGTACGACTTCGCCATCTACTCCGTGGCCGCCGCCCTGGTCTTCGGCGAGGTGTTCTTCCCCTCGGAGGACCCGGCCACCGGCACCCTGCTGGCGTTCTCCACGTACGCCGTGGGCTACGTGTCCCGCCCGCTGGGCGGTTTCGTCTTCGGCCGCCTCGGTGACAAGATCGGCCGCAAGAAGGTCCTCATCGCGACGCTCGTCCTGATCGGCGTCGCGACCCTGTTCATCGGCCTGCTCCCGTCGTACGCGACGATCGGTGTGACCGCCCCGATCGTGCTGGTGATCCTCCGCTTCGCGCAGGGCGTCGGGGTCGGCGGCGAGTGGGGCGGCGCCGTACTGCTGTCCAGCGAGTTCGGCGATCCGCGGCGGCGCGGCTTCTACGCCTCGGCCGCGCAGGTCGGCCCGCCCGCCGGAAATCTGCTGGCCAACGGCGTTCTCGCCGCTCTCGGTATCCTGCTGACGGACGAGCAGTTCGTCAGCTGGGGCTGGCGCGTGGCGTTCCTGCTCTCCGGGGTCCTGGTCGTCTTCGGGCTGTGGATCCGTACGAAGCTGGAGGAGACCCCGGTCTTCCAGGCCATGGAGGCGGAGGAGAAGCGCCCCGAGGCCCCGATCAGGGAGGTCTTCACCACCCACCCGCGGGCACTGGCCGCGGCGATCCTCAGCCGGATCGCCCCGGATGTGCTCTACGCGCTGTTCACCGTCTTCGTCCTGACGTACGCGACCGGCGAGCTCGGCATGTCACGCGGCTCGGCGCTGGCCGCCGTCCTGATCGGCTCGACGTTCCAGATCTTCCTCATCCCACTGGCCGGCGCCCTCTCGGACCGGGTCAACCGGCGCCTGCTGTACGGGATCTCGGCTGCGGCGGCCGGGGTGTGGCCGTTCCTGTTCTTCCCGCTGACCTCGGGCGGGAGCTGGCCACTGCTCGCCGCCGGTGTGGTGGTGGCGCTCGCCATCCACTCGCTGATGTACGGTCCGCAGGCGGCCTTCATCTCCGAGCAGTTCTCCCCTCGGCTGCGCTACACGGGCTCCTCGCTCGCCTACACCCTGGCCGGGGTCGTGGGCGGGGCGGTGGCTCCGCTGCTGTTCACGGCGCTGCTCGACGCGTACCACTCGTGGGTGCCGCTGGCGCTCTACATCGCGATCACCGCGGTCGTCACGATCGGCGGTGTGTGGCTGGGCCGCGACGGCGCGGACGCCGACCAGGAAGAGCCGCTGACCCCGCCCGCCGGGGGCGCGGCCGTGGCATCCGTAGGGTCGGACGAGGCACCGACCCGCTGACCGAGCCACCCCGGCTTCCCCGGCCCAGGGCACCCCGCACGCCCCACCCCGTACACACGGAAGGAACCGCCCATGCGCATCGCGCTGAGCCAGCTCACCACCGGCCCCGACCCCGAGTCGAACCTCGGGCTCCTGCGCGACGAGGCCCGGCGCGCGGCGGACGGGGGCGCCCGCGCCGTCGTCTTCCCCGAGGCCGCGATGGCCTGTTTCGGCACCCGGCTCGCCCCGCTGGCCGAACCGCTCGACGGCCCCTGGGCCGAGGGGGTCCGCCGGATCGCCGGGGACACCGGGCTCGTGGTGGTCGCGGGGATGTTCACCCCCGCGCCGGACGGCAAGGTGACCAACACACTGCTGGCCACCGGGCCAGGGGTGGAGGCGTCGTACGACAAGATCCACCTCTACGACGCCTTCGGCTTCGCCGAGTCCGACACCGTGGCGCCCGGCTCCGAGGTGGTCACGATCGATGTGGACGGTCTCCGGATCGGCCTGGCGACCTGCTACGACGTCCGCTTCCCCGAGCTGTTCCGCGCTCATGCCGACGCGGGCGCGGTCGCCTCGCTGCTGCCGGCGTCCTGGGGCGCGGGGCCGGGGAAGCGGGAGCAGTGGGAGCTGCTGACGCGCGCCCGCGCGCTCGACGCGACCCTCTGGGTCGCCGCCGTGGACCAGGCGGACCCGGCCGCGTCCGGCGCACCCACCCGGTCGAAGGCGCCCACCGGGATCGGCCACAGCGCGGTCATCGGCCCCGACGGCACGGTACGCCAGTCGCTCGGCCCGGGACCGGGGATGCTGCTGGCCGACCTTGACCCGGAGGAGGTCACGTCCGTACGCCGCGCGGTGCCGGTACTGGCCAACCGCCGTCTCTCCGAGTTGAGTTGACCGGTCCGAGAACGACAGACCCTAGCCCGCGAGGAGGACCTTGAGGGTCGTCTCCAGATGACCGTCGATCGCCGTGCACGCGGCCCCCGCGTCGCCCGCGGCGATCGCGGTCAGGATGGCCTGGTGTTCCCGCAGCACGGCCTCCTGCCGGCCCTGCTGGTTGTAGAGCGCCACCACCCCGGCCCGGATCTGCCGGCTGCGCAGCCCGTCGTAGTGGCGGGTGAGCAGCGCGTTGCCCACGGCGGCGATCATCGTGGCGTGGAACTGGTGGTCCACCGCGATGAATTCCTTGGCGTGCTGGGACCCGCTCAGCTCGCGCTGCCGCTCCAGCAGCGCCGTCAGCTCGGCGACGGGCGCCCGGCCTTCCGGGACGACCTGCTGGGCCGCGTAGCGTTCGACGATGCCGCGCAGCTCCATCAGTTCGGTGATCTCCCGCCCGGAGAGGGGGACGATCTGCGCGCCGCGCTTGGGGACGAGCCGGACCAGGTCCTCGGCGGCGAGCAGCAGCAGCGCCTCGCGGATGGGGGTACGGGAGACTCCGATACGGTCCGCGATCTCCTGTTCGGAGAGGAACCCGCCCTGGAGATCGGGGTCGGTGAGGACTTCCTCCTTGAGGAACGCGTACGCCTTCTCCCGGCCCGACGTCACGACTTCCCCCGCGGCTGCATACAACGAGTATACCGTGCCGTGCGGTACGGCCTCCTGAGGTACGGAAAGCGCCGCGCGGGTCGGGCGCCCTCGCGCCTGCCCGAAGCCGTGTCCGGTCCGGGGCCCACGGCGTCCCCCGGTCGTCGCCGCCGCGACTCCCCGGCGGCACAGTCGGAAACAGAGGCCGGGTGGAGGCGTCAACGTCCCGGCGGGCGGGGCGCCGGGGCCCCTCCCCGGCACGATCCGCCGCACCGCGCGAAACCCCCCTCCACCGAACACCCGCCGTGAGCACACCGTTCGGCCACATTCACCGGACCCGACGCCCGGCATATTCCTCTTTTTCCCTTTCCCTTCGCGGCATTTCAACAGGGCGGTCCAACTCTGTTGAATTTCTACCGACGGAACTCTCTTGAATCGGCCCGAGAAAATAGGCCAGAGTTCCGAACGCGGCGGCCAAGCACCCTGGTTGCCGCCGGACACACGGCTCCCCCTCTGTGAAACCGGCTTCCCCACGCCGTTTTCCTCCCCCCATGCACGGCCGTGTGTTCCGTGAACCGGAAGGAATGACTGTGCGAGTCTCCCGGAACATCCTCGCGGCCGCCGCCGCGGGCGCGCTGCTCTCCGTCACCGTGGTGACCGGAGCCCAGGCGGGCGAACAGACCACCGAGCGCTACGACCCGGCGATGGTCAAGGCCCTGGCCACCTCGCTCGGAGTCAGCGAGAGCGCGGCCGTGGACCGGCTGGACGATCAGGCGGACCAGCAGGCCGAGCTCTCGAAGCTGGACCAGCAGGGGGTCGCCACCGACGGCGCCTTCTTCGACAGATCCGGCTCCCTCGTCGTCAACGCCGCCGACACCCGCGCCGAACAGCGCATCGAGGACGCCGGCCTGACCCCGCGGGTGGCCGAGCACGGCCAGGCCGCGCTCGACCGCATCAAGGCGGAGCTGGACGCCAAGGCCCTCAAGCAGACGCCCGAGGGCGTCAGCGCCTGGTCGGTGGATCTCGCCACCGACACCGTCACCGTCGAGGTCAACAGCGCCCGGGGCGCGGCGGCGCAGTCCTTCCTCAAGGCCGCGAAGGCCCACGGCGACGCGGTCCGCGTGGTCGAGGGCAAGGAGGAGCTGTCCACCCAGGCCGTCGTCTCCCCGGGCGACGAGATGTCCTTCAACGGGTATGTCTGCTCGGTCGGTTACGGCGCCCGTGACGCGTCGGGCCGCCAGTACCTCGTCACCGCCGGCCACTGCATCGAGGACCTGCCCGTCCTGTCGTACAAGGGCACCCGCTTCGCCCAGGGCACCAACACCCGGTTCGCGGTCGGCAGCCGCAGCGTCGACATGGGCATCGCGGCCGTCGACTCGGGCAGCTCCATCGCCACGCAGGTCGGCACGTACGGCAGCGCGGGCACCGTCGCCGTCCAGGGCAGCACGCGGGCCGCGTCCGGCGCCGCCCTGTGCAAGTCGGGCCGTACGACCTTCTGGACCTGCGGCAAGGTCAACTCGTACAACGTGACCGTCACCTACAGCGACGCCAACGGCGGCCCCGACACGGTCGTCACCGGCCTGGGCAGCTCCTCGGTCTGCACCCAGGGCGGCGACAGCGGCGGCGCCTACATCTCCGGCAACCAGGCCCAGGGGATGACCTCGGGCGGCCCGTCCGCGCAGCGCTGCACCGGCAGTGTCAACTCGCCCGGCTCCTCCTACTTCCAGCCGCTGGGCGACGCCCTCTCGTACTACGGTCTCACCCTCAACACCAACTGAACGCTCCCGGGCGGTCACGCCCGGAGCGTCGCACCACGGGCCGCCCCCACCGGCCCCCAGGACCGCCCATCGGATACGGTGGGCGGTCCTGCCCGTGCGGGCACGGCGCGCCGGCACCGCTCGACCCGGAGGGGGAATCCAGTGGACCAGGACCCGGATCCCTCCTCGCCCGTCTTCGCCGAGGTCTTCCAGCAGGCCATCAAGAGACGCGGGCTCGCCCTGGAACGCGTACGCAGCCGGCTCGCGGAACAGTCCATCCAGATCAGCCTGACCACCCTCAGCTACTGGCAGCGGGGGCGCAGCGAGCCCGAACGGGCCGATTCGCTGCGGGCCGTGGACGCACTGGAGACCATCCTCGAACTGCCGCCCGGCACGCTGCGCTCGCTGATCGGTCCGTACCGCCCCCGTGGCCGGGTCGCGTCTCCCGCCCACGACCTCAGCTCCTCCCACCGTGTGTTCGGGGAGAACTCCCTGGCGGAACAGATCCTCGGCCCCGACTTCGCGCGGCTCAACGAGGCCATCAGCACGCTGAGTATCCGGGAGACCGTCACCATCGACGAGAACCGGCGGCTGTGCTCCATCGCCATCCAGCAGGTGCTGCGCGCGGCCCGCGAGGGCGCCGACCGGCTCACCGCCGTCCACACCGTCGACAGCGGGGCCCGCGCGGTGCGTACCACGGTGCGCTGCGGAATTCCCGGACCTGTCCGCTTTCTTCCCGAAGTGAGTACGGTCGTCCTCGACATAGAGTTCGGACGGAAACTCGCGAAGAACGAGACGGTGGTCATCGACTACACCCTCTCCGTCGATCCCGGGGACGGCACGGACGACCATTACGAGCGCCGCACCCGCGTCCGGCTGCGGGATTATCTGCTCCATGTCTATTTTCATCCGGCGGCGCTCCCGGCGGTCAGCCACCGTTATTACCGCGAGCACTCCGGGGCGGAAAAGAGCTACAACCACCGGGTCGCGCTGGACGCCTCGCACACCGTCCACTCGGCGCCCGGCCGCTGCCCCGCGGGCATCCACGGCGTCTCCTGGGAGTGGCCCGAGCAGCCACGGCCGCGCCTCTGAACGGGGCGGACGGGTGACGCAAGCGGAATCGCGTCTTCTAGTTGAAGATATCTTCAATTCACCATCCCACATAAGTCGTTAGTCGATAAACTTGTCATCCTGAGGGTTCACAGGGCGAGAGGACCGGGGTTCATGGCAAGCGCGGACGTGGCACTGAAGGACGCGATGATGATCGAGGGCGCCATGGGCGCCGCTCTGGTCGACTACACCAGCGGTATGGCGCTGGGCACGCTGGGTGGGAGCAGGGATCTGGACCTCGCCGTCGCCGCGGCGGGGAACACCGATGTCGTACGGGCCAAGATGCGGACCCTGGAAACGCTCGGCATCCGGGACGCCATCGAGGACATCCTGATCACGCTGGGCTCCCAGTACCACGTGATCCGGCCCCTGTCCGGCTCGGCCGACCAGGGACTGTTCCTGTATCTCGTACTGGACCGGGCGCGCGCCAATCTGGCCATGGCGCGCCACCAGTTGAAGCGGATCGAGCACGAGGTGGACGTGTAGGGCTACCGGCGGCCCCGCGGCGGGGTGGCGCCGGAATCCGCGGCGCGCAGATCGGCGAGGAGTTCGGCCTGCCCTGCCAGTACCCCGGAGAGAATCGCCCGTGCGACGCCCAGCAGGTCCGCGAGATACGGATGGGCGAGCGCGTAGTGGACGGCCGAGCCCTCCCGGCGCGTCACGACGAGATTGGCGCGGCGCAGTACGGCCAACTGCTGGGAGAGCTGGGCGGGCTCCACCCCGACCTCAGGAAGCATCTCGGAGACCGCGTGCTCCCGCTCGCTGAGCAGTTCGAGCACCCGGATACGGACGGGGTGCCCCAGTGTCTTGAAGAACTCGGCCTTCAGTTGGTACAGCGGCGCGCTCACCGGCCTTGCCTCATTTCCCGCTCGTACCGCGTACAGCGCATCTGCCCGGAAGCCCCTGCCAGGGGGCCGTTCTCGTACTGTCAGGAGCGTCACACCCGTGTGACGCCCCGGGGAAAATCCCACAGTACCGGCCGGATTCCCAGGGTATACAGGCTCCATGGTGGACCGACCCTCCCCGCTCACCGGCCGGCCGGGGCGCCGTTGCCGAGGAGGTCGTCCACGAGGCGGCGCGCGTACGCGGCGTCCAGTCCGGCCGGGCGGAAGAGGATGCGGTACATCAGGGGCGCGACGACGCGGTCCATGGCCGTTTCGACCGTGGGGGTGTGCTCCTCGCGGTCGGTCGCGCGGGCGAGGACGACATCGATCTGCCCGGCCGCGTAGGCGGAGCACCGGCCGGCGTTGTCGCCGTCCGGGTCACCGAGCAGCGCGTCACGGATGTAGGCGCGGCCCGAGGGCGACGCCATCTCGTCGAGGAACTGTTCGGCCCAGGCCGTCAGGTCGGACCGCAGGTCGCCGTGGTTCTCCGGCGCCGTGTCGGGGCGCAGGCGCTCCACCGCGACGTCCGACAGCAGCTCCTGGAGATCGCCCCAGCGGCGGTAGATCGTCGAAGGGGTGACTCCGGCGCGCTGGGCCACCAGCGGCACTGTCAGGGCGTCGCGGCCCACCTCGGCCAGGAGTTCGCGTACAGCGGTGTGCACCGACGCCTGGACCCGGGCGCTGCGGCCACCGGGGCGCACCATCTGTCTACGGCTCATGAAGCCAGCTTAAAGCACATTCCTTGCGTTTAGGTGTCACCCGACCGGCGTAGCGGCCGGACCGGCCCCCACCCCGGACCGGTCCCGCTCAGGACCGGCCCCACTCCGGCACCCCGCGACGCTCTCAGGCCACCGGCGCCAGCGACCTGGCCGGCCGCGTCCGCTCGTACGCGTGACCGACCCTCAGCAGCGCGCGCTCCCCGAGGGGCCGGCCGAGGAGCTGCATGCCGATCGGCATGCCCGCCGCGTCATGGCCGACCGGGACGGACAGCGCCGGCACCCCGGTGATGTTGGCGGGCACGGAGAGGCGCACCAGAGCGTCGGAGACGCCCTCGACCGTACCGTCGGGCCAGGTGACCGCCTCCTGACCGGCCCGCACCGCGGTGATCGGGACCGTCGGGGCGGCGATCACGTCGACCTCCGCCAGCATGCGGGCCCACTCCCCCCGCATCAGCGTCCGGGCGCGCTGGGCGCGCAGATGGTCGCCCGCGGGCATCAGCTCACCGGCCTCCAGGAGGATACGGACGTCCGCCTGGTACAGCTCGGGGGCCGTACGCAGGGTGTCCGCGTGGTAGGCGGTGGCCTCCGGCACCATCAGCCCCCACTGCACGGCCTGGATGTAGCGGGTCATCGGGATGTCGACGTCGACGAGGTGTGCGCCGAGGGCCGCCAGCTCCTCGATGGCGCGCCGGACGGCGCTCTCCACCTCCGTGTCGACCCGGTCGAAGTAGTAGGTACGCGGCACGCCGATCCGTACCCCCGTCAGGTCCGTACCCCCGCCGGGGCGGTGGTCCACGGCGGGGGTGGCCAGGGAGGCGGGGTCGCGCGGGTCGTGCCCGGCGAGCGCGGTCAGGACGATGCCCGCATCCTCGACGGTGCGGGTGATCGGGCCGACGTGGTCCAGCGACCAGGACAGGGAGGTGACGCCGTGACGGGGGACGAGACCGTAGGTCGGTTTGAGGCCGACGACCCCGTTGAGCGCCGAGGGCACACGGATCGACCCTCCGGTGTCGGTACCCAGGGCGAAGGTGGCCGCGCCCGAGGCGACGGCGACGGCGGACCCGCCGCTGGAGCCGCCGGCGATCCGGTCGCGGTCCCACGCGTTGGTGGTCTGCGGGGTGGTCAGTCCATAGGCGAACTCGTGGGTGTGCGTCTTGCCGACGAGGATCGCGCCGGCCTCCGTCAGCCGCGCGGCGACCGTGCTGTCGGCCCGCGCGCGATGGCCGGCGCGGACCCGGGAGCTGGCCGTGGTGGCCAGTCCGGCGACGTCGATCAGGTCCTTGAGCCCGGTCGGGACGGCGTGCAGGGGCCCTCGGTGGCTGCCCCGAGCCATGTCGCGCTCGGCCTCGCGCGCCGCCCCGCGCGCCCGCTCCGCGGTGACCGTGACATAGGCGCCGACGTGCGGTTCTACCTGCTCGATGCGGTCGAGGACCGAGTCCACCAGTTCGACGGGGGAGAGCCGGCGGGCCCGGATCGCGTCCGCGGCGGCGGCCAGGGACAGCTCATACGGTCGCATCGTGCGGCTCCTCTCCGGCGCGGTAGGCCGCGGCGGGCGGGGTGTCGCCGAAGTCCAGCTCGCGCAGGACGGCGACGACGGAGTGGATGTGATCCGCGGTGGCCGCGACCGCATGGTGGCGGTCGGCGGGCAGCGGAAGTCCGGCACGGGCGGCCCAGCGGGCGGCCTCGGGCGGCGTGAGGGCGGAGGAGGACATGGGCGTTCTCTCCTGGTCGGGGTGATCGGGGTGATGGGGGTGGGAGCGACGTGGCACGCCACAACAAAAGCTATTGGTTTGCTTTAGTGCGACTGTAGGTTCTACGGTGACTTAAAGCAAATAGATTGCGTTTATCGAACGAAGTCCCCTGTGACGAAGTCCCCTGTCCAGCGCCCTGTCCGACGCAGCCGCGTACGGCTCGGGCCGGGCCGCCCGGGTCCGGGCGACGCCGACGCCCGTCTCCACCGAAGAGCAAAGGAAAGACGAACCATGCGGACCCCTCCCGCCACTCCCCTGCCCTCCTGGACCGTGGGCGACCTCACCGTCCACCGCGTCGACGAGGTCGCTCTGCCGCCCGCGACCGGACCGTGGCTGCTGCCCGACGCCACCCCCGAGGTGGTGACCGGCCGGAACTGGCTGCGCCCCGACTTCGCCGACCGCGCGGGCGTCCTGCGGCTCGACAGCCACAGCTTCGCGTTCACCGTGGACGGCGTACGTGTGCTGGTCGACACCGGCATCGGCAACGGCAAGGAGCGGGCCAACCCGGCCTGGCACGACCTGCGGACCGACTTCCTGGAGCGCCTGACCGCCGGCGGATTCCCTCCGGACTCCGTCGACCTGGTGATCCTCACCCACCTGCACGCCGACCACGTCGGCTGGAACACCCGGAAGGCGGACGGCGCATGGGTCCCCACCTTCCCCCGCGCCCGCTACCTCACCTCCCGCACCGAGCGGGAGTTCTGGGCCGGTTACGCCATGGACGAGGCGCGCCGGCAGATGTTCCGCGACTCCGTGATCCCGGTCGAGCGGGCGGGTCTGCTGGACGTCGTCGATGTGCCGGCCGAGGGCGCCGAGATCGTCCCGGGGCTGCGCCTGGTCCCCACGCCCGGCCACACCCCCGGCCATGTCGCCGTCCGGCTGACCAGCCGGGGCGGGACGGCGCTGATCACCGGCGACTGCGTCCACCACCCGGTCCAGCTCGCCCACCCCGCCATCGGCGCCTGCGTCGACATCGACCCGCGGCGCTCCGAGGCCACGCGCCACGAACTGCTCGGCGCCCTGGCCGGTACGGACACCCTCCTCCTCGGCACCCACTTCGCACCGCCCACCGCCGGCCGCGTGATCACGGACGGGAACGCCTACCGGCTGCTCCCCGTCCCCGCCGTCTGACCGGCCGCCCGGCCCAGCCGGAGCTCACGTGGCCCGTACCGGAGCGGCCCGTGCGAACGGCATCGGGTCGCTCCGGTGCGGGAGGGCCCGCGTGGCGGTCAGCCCCTGGCGACCGCGATGCTGCCCTTGAGGCGTTCACCGGCCTCGTACACCATGTAGGGCACGCCCCCTTCGGTGCCGAAACTGGGGGCGGCGCTGCGGCCGTTGTCGGGCGCGCCGCTCCCGGAGTCGTAGAAGCGGCCGAGGTGGCGGCGGAGTGTGAAGTCCTTCCCGACCTCGGTGATCATGAGGTCGCCGCCGCTCGACTTGTCCTTGTTGTAGACGACGTAGGCGCTGCCGTTGCGGGTCAGCAGGTGCGGGCCGCCGATGTTGACGGCCGACACGTCGGTGTGGCTGACGAGGGCCTTCTGGTCGAAGGTCCAGGTGCGGCCGTCCGCCGACCAGCCCCAGTGGATGTCCCGGTGGTTGGACTTGTTGTTCAGCATGAAGAGCATCACGTAGTGGGCGTTCTTCGCGGCCAGTTCGTGCGGGAAGACCCGGGCGTACGAGGTCTCGGTGGTGCCGGCCGGCAGCATCGACGTGGTGAGGACCGTCTTGTCGTAGGTGAAGTTGATGCCGTCCTTGGACCGGGCCAGACGCGTCGTGGTGTTCTCGCCGTGGAAGTAGAGCCACATCTCCTTGGCGCTCTCGTTCCACATCACATGGGGGGAGGACACATGGCTCACGGAGTAGTGCGGCTGCCAGACGTTCGCGACGATCGGGTTGCGCGGGTACTCGGTGAAGGGACCTTCTATGTGGTCCCCGTAGGCGAGGCAGATCCCGCCGGGCGCGTCGTGCGGCGCGTAGTAGAGGTAGTAGCGGCCCAGCGGCGCCGACAGCCGCCCCTTGGTGCCCCGGATACAGGGGAAGATGATCTCGCCGGTGGGGTTGTACGTGAGCTGTGAGGGCGTCAGAAGGGTTTTGACGTAACGGTAGTCGGGGAAACCGCCCGGGGCCGCGGCCGGTGCGGCGGCCAGCGCCGGGGAGGCCGGGGAGGCCGTGGCACCGACGGCGAGCGCCGCGGCGGTCGCGCCCGCCGACTTGAGGAGGATACGGCGGCTGGGCTGGGGTGTCTCGTGCATGGAGTGCTCCGTCCCGATGGGTGGTAGGGGTGTACCGGAGATGGGCGGTCAGAGGGCGGTGGCCGCGGTGACGCAGAAACCGCCGAGGGCGACGAACCAGACGTAGGGCAGGGTGCGCGCCATCACCTGCTGGGGGCCGACCCCCGCGTACTGGGCGCTCCACACGGTCTGCGTGCTGGTGGGGTCGGCGACGCCGAACACCTGGTTGTAGGAGGCGGTGAGGCCCAGGACGGCGACGGCCGGGTAGATGCCGGCGGCGATGAGGACGCCCGCGATGCCCGCGCCGAGGCCGTACACGTTGAGCGGTCCCCGGTACAGGCACAGCGGCACCAGCGCCGTGAAGACCACGACGAACAGCACCGGGTTCTGCGGGCTGACCGCCTTGACGAGGGGTTCGAGCGCGTTCACGGCGCCGGGGAGCTTGACCGCGGCGAGCAGGATGCCGATGGCCACGAACAGGGTGATGGGCGCGGCGGCCACCTCGAAGCCGTTGTACAGGGTGCGCAGCAGCCGGCGGTTCATGTCGCGTGGGCGGGTGGTGGTCACGAGTGCGTAGAGGACCCCGGCGAGCAGCGAGGGGATGATCGCGATCTCGAACCCGAGGGCCAGTACGAGGGGGACGACCGGGGTGAGCAGCGCGTACCAGGGGGCGTCGCCGAGGAGGGCGCGCCGTCGGCCGGCCCGGGTGCGCGGCTCCTCCGTACGGAAGGCCCAGGCGTGTTCGACCCCGCGCCTGCGGGACTCGACAAGGACGAACAGGACGGCGGCGGTCAGCGCGAACGGGAAGAGCTTGATCATGAAGTCGCGTACCTCGGGGACCGGCAGTTCGAGGGCGCTGGAGAAGAACTGCCACACCGGCAGCTCGAAGGGCATCCCCGCGGCGATGCCCATGAGGATCGTCCCGGCGGCGGTCACCTTGGGGATGCCGACGGCGATCATGGCGGGGATGCCGATGATGCCGGCGAGCATCGCCGCGGGCGCGGAGCCGGTCACGGTGCCGATGAGGGTCGAGACCATCAGTACACCGAGCGCGACGACCGTGGGCCGGTCGCCGCCGAACTCGACTATCTTGCGGACGAGGGTGCCGGCGATGCCGGTCTCGTCGAGCAGCTTCCCCAGCCAGGAGCCCAGCAGGATCGCGATCATCGTCGCGGCGAGCATGGGGGCGCCCTCTTGGAGGACCGTGTCGAAGACGCTGTTCTCGCCGGTGACCGGGGCGCCCGAGACGAGGGCGATGACCACGCCGAGCAGGACGAGCGCGAAGGCGGTGGGGAGTTTCTTGGTGAGCATCGCGGCGACACCGGCCGCCATGATGATCAGGATGACGATGCCCATGACTTACTTCTCTCTTGCCGGGGCGGCGGACGCGGCCAGGGCGGCGGACAGCAGGAGCGGGCTGCGGCCCAGGCCGCAGACGGATTGCGCGTAGGCGTGCGCGGCGAGTTCGTCGGCGCCCGCGACATGCGCGAGGACCCGCAGGCGCCCGAGGCGCAGCGCGGTGTGGCCGAGGGCCTCCTTGAGCGCGGTGCGCCCGGGACCGTGGTGCAGCCGTTCGTGGACGGTCTCGTGGGCGAGGGCGGCGGCGCGCACCGAGCCGGCCGGGAACCACTCCCGCCAGCCGTGGGCGGTCACCAGGCGCTCCGCCGCGGCGAGGGAGTCCGTGTACAGCTCGACGGTGGGGGGCCGGGAGGTGTAGCGGGCGAGGAGCCCGCGCTCCAGGCCGCCTTCGCGCTCCACGATCCGCAGCGGGGCGGACGTCTCCGCGGGGGCCAGTGCGGCACCGAACCCGGCGGCGGTGGCGGCCCAGTGGCGCAGCAGTACGGGGTCGCGGCCCTCGTGCAGCGAGAGGGAGCCGAGGAAGCGCGCGCCGTACTCGATGTCGTCGACGGCGGCGAGGCCGGCGGCCGGCGGGGTGGCGGTGGGGCGGGTCATGACCGCTCCTCCACGATGGCGACGACGGGCTCGTCGCCGGGGCGGCCTTCCATCTCGGTGCGGGCCAGCGCGAGCAGGGGCCCCGGGTCGAGCACCCCGGAGAGGTCGGCGATGCGGGAGCCGATGAGCAGCCGCAGCGCGGGAGCCCGTACCCCGCCGTCGCCGTAGGCGGTGGCCTCGCCGACAAGCGCGGCGAGGGTCTGCTGCGCGGAGGCGACGGTGGTGGTGCTCACCCGCGCGTCGGGGGCGTGCAGCCGGACCACGCCGTCGGCGTCGACGACGCGCACGGGCCGGCGTACGCGGCGCAGTCTGCGGCGCAGTTCGGTGCCGTAGACGGTGTAGGCGGGGGTGCCCGCGAGGATGTCGACCCGGTGTTCGGGGACCTTGAGGCTCGCGGCGGCCAGTCGCAGACGTTCGGCGTCGTCGGCGCGGTGGGCGCGGTCCTGGGTGCGCAGTTCGGTGGCGCCGGTGGCGACGGCGCGCACGGTGTTGGTCTGCGGGTCGACGGTGACCTCCACCTCGACGGCGTCGGCGACGGCGCCCTGGGCGACGACGGCCCGTTCGGCCTCGGAGCGCACCGCGAGGATGTCCTCCTGGCCGGCGCCGGGGATGATCCGTTCGACCTGTTCGCGGACGAGGGCGAGGGCGACCCCGATGGGGCTGATGACCTCGCTGTGCGCGGCGATACGGCCCTGGTGGCCGGTGGTGGCGGCCAGGTGCGGAGTGACGGCGGCGGCGCCGCCTCCACCGCCGACGAGCTGGACGGTGTCCTTGTCGAGGCGGTAGTCGTCGATCATGGCGTCGACGACGGTGCCGATCTGGGCGATCGCGGCGTCGAGCACCTGGGTGGCGGCGGTGTCGATGTCGGTGCCGAGCGCGGCCGCCAGCGGGGCGAGCGCGGCGCGGGCCACCTCGCGGTCGGCGCGCGCGAAGTCGCCCTCGGGCACCCGGCCCAGGGCGTTGGCGGCGCAGGTCAGGGTGAGCGCGTAGCGGCCGCCCGCGGCGTCGAGGACCACATGGTCCGCGGCGTCCTCGGGCAGCGGGCGTACGGTGGCGAGCCGTGCGCCGGCGAGATCGTCGGCGGGGGCGAAGCAGGCGTAGGGCAGTGCGGCGATGTGCGCGCTGCGCGGGCCGACGGTGGTGACCTTCCCGCCGCCGATGCGGATCATCGAGCCGCCGCCGACGCCTACGGTGCGTACGTCGAGCGCGGAGAGGTAGGAGGACCTGCCGAGGAGGGTCGCGTGGCGCACGGCGACCTTGCCCCGGCGTACGACACTGATGTCGGTGGAGGTGCCGCCGGTCTCCAGGAAGACGCCCTCGCTGACGCGTTCGCGCATCAGCGCCCCGGCGACGCCGGCCGCGGGGCCGGACAGCACGGTCAGCAGGGGGCGGCGGCGCATCTCGTCGAGTGACATGACACCGCCGTCGCAGCGCATCACCATGAGCGGGGCGGTGACGCCGGCCTTGGTGATGGAGGCGTCCACGAGGTCGGCGGTGGCGAACATCTTGGGCAGGATCGCGGCGTTGACGACGGCGGTGCGGCTGCGCTTCTGCAGGCCGTACAGCGAGGTGATGTCGTGGGCGGCGGTCATCGGCAGACCGCGCTCGGCGGCCACCTCCCGTACCGCGTCCTCCCCTTCGGGGCGGTCCACGCTGAAGGGCTGGGTGGCGACCAGGACCTGGGCGCCGCCGCGGGCCGCCGCGTCGACGGCGGACTCGACGGCGGCCCGGTCCCCGGGGTCGGCGATGTGCGCGTAGGTCAGCGGGAGCCGCTTGCCGGGGGAGAGTTCGAGCTTGGCGAGGGAGGCGAGGCGGCGGGTGAAGGCCGCCCCGGCTCCGGTGCCGATGCCGAGCAGTCCGACGGTGGCCACGTCGCCCTCCAGCAGGGCGTTGGTAGCCTGTGTGGTGCCGTGGGCCAGGAAGGCGACGTCCTCAGGGGCGTGTCCGGTCTGGGCCAGCAGGCGGTCGAGTGCTTCCACGATGCCGTGGGCCACCCCGTCCTGATGATGGTGGCTGGTGGGAACCTTCACCTGTCCGAGCAGGTCGAGGGTCGTGGCGTCCACGGCCACGGCGTCGGTGAAGGTCCCGCCCACGTCGATGCCGACGCGTATGCGGTGGGTGTTCATGTCCGGGCACCTCCTTGTGCTGGGTCGGCGCTGACGCGGGCGGTGGGCCGGGCGGGGCAGGTGGAGCTGCTCCCGTCCGGCCGTCCCGCCCTCGGGAGACCGGGCGCGCCGTGCTGCTTCCCGGTTCCGGTGGGGTTCAGTAGCCGCGTACCTGCGGCCAGTGGCGTTCGACTCCGGCCCGGTCGAGCAGGGCCGCGAAGGTTTCGAACCGCTTCTCCTCGGCCTGCACCTCGTACGGTTCGACGCCCTCGTCGAGGCAGTGGGCGGCGAGCGCGCCGGCGACCTCGCCGATGTTCCACTCCACAGGGTGCAGCCGGTAGCAGCCGTTGGTGATGTGGGTGGTGCCGATGTTCTTCGCGGCGGGCAGCAGGTTGCGCGTACGGCGCGGGATCAGTGCGCCGAGCGGGATCTCGAAGGGCACGGAGCCGATGTCGATGTAGTTGTCGCCGCCGGTGGAGGGGTGCAGGTCGATGCGGTAACTGCCGACGCCGACCGCGTCGCGGTGGCGGGTGCCGCCGGTGGGGCCGACGAGGTCGATCGCCACGTCCTGTTCTGTGACGGTCGTGACGGCCTTGATCCGGCGGGACTCGCGTACGTACGGGGCCTTGGCGAGGCCGTCCTCGGTACCCATGACGTCGGGGCGCGGCCGCAGCCCGGGGAAGCCGGTGCCGCCGTCGGGGCGCGGGGCCTCGGTCTGGAGCCAGTACAGGACGGACAGCGACAACTGCCGGGCCTCGCGGACCGCTTCGGCCGCGGTCTGTTCGCCGGCGCCGATCAGCGGCTTGAGCCAGTAGTCGTTGAGGGGCCAGTTGACCAGGGTGATGTCGGAGTCGAAGGCCCCGTCCCGGTGGAGCTTCCTGGCCAGGATGCGGCGGAAGCCGAAGAGTTCCTTGTCGCCCGCGTCGGCGGACTGGTCGGCGCTGACGGCGAGCGGGTCGAGGTCCGGGTTCGGTACGAAGGTACGCGGCACCGCTTCCAGCGAGCGCGGGTCGGGCGCCAGGAAACCGAGCAGCGGGCCGGGCCAGAAGTCCGGCGTGTAGGCGCGCCAGAAGTCGTAGTCGGCGGGCTTCTCGATGGTGTGGTCCTCCCCCTCGTGGTGGGAGAGGGCGAAGCAGAAGGTGATGCCCTGCTGGTTGAGCGGGTCGGCCTGCTCAGGGGCGTGCGGTTCACCGAACTCGGCGCGGGACTCGGCGCCGAGCGCGTACTCGACGCCGGCCAGCTCCAGCAGTTCGCCCGTCTCGGTGGCGTCGAGGACGTACGGGGCGGTGAAGGTACGCCGGCCACCGCCGCGCAGATCCTCCAGGGTGACGGACCGTACGGTGTCGCCGTCGGTCTCGGCGGCCACCGGGCGGTGCTCGGTGAGCAGCGTCAGCCGGCCGGAGGAGCGGTGCGGGGCGAGCAGCGCCTCCAGCGCGGCGAGCGCGGCGCGGGGCTCGGCGCACAGCTTGCTGACCCGGCCGGCGCCGGGGTTGAGGGTGGGCAGGGCGGCGGCCTCGGCGCGCAGCGGGTACCAGTCGCGGTAGTAGCCGCGGATCGCCTCGCGCAGCGCGCGGTAGGAGGCGGTGACGCCGAACTGCTCGACCCACGGGTGCTCGTCCGGCGGGACCGCCTGGGAGGTGAGCTGGCCCCCGATCCAGTCGGTCTCCTCGGTGAGGACGACCGTACGGCCGGCGCGGCAGGCGGCGAGGGCGGCGGCGACTCCGCCGAGTCCACCGCCGACGACGAGGATGTCGGGTTGGCTGATCACGGTTCTCCTTGTGGTGCGTGGTGAGGCGGTCGTACGGGGGTCAGGCGCGGTGGGGCGGTGCTCCCGCCGTGGCGCCGTCCCTGAACGGGCAGACGACGAGGGGTTCTTCGGCGTCCTCCCCCGCGACCAGAGCGGCGAGCAGCCGTACTGCGGCGGCGCCGAGCTGGGGCCGGGGGATGTCGAAACCGGTGGGGACCGCCTCCGCCGCGAGGTCGGCGGGCGGGCTGCCGAGCAGGGCGAGGCTCAGCTCGCCGGGGCAGTCGAGGCCAGCCGCGTGGACGGCGGCGCGCAGGGCCCGCCACGGGCTGCCGGTGTCGGTCTCCTCGGCGACGAAGGCGGTCACGCCCTCGTCGAGCCACCGGCGCAGCCGCTCGGGGGTGAGGGTGCGGGCCGGGTCGGCGGTGCGGAAGACCGCGTCGGGGCCCGCGGGCAGTCCGGCGCTCTCCAGTCCCTTGAGGAAGCCGTGCTCACGGTCGGTGGAGGCGGGCGCGTCGTCGTCCTCGCGGATCAGCACGAAGCGCCGGTGACCGAGCGCGGCGAGCCGGGTGACGACCTCGTGGCTCGCGCTCACGTAGTCGGCGCCGACCCAGGCCAGGCCCTCCAGCTCGTCCCTGCGGCCCAGGTGGACGACGGGAAAGCCGTCCGCGACCAGGCGGCCCAGCTCCTCGGTGGGCGCGTGCCGCCCGAGGAAGAGACAGCCGTCGGCGAGCCGGACCCGGCTGAGCGCGTCCGGTCCGCCGGCCCCGGCGCCGCCGGAGCTGGAGCCGGTGAAGAGCACGAGGTCGTAGCCGCGGGCGGCGGCCTCCCGCTCCACACCGATCAGGAAGGGGTAGTACGAGTGCTGCACATCCGTAGGGAAGGTCGCGGTGAAGCTGAAGACGCCGAGCAGGTCGTTGCGCGCGGCGGCGAGTCTGCGGGCCGCCGGGTCGGGCACGTAGCCGAGGCTCCGGGCCGCGTCGAGGACCTTCTGCCGGGTCTCCGCCGAGATCGCCGCGCCCTGCTTCTTGGCGCCGAGCACCAGCGAGACCGTGGCCTGCGAGACTCCGGCCAGCCGCGCGACCTCGGCCTGACGCGGCCGTGAGGTGCGGCGGCCGGGGGGCGCGGGGACGCGTCCCGGCCTGGCTCGCTTGCGTGGTTCCTCCACCGGCACTCCTCCTCGGGACGACTGCCCGAGGGCTGCCGTCGATCGTTAATGCGCATTAGTAATGCGCATTAACGAGCACCTTCGACCCCGGGCGGGCCCACGTCAAGACAGTGGACAGGACTTTCCGGCGCGTGGGTGGATTCGCCCGCCGCAGTGCGGCCCCGCCGGCGACCGGACGGCGGGAATCGAACAGGCCGGTACGGCGCCGGTGGCGCGCGACGAGCGCGGCGGTGTCCCCGGCCTCGGGGACGAATCCGCGAGAAGGGCGATCGCGACTCGAAAACTTTGGGCGGATTCTGGTCGGACCGTCATGAAATGTCGCGTACAGCCGCCCCGTTGACCCATCATGAGGCGGAAAGCCCGGTCCCGACGCGGCAGTTGTGACACCGCGTACCACGGAGAGGACACCCATGCACGCATCACGCGGGACACGAATACCCGTACCACCGGCGAGGACACCGACTCCCCGCGCCATCCCCCGCACCACCGGGCGCCGGCGACCGCCCGCACCCGAAACCCGGGCCCCGTAGGGCCGATCGCTCCTTCGGGAGCACGAAGAAACGAGTACAGATGAAGAAGACAGCACTCTGCGCGGCTCTGGGTCTCGCCGCGGTCGCCATGGCAGCCATGCCCACCGCCCAGGCGTCCCCGACCACCGTCAAGACGTATGCGGACTGCCCGGCCGGCTGGTTCTGCGCCTGGGAGCACAAAGGCGGACAGGGCAAGATGGTGCGCTTCCAGAACGGCGTCAAGAAACTCAGCGACTTCGGGATGAACGACAAGATCTCCTCGGTATGGAACCGAAGCGGCCAGATCTTCTGCACGTATGTGGACAATGACTACAAAGGCGCCACGTGGGCGGTGGGGGCCTGGCAAGGCAATACTTCCCAGTACGGCCGGGAAGACAACATCAGCTCCCTGAGGGCAGGGGAATGCTGATCATCTCGTCCGGACGGGAGCTGGTCGGGGACGGGTACGTGTCTCCTTGACGGGTCCCTCGCCCGACACAGCGGAACTCCCAGCCCGGACGAGTCCGGGCTGGGAGTTCCGTGAATCCGACCCGGGTATTTCTGTGAAATACCCTGAGTGTGAGTGTCCGAGGGGGGACTTGAACCCCCACGCCCGATAAAGGGCACTAGCACCTCAAGCTAGCGCGTCTGCCATTCCGCCACCCGGACGAGTGGTCGATCCGCGGTCGGTCTCCCCGCGGCGACAGAGACAACGATACCAGGGGTTCGAGGTGCCCCTCACCCGTATATCCGGTGGTCAGCGGTGCGCGATCGGCCTGCTCAGGGGCGGTGCGCACGGACCGTCGCCCTGCGCGTACGAGTCGTACCGCCGGGTGGTCAGGGCATCAGGTGGTAGTCGGGGAAGTTGCCCGGCGGGCGCTCGTCGGGCGGGCCGTCCGTCACAGCGCGGACCAGGAGTTCGCCGCCGACGAAGGCGCCGCGCCAGGAGTGGCCGAAGCCGCCGAACAGCTCGTCGCGGTCGCCCCGGGAGCGGGGTGTGCCGTGGCCGGTCTTGAAGGCGCGGATCTGGGGGGCCAGCCGTGCGTATGTCGCCGGGTCGTCGGTGGACAGGGTCGCGACCAGGGCGCCGTTCGAGGCGTTCATCGCGGCCAGCAGCTCCGCCTCCGTGTCGACCAGGACGATGGTGTCGACCGGCCCGAAGGGTTCCGCGTGGTGCAGCGGGGAGGACGGGGGCGGGCCCAGCAGGGTGACGGGGGCCAGATACGCGCTGGTGTCCTGGCCGGGGAGGAAGCGGGCGTCCGCCAGGGCGCCCCGGTGGAGCGGTACGGCGCCGCGGCCGATCGCCTCGGTGACCTGATCGGCCAGCTCCTTGGCCTTGGCGGCGTTGATGAGCGGCCCGAAGTCCAGCTCCGGCGGCGGGTCGTCCGGGGACTCGACCGCCAGGGGGTGGCCCACGCGGATCGACCGTACGGCGGGCAGGTACGCGGCCAGGAAGTCCGCGAAGAGGGAGCGCTGCACGACGAAGCGGGGGTAGGCCGTACAGCGCTGCTTCCCGTAGTCGAAGAGCTTGGGGATCACGGCGGTCAGGGCGCCGAGGTCGGTGCAGTTCCAGACGCCCCAGGTGTTGAGTCCCTCCTGTTCGAGGACATGGCGTTTGCCGAGGTCGGCGACGGCGGTGGCGATCCTGGCGCCGGTGTCCCGGCCACCGACGAAGGAGACACAGCCGATCTCGGGCGCCCGCACCAGCGCCTCGGAGAGTTCGCCGCCGCTGCCGCTGACCAGGGTGACGGGGACGCCCTCGCGGGCGGCGAGCGCACAGGCCAGGGTCAGACAGGCGACGCCGCCGTCGGTGGGGGCCTTGGCGATGACCGCGTTGCCGGCCAGCGCCTGCACCAGCAGGGCGTGGACGAGGACGGACATCGGATAGTTCCAGCTCGCGATGTTCGAGACCGGCCCCGGCAGCGGGGTACGGCCCTCCAGCATCGGCCCTGCGCCGTCCACGTACCAGCGCACGCCGTCGATCGCACGGTCGACGTCGGCCTGGGCGAGGCGCCAGGGCTTGCCGATCTCCCAGACGAGCAGGAGGGCGAGCAGTTCGCGGTGTGCGGTGAGCGCGTCGAGCGTCGCGCCGACGCGGGCGGCCCGCTCGGGCAGCGGGATGTGGCGCCAGGCGCGGTGCGCGTCCAGCGCGGCGCGCACCGCCTGCCGGGCGGTCGCGGCGTCCAGCCGGGGCGGGCCGGCGATCGGACTGCCGTCGACGGGGCTGGTGGCGGGCAGGGCGCGGCCGTCGGAACGCCACGCCGCGGCCCAGAGGTTGCGTACCCGGTCGTCGTGGAAGGCCTCGGGCGCGGCGGCGAGGCCGCGCTCCCAGGCGTCCGACCAGGCCGTGCCCGGTTTGAGGATCAGTGAGGTCGGTGCCATTGGGGGGCTCCGCTCGGACGAGGCGGGAGGGGTGCATGGTCCGGTTCAGGCCCGGCCGCCGTCCGGCGGCCGGTGTCTCGCGGTCGCACGACGGTGGTGAACCGGTGGTGTGGTGGCACGCACTCGCTCTCAAGTATGGGTGACGTCCGGCGCGGGCGCGAGCTGTTCCAGGACCAGCCGCGCGGTCTCGGAGGGGGTCGAGCCGACCCGTACACCGGCCGCCTCCAGGGCCTTGCGCTTGCCCTCCGCGGTGCCGGAGGAGCCGGAGACGATCGCGCCCGCGTGCCCCATCGTCCTGCCCTCGGGCGCGCTGAATCCGGCGATGTAGCCGATGACCGGCTTGGTGACCCGCTCGGCGGCGTAGGCGGCGGCGCGTTCCTCCGCGTCGCCGCCGATCTCGCCGATGAGGACGACGAGTTCGGTGTCGGGGTCGTCCTCGAAGGCGGCGAGGCAGTCGATGTGGCTGGTGCCCACGACAGGGTCGCCGCCGATGCCGACCGCCGAGGAGAAGCCGATCTCCCGCAGTTCGTACATGAGTTGGTAGGTGAGCGTGCCGGACTTCGACACGAGTCCGATCCGGCCCGGCTTGGTGGCGATGTCCGCCGGGATGATCCCGGCGTTGGACTGCCCGGGGCTGATCAGGCCGGGGCAGTTGGGGCCGATGATCCGGGTGCCGCGCTCCTTGGCGTACACGGTGAAGGCGACCGCGTCGTGCACGGGGATACCCTCGGTGATGACGACGGCGAGCCCGATCCCGGCGTCCACCGCCTCGGTCACGGCCGCTTCGGCGAACCGCGGTGGCACGAAGACGACACTGACGTCCGCGCCGGTCGCCTCGATGCCCTCGCGTACGGAGCCGAAGACGGGCACGGTGGTTCCGTCGAGGTCGACGTGGGTGCCCGCCTTGCGTGGGTTGACGCCGCCGACGACGGCGGTGCCCGCGGCGAGCATCCGCCGGGTGTGCCGCATGCCCTCGGCGCCGGTCATGCCCTGGACGAGTACCTTGCTCTCCTTGGTCAGGAAGATGGCCATGGTGTTCCTCTCCTCATCCGGCGTTCGCGAGCGCGGCGGCCTGCCGGGCCGCCCCGTCCATGGTGGTGGCCTGCTGTACGAGCGGATGGGCGCGCTCGGCGAGGATCGCCCGGCCGCGGGCCGCGCTGTTGCCGTCGAGGCGGACCACGAGCGGCCGGGTCAACTCCACTGATTCCAGGGCCCGTACGATGCCGTCGGCGACCGCGTCGCAGGCCGTGATGCCGCCGAAGACATTGACGAAGACGGATTTCACCGCCGGGTCGGAGAGGATGACGGCGAGTCCGTCCGCCATCACCTGGGCGGACGCCCCTCCCCCGATGTCCAGGAAGTTGGCGGGGCGGGCGCCGCAGCCGGCCACCACGTCGAGGGTGGACATGACGAGGCCCGCGCCGTTGCCGATGACGCCGACCTCGCCGTCGAGCTTCACGTAGTTGAGCCCCTTGGCCGCCGCCCGCGCCTCCAGCGGGTCGGCGCCGGGTCCGGTCTCCGACCCACCCCAACGCGTCTGCCGGAAGAGGGCGTTGCTGTCAAGGGTGACCTTGCCGTCGAGGGCGAGAATGAGCCCTTCCGTGGTGCGGACCAACGGGTTCACCTCGACCAGCAGCGCGTCCTCGCGGACCAGCACCCGCCACAGCGCCCGGAGCACCGGGACGACCTCGTCCGGCAGTCCGGCCGCGGCGGCGATCCGGGCGGCCACGGCCTCGGTGACGCCCTCCACCGGGTCGACGGGGACCCGGGCCACCGCCTCCGGGCGGACGGCCGCGACCTCCTCGATCTCCATGCCGCCCTCGGCCGAGGCGATGGCGAGGAAGGTCCCGGCGGCCCGGTCGAGCACGTAGCTCACATAGAACTCGGCCTCGATGGAGACGGGTTGGGCGAGCATCACCGCGTGGACGGTGTGCCCCTTGATGTCCATGCCGAGTATCTGACGTGCGGTGAGTTCGGCCGCCGCCGGGTCGGCCGCGAGCTTCACACCGCCCGCCTTGCCGCGCCCTCCGGTCTTCACCTGGGCCTTGACGACCACGCGCCCGCCGAGCCGCCGCGCGGCGGGCCCGGCGCCCTCGGCGGCGGTCACGACCTCGGCTTTCGGTACCGCGACGCCGTGTTCCGCGAAGAGTTCCCTTGCCTGGTGTTCGTACAGATCCATGGCTGCTCCCCTTCCCTTGCTTCCCCATTGACGAAAAGTGGCGCACGCCCCCTGGACACCGCCCGCCCGGATGCGGGATAACAAGCTTCATACAGTATTCGTCGACTGTATGCAATGTACCGGGGCGGGCGCTCGCCCCTCCCCGGCGAAGGACTACGAAGGGACAGGGACCTCCTCATGCCCGACGACAGCCAGGAACTCATCTCCGGTGGCCATCTCGTCGCCAAGGCACTCAAAGCGGAGGGTGTCGAGGTCATCTACACCCTCTGCGGCGGCCACATCATCGACATCTACGACGGCTGCGTCGACGAGGGCATCGACGTCGTCGACGTACGTCATGAGCAGGTGGCCGCCCACGCCGCGGACGGCTACGCCCGGATCACCGGAAAGCCGGGGTGCGCGGTGGTCACCGCCGGACCCGGCACCACCGACGCCGTCACCGGGGTCGCCAACGCCTTCCGCGCCGAGTCGCCCATGCTGCTGATCGGCGGCCAGGGGGCGCACACCCAGCACAAGATGGGGTCCCTCCAGGACCTCCCCCATGTCGACATGATGACCCCCATCACCAAGTTCGCCGCCACCGTGCCGGACACGGCGCGCGCGGCCGACATGGTCTCGATGGCGTTCCGCGAGTGCTACCACGGCGCTCCCGGCCCCTCCTTCCTGGAGATCCCGCGCGATGTGCTGGACGCCAAGGTGCCCGTGGACAAGGCCCGGGTCCCCGCCGCCGGGCAGTACCGCGCCTCCACCCGCTCGGCCGGCGACCCCGAGGCCGTCGAGAAGCTCGCCGATCTGCTCGTGCACGCCGAGAAGCCGGCGATCCTGCTCGGCAGCCAGGTCTGGACGACCCGGGGGACCGACGCGGCGACCGAACTGGTGCGGACGCTCAACATCCCCGCGTACATGAACGGCGCCGGCCGTGGCACCCTGCCCCCCGGCGATCCGCACCACTTCCAGCTCTCCCGGCGCTACGCCTTCTCCAACGCCGACCTCATCGTCATCGTCGGGACGCCCTTCGACTTCCGTATGGGGTACGGGAAGCGGCTCTCGCCGGACGCGACCGTCGTCCAGATCGACCTCGACTACCGTACGGTCGGCAAGAACCGCGACATCGACCTCGGCATCGTCGGAGACCCCGGGCTCGTGCTCTCCTCGGTCACCCAGGCCGCGAGCGGGCGGATCAACGGCGGCTCGGTGAAGCGGAAGGCGTGGCTGGACGAGCTGCGCGCCGCCGAGCAGACGGCCATCGAGAAGCGGCTGCCGCAGTTGCGCTCGGACGCCTCGCCCATCCACCCGTACCGGCTGGTCAGCGAGATCAACGACTTCCTCACCGAGGACTCCATCTACATCGGGGACGGCGGCGACATCGTCACCTTCTCCGGGCAGGTCGTCCAGCCCAAGTCGCCGGGACACTGGATGGACCCGGGGCCGCTCGGCACCCTCGGCGTCGGGGTGCCCTTCGTGCTCGCCGCCAAGCAGGCCAGGCCCGACAAGGAGGTCGTGGCGCTCTTCGGTGACGGCGCCTTCTCGCTGACCGGCTGGGACTTCGAGACGCTGGTGCGCTACAACCTGCCCTTCGTCGGCATCGTCGGCAACAACTCGTCGATGAACCAGATCCGTTACGGCCAGAAGGCCAAGTACGGCGACGAGCGCGAGCGGGTCGGCAACACCCTCGGCGACGTCCACTACGACAAGTTCGCCCAGATGCTGGGCGGTTATGGCGAAGAGGTCCGCGACCCGGCCGAGATCGCGCCCGCGCTGCGGCGCGCCCGCGAGTCCGGACTGCCGTCGCTGATCAACGTCTGGGTCGACCCCGACGCGTACGCCCCCGGAACCATGAACCAGACCATGTACAAGTGAAGGAGCCCTCCCATGACCCAGGCTCTTGAGACCTCGCCCGCCGCAGCCGCCCCCAAGGCCCTCTCGGGCGTACGCGTCCTGGACATGACCCATGTCCAGTCGGGGCCCTCCGCCACGCAGTTGCTCGGCTGGCTCGGCGCGGACGTGGTGAAGCTGGAGGCGCCGAGCGGTGACATCACCCGCAAGCAGCTCCGCGATCTGCCCGACGTGGACTCGCTGTACTTCACGATGCTCAACTGCAACAAGCGGTCCATCACCCTCAACACCAAGACGGAGCGCGGCAAGGAGATCCTGACCGAACTCATCCGCCGCTCCGACGTGATGGTGGAGAACTTCGGCCCCGGAGCCGTGGACCGGATGGGGTTCACCTGGGAACGCATCCAGGAGATCAACCCGCGGATCGTCTACGCCTCCATCAAGGGGTTCGGGGAGGGCCCGTACACCAACTTCAAGGCGTACGAGGTGGTCGCGCAGGCCATGGGCGGCTCGATGTCCACGACCGGCTTCGAGGACGGGCCGCCACTCGCCACGGGCGCGCAGATAGGCGACTCCGGCACGGGGATCCACGCCGTCGCCGGGATACTCGCCGCGCTCTTCCAGCGTGAGCACACCGGGCGGGGCCAGCGTGTCAACGTGGCGATGCAGCACGCCGTGCTCAACCTCTGCCGGGTGAAACTCCGCGACCAGCAGCGGCTCGCCCACGGACCGCTCGCGGAGTACCCGAACGACGACTTCGGCGACGAGGTGCCGCGCAGCGGCAACGCGAGCGGCGGCGGACAGCCCGGCTGGGCCGTCAAGTGCGCGCCGGGCGGCCCCAACGACTACGTGTACGTGATCGTGCAGCCGGTCGGGTGGAAGCCGGTCACCGAGCTGATGGGCCGCCCCGAGCTGGCGGACGACCCCGAGTGGGCGACGCCCGAGGCACGGCTGCCCAAGCTCGGCAAGATGTTCCAGCTCATCGAGGAGTGGACGTCGACCCTTCCCAAGTGGGAGGTGCTGGAGCGGCTCAACGCCCACAACATCCCCTGCGGCCCGATCCTCTCCACCAAGGAGATCATCGAGGACGCCTCGCTCGCGGCCAACGAGATGGTCGTCGAGGTCCCCCACCCCCAGCGCGGCTCGTTCACCACGGTCGGCAGCCCGCTGAAGCTCTCCGACTCCCCCGTGGACGTGTTCACCTCGCCGCTGCTCGGTGAACACAACAGCGAGGTGTACGGGGGCGAACTGGGCCTGGACGACGAGGAACTGCGGCTTCTCAAGACGGACGGAGTCATCTAGCGGTGGACAGCAACGAAGAGAGCAGGAAGACCGTACGAGCGCTGCTGGACTCGGCACTCGCCGAGGGCCGCACGGCGCTCACCGCGCCCGAGGGCAAGGCCGTCACGGACGCGTACGGGATCCCCACGCCGGCCGAGGCGCTCGCCGAGAGCGCCGACGAGGCGGTGGCGCTGGCCGACCGGATCGGCTTCCCGGTGGCGATGAAGATCGTCTCGCCGGAGATCCTGCACAAGACGGACGCGGGCGGGGTGCGGATCGGGCTGAGCTCGGCCGCCGAGGTGCGGGGCGCGTTCACCGCGATCGTCTCCAACGCCCGTGCCTACGCCCCGGACGCGCGGATCCTGGGCGTGCAGATCCAGCAGATGGTGCCCGAGGGCACCGAGGTGCTGATCGGCACGGTCACCGACCCGACCTTCGGCAAGATCGTGGCGTTCGGTCTCGGCGGGGTGCTGGTGGAGGTGTTGAAGGACGTCACGTTCCGGCTGGCCCCCGCCTCCACGGACGACGCGCTGTCGATGCTCGACGGGATCCGCGCGGCGGAGATCCTGCGCGGGGTGCGCGGCGCCGCGCCCGTCGACCGGGACGCGCTGGCCGGGCTGATCGTCAAGGTGTCGCGGCTCGCGACCGACTTCCCCGAGATCGCGGAGGTCGATCTCAACCCGGTGTTCGCCTCGGCGAACGGGGTGATGGCTGCGGACGTACGGATCCTGCTGGACGCCGAACGGCCGGCCGGGCGGCGCGTGTACGGCCGCGAGGAGATCCTGGTCTCGATGCGGCGGCTGATGAAACCCAGCTCCGTGGCAGTGATCGGTGCCTCCAACGAGCAGGGGAAGATCGGCAATTCGGTCATGCGGAACCTCATCGACGGGGGTTTCCCCGGCGACATCCACCCGGTGAATCCCAAGGCCGATGACATTCTCGGCCGCAAGGCGTACAAGAGCGTGATGGATGTTCCCGGTGAGCCCGATGTGGCGGTCTTCGCGATCCCCGCGAAGTTCGTGCCCGCCGCGCTGGAGGAGGTCGGCCGCAAGGGCATCCCCAACGCCGTGCTGATCCCGTCCGGCTTCGCCGAGACCGGCGAACACGCGTTGCAGGCGCGGATCGTGGCGATCGCGGAGGAGCACGGCGTACGGCTGCTGGGGCCGAACATCTACGGCTACTACTCGACCTGGCAGGACCTCTGTGCGACCTTCTGCACCCCGTACGACGTCAAGGGCGGTGTGGCGCTGACCTCGCAGTCCGGCGGCATCGGGATGGCCATCCTCGGCTTCGCGCGGTCCACCAGGACGGGGGTCTCGGCGATCGTCGGCCTCGGCAACAAGTCCGACCTGGACGAGGACGACCTGCTGACCTGGTTCGGCGAGGACCCGCACACCGAGTGCATCGCGATGCACCTCGAAGACCTCAAGGACGGCCGCGCGTTCGTGGCGGCGGCGCGGGCCACCGTACCGAAGAAGCCGGTGGTCGTCCTCAAGGCCGGGCGTACGGCGGCCGGCGCGAAGGCCGCGGGGTCGCACACCGGAGCGCTCGCCGGGGACGACGCGGTGTACGACGACATCCTGCGCCAGGCCGGGGTGATCAGGGCGCCGGGGCTGAACGAGATGCTGGAGTACGCGCGGGCGCTGCCCGTGCTCCCCACGCCGCAGGGTGACAACGTAGTCATCATCACGGGCGCCGGCGGCTCGGGGGTGCTCCTCTCGGACGCCATCGTCGACAACGGGCTCTCCCTGATGGAGATTCCACCGGATCTGGACGAGGCGTTCCGCGCGTTCATCCCGCCGTTCGGGGCGGCCGGCAACCCGGTGGACATCACCGGGGGCGAACCGCCGTCCACGTACGAGGCGACGATCCGGCTGGGTCTGGAGGACCCGCGGATCCACGCGCTGGTCCTCGGGTACTGGCACACCATCGTCACCCCGCCCATGGTCTTCGCCGAACTGACGGCGCGGGTCGTGGCGGAGTTCCGGGAGCGGGGAATCCACAAGCCGGTGGTGGCCTCCCTCGCGGGCGACGTCGAGGTCGAGGAGGCGTGCCAGTACCTCTTCGACCACGGGGTGGTGGCCTACCCGTACACCACGGAGCAGCCGGTCGCCGTGCTCGGCGCGAAGTACGCGTGGGCGCGGGCGGCGGGGCTGCTGTGACGCACGAACAGCGGCCGACACCGGCCGGGGGTCCGGGGGTTGACCCCCGGGAGCGCCGCCGCCGCGTGGGCGCGGGCGGCGGGGCTGTTGGGAGGCGGTTCATGACCTGACACCGCCCGGGCACGGCACGAAGGTTTTGGACAGGGGGCGCTGGCCAGTTCTTTCGATGCGAGGGGTGCGAGAGACCATCATGAAAACAACAACGACTCAACTCAACAGTTCCGTCCCCTACAAGGAGGTGACGGACCACAACGGACGCGTCTACCGGATCGGCGAGAGCGACCGGGACATCATGGGCCGGCCACGCTGGACGATGGTGATCTTCCCCTGGATGGGCATGCTCGGCATCAGCTCGTCGGAGTACGCGTTCACCTCCGCGGAGGACACGCTGCACGAGGCCCATCTCTGGAGCAGCGGACACATCTTCTGGCTGATGGGCGTCTGGGTCTTCTTCCAGGCGGCCGTCGCCTTTCCCGCCGGGCAGCTCAGGGAGAGCGGCAGGCTGCCCGCCCGTTACGCCATGATGCTGGGCGCGCTGGGGACGCTGCTGGGCTATCTGTCCCTGGCGTACGCCCCGCATGTGATCGTGGCGTACCTCGGGTTCGGCATGTTCAGCGGTATCGGCGCCGGTCTGGTCTACGCGACCTGCGTCAACATGGTCGGCAAGTGGTACCCGGAGCGCAAGGGAGGCAAGACCGGCCTGGTCAACGGCGGTTTCGCCTACGGCTCGGTGCCGTTCGTCTTCCTCTTCACCTCGTACATGGATCTGAGCAACTACCAGGGCGTCCTGGTCTTCGTCGGGGTGATGTGCTGCCTCGTCGTCGCGACCGCCGGCTGGTTCTTCAAGGACCCGCCGAAGTACTGGTGGCCGCGGGGCGCGGACCCGCTGAAGGTCTCCGACGACCCGAGGGTCCGGCGCGCGCTGGAGAAGAACCCGCCGGCGGTGAAGCAGTACACACCGCGGGAGGCGGCCCGCACACCGGTGCTGTGGCTGATGTGGTTCTGCCTGCTCTGCACGGCGGGGATCAACATCTTCGGCATCGCGTTCCAGGTGCCCTTCGGCAAGGACATGGGGTTCGCGGGCGGGATCGTGGCCACCGCGATGTCGCTCAAGGCGATCGTGAACGGCACGGGGCGCGGTGTCATCGGCTGGATCTCCGACCGGTACGGACGCCGTCACACCCTGATCTTCGTCTGTCTGGTGCTCGGCAGCGCGCAGTTCGGTGTGCTGGTCTCCGGGACGCTGGGCAGTATGCCGTTCTTCCTGTTCTGCTCGATGGTCTCCGGGTTCGGCGGCGGCGCCATCTTCCCGCTGTTCGCGGCGATGACCGCGGACTACTTCGGGGAGAACAACAATGCCTCGAACTACGGCATGGTCTACAGCTCCAAGCTCATATCGGGCCTCGTGGGCTCCGGTGTGGGGGCTGTCGTGGTGGGTGCCTGGGACTACCAGGGCGCCTTCGTCATCGCCGGCAGCATCGGGCTCGCCTCCGCCGTACTGGCGGTGTTCCTGAAGGCGCCTGGCAGGCCCGACGTCAAGAAGATCCGACCCAACCCGAATCCGATCGGCCGGGAGATCACCTGAAATGACCACGGAACCACTCTCGGGGACGTCCGCGTCGGCCACCGCCGGCGGGGACTACCGCGAGATCACCGACGCCCATGGCCGTGTCTACCGGGTCGGCGAGTCCGACCGGCAGATCCTCGGCCTCCCCCGCTGGACGATGGTGGCACTGCCCTGGCTCGCCATGCTCGCCATCAGTGTCTTCGAGTACGCCTTCGGAGCGGCCGAGGAGACCCTGTCCAGGGCACATCACTGGACCTCCACGAACACCTTCTGGGTGCTCAGTGTCTGGATCTTCTTCCAGGCGGCGGTCTCCTTCCCCGCCGGCCGGTTACGGGAGAAGGGCATCCTGAGCAGCAGAGCGGCGATGCTGACCGGCTCGTTCTGCTCACTGCTCGGATTCGTCAGTCTCAGTCACGCGCCCGACTTCTGGTTCGCGCTGGCCGGTTTCGGGCTGCTGGGCGGGCTCGGCTCCGGTCTGATCTACTCGACCTGCGTCAACATGGTCGGCAAGTGGTACCCCGAGCGCAGGGGCGGCAAGACGGGCCTGGTGAACGGCGCGTTCGCCTATGGCGCGGTGCCGTTCGTCTTCCTCTTCACATACGGCTTCGACACCTCGAACTTCCACACCGTGCTGGACCTCGTCGGTGTGTACGTACTGGTGCTGACGCTGGTGGCGGGGCTGTTCTTCAAGGATCCGCCGAAGAACTGGTGGCCCGAGGAGGTGGACCCGCTGCACCGCTCCGGGGACACCAAGTCGTCGCTGGCGCTGGCCAAGAACCCGCCCGCGGTGAAGCAGTACACACCGAAGGAGGCGTTAAGGACCGGGGTCGTGCCCCTGATGTGGCTGTGCATGCTGTGCTGCGCGGGCGTCTCGATCTTCGGGATCTCGTTCCAGGTGCCGTTCGCCAAGGAGATGGGGTTCGGCCCGCTGATCGCGGCGTCGTCCATGGGGCTGATGTCGGTGATCAACGGGACGGGGCGGGGTGTGGTCGGCTGGCTCTCGGACAAGCTGGGCCGGCGGCCGACCCTGACGTACGTGTGTCTGGTGCTGGCCGTGGCGCAGTTCGGTGTGCTGTGGGCCGGTGAGACCGGCAACCAGACGCTCTTCCTCGTCTTCGCGTTCCTGTCCGGCTTCGGCGGCGGGGCGTTCTATCCGCTGTTCGCGGCGCTGGTCCCGGACTACTTCGGGGAGAACTACAACGCGTCCAACTACGGCATGGTCTACAGCGCGAAGCTGGTCAGCGGCTTGTTCGGCGGCGGGATGGGGGCGGTCGTGGTCGCCTCCTGGGGGTACATCGGCGCGTATGTGGCGTCCGGTGTGGTCTCGCTGATCGCCGCGGGGCTCTCGCTGGCCCTGCGCCGGCCCGGCGGCCCGGACCACGGGCGTCGTACGGTCCGGCTGCCCCGGGTGCGGCAGCCGGGGCAGGCGACCGCCTGACCACGGACGGACAGACGGCCCTCCCCGCGGCGCTGTACCACCGCGCGGAGGGCCGCCGTCGTGTCCGTCTCCCTCAGAGTTACCGCTTCCCCGGGGTCACCGCTTCTCGCGCAGCCCGTGCAGATGCGCGGAGGACTTGCGGGCGAAGGCGAGGGAGTCCACCGGCTGGTCGTGCTCCACCTGCCAGTGGTGGCCGCGCCGGCCGCCGTGGGTCTTGTTGACCGCCGAGATGAAGCGCCGGTAGTCGATGTCCCCGTCGCCGACGTCCACCATCTGGTAGCCGTCGCGGGCCGTGCTGTCCTCGATGCCGTCCTTCACATGGAAGAGCGGATAGCGGTGGGGCTGCTTGAGGACGTACCGCAGCGGGTCGAAGGGCGCGGGCCTGCCCTCGGGGGTTTTGCTGAAGCGGAACTGACCGGCGTACGCCCAGTAGATGTCCATCTCCAGATAGACCAGGCTCGGGTCGGTCTCCGCGAGCAGGACGTCGTAGAGCCGTACGTCCGGCTGGTCGGTGGCGAAGGAGAACTCCTCCGCGTGGTTGTGCTGGTAGAACTTCATGCCGCGCCGCTTGGCCGCCGCGCCGTAGGTGTTGAAGTCGGCGGCCGCCCGCTTCCAGGCGTCGACGGTCGATCCGTACCGGAAGGGTCCTGACGCGGTGCCTATGTGGTCCAGGCCGAGTTCCTGGGCGTCGTCCAGGACCTTGGTGAGGTTCTGGGCGAAGCTGTAGGCGTTGGGGTTGTTGTCGTCGGCGTAGTTGACATGGCTGCCGATGGGCTTGAGGCCGTGGTCCCTGGCCAGTCTCCTGAGCTGCGGCAGGGTGATGGCGCCGGCGCTGCCCTGGGTGTAGCCCGCGAACTCGATCTCGTCGTAGCCGAAGCGCTCCAGCTCGTCGAAGACCTTGGCGAAGCCGATCGTGGACACCTTGTCGCGCAGGGAGTAGAGCTGGATGCCGAGCCGTCCCGGCGGCAGGACGGGCGCTCCCTTGCCGTGGCCGTGGCCCGGCCGCTGTCCTGTGCCGTGGGCGGCGGCCGGGGTGGCGGCGGCCGTGGCGCCGACCACCGCCGCCGCGGTGGCTCCGGCGGCGACACCGAGCATGCCGCGCCGGCTGAGCTGGTGCGCGAGTTCGGGGTCTGCTGACGTCTTGCGGCTCATTGCGGAACTCCTTCGGTCAGTGCAGTCCGGCAAGGTGGAGAAGCAGGCTCTTCACCTCGGTGGCCGCGACGCGGTCACCGACGGCGTCGGGGGTGGAGCAGAGGATGAGCGGACCTTCGTCGTCGCTCGCGGGGAGGCGGCCGTGGCTGCCGCGGATGGGGGAAGGGTCGAGGGGGACGACGGCGAGCCGGTAGCGCATGCCGAGCTTCTTGCGGGCGATCGCCGTGGCCGCCTTGACGCGTACGTACGGATCGAGGGGGTCCATGAACAGCTCGACGGGGTCGTAGCCCGGTTTGCGGTGGATCTCCACGAGCTGCGCGAAGTCGGGCGCCCGGTCGTCGTCCAGCCAGTAGTAGTACGTGAACCAGGCGTCGGGTTCCGCGACGGCCACCAGCTCGCCGGAGCGGGGATGGTCGAGTCCGTGCGCCTTCTTGCCCTCGTCGTCCAGGAGTTGGTCGATCCCGGCGAGGTCCTTCAGCGCCTCGCGGGTCGCCTCCAGGTCCTCGGACCGGCGTACGTAGACATGCGCGAGCTGGTGGTCCGAGACGGCGAAGGCGCGGGAGGCCATGGTGTCCAGATACTCCATGCCGTCCTGGGTGTGGACCTCCAGCAGCCCGGCCCGGCGCAGCGCGCGGTTGATGTCGACGGGCCGGGAGACCCGGGTGATGCCGTACTCGGAGAGCGCGACGACGGTACGGCCCTCGGCCTTCGCGTCCGCCAGCAGCGGGGCCAGGACCGTGTCGAGTTCGGCGGCGGCCCGGTGGGAGCGGGGGTCGTCGGGGCCGTAGCGCTGGAGGTCGTAGTCGAGGTGCGGGACGTAGCAGAGGGCCAGGTCGGGGTGGCGGGTGGCGATGATGTGGCGGGTCGCGTCCACGATCCACCGCGAGGAGACCAGGTCGGCGCCGGGTCCCCAGAAGTGGAAGAGGGGGAAGGTGCCGAATTTCTCGGTGAGTTCGTCATGGAGTGCGGGCGGCCGGGTGTAGCAGTCGGGTTCCTTGCGGCCGTCGGCGTAGTAGACGGGGCGCGGGGTGACGGTGTAGTCGGTGTCCGCGCCCATCGCGTACCACCAGCAGATGTTGGCGACGGTGTAGCCGGGGTGGGCGCGGCGGGCCGCGTCCCAGAGCCGGTCGCCGGAGACGAGTCCGTTGTGCTGGCGCCAGAGCAGGACGTCGCCCAGCTCGCGGAAGTACCAGCCGTTGCCGACGATGCCGTGCTCGGCGGGGAGGGTGCCGGTGAGGAAGGTGGACTGCGCGCTACAGGTGACGGCGGGCAGCACGGTGGCCAGCGGGGCCTGCGAGCCGGCCCCCGCGAGTTTCGTCAAGTGCGGCATGTGACGCAGCAGTTGCGGGGTGAGGCCGACGACGTCGAGGACCAGCAGCGGGGTCGGGCGCGCGCCCGGGGTGTCGGACGGGGTTTCGGCCGGGGGACCGGCCTGGGTGTCGCTCATGGCAGCTCCTTGAGGCCGAGGTCGACCAGCAGGTCCCTGGCCAGGGTGAGTTCGGCGGCGATCCCCTCGGCGAGCCGGCCGCGCGAGCGGGGCCGCAGCTCGGGCGGGAGCGCCTGCCAGGTGTACGTCTCGACCTCCAGGTGCCGGGTGCGCGGCTCGGCTCCGCCGACCAGCCGGCCCAGCGCCTCCTGGAGCACGGGGAGGGTGGAGGTGAGGGGCGGGGCGGGCGGGGCGTGCAGCGGTACGTGGAAGTGGGCGCGCCAGGGCGCCCCTTCGGGCAGCGACCCGCCGGCCAGCGCCTCGTCCAGATCGTCGGTGCCGCGCAGTCCGGCGGCGGTGCTGGTGCGGGTCTGGTGGAGGAAGCGGGGCTCGTCGAAGGCGCGCAGCGCCTCCCGTACCTCGGGCAGGTGCGGGTTCTCGGCGTGCAGGGCGGCGGAGAGCTGCGCCTTGGGAATGGGGATGCGGGCGGCGTCCAGCGCGTCGAAGGCGGTGGCCGGGTCCTCGAAGGAGGTGGCCAGATGGCAGGTGTCGACGCAGATGCCGATCCGGTCGCCGGGAAGCGCGGAGAGGGGGCCGATCGCGTCCGCAGTGGTCTCCACGATGCAGCCGGGCTCCGGCTCCAGGGCGATCCTGATGGACTTGCCGGTCAGCTCCTCCAGGGCGTCGAGGCGTCCGCCGAGGGTGGTGAGCGCGGTGTGGGCGGTGTGGGCGGCGGTGTCGTCCCAGGCGGTGCGCCAGCCGAGCGGCAGGGTGGACACCGAGCCCTCGGTGACATCGTCGGGCAGCAGTGCGGCGAGCAGCCTGGCCAGGTCGGCGGTGTGGGACAGCCGCTCGGGATCGGCCCAGTCGGGCTTGTAGACCCGGTACTTGACCTCCTCGGCGCCGAAGCCCTGGTACGGGAAGCCGTTGAGGGTGACGACCTCCAGGCCGCGCCGGTCGAGTTCGGCGCGCAGTGCGCGCAGCGCGACCGGGTCGTTGATCAGGGACTGGGCGGCGTCCCTGGCGAGCCAGAGGCCGATGCCGAGGCGGTCCCGGCCGAGGCGTTTGCGTACCGGCTCGCAGTGGTCGCGCAGTTGGGCGAGGACACCGTCGAGGGTTTCGGCGGGGTGGACGTTGGTGCAGTACGCGAGGTGGACGGTGGATCCGTCGGGGTGGCGGAAGCGCATCGGCTCACTCCCCGCCGCGCAGCACGGAGTTGCCCTCATGGTGGGCGGCGGGGGCGGGCACGTCGAGCTGGAGCCGGCCGCTGAGTCCGTAGAAGGCGACGGGGTTGCGCCACAGGACCTGGTCGACGTCGTCGGCATCGAATCCGGCGGCGAGCATGGCGTCGGCGACCTTGCGGGTCTTGAGGGGGTCGCTGTTGCCCCAGTCGGCGGCCGAGTTGACGAGGACCTTCTCCGTGCCGTGCTCCTTGAGCACGGCGACCATCCGGTCCTCGTCCATCTTGGTGTCCGGGTAGATGGAGAACCCGAGCCAACTGCCGCTCCGGGCAGCTTCCTTGACGGTGGTCTCGTTGAGGTGGTCGAGCAGTACCCGGTCCGGGGCCAGGGCGGATTCCCGTACGACGTCGATGGTGCGGCGCAGCCCGGCGAGCTTGTCGCGGTGCGGGGTGTGGACGAGGGCGGGCAGGCCGTGGTCGGCGGCGAGCTGGAGCTGGACGGCGAGCGCGGTGTCCTCGGCCGGGGTCATGGAGTCGTAGCCGATCTCTCCGACGGCGACGACGCCGTCCTTGACGAGATAGCGAGGCAGTTCGTCCAGGACCGGGGTGCAGCGCGGATCGCCCGCCTCCTTGGGGTTGAGGGCGAGGGTGCAGTGGTGGGCGATGCCGTACTGGGCGGCGCGGAACGGCTCCCAGCCGAGCAGCGCGTCGAAGTAGTCGTAGAAGCTGGCGGGCGAGGTGCGGGGCTGGCCGAGCCAGAAGGACGGTTCGACGAGGGCGCGCACACCGGCGGCGTACATCGCCCGGTAGTCGTCCGTGGTGCGGGACGTCATATGGATGTGGGGGTCGAAGATACGCATCAGGACTCCTCGCCGGTCAGTTGGAGCGCACGGTGCAGGTCGGCGGGTACGGGGCGGCCGGCGGCGGACCGCTCGGCGGCGAAGTCGCGCAGCATACGGGCCAGTTCGGCGTCCCCGTGGGCGCGTACGGCCAGCTCGGCGACGGTGTCGAGCGCGACGCCCGTGAAGAGGCACTTGAGGACGGCGTGGCGCCAGGCGTGGGTGTCGAGATGGGTGGCGGCGTACGGTCCGACGGCCGCCGCGACGAGCCGGGTGTCGTTGGTCCGCAGCGCGTCCTCGACCAGGGGCAGCGCGCCGGGCCCGGTGACGCGTTCGGGCAGGGCGAGCAGCACGGCGCGGCGCTCGGCGGCGGTGCCCCGGTGGTAGAGCCGGGTGAGGGTGGCGGTTCCGGCCGCGGCCCGGTGGAGCAGCAGGATACGGACGGTGTCGGCCTGGTCCTGGCCGCAGTGGCGTCCGGCGGCGGCGAAGCGCAGCTCCCAGGGCGCGGCGGCGCCGGTGTCCGCCCGTCCTGCGGCGGCGCTCGCCTCGGTCAGTGCCGCGTCGAGCCAGGCGGCGGCGTCCGGAGCGAGAGCGCCCGCCGGTTCCGGGTGTCCGTGTGTCATGCGCGTACCTCCAGCGCCCGCAGGAAGTCCATGGAGGTGCGGGCGAGTTCGGGTCCGGCGTGGGAGTGGCGGGGCAGCTCCACGACGGTCAGGCCCTGGTAGCCGGTGGCGGCCAGCGCGTCGAGCACCGGCGGGAAGTCGATCTCGCCGTCGCCGAACGGCAGATGCTCGTGGACCCCGCGTCGCATGTCCTCGATCTGGACGTGGCGCAGCCAGGGCGCGGCGTCCCGTACGCAGTCGGCGGGCGACGCGGGCTCCAGACACTGGCAGTGGCCGATGTCGAGGGTGAGACCGAGCGGTTCGGGGTCTCCGAGGCGGCGTCTGAGTTCATGGAATCCGGCGAGGTCCCCGACGAGATGGCCGGGCTCCGGCTCGATCGCGAGCGGGATGCCGGCGGCCTCGGCGGCGTCGAGCACGGGCCCCATCGCCTCTTCGAGCCGCTTCCACGCGGTGTCCTGGTCCGTACCGTCCGGGGTGACGCCGCTGAAGCAGTGCACGGCATGGGCGCCGAGGTCGGCGGCGACCTGGACGGCGGTGACGAGCAGCCCGGTCCTGGCGGCGCGCCCCGCGGGGTCCGGATCGAGCAGGGTGGGGCCGTGTTTGCGGCGCGGGTCGAGGACGTAGCGGGCGCCGGTCTCGACGGTGACGTCGAGCCCGAGTTCCGCGAGGCGGTCGGCGACCCGGTGGGTGCGGGCGGCCAGTTCGGGCGCCACCGGGTCGAGATGCATGTGGTCGAGGGTGAGTCCGACGCCGTCGTAGCCGAGGTCGGCGAGGAGGCCGAGGGCGTCGTCCAGCCGCAGATCGGTGAGCCCGTTGGTGCCGTATCCGAGACGCGGACTCATGTGGGGCTCACTTTCCGTGCGACGGTGCGGGCCAGCGGTGCCAGCCCCATGACTCCCAGCGCCACCCCGGCCGCCCCGCCGCGCGCGGCCAGCGCGCCCTGGAGCGGGATCATGGCCCGGATCCCGCCGCCGACGGCGCGCTGGGTGAGGGCGGGGGACGGGTTGAGCGCGGCGTGCAGCAGCGGCCGCCCGGCGGTTCCCGCGTAGAGGGCGGCGAGCCCGGCAGCCAGCGCGTGGCGGGCCGTCCGGCCGGTGGCACCGGTGTCCGTGGCCGCCGGGGCGCCGGGGCGCGGCGGCGGCGGCCGGCGGCCGAGCAGCGCCCCCACCGTGCCGGTCACCGCGAGCGCGGCGAGCGGCAGCGCGGTCGAACCGCCCCGGGTCTCGCGGCGCGAGACGGTGGTGACGGCGGCGGTGTGCACACCGAGCACGGCGGCGGCCGGCAGCGCGGCCCGTACCCCGATCCCGCTCGCGCGCCCGGCGCTCCCGGCGCGGCCTCCGGGGCCGGGAGCGCCCGCCGCCGCGGTGGCCCCGAGCAGCAGGTCCAGGGAGCGGGCCGCGCCCATCGCCGCCGGACCCGCCGGGGTGTGTTTGAGGCGTAGGTCGTACGCCCAGACCGTGGCCGCCAGCGCCGTGCCCACCGCCAGCGAGGGGCGCCCCGCGCGGGCGGCGAGCGCCAGGCCGGCGGCGGTCAGTCCGCCGGCCGCCGCGAGGGCCGCGGGCGGCGAGATCCGGCCCGAGGGGATCGGGCGGTGCGGGCGGTCGACGGCGTCCTCCTCGCGGTCGGCCCAGTCGTTGAGCGCCATGCCCGCCTCGTACAGGCAGAGCGAGGCGCCCACGGCGAGCGCGGTGGCACGTCCTGGCCGCACCCCGAGCGATGCCGCGCCCGCGAGCCCGTCGCCGACCACGGTGAACAGGGCGGAGACGCGCAGCAGTTCGGCCCAGGCACCGAGCCGGCCGGTGTCCGGGCTCCCGGTGCGAGCGCTCATCCGGACTCCCCCAGCCGCTCCGCGAAGGAGAGCAACGCCTCGAACTGTTCGGCGAGGGCGGCGGGGCCGCCGTCCGGATCCTTGAAGTAGAAGCCGAGTTCGGGCAGCGGGCCGCTCAGTCCGGCCTCGTGGGCGCGGGCCACCAGCCGGGCGAGGTCGAGGACGAGGGGTGCGGCGAGGGCCGAGTCGCACCCCTGCCAGATGGTCTGGAGGACCATGCGCGAGCCGAGGAAGCCGTCGAAGGCGATGTGGTCCCAGGCGGTCTTCCAGTCGCCGAGCGCCGGAACGTCGTCGATGTGGACCTCGCCCTCGGGGGCGGTGCCCAGGGTGTCGGTGAGGACGCGCTCCTTGCCCGCGTTCTTGGCCGCCGCCGCGGCCGGGTCGGCCAGCGCCGCTCCGTCCCCGCCGCCCAGCAGGTTCGTCCCCGACCACGCCCGGACGGTCAGGGCCCGCTGGACGAACATGGGGGCGAGTACGGAACGGAGCAGCGTCTGGCCTGTCTTGCCGTCGCGGCCCGCGTGGGGAAGCCCACGGGCCGCCGCGGCGGCGGTGAGGGCCGCGGTGCGCAGCCCGGTCGAGGGGGTGAAGTTGACGTACGGGCAGCCGGCCCGTACCGCCGCCGCCGCGTAGAGCGAACTCGCGGGCAGACGCGGGTCGTTCGGGTCCGGTTCGGCCTCGGTAGAGGAGACGTTGACGACGACGGTGCGGGTGACGCCGGTGCGGCGCGCGAAGTCGGTGAGGTCGGCGGCGAAGCCGTCGATGATCTCGTCGTCGCTCCTGGTGTCCCCGGGGTGGGGTCCGCCGGGCCGTATCTCCCGGTCCGCGGCGGTGAGTTCGGCGTGGATCGCCGCGGGCAGCCCGTGCGGCAGGACACCGGCGGTGGTCAGTGCCTCCGCGCGTTTGGGGAGCGGACAGCTCGCCGTGTCGTGTCCGCCGAAGACGAGCGAGTTCAGGGCGGGCAGTCCGGCCGCGGCGAAGGGCGCGGTCTCGGCGACCATGCCTGTCGGGGGGTGGAGTCCGGCGGTGACGGCCGCGCAGCCCGCGACGGCCGTGGTGGCGACCGAGCCGCGCGCACCGACGAACCACACTCCCGTTCGTACGGCGGCCCCGGCCGTTCCCGCTGCTGTCGATTCCGTACCGGTGGTGGTCACGGGCCGCCTCCTTGCGGTGGTGCGATGGGGTGGTGGTGCGCGGTGATGGTGGGGCGCGGTGATGGTGGTGCGATGGAGCGTGGTGCCTGGTGGCACCTGAGGGTGGTACCTGGTGGTGGTGGCTTGCGGTCATGTCGTGCGATGGCGCGAGGGGGTGGGTGACGGCGGGCGGGGGGTAGGGCGCCTCCCCGCCCGCCGCCGGCCGGCGGCCCGCCCGTCAGGAGGAGGGCAGTTCCTTGAGCTGGATGTCGCGGAACGACACCTGGTCGTCGGACCCGTGGTTCTGGAGCCCTATGTAACCGTTCTTCAGGCTGCGGGCCGGGTCCTTGTTGGTGAAGTCGTTGATCTTCACTCCGTTGAGGAAGATCTGGAGCCGCTCACCCTGGACCTTGATCTCGTAGTTGTTCCACTGGCCCGGCGGGCGCAGCACCCGGTCCCTGGCCTTGAGGTCGGCGGACTTGAAGCCGTACACCGAGCCGGTGGTGCGGTCGGGGGTGTCGGTGGCGTCGATCTGCACCTCGTACCCGTTGTTCACCGCGGACCAGGGGTCCTCGGAGGCCGGGAAGCCCACGAAGACACCGGAGTTGTCGTCCCCGGCCATCTTCCAGTCCAGCTTCAGGGAGTACGAGCCCAGCTCCTTGGCCTGGTACCGGAGCAGCCCCATGCCGCCCTCCGAGCGCAGTTCGCCGTCGACGACGTCGAACTTCCCGGGGCCCGCCTGCTTCCACCCTTCGAGGGTCTTGCCGTTGAAGAGGGAGCGGTAGCCGGTCCTCGGCTTGCAGTCGGCCTTGACCTGGCCGGCCGCGTACCGCAGTCCGCCGAGCAGGTGCTCGCGGAAGGGCGCCTCGGCGTAGGACTCCTTGGTGTGGCCGCCCCCGGTGTAGAAGGACCGGCCGCCCTCGTAGGTCTGGCACCAGGCGATCGGGTGGTCGCCCTTCATCGTGCCGCCCTGGTAGGTGGTCTCGTCCAGGGTGGCGAGGACACGGGCCTGACCGCGCGGGTTGGTGCGGTAGTTGTACCACTCGTCGGTGCGCTGCCACTCGTCGTCCAGGTGCGCGGTCGCCGGGTGGTCGTGGTCCTCGACGCGTACGGTGGCGGGCTGGATCGCCGGATGCGAGTCGAAGTAGGCGCCGACGAGGCCGCCGTAGAACTTCCAGTCGTACTCGGTGTCCGCCGCGGCGTGCACGCCCATGTAGCCGCCGCCGGTGGCGACATAGTTCTCGAACGCCTTCTGCTGGTCGGCGCTGAGCACATCACCGGTGGTGGAGAGGAAGACCACCGCGTCGTACCGGGCCAGGTTGTTGGTGGTGAACTGGCCTGCCTCCTCGGTGGCGTCGACGGTGATCCCGGTCGTCTTCCCCAGCTCCTTGAGGGCGGTGACGCCCGCGGGGATCGAGTCGTGGCGGAATCCGGCGGTCTTGGAGAAGACCAGGACCCGCTTCTCGGTCTTGCCGGGCACGGCGTTGGAGAGCTGGAAGTCGTCCATGTCGTAGAGCGCGCCCGAGCCGCCCTTGAAGACCAGGAAGAGTTCGGTGGTCTTCTTCGGTACGGAGCGCAGCGGTACGTCGATGTCCTGGAAGGTCTCCCAGCCGCCGGTGGCCGGGATCGGCGCGGAGCCGAGCAGGTTGCCGGTCGCGGAGCCGGTCCGTACCTCCAGGAAGCCGCCGGCGCCGCCGGAGGAGATCCGGGCGGTGAGCGTCTTCGACCCGGTCAGGTTGTACGGCTTGAAGGAGATCCAGTCGCCGTTGTCGATGTCGCCGACGGTCTTGCCGCCGTTGGCCGCGGCCTTCTCGATGACCGTGACACCGGAGGAGTTGTTGAAGTGCTCGGCCTGCCGGTGGCGCGGCTGGAGCTGCGCCTGGTCATGGGTGGTGAGCGCGGCCTGGCCGCCGCCTCCGCCGTCGGTGTACTCGGCGTCGATCACACCGAAGATGTTGGCGTTGGGGTCGTGTTCGGTGTCGGCGGGCGCGGTGATGGTGCCTTCGCAGCCGTTCTCCGAGGTGATCGGGTGACCGTGGCTGTCATGGCCCAGGATGTAGCGGACGACGACCTTGGAGCAGTCGATCGTGCCGTCCTCCGGATCGCTGACCTTCACCTTGAAGGGGATCTTGTCCCCGAAGTTGAAGAGGGTCCCGTCGGCGGGGAGTTCGAGGGTCACCTTGGGCGCGGTGTTGCCGACGACCACGCGCACGGAGGCGGTACCGGTGCGCTCCGTCGGGTCCGTGACGGTGAGCCGCGCGGTGTACGTGCCGTTCTTGCGGTACGTGTGGACCGGGTTGGCCTCGGTGGAGGTGGCGCCATCACCGAAGTCCCAGGCGTAGCCGAGCGCGTCGCCGTCGGGGTCCTGGGTGCCGGCCGAGGAGAAGGTGACCTTCAGCGGGGTGGTGCCGGAGGTCTTGCCGGCGGCGGCCACGGCGATCGGTGACTTGCCGCCGGTGGAGTTCTCGATGCGGTAGAGCGCGGAGTGCTCGTCACCGCCGAACCAGGAGAGGCCGTAGTCGAGCACGTAGAGCGCGCCGTCGGGGCCGAAGGCCGAGTCCATGACCTGGGTGCCGGTCCACGGGAAGGGGTTGATCTTCTCGACCGTGCCGTCCTCGTCCTGCTCGATCCGCTTGATCCACTGGCGGCCGAACTCGGTGGCGAAGAAATCGCCGTCGTACTCCTCGGGGAACTTCACCGGGGAGTCGAGGTCCGCGTCGTAGCGGTAGACCGGGCCGGCCATCGGGGACTCGGAGCCGGTGCCGAACTCGGGCACACTGCTGCCGTCGTAGTCGATCCAGGCGGGCTGGGCGGGCGGCAGATCGGTGAGCCCGGTGTTGTTCCGCGAGGTGTTCTTCGGCGCGGCGCAGTCGAAGGCGGCGCCGGACTCCTTGGTGGCGAAGTCGTAGTCGACGAACGGCTCGTTCTTGCCGACGCAGTACGGCCAGCCGTAGTTGCCGGGCTTGGTGACCCGCGCGAACTCGACCATGCCGGCCGGGCCGCGGGCCGGGGAGGCGGCGCCCGCGTCGGGGCCGTAGTCCCCCACGTACACGACGCCGGTCTGCTGGTCGACGGAGATACGGAACGGGTTGCGGAACCCCATGGCGTAGATCTCGGGGCGGGTCTTCTCGGTGCCCGGGGCGAAGAGGTTGCCCTCGGGGACAGTGTACGAGCCGTCCTCGGCGACCTTGATGCGCAGCAGCTTGCCGCGCAGGTCGTTGGTGTTGCCCGCGCTGCGCTGGGCGTCGAACGCCGGGTTGCGGTCGGTCCGTTCGTCGATCGGGGTGTAGCCGTCGGAGGCGAAGGGGTTGGTGTCGTCGCCGGTCGACAGGAACAGGTTGCCGTCGGCGTCGAAGGCGATGTCGCCGCCGACATGGCAGCAGGTGCCGCGGGTGGCGGCGACGTCGATGACCTTCTTCTCGCTCGCCTTGTCGAGCGTGCCGTCCTCGTTCAGGGTGAACCGCGAGAGCCGGTTGATCCCGTCGAAGGGGGCGAAGTCGGCGGGCGCCCCGTTCTCGGGGGCGTCGCCGGCGGGGGTGTCCAGCTTCGGCGCGTAGTAGAGGTAGATCGCCCGGTTCTCGGCGAATCCGGGGTCCACCCCGACGCCCTGGAGACCCTCCTCGTCATGGTTGTAGACGTCCAGGGTGCCGGCGACCATGGTGTCTCCGCCGGCGTCGGTGAGGCGCAGCGTGCCGTCGCGCGAGGTGTGCAGGACGCGGCGGTCCGGGAGTACGGCGAGCGACATGGGCTCGCCCACCTCGTCGGCGCCCTTGGCGAGGGTCACCTGCTGGAAGCTCTCCTCCGCGGCCGACGGCCCCGCTCCCGCGGCGGACGCGGGTACGGCGCTCAGGCTCGACCCGGCGAGCAGGGCGCCCGTCAGGAGTGCGAGGAGGTTTCTGGCTCGGGGGTGCTGGCCGGCTCTGGGGCGTTTTCTGTGCACGAAAGTCCTCCACAGTGGGCTGTTCCGTACCTGCGGGGTGCCGGGAGAGCGCGGTCCCTCGCGCTCTCGCCTCCCGGGGGGTGCTCGTCCCGCACCGGGTCCCCGTGGAGGTGGCTGTGTCACCGACGTGCGCCGTCACATCGGGGACCACCGTGGTGCTGTGTGCTGCGTGTTGTTCTGTACAACTCAATGTCATGGACGGTAGCCGTGTTCGTCCCGTACCGAAAGACCTTGCGCACGGGTGAAGTTGAACTTCTTCCAGTTTCTGGACAAAGCACCCGCCGGGCAGCCGGGACCGCCCGGCGGCGCGAGCCGCCTCCCGGGTGCCCGGAAGGCGCGCCTTCCGGGCACCCGGGAGGCGCGGGTACGGGGGCGGGCCCCGTACCCGCTGCCGGAGCTACTCCCCGCCCCCGAACGCGGCGTCGAAGGACGCGCTCGGCGGGTCGAAGTCGAAGCGCTTCAGGCCGGCCAGCGCCTCGGGCGCCCCGGCCAGCCGGTCCATGCCGGCGTCCTCCCACTCGACGGAGACGGGCCCCTCGTACCCGATCGACCGCAGCATCCGGAAGACGTCCTCCCACGGCACATCGCCGTGACCGGCCGAGACGAAGTCCCAGCCGCGCCGCGGGTCGCCCCAGGGCAGATGCGAGCCGAGCCGTCCGTTGCGCCCGTCGAGGCGCTTGCGCGCCTCCTTGCAGTCGACGTGGTAGATCCGGTCGCGGAAGTCGTAGAGGAAGTTGACCGGATCCAGGTCCTGCCACACGAAGTGGCTCGGGTCGAAGTTCAGCCCGAACGCCGGACGGTGGTCCACCGCCTTCAGCGCCTCGTGCGTGGTCCAGTAGTCGTACGCGATCTCGCTCGGGTGGACCTCGTGCGCGAAGCGGACCCCCTCGGCGTCGAAGACGTCCAGGATCGGGTTCCACCGCTCCGCGAAGTCCTCGTACCCCCGCTCGATCATGCCGGGCGGCACGGGCGGGAACATCGCGACGAGATGCCAGATCGAGGAGCCGGTGAAGCCCACGACCGTGTCGACCCCGAAGGCCGCCGCGGCCCTCGCGGTGTCCTGGATCTCGGCGGCGGCACGCCGCCTGACTCCCTCGGGCTCGCCGTCGCCCCAGATCCGGGACGGCAGGATGCCCTGGTGGCGCTCGTCGATGGGGTGGTCGCAGACGGCCTGGCCGACAAGGTGGTTGGAGATCGCCCAGCACTTCAGCCCGTACTTGTCGAGCAGCTGGTGGCGGCCGGCCAGATACGCGGGGTCGGCGAGGGCCTTGTCGACCTCGAAGTGATCGCCCCAGCAGGCGAGTTCCAGACCGTCGTAACCGAAGTCACGGGCGAGCCGGCACACCTCCTCCAGGGGCAGATCGGCCCACTGGCCGGTGAAGAGCGTGAACGGACGTGGCATTCGGACCTCCTTCTGGGAAGTCCCTGACTCTTTCGGGAATCAGGAACGCTGATCGGTGGGCGGTGCGGACGAGGGCGCCGACGGTGGCGGTACGGGCGTGTACACGGCGTTCTTCGCCGCGCTGTCCTCCACCGCCGCGAGCACCCGCTGCACCTGGAGTCCGTCCTCGAACGACGGCACCGGATCGCGCCCGGCGGCCACCGCCTCCACCAGGTCGCGCACCTCGTGCACGAACGTGTGCTCGTACCCCAGCGCGTGGCCCGGCGGCCACCACGCCTCCAGATAGGGATGCTCCGGCTCCGTGACCAGGATCCGGCGGAAGCCGGACGAGGGCGCGGGCTCGGTGTGGTCGTGGAACGACAGCTCGTTCAGCCGCTCCAGGTCGAAGGCGAGCGAGCCGCGCTCGCCGTTGATCTCCAGGTGGAGCGCGTTCTTGCGCCCCGAGGCCATCCGGCTCACCTCGAAGGAGGCCAGCGTGCCCGAGGCCAGCCGCCCGGTGAACACCGCGGCGTCGTCGACGGTCACCGCGCCGGTCTCGGTGCCGCCGGCCCCGGACAGGCCGGCCGTCGCGCCGCTGAGGACGGGCCGCTCCTTGACGAAGGTCTCGGTGAGCGCCGAGACCCCCACCAGCACCTCACCGGTCAGGAACTGGGCCAGGTCGACGATATGCGCGCCCAGGTCGCCCAGCGCCCCCGACCCGGCGTGCTCGCGCTTGAGCCGCCAGGTCAGCGGGGCCGCCGGATCGGCCAGCCAGTCCTGGAGGTACGTGACCCGTACATGGCGCAGGGTGCCGAGCCGGCCCTCCGCGATGAGCTGCCGGGCGTACGAGACGGCCGGCACCCGGCGGTAGTTGAAGCCGACCATGGCGAGCCGGCCCTGGGAGCGGGCCGCCCGTGCCGCCCGTACCATCGCCTCGGCCTCGGCCACCGAGTTGGCGAGGGGCTTCTCGCACAGGACGTGCTTGCCCGCCTCCAGCGCGGCGATCGCGATCTCCGCATGGCTGTCCCCGGGGGTGCAGATGTCGACCACCTGCACATCGTCGCGCGCGATCAGCTCCCGCCACTCCGTTTCGGCCGCTGCCCAGCCGTGTTTCCGCGCGGCCGCCTGGACGGCGGCCTCGTCCCGGCCGCAGATCGCGGCGAGCACGGGCCGCATCGGCAGGTCGAAGACGTGTCCCGCGGTGCGCCACCCCTGTGAGTGGGCGGCGCCCATGAACGCGTATCCGATCATGCCGATGCCGAGTGTCGGCGGTGCACCGGCGGCTTGCTCCGCCGCTTCCCTGGGGGTCATACGGAGTACTCCTCGTCTCTCGCTCGGTGGGGGGTGGCCCGGTGCCGCCCGTGCCCCTTCCGGCACGGGCGGGTCCGGTCAGGTGCCTCTCGTCCGGATCCTGCCGGGCTCGCGCGCGCCGGCCCCGCTCCCTGATCCGGCCCGGTCCGGACGGAGGCCCCCGGGCCCTGGCCTGATGCCGAGAGGGGCACTAATGCCGGTCGCGGCACTAGTTGAAGCCGGTGGGCAGGTACTCGTCGACGTTGCCCTTGTCGACCACGGCCGAGTACAGCGTGACCGAGGCGGGGATCTCCAGCTCCGCCATCCCGCTGATGCCCTTGGCGTTGCCCAGGGCGCGGGCCAGGTCGATGGCGGAGGCGGCCATCGTCGGCGGGTAGAGAACGGTGGCCTTGAGCACACTGTTGTCGGCCTTGATCGCGTCCATCGCCGACTTGGCGCCGGCGCCGCCGACCATCAGGAAGTCCTCACGGCCCGCCTGCTGGATGGCGCGCAGGGCGCCCACGCCCTGGTCGTCGTCGTGGTTCCACAGCGCGTCGAAGGAGGACTGCGCCTGGAGGAGCTGGGCCATCTTCGCCTGGCCGGACTCGACGGTGAAGTCTGCGGCCTGACGGGCGACCTTCTTGATGTTCGGGTAGTTCTTCAGCGCGTCGTCGAACCCCTTGCTGCGCTGCTGGGTCAGCTCCAGGCTGTCGACCCCGGCCAGCTCGATGACCTTGGCGTTCGCCTTGCCCTTGAGCTTCTCGCCGATGTAGTTGCCGGCGCTGACGCCCATGCCGTAGTTGTCGCCGCCGATGTAGGCGCGGTACGCCTGCGGGTTGGAGAAGATCCGGTCGAGGTTGATGACCGGGATCCCGGCGCGCATGGCCTTCAGGCCGACCTGGGTGAGGGCCTTGCCGTCGGCCGGCAGGATCACCAGGACGTCGACCTTCTTGTTGATGAGCGTCTCGACCTGGCCGATCTGCGCGGCGATGTCGTTGGAGCCCTCGGTGATGTCGAGGGTGATCTCCGAGTACTTCTTCGCCCGCGCCTTGGCCTGCTCGTTGATCGCGTTGAGCCAGCCGTGGTCGGCCTGGGGCCCCGCGAAGCCGATCGTGAGGGCCTTGCCGGGCTTGTCGTCGGCGGCGGGCACGTTCTCGGCCGCCGTCTCCTTGCTCGCGGCGGGCTCGTTGCTGGTGCAGGCGGTGAGGAGGGCACCCGCGGAGACGGCGGCGGTGCCGAACAGGAGTCCTCTGCGGCTGGTTTCTGGCATGGCGGTTCAACCCTTCGGATAGGGCGGTACGACGGTGAGCGGGTACGAGGCGGGAGATCAGGCCTCGCCGTTGCGCGCGGTGCGGCGCTGGACCAGTACGGCGGCGACGATGATGGCGCCCTTGGCGATCTGCTGGACGTCGCTCTGGAGGTTGTTCAGAGCGAAGATGTTGGTGATCGTGGTGAAGACGAGGACCCCGAGGACGGAGCCGACGATGGTGCCGCGCCCCCCGCTGAGGAGCGTGCCGCCGATGATCGCCGCGGCGATGGCGTCCAGTTCGTACAGGTTTCCGTTGGTGTTCTGTCCCGAGCCCGCCAGGATGATCAGCAGGAAGGCCGCGATACCGCAGCACAGCCCGGAGAGCAGATAGAGGTAGAGCCGCTGCCTGCGGACGTCGATCCCGGCGAGCCGGGCGGCCTCCGCGTTGCCGCCGACCGCGACGGTGCGCCGGCCGAAGGTCGTACGGTTCAGGATCAGCCAGCCGATGACGGTGACAAGGGCGAAGACCAGGACGAGCGGCGGGATCCCCAGGATGTACGCGTCGGGGACACCGAGGTCGAGGACCGAGTTCACGGTGACGATCTGTGTCTTGCCGTCGGTGATCTGGAGCGCGAGCCCCCGGGCGGAGGCGAGCATCGCGAGGGTCGCGATGAACGGCACCATCCCGCCGTACGCGATCAGCACCCCGTTGACCAGACCGCAGCCGAGGCCGACGAGTACCGCGGTGAAGAGGATGCCGGCGAACCCGTACTCCTGGGTGGCCAGCGTCGTCGCCCAGACCGAGGAGAGGGCGACGATCGCGCCCACCGACAGGTCGATGCCGCCACTGGTGATCACGAAGGTCATGCCGACGGTGACCACACCGATGACCGAGGCCTGGGTGAGCACCAGTTGGAGGTTGTTGGTGTCGAGGAACTGGTCGGGCTTGGTGATGCCGCCGACCACGATCAGCGCGGCGAGCACCCCGAGCAGGGAGAGGTTACGGACATCGAGACGCATGCCGAGGGCGCGCCAACCGCCGTTTCCCTGCGGAGGCTTGGCGGCCTGAGCGGCCTTGGTGGCGGTGGCCGTGGCGGCCGTGGCGTTGGCCGGACCGGCCGGTTCGGCGAACGAGGCGGGCGAAGTGGGCGGCCCGGACGCGGGCGCGTCGTCGGGCCCGCCCCGCCGTTCCTCGGAGGCGGGCTGTGTCATGGCGTCGGACTCCCTTCCATCACAAGATCGAGTACACGGTGCTCGTCCAGCTCCTGGGCCGGCGCCCGGTGGACGACCCTGCCCTCCCGGAGCACCAGCACCCGGTCCGCGAGGCCCAGCACCTCGGGGACCTCGCTGGAGACGAGCAGTACGGCCAGGCCCTCGTCGGCCAGCCGGCGGATCACGGCGTACAACTCGGCGCGGGCGCCCACGTCGACCCCGCGCGTCGGCTCGTCGAGCAGCAGCACCCGGCAGCCGCGCAGCAGCCAGCGGGCGAGGACCGCCTTCTGCTGGTTGCCGCCGGAGAGGGTACGGATACGGGCGTCCGGGTTGTCGGGGCGCAGGGAGAGTTCCCTGGTGGCGCTCTGCGCGGCGGCGCGCTCGGCGGTGTGGTCGAGCCAGCCGCCCCGGGAGAAACGGCCCAGCGACGACACCGACACGTTGCGGGTGACGGATTCCAGCATCAACAGGCCCTGCGCCTTGCGCTCCTCGGGGGCGAGACCGAGACCCGCGCGGACGGCGGCGCGGACGCTGCCGGGGCGCAGCGGTACGCCGTCGACCAGGACCCGGCCCGCGCTGGGCCGGCGCGCCCCGTAGATCGTCTCCAGGATCTCGGAGCGCCCGGAGCCGACGAGACCGGCGAGCCCGACGATCTCGCCGGGCCGCAGTTCCAGGTCGACCGGGGCGAACTCCCCTTCCCTGGCGAGCCCTTCGACGCGCAGCACCGGCTCCGGGCGCGGCACGCCGTCCGTGGCGGAGGCGGCGGGCCGCTCGGGAAAGACGTACTCGACGTTCCGGCCGGTCATCAGCGCGACGACCTCGCGGGTCGGGGTCTCCTTGGCGGGCAGCGCGACGGCGACGGTGCGGCCGTCCTTGATAACGGTGACCCGGTCGCCGATGCGGCGGATCTCCTCCAGCCGGTGGGAGATGTAGATGACCGCGACCCCGTCGGCGGTGAGGGTGCCGACGGTACGGAAGAGGTTGTCGACCTCGTCGGGGTCGAGGGCCGCGGACGGTTCGTCCATGACGATGAGCCGTACCTCGTGGGAGAGGGCGCGGGCCATGGAGACGATCTGCTGCTGGGCGGCGGAGAGCGAGCCGACGGCGCGGGTGGCCTGGATCTCGGGGTGGCCGAGGCGGGCCAGCAGCGCGGTCGCCCTGGTCCGCGCCTCGCGGCCCCTGACCACGAATCCGGCGGTGGTGGGTTCGTGTCCGAGGAAGATGTTCTCGGCGACCGACAGCCCTTCCACCAGGTCGAGTTCCTGATAGATGGTCGCGATGCCGAGCCGCATGGCGGCGATGGGCGACTTGAGGGTGACCGCCTCGCCCTGCCAGGTGATCACACCGCCGTCGGGCTGGTGGGCCCCGGCGAGCGTCTTGATGAGAGTGGACTTGCCGGCGCCGTTCTGCCCGAGCAGACAGTGCACCTCACCGGCCTCGACCTCCAGGTCCACCCCGTCGAGGGCGCGGACACCGGGGAACGTCTTGGTGATGCCGGACATGGTGAGCAGCGGGGTCGGTGGTGGAGCTGGTGCCATGGCGAATCCCCTCGGCGGATGGCGGCCCGGTCCACGGGGCGCGGCGGCCCACGGGCAGGGTGCGATGGAGCTGACGGCTGTGGTGTACGGAGGAGGTGTACGGACGTGGGTGCCGTCCGTACACGGTGTGGCGCGACTCGTGCGAGTGGGCGAGTGGTGCGGCTCTGACGGCTCGTGCGGCTCGGTGACGCGGTGCGGCTCGTGCGGTGGTACGGGTGGCGCGAAAGCGCCGGTGGTACGGGTGGCGCGGTGGTGCCGGTGGTGCTGGTGGTACGGATGAGGCGGTGGTACCGGTGGTGCTGGTGAGGCAGTGGTACCGGTGGCGCTGATCTTCCGGTAGTACAGGTGGTACGAGTGGTGCGGGCGGATCAGTGGTACCGCACCGGCGTCAGGCCGGTGAGAACAGGTGGTCGCTGATGAGCCGGGCCGCGCCGGTGACCCCGGCGGCCGGCCCCAACTCGCCCAGGACGATGGGGAGATTGCCGGTGGCCAGCGGCAGCGACTGCCGGTAGACCTGGGTCCGTACGCTGGCCAGCAGGGTGTGGCCGAGGCCGGTCACCCCGCCGCCTATCACCACGAGACCGGGGTTGAAGAAGCTGACGAGTCCGGCGATGACCTGGCCGACGCGGTTGCCGCCCTCACGGATGAGCTGGAGCGCGGCCGGATCCCCCGCGGCCGCGGCGGCGGCGACATCCACGGCGGTGAGCGGTCCGCCCGACTCGTCGAGACGGGCGGCCAGTTCGGGCGAGTGGCCGGCCTGGGCCGCGTCCTCCGCGTCCCGGGCGAGCGCGGCGCCGCTGAAGTACGCCTCCAGGCAGCCCTTGTTGCCGCAGGCACAGGGGCGGCCGTCCGCCTCGACCTGGATATGGCCGATGTCGCCGGCGCTGCCGGTCGTCCCCCGGTAGACGTCGCCGCCGACCACGATCCCGCAGCCGATGCCCGTACCGATCTTGACGCAGAGGAAGTCGCCGACGGAGCGTGCGACGCCCGCGTGCTGCTCCCCCATCGCCATCAGGTTCACGTCGTTGTCGACCATGACCGGGCAGCCCAGTTCCTGGCTGAGCGCCTCCCGTACCGGGAAGCCGTCCCAGCCGGGCATGATCGGCGGTGCGACGGGCACACCCTCGGGGAAGCGGACCGGGCCCGGCACCCCTATGCCCGCGCCGTCGAACTCCTCGGCCAGCCCGCTGACCTTGAGCTTCGCGGCCATGACGAGGACCTGCTCGAAGACGGCGACGGGGCCCTCACGGACGTCCATCGGGTGGTTGAGATGGCCCAGGACCTCCAACTCGGCGTTGGTGACGGCCACATCGATGGAGGTGGCGCCGATGTCGACACCGAGGAAGCGCATGCCGGGCGCCAGCCGGATGTTGTGGGAGCGCCGGCCGCCGCGCGAGGCGGCGAGTCCGTCGGCCACCACGAGGCCGGTCTCCAGCAGCCGGTCCACCTCGACGGCGAGCTTGGAGCGTGAGAGGTCGACCTGGTCCCCGAGCTGGGCACGGGAGTTGGGTCCACCGTCGCGCAACAGCCGGAGCAGTCGCGCCTGGTGAGCGTTTGCGGGTCGTGCGGTCATCCGTCTCACGCGCCCCTCCCCGCCTTCTCGGCCGTATACGTCGGTGTGTGCGGCCGGGTTTCCGTTGCCGCGCTTTCGAGGGAACGTAGCAGCGCTTGCCCGCAGGGGGAAGAAGTTGCGCATGAATCCGTACCAACTTTCTCCACACCGAGGACAAAGCCGGGGTGGAGACCACCCGGATCCGGACAGCACGACGGCCGCCACGCGGATTCCGCGTGGCGGCCGGGGGTGTGCCGGGGGTGCGAGGGTGTACGGCGGGCCGAGAGGGCGGCGGCCGGGGTGTCAGGTACGTTCGCGCTGGTGGTACGTGGTGCGGGTGTGCTCCGTGTGCGCCTTCATGACCTCGGTGGCGCGCCCCTCGTCCCGTGCGGCGATCGCCGCGATCAGCTCGCGGTGCTCGATCCAGGACTGCTTGCCGCGCTGCCGGGCGACCGGTGTGTAGTACCAGCGCACCCGGCGGTCCACCTGCGCGGCCAGCTCCGCCAGCACGAGATTGCCCGCCAGCTCCATCACCTTGGCGTGGAAGGCGGCGTTGGTGGCGACCGCCAGATCCACGTCGTCGTCCGCCACGGCGCGCTCCCCCAGGGCGCACAGCTCCTCCAGGGCGGCGATCCCCGCCGTACCGGAGTTGGCGGCGGCGAGCCGGGCGGCGTCCGCCTCCAGCAGCGTACGGACCGAGAGGAGCTGGTCGGCCTCCTCCTCGGTCGGCTCGTGGACGAACGCGCCCTGCGCCGGGCGCAGATCGACCCAGCCCTCGGTGTTGAGGCGCTGGAGCGCCTCGCGCACCGGCTGCCGCGACACCCCGAGGTGGCCCGCGAGTTCGCTCTCGACGAGATGCTGGCCCGGCTGGAGCGCGCGGGTCGTTATCAGTTCGAGCAGGGCCTCGTAGACGCGTTCCCGCAGTGGACCCGGTCGTTCGAGCCTGGGCACGGATCCCTGCGCCAACTTCGCGGACAGCATCGCGGTCCCCCTCCTGGCCGGCAGTGTCGATGACGGTGGCGACAGCCAGTGGCGGAGCGCCCGCACCGGGAATGTGAGGGCGTCACCACATTGGCTATCGTCTACAGTCTACCGAGATCCGCCGGATTCAGGGGCAGCGGATGACCTGACCCGCATAGGAGAGGTTGCCGCCGAAGCCGAAGAGCAGCGCGGGAGCCCCGGACGGGATCTCCCCGCGCGCCACGAGCTTGGAGAGCGCCATCGGGATCGAGGCGGCGGACGTATTGCCGGATTCCACGACATCCCGGGCGATGACCGCGTTGACCGCGCCGATCTTCTGCGCGACGGGCTCGATGATCCGCAGATTCGCCTGGTGCAGCACGACGGCGCCCAGCTCCTCGGGGGTGACTCCGGCGCGCTCACAGACCTTGCGGGCGATCGGCGGGAGCTGGGTGGTGGCCCAGCGGTAGACGGCCTGGCCCTCCTGGGCGAAGACCGGCGGGGTGCCCTCGATCCGTACGGCGCGCCCCATCTCGGGCACCGAGCCCCAGAGCACCGGGCCGATCCCCGGCTCCTCGCCGGGCTCGGTCGCCACGACCACGGCCGCGCCCGCGCCGTCCCCGAGCAGGACGCACGTCGTACGGTCGGTCCAGTCGCCGACGGCGGCCATCTCGTCCGCGCCGATGACCAGGACCCGGGTGGCGGCGCCCGCCCGTACGGCATGGTCGGCGGTGGCGAGGGCGTGGGTGAAGCCCGCGCACACCACATTCAGGTCCATGACGGCCGGAGACCCCATGGAGAGCCGCGCGGCGACCCGCGCGGCGGTGTTCGGCGACCGGTCGATCGCCGTGGAGGTGGCGACCAGCACCATGTCGATGTCGGCCGGGGTGAGACCGGCCGCGGCGAGGGCCTTGGCCCCCGCGTGCGCGGCCAGCTCATCCACCGGTTCGTCGGGACCCGCCACATGCCGGGTCTTGATCCCGACCCGGCTGGTGATCCATTCGTCACTGGTGTCGACCATCGCCGCCAGGTCGTGGTTGGTGAGCACTTTGGCGGGCTGATAGTGCCCCAGCGCGGCGATACGAGTTCCGGTCATGCCCCGGACCCCCTCTTCGTCGACGTACAGGAATGCTCCAGTCTCGTCAGCGACTCACCGGTAAGGGTGCAGGGGAACCAACAGGATTCTTCCGTCCCGGTTGGAGACTCCGCCTTATCCGGTGAAAAGCTGGGCGGCCTTCAGGACCAGCTCGTACACACCGTACGCGAGGGGGATCCCCACCCAAAGCCAGGCGAAGACGATCAGACCGGTACGGCGGGGTTCAGGCGTGGTGGCGCTGGTCGCCGACGAGCTGGTCATCGGGGGCCTCCCTCGGTGCGGGGACGTGGTGGCGGGGGTGGACGGGCCTGACGAATTCGTTGGCGACGAAACCGACGACCAGCAGTCCGATCATGATCGTGAACGAGAGCCCGTAGAGTCCCGCGCCGCTCCTGCCCGCCTCTTCCTGGCTGTCGGCGACACGGTTGACGATGAGCGGGCCGAGCACACCGGCGGTGGACCAGGCGGTCAGCAGCCGGCCGTGGATGGCGCCCACCTGGTAGGTGCCGAAGAGGTCCTTGAGGTAGGCCGGGATGGTGGCGAAGCCGCCTCCGTAGAAGGAGAGGATCACCAGCGCGCAGATGACGAACAGCGGCTTGGAGGCGTCGCCGAACAGCGCGATGAGCAGATACATGAGGGCGCCGACGCCGAGATAGACACGGTAGATGTTCTTCCGGCCGATCAGGTCGGAGGTGGAGGACCAGCCGATCCGCCCCGCCATGTTGGCGGCGGAGAGCAGGGCGACGAACCCGGCGGCGGCCGACACGGAGACCGGCGTGGACGTCTCCGCGAAGAAGTCCGTGATCATCGGGGCGGCCTTCTCCAGGATCCCGATCCCGGCGGTCACGTTCATGCACAGGACGAGCCACAGGCACCAGAACTGCGGGGTGCGCACGGCGGACCGGGCGGAGACCTGCGCGGTGGGAGCCGGGGCGCCCGCCACCGGCGCTTCCCCGGGCGCCTTCTGCCGGTAGCCGGGCGGGGGGACCCGGACCAGCAGCACGCCGAGCGTCATGAAGGCCGCGTAGACCAGCCCGTGGGTCAGGAAGGCGTACGCGATGCCCTCCGGTCCCGTGCCGTACGACTTCAGCATCTGCGCGGACCACGGGGAGGCGATGAGCGCGCCGCCGCCGAACCCCATGATGGCGATGCCGGTGGCCATGCCGGGCCGGTCGGGGAACCACTTGATCAGGGTGGAGACCGGGGAGATGTAGCCGATGCCGAGGCCGATCCCGCCGACGAATCCGTAACCGAGGATGATCAGCCAGAACTGCTCGGTGGCGGCACCGAGCGCGGCGATCAGGAAGCCGGACGAGAAGCAGCACAGGGCGACGGTCATCGCCCAGCGCGGCCCGTTGCGTTCGACGAGGGTGCCGCCGAAGGCGGCCGACAGACCGAGCATCACGATGCCCAGTTGGAACGGGAGGGCGCTCTGGGTACCGGAGAGACCGAGCGCGGATTCGAGCGGGGGCTTGAACACGCTCCAGGCGTAGGCCTGGCCGATCGAGAGGTGCACCGACAGCGCGGCGGGGGGCACCAGCCAGCGGCTCCAGCCGGCGGGTGCGATTGGTGGGGTCATGGTCACGGACTCTAGGAACCCGTGTGCCCTGTTGGGAAGATCTACAACTGCCCGACCGGAAAGAAATTCCCTGGCAGGCGCCGTCCGCGGGTCCGGCGGAAGCCCGGTCCGCCGGAAACCTCGCCGACACCGAATTCCATACTGTAGACAGTATTTCGTAGACAGAAGGTCGGCACAGAGAGGCCGTAACAGCGAAATCGGCACAGCGGATCGGCGAGGCAGAGCCATTCCCTCGGCCCCCTCGACCGAACGGAGAGCGTCACCGATCTCCGATCCGCTGGACGGGTCGTTCCGGCAGTGTGCCGCCGCCCGATCCGGCGCGCGCGTGGCCGAATCCCGGTCCATGGGGCTTCCGCCACGCACCCGCCTACAGAATACTGTATGCACATCCGTTGATACGGCCGCCGACCCTCACCCCTGAGGAGAGCGCAGCGTGAAGAAGCGAGACCGTACGCCGAAGACCTACGCCCGCATCACGCATCCCATGGTGCGGGACAGCAAGGGCGGCCCTCTGCGCCGGGCGACCTGGGACGAGGCGCTGGAGCGGGCGGCCGAGGGACTGGGCGCGGCGCGCGGCGCGTTCGGGATGTTCTCCTGCGCCCGCGCCACCAACGAGATGAACTACGTGGCGCAGAAGTTCGCGCGGGTGGTCATGGGCACCAACAACGTGGACTCCTGCAACCGGACCTGTCACGCGCCGAGCGTCGCCGGGCTCTCCGCCGTCTTCGGATCCGGCGGCGGCACCTCCTCGTACGGGGAGGTCGACCACACGGACCTGATCGTGATGTGGGGCTCCAACGCCCGCTTCGCGCACCCGATCTTCTTCCAGCACGTCCTGCGCGGCATCAGGAACGGCGCGCGGATGTACGCCGTCGACCCGCGCCGCACCTCCACCGCCGAATGGGCCGAGAGCTGGCTCGGGCTGAACGTCGGCACGGACATCCCGATGGCCCACGCGGTCGGCCGCGAGATCATCCGCGCGGGGCTGCACAACACGTCGTTCATCGCGCGCGCGACCTCCGGGTTCGAGGCGTACGCCGCCGAGGTCGAGCCCTGGACGCTCAGCGCGGCCGAGCAGGTGACCGGGGTGCCCGCCGAGGCGATCAGGGACCTCGCCCACGCCTACGCCCGCGCCGAACGCGCCCAGCTCTGCTGGACCCTGGGCGTCACCGAGCATCACAACGGCACCGACAACGTACGCGCCCTGATCAACCTCGCGCTGCTCACCGGACACGTCGGACGGTACGGCTCCGGCGTACAGCCGCTGCGCGGCCAGAACAACGTGCAGGGCGGCGGCGACATGGGCGCCATCCCGAACCGGCTGCCCGGCTTCCAGGACATCCTGGAGCCGGACATCCGGCGGAAGTTCGAGACCGCCTGGGACACCGTCATCCAGCCGCGCTACGGGCTCAACCTGACCGAGATGTTCGAGGCGATGGAGAGCGGCGGGCTCCGGGCCGTCTACTGCATCGGCGAGAACCCGGCCCAGTCCGAGGCCGACAGCGAACAGGCCGTGGAACGGATGCGGCGGCTCGACTGCCTCGTGGTCCAGGACATCTTCCTCACCAGGACCGCCGAACTCGCCGACGTGGTACTGCCCGCCACCGCCGCCTGGGCCGAGACCGACGGCACCACCACCAACAGCGAACGCCGTGTGCAGCGCGTCCGCAAGGCCGTCGAACCGCCCGGCGAGGCCCGCGAGGACATCGACATCATCTGCGACCTCGCGGGCCGCCTCGGCCACGCCTGGAAGTACGCGGACGCCGAGTCGGTCTGGAACGAACTGCGTTCGGTCTCCCCCGACCACTACGGCATGACCTACGAGCGGCTGGCCGAGCACCAGGGCATCCAGTGGCCGTGCCCCGCCACCGACCGGCTCGAACCGACCTTCCTGCACAGCAGGTTGTGGGAGGACGAACCCGAACGGCGCGGCAGGCGCGCGCCCTTCGGCCTCGTACGCCATGACCCGCCCGTCGACCTGACGGACGAGCGCTACCCGATCAGGCTCACCACGGGACGCCGCCTCGACTCGTACAACACCGGCGTGCAGAGCGGGAGTTTCGCCTCACCGCTGCGCAGGGGCGAGTACGTCGAGCTGAGCCCGGAGGACGCCGAGCGGTACGGGGTCACCTCCGGTGAGGAGGTACGGGTCAGCTCCCGGCGCGGCGCCGTACAGGCACCGGTCTGGATCGACCCGGGGCTGCGCCCGGGGCTGGCCTTCATGTCGATGCACTTCCCGGACGAGGTGGACACCAACCAGCTCACCATCGAGGCCAACTGCCCGATCGCGGGCACCGCGGAGTTCAAGGCGTCCGCGATCCGGATCGAGAAGCTGCCCCTACCGAGCAGGAGTTGACTCAGGTGGATCTGCGCTTCGGTGACAGCAAACCGACCGACGAGGAACGCGCGGCGGTCGACGCCCTGCTCGGCCCTCCCGACTCCGCCTGGGAGGGCGCGGACGACCGTACGGACACGGACCTGCGCTGGGCGCGCGGCGGCCGGGAGGCGCGCGAGCGGCGCGATCTGCTGCTGCCGGGGCTGCACGCGGTCAACGACCGGATCGGCTGGATCAGCGAGGGCGCCCTCGACTACCTCTGCCGCCGGCTGACCGTCCCTCCGGCCGAGGCGTACGGCGTGGCCACGTTCTACGCGATGTTCGCCGTCGCCCCGCGCCCAGCGAAGGTGCTGCACGTCTGCACCGACCTGGCCTGCGCGAGCCGCGGCGCCACCGGGCTCCGCGCCGGCCTGGAGGAGCGTCTCGGCCCCGCCGGCACCCCGACGGGCGCCCCGGCGGGCAGCGGCCCCGGCGGCGGACTCGTCTGGCAGCCCAGCCCCTGCCTCGGCCTGTGCGAACGCGCCCCCGCCGCACTGCTCGTCCAGGCGGGCGCCCCGGTCGGACCCGGCGCCGGACCCACCGCAGGACCCGCGGCCGGACCCACCGACGGACCCGCGCGCGAGCCGAACCCGGAGGAACGCCCGTACGCCACCGCCGTCGTCGCACCCGCCACCGCCGACGCGCTCGCACACGCCGCCGCCGAGCCCCTCACGGCCCCCGCCGGACCCGGCGCCGGAAGCGCCGTACCCCAGGCCGGACAGCCCGGACTCACCCTGCTGCGCCGCGTCGGCGTCGTCGACCCGTACAGCCTTGACGACTACCGCGCGCACGGCGGCTACGCGGCGCTGCGCCGGGCCTTCGCCCTCGGCCCCGCCGGGATCATCCGCGAGGTGACCGACGCCGGACTGGTCGGCCGGGGCGGCGCCGCCTTCCCCACCGGACGCAAATGGCAGGCCACCGCCGCCCAGCCCGCCCACCCGCACTACCTGGTCTGCAACGCCGACGAGTCGGAGCCAGGCACCTTCAAGGACCGGGTGGTCATGGAAGGCGACCCGTACTCCCTGATCGAGGCGATGACCATCGCCGGATACGCGGTCGGCGCGCACCGCGGCTACCTCTACCTGCGCGGCGAATACCCGCGCGCCCTGCGCCTGCTCCAGCACGCCATCGGCCAGGCGCGCACCCGCGGACTGCTCGGCGACGACATCCTCGGCCAGGGCTACACCTTCGACATCGAGATCAGGCGCGGCGCCGGAGCGTACATCTGCGGCGAGGAGACCGCCCTGTTCAACTCCATCGAGGGCTACCGGGGCGAACCGCGCTCCAAACCGCCCTTCCCCGTGGAGAAGGGCCTGTTCGGCAGACCGACCGCCGAGAACAACGTCGAGACACTGATCAACGTGCTCCCCATCCTGACCGGCGGCGCCCAGGCGTACGCCGCGACCGGCACCGCCGGATCCACCGGACCCAAACTCTTCTGCGTCTCCGGCAACGTCGGCCGCCCCGGCGTCTACGAACTCCCCTTCGGCACCACCCTCGGCGAACTCCTCGACCTCGCCGAAGCGCCCGGCACCGTACGCGCCATTCTGCTCGGCGGCGCCGCCGGCGGCTTCGTACGCCCCGACGAACGCGACATCCCCCTCACCTTCGAAGGCACCCGCGCGGCCGGCACCACCCTCGGCTCCGGCGTCGTGCTCGTCCTCGACGACACCGTCGAACTGCCACGGATGCTCCTGCGTATCGCCGAGTTCTTCCGCGACGAGTCCTGCGGACAGTGCGTGCCCTGCCGGGTCGGCACCGTCCGTCAGGAAGAAGCGCTGCACCGGATCGCCGACCGTACGGGCGCGGCGGCGGCCGGAGACATCGCACTGCTCCGCGAAGTGGGACAGGCCATGAAGGACGCCTCCATCTGCGGACTCGGCCAGACCGCCTGGAACGCCGTGGAATCCGCCATCGACCGCCTGGACGTCTACCGCACCGCCCACGAGACCGAGGAGGCCCTGTGACCGCGATACCGCTCCAGCCGCCGCGCCGGCTGGTCGAGTTCACCCTCGACGGCCAGGAGACCCGGGTCCCCGAAGGCGCCACGATCCTCGACGCCTGCCGCGCCGCGGGCAAGAACATCCCCACCCTCTGCGAAGGCGACACACTCACCCCGAAGAACGCGTGTCGCCTCTGCGTGGTCGAGGTCGAAGGTGCCAGGACCCTCGCCCCCGCCTGCTCACGCCGCGCCGAACCGGGCATGACCGTCACCACGGACAGCGAACGCGCCCGGCACAGCAGAAAGATCGTCCTCGAACTCCTCGCCTCCTCGACGGACCTCTCCACCACCCCCGGGGCCGCCGAGTGGATCGAGGAGTACGACGCGAAACCCGCCCGCTTCGGACCGGACGCCGCCCGGCTCGGCGAAGAACCGAGAGTCGACAACGAGCTGTACGTCCGCGACTACGACAAATGCGTCCAGTGCTACAAATGCGTCGACGCGTGCGGCGAACAGTGGCAGAACACCTTCGCGATCTCCATCGCCGGCCGCGGCTTCGACGCCCGCGTCGCCACCGAACACGACGCCCCGCTCACCGACTCCGCCTGCGTCTACTGCGGCAACTGCATCGAGGTCTGCCCCACCGGAGCACTCAGCTTCAAAACCGAGTTCGACATGCGCGCCGCGGGTACCTGGAACGAGACGGCCCAGACCGAAACCACCACGATCTGCGCCTACTGCGGCGTCGGCTGCAACCTGACCCTCCACGTACAGGACAATGAGATCGTGAAAGTCACATCACCGCACGACAACCCTGTGACGCACGGCAACCTCTGCATCAAGGGCCGCTTCGGCTTCCAGCATGTACAGCAGCGCTGAACGGGCCGACATCCCGACGAGTAACGAGTAGGACTGATCACCATGGGACGGGTCACCGAGCGCCGCCGCACCATCCGGATCCGGGACGGGATCATCACCACCCGCCCCGACACCCTGGTCGCCGAGGAACCGCTGGAAATCCGCCTCAACGGCAAACCACTCGCCATCACCATGCGCACCCCCGGCGACGACTTCGCACTCGCCGCCGGCTTCCTCGTCAGCGAAGGCGTCCTCGCCGCCGCCTCCGACGTCCGCTCCATCGTCTACTGCGCCGGAGCGAAGGACGACGGCACCAACACCTACAACGTCGTCGACGTACAGCTCGCCCCCGGCGTCCCCGTCCCCGACATCACCCTGGAACGCAACGTCTACACCACCTCGTCCTGCGGACTCTGCGGCAAAGCCAGCCTCGACGCCGTACGGACCACGGCCCGCTTCCCCATCTCCGACACACCCCCCGTCCGGATCGAACCCGCCCTCCTCTCCGGCCTCCCCGACCGGCTACGGGCGGCACAGGCCGTCTTCGACCGGACCGGAGGACTCCACGCCGCGGCCCTGTTCACCGAGGAAGGCGAACTCCTCGACATCCGCGAGGACGTCGGCCGCCACAACGCCGTCGACAAACTCGTCGGCCGCGCCCTGCGCCAAGACCTCCTGCCGCTCTCCCGAGCCATCCTCCTGGTCTCCGGACGCGCCTCCTTCGAACTCGCGCAGAAAGCCGTGATGGCGGGCATCCCCGTATTGGCGGCGGTCTCCGCGCCGTCGTCGCTCGCCGTCGACCTGGCCGCCGAAACAGGACTGACCCTCGTCGGATTCCTCCGCGGCCCCTCCATGAACGTGTACGCGGGAGACGAACGGATCGCACTGCACACCGGCGTATGAATCCCGCCGGGATGCGACCCTCCCCGCGGCACGGGAAGGGACCCGGCCGGCGGGGAGCGCCCCCTGCGTCGGCCGGGAACCCTTTCTTTTTTGGGCTCGGTTCGCCTCCGGGGCGCCGCAAGTCGGCCAGGCGGAGGAGCGGGCCGAAGACTCCGGCACCGCTGAATCGCGAGCCCCGGGGTCAGCGTGTCGCTGCCGATACGGTCTCTTCCGGGGCCGGGGCCTTGGTCGAGGGGGCGGGTTCCGGGTCGCCCGCGCGGCGCCTGGCCAGGACCGCGCAGACCATGAGCTGCATCTGGTGGAAGAGCATCAGCGGCAGCACCGCCAGGCTCGCGTGCGCCCCGAACAGGACGGTCGCCATCGGCAGGCCGGCCGCCAGGCTCTTCTTCGAGCCGGCGAACTGGATCGCCACGCGGTCCTCCCGTACGAAGCCGAGCCGCTTCGCCCCGTACCAGCTCGCCGTCAGCATCGCCGCGAGCAGCACCGCCTCCACGGCCAGCAGCGCCCCGAGGCGGGCCGGGGTCACCTGGTGCCAGATGCCTGTCACCATGCCCTCGCTGAACGCCGTGTAGACGACCAGCAGCACCGAACCCCGGTCGACCAGGCCCAGCACCTTCTTGTGGCGGGTGAGGAAGCCGGTCACCCAGCGGCGCAGGAGCTGTCCGGCCAGGAACGGCAGCAGAAGCTGGGCGACGATCTTGAAGAGGGAGTCCGCGGAGAAGCCGGTCGTACCGCCGCCGATCAGCAGCGCCGCCAGCAGCGGGGTGATCACGATGCCGACGAGGCTGGAGAAGGAGCCCGCGCAGATCGCGGCGGGGACGTTGCCGCGGGCGATGGAGGTGAAGGCGATGGACGACTGGACCGTCGACGGCACCAGGCTGAGGAAGAGCAGCCCGCTGTAGAGCTGCGGGGTGAGGACGAACGGCACCAGACCGCGCGCAGCCAGTCCCAGCAGCGGGAAGAGGACGAACGTACAGGCGAGGACGGTCACATGGAGGCGCCAGTGCCGTAGCCCGTCGACCACCTCACGGGTGGAGAGCCGGGCTCCGTAGAGGAAGAACAGCAGCCCCACCGCGCCGGTCGAGGCGCCGCCCGCGAAGCGCGCCGCGGTGCCGGAGACCGGGAGGAGCGCGGCGAGACCGACGGTCGCGAGAAGGGCCAGGACATACGGGTCGACGGGCAGCCGGGACAGGATGCCCGGGGCGGTGCGGCGGTTCATGTGCTCCACTACTGGCGGTCTCGCGGGTCGGTACAGATCGTGCCTCCCCATGGTGCTCGCTCCGGAGCCGATCGGGAATCCCGTACGCCGCTCTGACTGTCATCACGTTTCGCGATGATCCCGTACCGTGGAGGGATGTACGACCCCGGACAGCTCCGTACCTTCCTCGCCGTCGCGCAGACGCTCAGCTTCACCCAGGCCGCCCGGCGGCTCGGGGTGCGCCAGTCCACGGTGAGCCAGCATGTCCGGCGGCTGGAGGACGCCACGGGCCGGCCACTGTTCACCCGGGACACCCACAGCGTGGAGCTGACGGAGGACGGCGAGGCCATGCTCGGCTTCGCCGGGACGATCCTCGCGGCGCACGACCGGGCGTCGGCCTTCTTCACCGGGACCCGGCTGCGCGGGCGGCTGCGGTTCGGCGCGTCGGAGGACTTCGTCCTCACCCGGCTGCCGGAGATCCTGGAGTCCTTCCGGCGCGACCACCCCGAGGTCGATCTGGAGCTGACGGTCGGGCTCTCGGGCACCCTGCACCAACAGCTCGCGGCCGGCGGGCTCGATCTGGTGCTGGCGAAGCGGCGCCCGGGCGACACCCACGGCCGGCCCGTCTGGCGGTCCACGCTGGTGTGGATCGGGGCGCCGCGGCTGCGGCTGGACCCCGACCGTCCGGTGCCGCTGATCGTCTTCCCGCCGCCCGGCATCACCCGCGCCCGGGCGCTGGAGGTGCTGGAGGCGCACGGCAGGCGGTGGCGTGTCGCGTGTACCAGCGCCAGTCTGAGCGGGCTCATAGCGGCGGCCCGGGCGGGGCTCGGCGTGATGGCCCACACGCGCGGGCTGATCCCGCCCGGGCTGACGCAGGTCCCGGCCCGGGCGGACCTGCCCGAACTGGGCGGGGTCGAGTTCGTCCTGCTGGACGGGGACCGGCGGCGGGGGAACGCGGCGACGCGGGAGGCGGCCGACGCACTGGCCGCGGCGATCCTGGCGGGCGGCGACCGGCTGCACCGGCCGCCCGCCGACGGCTGACCCCCGGATACGTACAGGTACGTACCAGGAATCGCGCTGCGGTAGAGCGCCGGTGAGCACGGCGTACGGATTCGGTGGAGATTCCCGCGTTGTCTGCTTACTCCAGAGTCGGAACGGGGCCGCTACTCGGCGAGCCGGGGCCGCTGCCCCGCTCTGACCTGCGGCGATGGCCAGTGGTACCGGTTGCGCGCGCCGACTGCCCCCGGCTCCGGCGGTGGGGTACCGTCACCGCGCTGTGCGGAGCGCCACCAAGGAGCCAGGTCATTGCGCGAGTTCACCGTCCCCCCTCTGACGGCCGCGCCCCACGTCGGTGGGCTCGCGGACGCCGTGTTCGACCATGCCCTGGACGACCCCGACCGGGTCGCGCTCGGCCGCAAGGACGCGGAGGGCCGCTGGTACGACGTGACCTCGGCGGTCTTCCGTGACGAGGTGCTGGCGCTGGCGAGAGGGCTGCTGGCCCAGGGGGTGCGGTTCGGGGACCGGGTCGCGATCATGTCCCGTACCCGCTACGAGTGGACGCTCTTCGACTTCGCGCTCTGGTCGGTCGGCGCCCAGCCCGTACCGGTGTATCCCACGTCCTCCGCCGAGCAGATCTACTGGATGATGCACGACTCCGAGGTCTCGGCGTGCGTGGTCGAGGACGAGGACCACGCGATGACCGTCGGGTCGGTCATCGGCCGGCTGCCCCTGCTCGGACGGCTCTGGCAGCTCGACGCGGGCGCGGTCGAGGAGTTGTACGCGGCGGGCGCGGAGATCGACGACGAGGTGGTGCACCGGCACCGTACCGCCGTCACCCCGGACTCGGTGGCCACGGTGATCTACACGTCGGGCACCACCGGCCGCCCCAAGGGGTGTGTGATCACCCACGCGAACCTCATGTTCGAGGCGGACACCGTCCTGGCCCGCTGGGAGCCGGTCTTCCGCACCCGGTCGGACGCCGAGGCGTCGACGCTGCTCTTCCTGCCGCTCTCGCACGTCTTCGGCCGGATGATCGAGATCGCGGCGGTCCGCGGCCGGGTCAAGCTCGGTCATCAGCCGGCGCTCCAGGCGAGCGCGCTGCTGCCCGATCTGGCCGCGTTCCGGCCGACGTTCATCCTGGCCGTCCCGTACATCTTCGAGAAGGTCTACCACGCGGCGCGGCGCAGGGCGGAGACCGAGGACCGGGCCGGCGCCTTCGACAAGGCCGTCGAGGTGGCGGTGCGGTACGCGGAGGCGCTGGAGCAGCGGGCCTTCGGCCTCGGGCCCGGGCCCTCCGCCGGACTGCGGATGCAGCACCAGTTCTTCGACCGGGCGGTGTACGGGCGCATACGCGAGGCGATGGGCGGGCGCGTCCGGCACGCCATGTCGGGCGGTTCCGCGATGGACCGGCGGCTCGGGCTGTTCTTCGCGGGCGCGGGCGTCCGCGTCTACGAGGGGTACGGGCTGACGGAGTCGTGCGCGGCGGCCACCGCCAATCCGCCCGAGCGCACCCGGTACGGGACGGTCGGGCAGCCGATCCCCGGCACCTCCGTCCATATCGCGGACGACGGCGAGGTCTGGCTGCGCGGCGGCCATGTCTTCGCGGGCTACCTCAACGACCCCAAGTCCACCGACGGTGTTCTCCACGAGGGGTGGCTGGCCACCGGGGACCTGGGGTCGCTGGACGAGGACGGCTATCTGACCATCACCGGACGGAAGAAGGAGATCCTGGTCACCTCCGGCGGCAAGAGCGTCTCGCCGGTGGTGCTGGAGGAGCGGGTACGGGAGCATCCGCTGATCGCGCAGTGCATCGTGGTCGGCAACGACCGGCCGTACGTCGCCGCGCTGGTGACCGTGGACCAGGAGGCCGTCGACCACTGGCTCGCCATCCGGCGCAAGCCGCCGCTCAAGGCCGCCGAGCTGGTACGGGACCCGGACCTGGAGTCGGAGATCCGGCGTGCCGTGGTGGCCGCGAACACGGCGGTCTCGCAGGCCGAGTCGATCCGTACGTTCCGGATCCTGGCGCATCCCTTCAGCGAGGCGGAGGGGTTGCTGACGCCGTCGCTGAAGCTCAAGCGGAAGGCGATCGAGGCCGCCTACGCGGTGGAGGTCGCGGCGCTCTACCGTTGAAGCCCTGTTCTCAACGGACCGGTGATCCCGGGAGACGGGAATCCGTCCGGCTCTGAGATCGTTGGAAGACCGAGCAGTGAATCGACGACGTTAGGATCGACCGCCCGTGAGCAAGGTCCCCACCCTCACTCTCAACAACGGCATCGAGATGCCCCAGCTCGGCTTCGGCGTCTGGCAGGTGCCGGACGACGAGGCGACGCCGGCCGTGACGACCGCTCTGGAGGCGGGCTACCGCAGCATCGACACCGCCGCCATCTACGGCAACGAGGAGGGCACGGGCAAGGCCCTGGCCACCGCGGGCATCGCCCGTGAGGACCTCTTCGTCACCACGAAGCTGTGGAACGCCGAGCAGGGCTACGACACGACGCTGCGCGCGTTCGACGTGTCCCTCGGCAAGCTCGGCCTCGACCACGTCGACCTGTATCTGATCCACTGGCCGACCCCGGCCGCCGACAAGTACGTCGACACGTACAAGGCGTTCGAGAAGATCCTCGCCGACGGGCGCGCCAGGGCCATCGGTGTCTCGAACTTCCTTCCCGAGCACCTGGAGCGGCTGACCGGCGAGACCTCCGTGGTCCCCGCGGTCAACCAGATCGAGCTGCACCCGCAGCTCCAGCAGACCGAGTCCCGCGCGTTCCACGCGGAGCGGTCCATCGTCACCGAGGCGTGGTCGCCGCTGGGCCAGGGCAAGGGGCTGCTGGACGTCCCGACGGTGGTGGCGATCGCACGCAAGCACGAGCGGACCCCGGCGCAGGTCGTGCTGCGCTGGCACCTCCAGCTCGGGAACGTGGTGATCCCCAAGTCCGTGACGCCGTCCCGGATCCAGGAGAACATCGACGTGTTCGGCTTCGAGCTGGACGCCGACGACCTGGCGGCGTTCGCGGCACTGGACGAGGGCAAGCGCCTCGGCGGCCACCCGGCGGAGATCAGCTGACCCCGGCCCCGCCGGGGCCCGTCGTACCGGTCAGCGGGCGCCGTGCGCCGGGGCCAGCTCCGCGACACGGTGCGCCAGTTCGATGTCCTTGGCGGTGACGGCGCCGCCCGCGTCGTGCGTGTGCACGGCGAGGGCGACCGTGTTGTATCCCAGGGTCAGATCGGAGTGGTGGTTCAGCTCGTCCTGGACCGCCGCGACATGGGCGACCAGCGCGGCGGCGGCGCGGTGCGAGGGGAGCCGGTACGTCCGGGTGAGGCGCCCGTTCGCCAGGCTCCAGCCGGGCAGTTCCCGCAGCCGGTCCTCGGTCTCGTCCTGCGACAGCGGTTCGTTGGCCATGCCGGGGCTCCTCGGGGGCGGGGGGACGGACGGGGCGACATGGCCGAGAATACGGTCCGTGCCCCGCGTCACCGGTGCGCCGTGCCGCGCCTCGGTGCGCCGTACCCAGGCCCGCCTCCGGGCCTGGGCGTAACGGCCGGTCCCGGCTGTACTACGGTCCTCGTATGGCGGCGCGCGCGAGGACAGCAGACGGTACGACGCCCCCCTCCTCCCCCGGTACCGCGATCGGCCCGCTGCTGCGCGGCTGGCGCACCCGGCGGCGGCTCAGCCAGCTCGAACTGGCGCTGCGCGCGGACTCCTCCGCCCGCCACATCAGCTTCGTGGAGACGGGCCGGGCCCGCCCGAGCGAGGAGATGGTGCTGCGGCTCGCCGACCATCTCGACGTGCCGGTGCGGGAGCGCAACGCCCTGCTGCTGGCGGCGGGGTACGCGCCCCGCTTCACCCGGACCGCGCTGGACGACCCGGCCCTGGACGCGCTGCGCGAGGGGCTGACGCGGCTGCTGCGGGGGTACGAGCCGTACCCGGCGCTGGTGGTGGACGGGACGTACACGGTGGTGGCCGCGAACCGGGGGATCGCGATGCTGCTGGACGGGGTACCGGAGAAGCTGCTCACCCCGCCGCTGAACGCCATGCGGCTCACCCTCCACCCGGAGGGGCTGGCCGCCCGGATCCGCAATCTGCCCGAGTGGCGCGGGCACCTCCTGGACCAGATGGGCCGTCAGCTCGCGCTGAACCGCTCTTCTGCGCTGCGGGAGCTGTACGAGGAGGTGGCCGCGTATCCGGCGCCGGAGGGGCGCGGGGAGCCGGCCGCCGGGGTGGGGCCGGCCGTACCGCTCCTCGCGCTGCCGATGCTGATCGAGCACGACGGCCGGACGCTCTCCTTCGTCTCGTCCATCTCCACGTTCAACACGCCGATGGATGTGACCGTCGCCGAACTGGCCATCGAGACGTTCGTCCCGGCGGATCCGGAGACGGTGGCGTACCTGGCGTCGCTCCCGATGAGGGCGCCGGCGACGGGTCATGACGGCCGGGGGCCGCCGGTGTGCCGTGGGCGTTTCAAAATCTCTTGGCAGAAAGAGGAATGAGCCCGGAAGGCCGGGGCAGGAGGCGAACTTGTACGGTCCGCTGTGTTGGAGGGTGAGTGTCATGACGACCAGTACTGTGAATGCCGCCGAGGCGGAGCAGATGGCGGGCGTCCTGGCGGCCGGAGCGGTGGCACCCGGGGCGGCCGGTGAGCTGCCGCGTATCGAGGACCCCGCCAAGATCGCCCCCCGGGACGCGCGAGCGCTGTCGAAGCTCTTCTTCGACCAGCTCCAGGTCCTGGAGGAGGGCACGGCCGAGTATCAGTACGCCCGTAACACGCTGATCGAGATGAACCAGTCGCTGGTGCGGTTCGCCGCGGGCCGCTTCCGCAACCGGGGCGCGGGCGACATGGAGGACATCCTCCAGGTCGGCACGATCGGTCTGATCAAGGCCATCGACCGGTTCGATCTCTCCCGTGAGGTCGAGTTCACCTCGTTCGCGGTGCCTTACATCGTCGGTGAGATCAAGCGTTTCTTCCGGGACACGAGCTGGGCCGTCCATGTTCCGCGCCGCCTTCAGGAGCTGCGTGTCGAGCTGGCCAAGGCCAAGGAGCACCTGGCGACCGTCCTGGACCGGGATCCGACCGTCAAGGAGCTCTCCGAACTGCTCGGCATCACCGAGGAAGAGGTCATCGAGGGCCTGGTCGCGACCAACGGCTACACGGCCGGTTCGCTGGACATGCCCACGAGCGAGGAGGGCACCACCGGCGGCGGCCGGACCTTCGCCGATGTGCTGGGCGAGGCGGACCCGGCGATGGAGAAGGTCGAGAACCTGCACGCGCTGGCGCCGCTGCTGGAACAGCTCGACGAGCGGGAACGCGGCATCGTGACGATGCGGTTCGGCCAGGAGATGACGCAGTCTCAGATCGGCGCCGAGCTGGGTGTGTCACAGATGCATGTGTCGCGGCTGCTCAACCGGATCATCACCCGGCTGCGCGCCGGGATGCTCGTGGAGGAGTAGTCCCCCCCTCCCGGCACTGGGCGCGCGGCGGGCGGGACCCGGTTGTCAGACCCATGGATCAGACTTGAGGGTCCGGCGGTTTCCCGGAGTTCCGGGATCCGCGGATCCACGGATTCATGGGGAGGAAGCCACGATGGCCACATCCACGTCCCGCACCCCCGGCGCCCCGGGCGAGCGCTCCGCGGCCCGCGCCTATCTGCGGCTGCTGGCGGCCGTCCGCGCGGTCCTGGACGATCCCGTACGGGCGCCGCAGGCCGCGCCGCTGCTCGCGGCCCCGATCGCGGAGGCGGACGCGGCGCTCACGGCGGCGGGCCTGGCGGGCAACGAACGGTCGTTCCTCGACCTGGTCTCCGCACAGGCGCTCGGCGGCGCGGGCCCGGAACGCCGCGGATGAGCGCCGGACCGGTACGAGCGGGCGGCGGACCCCGGTCAGGGGGTACGCCGCCCGCTCCTCCGTACGCGGATCAGCCGCCGATCAGCCGCGCGTCAGCCGCAGCGTGACCAGTTCGAACGGACGCAGCGACAGCAGGACCGCGCCGTCCGTCAGCTCCGGTCGGCCCGCACCGCCCGCCGGGTCGGTCAGCGGGCGCTCCAGCAGGTCGGTGACGGCGAGGCCGGTGGCGTCGAAGCCCAGCCCGACACGCGCCCTGGCCCGGCCGCCGGTCGCCTCGTAGAGCCGTACGACGAGGTCGCCGCTCGCGTCGTCGGCCAGCTTGACCGCGCTGACGACGACCGCGTCGTTGTCGACGGTGACCAGCGGGGCGACCTCTCCCGATCCGGTGAGACGGCGCTCGGGCAGGTTGACGCGGTAGCCCTCCCGTACGGCGTCACCGATCGTCGCGCCCGGGGCCAGCGCGTGCCGGAAGCGGTGGACGCCCTGGTCGGTCTCCGGGTCGGGGAAGCGCGGCGCGCGCAGCAGGGAGACCCGGACGGTGGTGGTCGTACCGGCGTCGGACGCGCGGACCGTACGGGTCACGTCGTGTCCGTACGTCGAGTCGTTGACCAGCGCGACGCCCCAGCCCGGCTCGTCGAGGTGGACGAAGCGGTGGTTGCACGCCTCGAACTTGGCGGCCTCCCAGCTCGTGTTGGTGTGGGTGGCCCGGTACACATGGCCGAACTGGGTCTCCGAGGCGTACCGCTCCGCGTGGACGTCCAGCGGGAAGGCGGCCTTGAGGAACTTCTCGGTCTCGTGCCAGTCGACCTCGGTGTCGATGTCGAGCCGCTTGGTGCCCGGCGCGAGGGTCAGGAGCTGGGTGACCTTCGAGGTGCCGAACGAGCGCACGACGCGTACGCCGACAGCGCCGCCCGTGGCGTCGCCGGCCCCGATCCCGGTGAGTTCGTCGAGGTCCGTCAGATCGGTGACGGTGTTGCGGTAGAACTCGTCCACGTCCCACGCGTCCCACTGGTTGGGGAAGTCGGGGTGGATCTGGAGCAGGTTGGCGGCCTCGCCCGGGGCGATCGTCTCCCGCTCCGCGCTGATGTCGTACGCCGAGACGACCAGGCCGCGGCCGTCGATCTCGACCTCCAGCAGGCCGTTGCTGAGCACGTACCCGCCGTTCTCGCGCTCCGTGAGCTGCGCGCCCGCGACAGCGCCGGCCGGTCCCGCCGCGCCCGCCGCGACCCCGCCGCGCGTGTGCGGCGCCGCGTTGAAGACCAGGGGCGTCCCGCCGGCCGGGTCACCGGCGAGGGCGCGCTGCGCGGCGTCGATGACACCGGTCAGCTCCTCGGCGACCTTCGCGTAGGTCTTCTCCGCCTCGCGGTGCACCCAGGCGATGGACGAGCCGGGCAGGATGTCGTGGAACTGGTGGAGCAGCACCGTCTTCCAGACCCGGTCGAGCAGTTCGTACGGGTAGGCGGCGCCGGTGCGGAGGGCGGCGGTGGCGGCCCACAGCTCGGCCTCCCGCAGCAGGTGCTCGCTGCGCCGGTTGCCCTGCTTGGTCTTGGCCTGGCTGGTGAGCGTGGCCCGGTGCAGCTCCAGGTACAGCTCGCCGACCCAGACGGGCGGATTCGGGTACTCGGCCTCGGCCTTGGCGAAGAACGCGGCCGGGGTCTCCCACTCGACCGTCGCCGAGCCTTCGAGGCTGCGCAGCCTGGCGGCCTTGGCGATCATCTCGCGGGTGGTGCCGCCGCCTCCGTCGCCCCAGCCGGTGGGCGCCAGCGAGTGGCGGGCGGCGCCCTTCTCCTTGAAGTTCTTCGCGGCGTGGGCGATCTGCTCGCCCGTCATGGAGCAGTTGTACGTGTCGACGGGCGGGAAGTGGGTGAAGATCCGGGTGCCGTCGATGCCTTCCCAGCGGAAGGTGTGATGCGGGAACTTGTTGATCGTGGACCACGAGATCTTCTGTGTGAGCAGCCACTTGGATCCGGCGGCCTTGATGATCTGCGGCAGCCCGGCGGCGAAGCCGAAGGTGTCGGGGAGCCACGCCTCGTCGTTCTCGATGCCGAACTCGTCGAGGAAGAAGCGCTTGCCGTGCACGAACTGCCGGGCCATCGCCTCGGAGCCGGGCATGTTGGTGTCGGACTCGACCCACATGCCGCCGGCCGGCACGAACCGGCCCTCCGCGACGGCCTTCTTGACCTTGGCGTAGACCTCGGGGCGGTGCTCCTTGATCCAGGCGAACTGCTGGGCCTGGGACATGGCGAAGACGAACTCGGGCTCGTCCTCCAGCAGCGCGGTCATGTTGGCCGTCGTACGGGCGACCTTGCGGACCGTCTCGCGCAGCGGCCACAGCCAGGCGGAGTCGATGTGGGCGTGGCCGACCGCGCTGATCTTGTGGGAGGTGGCCGGCGCCGGGGTGGTGAGCACGCCGGCGAGCAGGTCGCGGGCGGCGGCGGCCGTGCCGTTCACGTCCTGGAGGTCGATCGCGTCGAGCGCGCGGCTGATCGCGCGCAGGATCTCCCAGCGGCGGGCGCCCTCCACGGGCAGCTCGGCCATCAGCTCGCCGAGCACCTCCAGGTCCTGGACGAGCTGCCAGACGGTCTCGTCGAAAACGGCGAGGTCCATCCGGGCGAGGGTGTACTGGGGTTCGTCGCCCGCGGTCTCCTTGTCGCCGAGTCGCGTCGGCAGGAAGGGGTGGTAGTCGAGGATCACCGGGTTGGACGCGGCCTCGACATGCAGCAGCACCTCTTCGCCGCCGGCCACGGGCGCGCCGATCCGTACCCACTGGTTGCGCGGGTTGAGGCCCTTCACCGGGGTGCCGTCGGGGCGGTAGACCAGGCCCTCGCACTGGAATCCGGGCATGTTCTCGTCGAAGCCGAGGTCGAGGACGGCCTCGACGGTGCGGCCCGCCCACTTCTCGGGGACGGTCCCGGAGACCCGGAACCAGCTCGTGCCCCAGGGCGCGCCCCAACGGTCGCCGACCGCGACCGGCTCGCCGGGCCCGGCGATGCCCTCCGCCACGGGGACGGGCTCACCCGGCGCGTGCCGGACGGCGACATCGAGCGGGATCGACTCGGGGTGGACGGCGGGCCTGATGCGTTCGTCGAGGACGCGCTTGAGGCGGCCTTCGACGAGGGTGCGGTCGTCGTGCATGAGGGGTGCTCCTGAAGTGCGTCGGGTGCGTGGGGTGCCGTGAGTGCCGTACGTACGCGGGTGTCCAGTGTGACCGCGTCGCCGGGACCGGACCGGCGCCGGTCCGGTCAGGGGACGTCGTCGGGGTGGACGACCTCCGTGATGGAACGGGCCGCGAGATGGGCGCTGTCCCCGGCCCGGCTCGCGAGGACGGCGGTGGGCCGGACGCCCGCCTCGGCCAGCCGGGCGAACGCCTCGAAGAACGCGCCCCCGGGGGCGCAGGTGGCGCGGGTGGGCGCGGTCGCGTCGTCCCCGGTGTCGACGGCGAGCGCGAGCGTACGGGGCGCGGGCGCGTAGGTGCGCTCCCGCCACGCGGCGACGGTCCGGGCGAGGGATTCCCCGGCCGGTTTGACCTTCCGGTCGTTGGTCAGCAGGCCGAGGCCGTACTCCAGTTCCGGGAAGTCGGCCAGCGCGCGTGACACGTCGTGGGAGCACCACCAGGTGATGCCCCAGACATCGGCGCAGTCCAGCGCGGCGGCGACGGTGGCCTCGGTGAAGGCCGCGGCGTGCTCGGCGGGGATGAGCGGCGCGGGGGCGCCGACCTCCTGGAGCCAGACCGGCCGGTGCGGTTCCAGGGCCCAGGCCTTGGACAGCTCGATCATGTACGCGGCGTGGTGCTCGGTGGCGGTGCCGGTACGGCCGTGGCGCTGCGCGGTGCCGTTGAACACCCAGGAGTGCACGGCGGTGACGGCGCCGATCGTGGCCGCGTGCGCGGGGGTGAAGGCGTGTCCGTCCTGGTACCAGGCGGCGTCGTACTCGGCGTGCAGATGGAGCCTGCCGGGCGCGCCCTCCTCGCACGCCGCGAGCAGTGTGCGCAGCCAGTTTCCCGCCTGGTCCGGGGTGACGGGGTCCGGGTCGGGGTGCGGCGGTCCCGAGAACTGGTTGATCTCGTTGCCGATGGTCATGCCGATGAAGTTCGGCCGGTCCGCGAGGGCGGCGGCGAGCGTACGGAGGTACGTGGCCTGCCCGGAGACGACATCGTTGTCAGTGAACAGGTTCCGCCGGTGCCAGGTCCGGGTCCAGGCGGGCAGGAAGTCGAAGCTCGACAGATGGCCCTGGAGTCCGTCGACATTGACGTCCAGGCCGCGTTCGGCGGCGGCGTCGGCGAGCTGGACGAGCTGCTCGACGGCGCGGGGCCTGATCAGGGTGCGGTTGGGCTGGAAGAGCGGCCAGAGCGGGAAGACCCGGATGTGGTCGAGGCCGAGCGCCGCGATCGAGTCCAGGTCGGCGCGTACGTCGTCCAGGTCGAAGTCCAGCCAGTGGTGGAACCAGCCCTGGCTGGGGGTGTAGTTGACGCCGAAGCGCGGCGCCGGGGTGCTCGTGGGTGGCAACGTTGTCCTGCTTCCCTGCGGTGCGTGCGGTGGTGCGTGCGGTGCGTGCGGCACGGGTGTCAGCCCTTGACGGCGCCTTCGCCGACGCCCCGGAAGAAGTAGCGCTGGAGGCAGGCGAAGAGCACGATGAGCGGGGCCACGGCGATGATCGTGCCGGCGGCGACCAGCCGGGGGTCCTGGGCGAAGGTGCCGTGGAGGTAGTTGAGTCCGATGGTCAGGGTGAAGTTCTCCGGGTCGCTGAGAACGATCAGCGGCCAGAGGAAGTCGTCCCAGGCGCCCATGAAGGCGAAGATCGCGACGACGGCGAGGGTGCCCTTGACGGCGGGCAGCGAGATGCGCAGGAAACGCTGCCAGACGTTGGCGCCGTCGACGAAGGCCGCCTCCTCCACCTCCTGCGGCTGGTTGAGGAACGCGTTGCGCATCAGCAGCACGTTCATCGCGCCGATGGATCCCGGCAGCAGCACACCGATGAGGGTGTTGTTCAGGCCGAGGTCCCGCATGGTGGTGAACTGGGCGATGATGATGCCCTCGACGGGGACGAGCATGGCGAGGATGAACGCCAGCGTCGCGGCCGTACGTCCCTGGTAACGCAGTCGCGCCAGCGCGTAGCCGGCCAGGGCGGCGCCCACACAGTTGGTGATCACATTGGCGATCGCCACCTTGAGCGAGTTGAACGCGTACTCCCACACCGGGATGACATGGGCGACCCGCTCGTAGTTGTGCAGGGTCACATCGTCCGGGAAGAAGGTCGGCGGATAGCTGTAGATGTCCTCCGTCGGGCCCTTGAGCGAGGTGGAGAGCTGCCAGAGGAACGGCCCGATCAGCACGGCGAGCATGACGAGCAGCAGGGTGTAGCGGAGCACGAGCTGCCAGGGCGCGATGCGCCGGCCGTCGGCGTCGGTCATCTTCAGGATGCTCACGCGTCCTCCTTGCGGTCGGCGCGGAGCACCAGCAGCATCAGGGCGACGGTGACGACGAAGACGACCACGGAGATCGCGGAGGCGTAGCCGACCCGGCCGCTCAGCCCGGTGCCGACCCGCTGGACGAGCATGACGAGGGTGGTGTCCTCACCCGCCGGGCCGCCGCTGGGGCCCGCCATCAGATAGACCTCGGAGAAGACCTTGAAGGCGCTGACCGAGGAGAGCGCCGCGACGAGGACCATGGTGGAGCGTACGGCGGGCACGGTGACGGTGACGAAACGGCGCACGGCGCCGGCCCCGTCGACGGCCGCGGCCTCGTGCAGCTCGCGCGGGACGTTGGCCAGCGCGGCCAGGTAGATGATCATGTAGTAGCCGAGGCCCTTCCAGACCGTGACGGCCATCGCGCTGAACAGCAGCAGCCACTGGTCGCTGAGGAAGCCGATCCGGCCGACGCCCACGGCCTCCAGCACCGAGTTGACCAGTCCGCGGTCGTCGAGCAGCCAGACCCAGATGAGGCCGACCACCACGATCGAGGCGACGACCGGGGTGTAGAAGGCGGAGCGGAAGAAGGTGACACCGGGGATCTGCCGCTGGACGAGCATGGCCAGCAGCAGCGGCAGCAGGACCAGGGCGGGGACGACACAGACGACGTACAGCGTGCTGTTGCGCAGGCCGATCCAGAACATCTCGTCGTGGATCAGCTCCCGGAAGTTGTCCAGGCCCACGAAGCCGCCGGAGATCAGCGTCCGGCGGTCGGTGAAGGAGTTGATGAGGGTGCTGATGAACGGATAGAGACTGAAGGCGCCGACGACCAGCAGTCCCGGGGCCGCGAACAGCCAGGGACTGAAGGAACGTTGGCGCCGGATCCCGCGGACGGGCCCGCGGCGGGGCCCACGGCCGCCGGAGCCGGAGCTCCGGAGCGTGGGCCCCGCCGCGGCGGATTCCGGGGGAAGTGCCCGGGGGGCGGTGGAGCTTGTCATGGTGCGAGGCTCAGCTCTCAGCTCTGCTTGAGCAGACGGTCACAAGCCTCGACGGCCTGGTCGAGGGCGGCCTGGGGGCTCTGCTTGCCCTGGAGCGCCTTGGCGACCTGGTTGCGCAGCTCGGTCTTCATCTGCTCGCTGAACAGGACGGGCGTGTAGTTCTCCGCCTTCTTCAGGGACTTGGCGGCGGCGATCCGGACGCGGGTCTCGTCGGTGCCGTCCTCCTTGGTGAAGTACGGGTCGTCCAGGGAGCCCTTGGTGCTCGGGAAGATGGCGACCTGCTTGGCGAAGGACATCTGGCGGGTCGCGTCGGTCACGAAGTGGGCGAAGGCGACGGCGGCGGGCTTCTGCTTGGTCTTGGAGTTCACCATGACGCCCATGACGTACATGTTGACCTTGCCGGTGTTGCTGATCTGGTCCGTGATCCCGATGTTCTTGTACAGCTTCGGCGCGTTCTTCTTGAAGTTCTCCAGGTCCAGCGCGCTGCCCGGGTTCATGGCCACGGACTCGGTGAGGAACTTGGTGCCGGAGGACTCGGGGGTCGCGGTCAGCGCCTGGGAGTCGAGCGCCTTGGCCTCGAACAGCTCCTTGTACTTGGTGAGCAGTTCGACGCCCTTGGCGTCGTTGAAGGCGAAGCCGGTGCCTTCCTTGTTCATGAGCTGTACGCCGTAGCGGCCGAAGTCCTCGATGGTGGGCACCTGGGCGAGGGTGGCGATCTTGCCGTTGCTCTGCTCGGCGAGCTTCAGCCCGTCCTTGAAGACCTGGTCGTAGGTGGTCGGCGGGTTCTCGGGGTCGAGCCCGGCCTCGCTGAACAGGCGCTTGTTGTAGAAGGTGGGGCCGGTGTTCAGGTACCAGGGGAAGCCGTACGTGCCCTCCAGGCCCGGTATCTGGTGGCTCTTCCAGGCGTCCGGCAGATACTCCTTGCCGTACGCGGCGGCCGTCTTGTCCTTGTCGAGGTCAAGGGCGAGACCGGCCTTGGCGAGCGGGGTCACCAGGTCGGGGGAGATGTTGACGACGTCGGGGAGCGTGCCGCCCGCCGCGTCCGCGCTGAGCTTGTCGGCGTAGCCCTCGGCAGGCCGGTCGACCCACTTCACCTCCGTGTCGGGGTACTCCTTCTCGAAGTCCTTGATGACTCCGTTGAAGTAGTCCTTGAAGTTGGCCTGGAGGTTCCAGGTCTGGAAGGTGATCTTGCCCTTGATGGCGCCCGAGGCGTCGGAGGACTCGTCGTCGGATCCTCCGCCACAGGCACTGAGAGGCAGGACAGTGGCGAGAACAGCGGCGAGGGCGACTGCTCTTCGGGAGATGCGCACGGTGAACGGCTCCTTCTGCTCGGACCAGACGTGCGGTCGGCGAGCCGGAGCTTCGGCGCCCCGACTCCTTATGCCCAGCAGACCTTGCAATGCACGTGCGTGAAAGTCAACACATTCTCGTCACAAGCCCGGCCCATGTTGGTTTCGTCGCAGGTCAGAGTGGTTATTACGACTTAGTTGCGATGGGGTACTAATGCGCTTTAGAATGCTGCGACTCAAGCGCATTAGTCCGGGGTCCAGATGGCTCGTCCGATACGGCAGGAAAAGGGGCACCGGGGTGACAGGGAAGCAACCGTCCACCGAGGACCCCCCACCGGTCCGCCGCACGCCCGCGCGCCGTCCGACGATGAAGGACATCGCCCAGCGCGCCGGGGTCTCGGAGAGCGCCGTGTCCTTCGCCCTCAACGACCGTCCCGGCGTCTCCGAGGTCACCCGCGCCCGGGTCCGCCGGGTCGCCGAACAGCTCGGCTGGCGCCCCAGCACCGCCGCCCGCGCGCTCTCCGGCGAGGGCTCGGCCACCGTGGGCCTGGTGCTGGCCCGCCCGGCGGCGTCCCTCGGCGTGGACTCGTTCTTCCTGCAACTCATCTCCGGCATCCAGGAGATCCTGTCAGACCGTCAGCTCGGCCTCCTCTTCCAGGTGGTGGAGGACGTCTCCGCCGAGTGCGCGGTCTACCGCCGCTGGTGGGCCGAGCACCGGGTCGACGGCGTCCTGGTCGTCGACCCGAGGACCGACGACCCACGGCCCGGGGTCCTGGACGAGCTGGGGCTGCCCGCCGTCGTCATCGGCGAACTGCCGGACGGCGACCCGCGCCCGTACCCGGCGCTCTCCCGGGTACGGGCGGACGACGCGGGCGCGATGGCCGCCATCGTGGGCCGGCTGTACGAGCTGGGGCATCGCAGGATCGTCCATATCGCCGGGCTGCCCTCGCTCGCCCACACCGAGCGGCGGATCCGTTCGCTGCGCGCCGAGGCGCGGCGGTACGGCCTCTCCGAGGTGCGCTCGCTGACCACCGACTACTCCGACACGCAGGGCGCGGCGGTGACCCGCCGGGTGCTGGAGGAGGACCGCCCGCCGACGGCCCTGATCTACGACAACGACGTGATGGCGGCGGCGGGCACGGCGGTCACGGCCGGGCTCGGGCTCGCGGTGCCCGGCGATGTCTCGGTCATCTCCTGGGAGGACTCGGCGCTGTGCCGGCTGGTCCGGCCGTGGCTGACGGCGCTGTCCCGGGACTCGGTCGCGTTCGGCAGGATCGCCGCGCGCGAGCTGGCCGCGCTCCTCGACGGCGGCGCGGCCCGTGCCGTACAGGTTCCGCTCCCCCGGCTGATCGAGCGCGAGAGCCTCGCCCGGGGCCGCGCCTGAGGCGGCGGGGCGCGGTGCGGTCGCGGTCCGGCGTCGTGGTCCCGGCGTGGTCCGGTCGTGCCCGCGTACGGTGCCGGCACGACCGGAGGTACGCGGGCGATCAGCTCGCCGCCGTACCGCTCCCGCCGGGTTCCCCGTCGGCGGACGCCCGTTCGGCGGCCGGGACGAGTTCGGGGGCGGCGGGGTCGGACGTACTCGGGCTCGGGGAGCGGCGGCGCGGCTTCGGTGTCTCGGCGCGCGCGGCCTCCGCGCGGATCAGGGCGTTGAGTGCGGCGAAAGCGTCAATGGGCATGGCTGTGTCCTTGGCGTGAAGGGGTGGAGGCTGCTGAACGGGGCGGGGGAGTTCCCCCGGGACGCGCGGGTGCTCGTCCTGTCAGCAGCGCAGCACCGCACAGCGCGTGGGGCCCACCACCCGCGGCGGCCCCGCGGGGACGCGGCGGCTGGGACACGGGAACGGCCTCGTGGCATCCGGCACCAGCAGGTCCGGCGGCGCCATCCGGGCCCTCGCCGGACGCTCCGTCCTGGCGGGGTCGGTGTGCTGGTCGGTCTCGGCGGTGTCCTGCTGTCCCTCGCCGCTTCCCTCGCCGCCCGGGTCCGGGGTACCGGAGGCGGGCGGGACGGGGTCGACGGCCCGCGCGGTCGCGGAGCAGGAGGCGAGCGAGATCCCCAGGAAGGCGATCAGTACCAGCAGGCCCACCACCACGGCCCGGCGCACGGCGGCGGCGTGCGCGGCCGCGGCGCGGGGGGCGAGAGGCGGGGCACTGCGCATGGGCATGACCTCCTGGGACATGCCACCCCTGCCCATGCGCGGCCCGGCCCGGTCCTGCTACCGGCGGAAACCGCTCGCACGAGGGACGCGCGCTACGCCGGGTCCCGCTCGTTCTCGGTCGTGCGTGCTCCGGCAGAGAGCGCATTCGCCTCGCCGTCGGCGCCGGCTTCGGTACGGACACGGGTACCCGCCCCGGCGCCGGAGCCCATCTCGGAGCCCGCGCCGGACGCCGTGGCGGCCGTCACCGCGGCCCCCTCCGCCACCACTGTCTCTACCGCCCCCTCTGACCCTTCCGTCACCGCCGCCCCGAGCGGCACCTGAGGCCCGCCGCCCTCGCGGAGCCACCGCCGGAGCACGGCGTGCACCTGCTCCGCGCCGACGAGTTCACCGCGGTCGGGCACCGGCGCGCTGAGCACCAGCGGCGACAGCAGGAAAGGCCGCGCCTGTTCGCCGCCGAGCCCGCCGTGCGAGCCGATCTGCTCCTCGAAGGCGTGCACCCGGCCCGTCCCCGGGTCGTACATCGAGTTGACCATGATGTCCGCGACATGCGGGAAACCGTCGGTACGTCGCACGGCGTCGGCCGCGCCGGGGCCCATCCCCGCCAGCGGCCCGTCGTCGTCCAGCGCGTCCACCGGGACCTCCGCACCGCCGTGGCCCAGCACCACGGAGCCGTGCTCCTCGCTCCGTACCAGCAGGAATCCGATCCCCGGATGGCTGGCGAGCGTCCGCAGCAGCGCCGGGTGGCGCCGGTCGATCTCCTCCCGGCTCATCCGGCCCGGCACGTCAGGGAAGGAGATCAGGCCGAGGTTCCCGGAGGCGAGCACCACCGGCTCCGAGGTGCGCGCGGGCTCCGCCCCGTCGTCGGTGCGCTCCGGCCGGTGCAGCGCGCCGAGTACGGCGTGGCGCGCGGCGTCGCGCGCCTCCGCGCCGCTCCTGGTCCGCCCGGCCCGGCGGGAGACGGGCAGTCCGCAGCCGGCCCGTACGAGGTCCTTGAGCGTGAGCCCGTACGCGCCCTCGAAGGTCTCGCCGGGGCTCTGGCCGTGGTCGGAGAGGAGCACGATCCGGTACCGGCGGGGGGCGTGCTCGGCGACCCGGGCGATCAGGCCGACCGACCGGTCGAGCCGGGCGAGGACCCGCGCGGCGTCCCGGCTGTGCGGCCCCGAGTGGTGCGCGACCTCGTCGTAGGCGACCAGGTCGGCGTAGACGGCGGTCCGGCCCGCCAGCATGTCGCCGAGCACCGCCGCGACCACGACGTCCCGCTCGACGACGGTCGCGAAGGCCCGGATGAACGGGTACAGCCCGCCACGGCCCACCCGAGGCCGGTCGCCGCGCAGCCGTGCTCGGGTGGACTGGCCGATCTCGCGGCAGACGTCGGCGGTGAACGAGACCACCGTACGGACGGCGTTGGCCGGGTCCGAGAAGTACGCGAAGTAGCCGGCCCGGGAGCGGTTGGCGCGGGCGCGCCGGGCGGCGATGGAGAGCACCAGCGCGAGCTGGTCGGCGCCGCCGCTGAAGAGGTTGCCGCGGCTGGCGCCGTCGAGGGTGAGCAGCCCGCCGTCGCCGGTGCGCTCGATGGCCCGGCGCTGGAGTTCGGCGGCGCTCGCGGGCCGGTTGCTCACCATGACCCTGCCGCTGTCCTTCTCGTACCAGCGGAAGGCGGGGACGTCGTGGTTGGAGCCGTGCAGGATGCCGAGCTGGCTGGCCCCGGTCTGGCTGGACCAGTCGGTGCGCCACGGTGTCAGCCGGTGAGTGGGGCGCTCCCCCAGCCAGCTCGCGATGTGCGGCACGTCGCCCGCCGCGACCGCGTCCAGCAGCACCTGGTGGCCCACGCCGTCGAGCTGGAGGAAGACCGTGCCGGGCACATCGCCCCGGCCGCCGTCGTCACCGCCGCGGCCCCGTCTGCGCCGCCGGCGATCGGCGAGGCGCGAGAGCCGGTGCCGGTACGCCTCGTCGTCCCCGACCGCGAGCCCGGTGGCGGTCGCGGAGGCGACGGCGGACATCACGGCGGCGACCACCACCGCGGTCCGCGGGTCGGCGGCGCCCCGGCCGTCGGGGATGAGCCGCAGCGCGATCAGCAGCAGCGAGCCGTTGAGGAAGAACACCAGCAGCCCGAGGACGAGCGCCGGGACCAGCAGCAGCGCCCGTACGAGCACGGGCCACACCAGCGCGCCGAGCAGGCCGAAGGCACCCGCTCCCCAGGCCGCGGTGACCGCGATCCTGGTGGGGCTGTCCCCGTCGGCGGACTGGAGCTCGAAGTCGGGCAGGAGGCCGGCGAGCGCCAGCATCGTCACCGTGGACACCGCCCAGACGATGATCACCCTCAGCAGGGCGCGGCCGGTCGTGCGCCATCGCCCGCCGACAACCCGGCGCACGGCGGAGTGTGGAGCGGCGGAGTGTGGAGCGGCGGACGGCTTCACGCGGCTTCGGATCCGGTGTGGGGCGTCGGGCGCCCGCTCGCTGTCGTGCACCGGGTCGTCAGCACTCCGCCTTCACCTCACGTCCGGCCCGTACGGCTCACGGGCTCGGCCCCCAGCCTCGCACAGCGCCGCGCGGGCCCCCGCATCCCGGCGGCCCGGAAGGTCACAGCGGGGCGGGGCGCGCCCGCGCCGGTATCGAGAGCCTGCGGTGGACCTCGGCCTTCCGCGCCGCGTCGTAGCACGGCTCGTCCAGGCCGGCCGTCTCCAGCCGTACGCCCCGGCGCTCGCACTCGGCGGCGAAGGCGGGTACGGAGGTGAACGCGCGGTCGAGCACCCGGTCGCTGGCGGCGACGAAGAGGTCGACCAGTCCTTCCTCGACATCGGTCCACAGGCCGCAGTGGTCGGGGCGCAGCCGGTAGAAGTAGAGCTGGCGGGTGACGGTGTAGCCCTTGTCGGCGGCCCAGCGGGCGCACATCTGGTGCTGGCCGTGGGTGTCCACCAGGAAGGGGTCGCGGTCCAGCTCCTCCAGCGGTGTCAGGCTGGCGATCGCCGTCACGCGTACCTCGCCCATGCCGCTCCCCCGCTCCCCCCGCGCAACCCCCGGGCCCGTCCCCCGGGGCCCGCCTTCGTTCCGCAGACCCTAACCCGTGCGCGCCTTCGTGAGGCAGGCGCGCACGGGGCGGTCGGAGGCGCGCGTCCGGGCGCACCGCGTTCGAGGTGGCGCGAAGAAGCGGGGTGGAGCGACGCCGCCCCGCCTCTCCGCGCCACCTCTCCGCCCGGACGGGTGACGGCCGTACGCTGAGGGCGAGGAGCAACCCCGGGTGGGGAGCGGGACACCCCGCGCCCCCGTGCGCGCCGGGCGGACGGAGCTGAGGTCGGGTTGGGAACTGTCATCACCTGGTGGGGCCATGCCACCTGCACGGTCGAGGATTCCGGGGTACGGATCCTGACGGACCCGGTGTTCGTGCGCCGGCTCGCGCATCTGCGCCGGCGCCTGGGCCCCGTACCGCCGCCCGAGGCGGGGGTCGCCGACGCCGTGCTCGTCTCGCATCTGCACTCCGACCATCTCCATCTGCGGTCGCTGGCCAGGCTCGCGCCGGGCACCCGGCTGATCCTGCCGCGCGACGCGGTGCGTTCGGTGCCCGGGCTCCGGCGGCTCGACGCGCGCCGCAATCCGGCGGGGCTGCGGATCACGGAGGTGGGCGCGGGCGACGAGGTGGAGATCGGGCCGGTACGGGTCCGGGCGGTGCCCGCGCTCCACGACGGGCGCAGGCTGCCGGTCGGGCCGCACCGCTCCCCCGCGCTCGGCTATGTGATCACCGGCGAGACGCGGACGTACTTCGCGGGCGACACCGGGCTCTTCGACACCATGGCGGAGTCGGTGGGCCCGGTGGACGTGGCGCTGCTCCCGGTAGGCGGCTGGGGGCCGCATCTCGGGCCCGAACACCTCGACGCGGGGCGCGCGGCCCAGGCGCTGGCCCGGCTGGCGCCGCGCGCCGCCGTGCCGGTGCACTACGGCACGTACTGGCCGATCGGCTTCGACGGGGTCAGACCGCACGAGTTCTACGCGCCGGGCGACGAGTTCGTACGGAAGGCGGCGCGGCTCGCCCCGGAGGTGGCCGTACATCTGCTGCGGCACGGCGAGAGCACGCGGCCGGAGGCCGTACGGTGATCGACCGGCTCCTGGCCCAGCTCTCGGTGCTGCCTCCCGAGTCGACACAGCAGGCCGTGGGCTACCCGTCGGTGTTTCTGCTGGTGGCGCTGGGTGCGCTGGTGCCGGTGGTGCCGACGGGGGCGGTGGTGAGTACGGCGGCGGTGGTGGCGTTCCATCAGAGTTCGCCGCTCTCCATGCTCTTCCTCTTCCTCGTGGCATCCTGCGCGGCCTTCCTCGGCGATGTCGCGCTGTACTGGCTCGGGCGGCGCGGGGTCGGCTCGAAGAACGGTTCGCGGTGGCTGGCGGCGCTGCGCAGGAACGCTCCGCCGGACCGGCTCGAACAGGCCCAGCGCAAGCTGCGGGAGCACGGGGTGACGGTGCTGGTGCTGTCCCGGCTGGTGCCGGCCGGGCGGATCCCGGTGATGCTGGCCTGTCTCTTCGGGGAGTGGCCGCTGCGCCGGTTCGCCCGGGGCGATGTGCCGGCGTGTCTGGCCTGGGCCGCGACGTACCAGCTCATCGGCGTGGCGGGCGGCTCGCTGTTCGCCGAGCCGTGGGAGGGCGTGCTCGCCGCGGTGGTGCTGACGGTGCTGGTCAGCGGCGTCCCGGCGCTCTGGCGCAGGCTGCGGCGGCGTACGCGGGACATGGACGGGCCGGGCGGTACGGAGCCGGACCGGCTCGCGGGCGCCGAGGCCCGGCCGGGCGCCGAACCGCGTCCCGGCCCGGAGGCCGGCCGGCCGTGACGCGCCGCGCGGGCGGCGCCGCGGTCCGCCGGGGTCAGCGCAGGGTGTCGAAGGCCGCCGCGAAGTCGTCCAGCGCCCGCGCCACATGGGGCAGTTCCAGGGGCGCCGCCGCGCTGAGGGATTCCTGACGCTGCTCCGGGGTCGCCCCGAGCAGCGGGCCGGTGGGCAGCCGGACGCGCAGGGCGCCCAGTTCCTCGCCGAACCGGTGGCCACCCGGGGTGGCCGCCCCCAGCCGCGCGCCGAGATGGTTCTCCAGCTCCAGGGAGTCGGTGACGCCGAGCGCGGCCAGCCGGGGGCGCAGCGGCCCGAGGTCGGCGTAGAGGTGGCGGCCCGCCCGGGGCGGTCGCGCGAGGGCGCCGGAGGCGAGCACCGCGTGATGGGCGGCCTCGGCAATCCGCCCGTACAGCGTGGCGGCGTCCCGGGCCCGCGCCGTGACCGACGCCGGTTCGTCCAGCGCGTGGGCGGCGGCAGCGGCGACGGGGCCCGCGACGAAGGCGCCGAGCGCGGTGAGGATATCGAGGGTCCTGGCGCGCAGGGCGGCCCCGGCGGGGGTCGCCGGGTAGCGGGCGACGGCCATGGGCCAGGCGGCCGGGAGGAGCGAGCCCACCGCGTCACAGACGACGGTGACCTCGTCGGGCCACATCCGGGCCGGGCTGAGCAGCACCGTCTCGTGCGGGCGGTGCAGGGTGTCGCTCCAGGTCTCGTCGCTGACGATGTGGAGCCCTTCGCCGATCGCCGCCTCGCAGGCCGCCCGGACCGGTTCGGGCGGGGCGACGGTGGCGGTGGGGTCGTCGGCGAGGGAGAGCAGCAGCACCCTCGGAACGCCGCCTTCCGCCCGGACCCGGCGGACGGTCTCCAGCAGGGCGTACGGGTCGGGCACGCCGCCCGCGTCGGCCGGCGACGGCACATGGTAGGCGGGCCGGCCCAGCAGCCGGGCCTGCGGGGTCCACCAGGCGGGGCAGGGCCGGGGCATCAGCACGTCGCCGCCGTACGCGGCGAGCAGTGCGAGGAGCAGTGGCTGTGCGCCGGGGGCGGCGGCCACGTCGTCGAGGCCGCCGGTCAGCCCGCGGCGGGACCAGTAGCCGCAGGCGGCCTCCCGGAGGACCGCGCCGCCGCCCGGGGGCTCCGGTTCGGTCCGCCCGGCCGCCGCCGCGCACGCCTCGGTCAGCTCGGGCAGGGCGGGCAGTCCCGCCTCTGGCGCGGGCGGGCCGTAGCGTACGGGACCACGGCCCTCGGGAGCCGTCCGCCGCATATGCGCCACCTCCGTGGCCGCTCGTGGGCCGGTCCGTCCCGTGAGCCCGCTATCTTGAGCCCTTTATACGGAGGTTTGTTCCTGTGCGCTTCTCGGGTTCCGCCACCCCGTCGCCCCGCTCGTCGTCGGACGCGTCGGCCGCCCGCCGGTCCGCCCCGTTTCCCGCGCCGGGGCCGTCCGCCGTACCGGCCGGTCCGCTTGACCCGTCCTCGCCGGGGTACCCGCGTGCCATGCCGAACACCGCTGCCTCCGCCTCCGCCGTCAGCCGCGCCCGGATCGCCGCGCTGCTCGAATCCTGGGACGACCGGGCCTTCCGGGCGGTCGCCGGCCGGCACTGGCCGGGCGCCGACCCCGTACTGCCCCGGCTGAGCCGCACCGCGAACCACGGGCTGCTCTGGTTCGGGGCGGCGGCCGGGATGGCCGCGCTGGGCGGCAGCGCGCGCTCGCGCCGGGCGGCCCTGCGGGGCGTGGCGTCGCTGGCTGTGGCGTCGGCCGCCATCAACACGGTGGGCAAGCGCGCGGTGCGCAGGCAGCGCCCGCTGCTCGATGTCGTCCCGGTGATACGGCGGCTCAAGCGGCAGCCGTTCACCTCGTCCTTCCCGTCGGGGCACGCGGCCTCGGCGGCGGCGTTCGCGACCGGGGTGGCGCTGGAGTCGAAGGGGTGGGGCGCCGCGGTCGCGCCCGTGGCCGCCGCCGTGGCGCTGTCCCGGGTCTACACCGGTGTGCACTACCCGAGCGATGTCCTGGTGGGCGCGGCGCTGGGGGTGGGGGCGGCCTACGCGGTACGGGGGATGGTGCCGACGCGCTCGCAACTGCCCGCCCCGGGACGGCCGCACACCCAGGCGCCCGCGCTGCCCGGCGGCCGGGGGCTGACCGTCGTCGTCAACCGCGCCTCGGGGTCCTCGGACTCGGCGGAGCTGGTGCGCGACGCGCTGCCCTTCGCGCGGGTCGTGGTCTGCGCGCCGGAGGAGGTGGGCACGGAGCTGGAGAAGGCGGCGGGCGATTGTCTCGCGCTGGGTGTCCTCGGCGGCGACGGAACGATAAACCGGGCCGCGTCGGTCGCCGTACGCCACACGCTGCCGCTGGCGGTCTTCCCCGGCGGCACCCTCAACCACTTCGCGTACGACCTCGGCATCGAGAGCGTCCACGACACTTGCCGGGCGCTGACGGCCGGCGACGCCGTACGGATAGATCTGGGGCGTTTCACCCCGGGTCCTGAGGGCGGCACGCCCGGCCACTTCGTCAACACCTTCAGCCTGGGCGTCTATCCGGAGCTGGTCCGGGTGCGCGAGCAGTGGGCGCCCCGGATCGGCGGCTGGCCCGCCGGGGTGCTGGCGGCGGCGCGGGTGCTGCGCGGCGAGCACCAGATCGACGCCGAGTTCGAGGGCAGGCCGCGGTCGCTGTGGCTGCTGTTCGCGGGCAACGGGATCTACCAGCAGATGGGCCCCACGCCGGGCCACCGGCAGAATCTGGCCGACGGACTGCTGGATCTGCGGATCGTGCACGGCGGCCGGGCGCCGGGCGCGCGTCTGCTCGCCGCCGCGCTGGCCGGCCCGCTGAGCCGCTCGCCCGTCCACGCGGCGGTTCGGATGCGCCGAGTGCGGATCAGGAACATCGCCCCAGGGACCCGGCTCGCGTTCGACGGTGAAGTGGCCGAGGCCCCGCGGGAGTTGACGCTGGACAAGGCGATCGAGGCACTGACGGTCTACCGGCCGCAGGCGCTGCTGTAGCGGCCCTCGCCGGGGGATATCCGCTGGACAGCCCCCGGCGTACGGCCGAGGATCGCCGGGGTGGACACGGAACACATCCTGGAGACCGGCAGGCTGCGCCTGCGCCCCTTCGCGGACGACGAGGCGGAGGTGGCCCGGGTCGTCGCGCTCGACAACGACCCGGGCGTGCGGCGGTTCATCGACGGCGGGCGGCCCGTCTCCTCGGACACGGTCCGGCGTACGACGTTGCCGAGGCTGCTGGGCCCCGGATTCTGGGCGGCCGAGGAGCGGGCCACGGGCGCGTGGCTCGGCTGGTTCTGCCTGGAGCCGCCCGCCGGACCGGGACCCGGGGGCGAACCGGACTGGCGCGCCCCGGAGTTGGGCTACCGGCTGCACCGCGCCGCGTGGGGCCGGGGGTACGCCACCGAGGGGGCACGCCACCTGGTCCTCACGGCGTTCACCGCGCTCGGCGCGGAGCGGGTGACCGCGCAGACCATGACCGTCAACACCGGGTCGCGGCGGGTGCTGGAGAAGGCGGGGCTGCGGTACGTCCGTACGTTCTTCGAGGAGTGGCCGGAAACGATCGAGGGCTCGGAGCAGGGCGATGTCGCGTACGAACTGACGCGCGAGGATTGGGCGAGGACCGGGCTCATCCGACCTGGACGGACACCCCGCCCCGTCTGTCCATATAACAAGACACGTATCTCATCATGCGACATGGGGGCGTAGCGTGGCCTGACCACTTCACGAGAGGGAGTCCGGCCATGCCGAAGGAGACCGCCGTCTACACGCACGGGCACCACGAGTCCGTGCTGCGCTCGCACACCTGGCGCACGGCCGCCAACTCCGCCGCCTACCTCCTGCCCGAACTCCGCTCCGGCCAGGACGTGCTGGACGTGGGGTGCGGGCCCGGGACCATCACCGCCGATCTGGCCGCGCTCGTCGCGCCGGGTACGGTGACGGCCGTCGACACCTCCGAGGCCGTCCTCGACACGGCGCGGGCGACCGCGGAGGCCGCGGGCGTGACCAATGTCCGCTTCGCGGTCGCCGATGTCCACTCCCTGGACTTCCCCGACGACTCCTTCGACATCGTCCACGCCCACCAGGTCCTCCAGCACGTCGGCGACCCCGTCCGGGCCCTGGGCGAGATGCGCCGGGTCTGCCGGCCCGGTGGGACGGTCGCGGCGCGGGACTCGGACTACGCCGCCTTCACCTGGTTCCCCGCCGTACCGGCGCTGGACGGCTGGCTGGAGCTGTACCGCCGGGTGGCGCGCGCCAACGGTGGTGAGCCCGACGCGGGGCGCCGGCTGCTGTCCTGGGCGCGGCGCGCCGGGTTCACCGGGATCGAGGCGACCGCAACGACCTGGTGTTTCGCCACGCCCGAGGAGCGCGCGTGGTGGAGCGGGCTGTGGGCGGACCGTACGGTCGCGTCGGACTACGCTCGGCGGGCGGTCGACGGCGGACACGCGACGCGTGAACAGCTCGCGGAGATCGCCGCGGGGTGGCGGAAGTGGGGCGAGGCGCCGGACGCCTGGTTCATGGTCCCGCACGCCGAGATCCGCTGCCGCGCCTGAACACCCGGTCCCTGCCCCGCGCCCCTCACCGCCCCCTTTCCCGTTCGGGCCAACTAACCTGGTGGGCATGGAAATCATGGGAACCACGCTGCGGATCTGCGTCGACGACCTGGAGACATCGGTGGCGTTCTACGAACGTCTCACCGGAAGCCCCGCGCTCCGCTTCGAGCGCGGCGGGGTCTCGGTCGCCGCCGTCGGCTGCTTCCTCCTGATGAGCGGTCCCGCCTCGGAGATCGACGTCCTGCGCAAGGTGCAGGCGACCATCGCGGTCAAGGACGTCGACGAGACGCTCACGGTCCTCACCGGGAGCGGCGCCCGGGTCGTCGCCGGTCCGGTGCCGACCCCGGCGGGGCGCAATCTGATCGCCGTCCACCCGGACGGCTCGGTCTTCGAGTACGCCGACCGCAAGGTGGTCCCCGCGACCTGACGGGCCGTCCTGGCGGGCGCGGCCCGAGGTTGGAGGGGGCGTCGACGACCACGAAATATTCCGCGTGCGCGCCCTTCTCTCCGTCGTACGCTGCGGTCCCGGACGCACAGGGACCGGCACGGACGCCGGCCCGGCACGGCAGAGGAAGTGAGCGGCGAAATGAGCACTCAGCACACGTACCGGGTGATCGTGCGTGGGACGTGGGAGGGGCTGACGGAGGAAAAACGCGCCCTGCTCCTCGCCGAGCTGGATCTGCACGGGCTGGCGCAGATGCGGTTCACGCCGGAGGGCTCGCTCACGTACGACGCGGCGCTCAAGCACTTCAGCTACCGCTACGAGGTGGTCTCGGACGCGGCGGACGGCGAGGAGATGGCGGGCGCGCTCGCCGAGGAGCGTGCCGAGGCGGCGCTGCGGGAGCGGGGCTGCGGCCACGGGGCGCTGAGGTCCACGGTGACCGATCTGGACACGATGAAGATCAACCGGAAGGGGTCGCGGCAGGCCCCGCGGTGATCGCCCAGCGCTGGTGGCCGCGCCACTCGCCGTCGACGAGCAGAAACTCCGGTGAGTAGCCCTCCAGCCGGAATCCGGCGCGCCGTACGAGTGCGACGGACGCCGTGTTGGCGGGCTGGATGTTGGCTTCGAGGCGGTGCAGTCCGAGCGGGCCGAAGGCGCGGCCGATGACCAGTCCCAGCCCCTCGCTCATCAGCCCGCGCCCGGCGGCGTGCGCGAACGCGCCGTACCCGAGCGCCCCGCAGCGGAACGCGCCGTGGACGATGTTGTTGATGTTGACGAACCCTGCGATGCGGTCGTCCTCGCGGTCGCAGACGAGATGGCCTGCCCGTGCCGGGTCCGCGATGAGCCGGTCGGCATACACGGCGTACGCGGCCGGCTCCTCCGGCGGGAAGAGCCAGGGACGGTGCAGCTCCCTGCCGGCGCGGACGAGTGCGGTGAACTCGTCGGCGTCCTCGGGGCGGAACGGGCGGAGGTAGGTGCGGGCGCCCTCGGCGAGCGGGGCGGGGAGTCCGGGCATCGCGCCAGCCTAGACGGGCCCACCGGCCGTCCCGGGGCCGCCGGCCACCTGGGCCCACCGGCACCCCCGGGCCCGCCGGCCGCCGGCCGTCCCCGGGCCCACCGGGTCAGGTCAGCGCGGGTACGTCCAGAGTGAGCGTGGCGCTCTCCGCGTCCAGCACCCCGGGCACGCCCAGCGGCACCGTCAGCGCCGTGTCGCCGTGGCCGAAGCCCAGCTCCTCGACCACCGGTACGCCGAGTCCCCCGAGCCGGTCGAGCAGGACCGCCCTGACCTCCTCGTACGGACCGCACTGCGCCCAGGAGCCGAGGCCGATGCCGGCGACACCGTCCAGCCAGCCGGAGCGGAGCAGTTGGGTGAGGATGCGGTCGAGGCGGTACGGCTCCTCACCGACGTCCTCGATCATCAGCAGCCCGCCGGCGGCGGAGGGCCGTACGAAGGGGGTGGCGAGGTCGGCGGCGAGCAGGCTGACGCAGCCGCCGAGGGTGACGCCGTGCGCCCGCCCCGGGACCAGCCCGCGGGCCGTGTCCAGGCCGAGGGTGCGTACCGACTCGGGCGCGAACAGCGTGGCGCGCAGCGACTCCTGCGTCCCGGGGTCCTTGAGGAAGGTGAGGGTGGCGGTCATCGGGCCGTGCAGGGTGGCCAGCCCCGCCCGGACGGCGAACGCCTCGTGCAGCGCGGTGATGTCGCTGTAGCCGACGAAGACCTTGGGGCCCGCGGCGCGGATCGCGGTCCAGTCGAGCAGGTCCACCATGCGCTGGGCCCCGTACCCGCCCCGGGCGCAGAACACGGCGGAGACGGACGGGTCGCACCACGCCTCCTGGAGGTCACGGGCGCGGTCCGTGTCGCTCCCGGCGAGGTAGCCGTGGGGGTGGATGTCCAGGACATGGGGGGCCACGACCGGGTCGAGGTCCCAGCCGCGCAGGACGGCGAGTCCGGCGTCGAGCCGGTCGGCGGGGACGGGGCCGCTGGGGGCCACGACGGCGACGCGGGCCCCCGGCCGCAGCCGGGCGGGGCGGGTGAGGGGCGTCGTCCGTAGTGCGGACAGGGACGTCATGTCGTCAGCTCCAGACGCGGCACATCGGTGCGGGTGATGCCGAAGGTCTGTGCGTACAGGGAGAGTTCGGCCTCCAGCGCGCGGACCATCGTGTCGGCCCTGCGGAAACCGTGCCCCTCTCCCTCGAAGCCGATGTACGCGTGCGGGATACCGCGTCCGGCCGTACGCGCCAGGAAGCGCGCGCTCTGGGCGGGCGGGCAGATCACGTCGTCGAGCCCCTGGAGCAGCAGGAAGGGCGCGGTGATCCGGTCGACGTGCTGGAGGGGCGAGCGGTCCTGGTAGCGGCCGGGGACCTCGGCGAACGGGCCGATCAGCGAGTGGAGGTACTGGGACTCGAAGTCATGGGTCTCGTCGGTGGCCCAGCCGACCAGGTCGAGGACCGGGTAGATGATCGTGCCGCAGGCGTAGACGTCCGTACCGGTGAGGGAGGCCGCCGCGGTCCAGCCGCCGGCGCTGCCGCCGCGTACCGCGAGCCTGGCGCGGTCGGCGGTGCCCTCGGCTGCCAGCGCCTCGGCGACGGCCGCGCAGTCCTCGACGTCGACCACGCCCCACTGTTCGCGCAGCCGGTCGCGGTAGGCGCGCCCGTAGCCGGTGGAGCCGCCGTAGTTGACCTCGGCGACGCCGATGCCGCGCGAGGTGAAGTAGGCGATCTCCAGGTCGAGGACGAGCGGCGCGTGCCCGGTGGGTCCGCCGTGGGCCCACACGACGTACGGCGGCAGTTCGTCGCCGGGGGCGCCGCGTCCCGGGTGGTGCGGCGGGTAGACATGGGCGTGGATCTCGCGGTTGTCGGGCCCGGTGAAGGTACGGATCTGCGGCTCGGGGTAGTACGCGGGGTCCACCGGGTCGTGGTGCGCCGAGCCGATGACGCGGGCCTCTCCGGTACGGGTGTCCACCTCCACGACCTCGTACGCGCTGCGCGGGCTGGCGGCGACGCCGATGACATGGTCGCCCCGGACGGCGAGGGTGGGGGCCCACTCGGTCCAGGGGCCCGCGGTGTCGACGAGTTCGCCGGTCCCGGGGTCGAGGATGCCGAGCGCGGTGGAGCCACGGCCGTGGATGACGGCGATCAGCCCGTTCGCCAGCGGCTGGAACCACCGCAGGCCGATCTTCCACAGCGGGCCGCCGAACTCCTCCCGGCGGCCGGTGCAGAGCGCCGTGCTCGCGACGAGCCCGTCACCAGGACCGTCGGGGCTGACCCGCCGGAGCTCCCACCAGTCGCTCGGGTCGGAGACGAAGAGCAGCGAGCCGTCCGGTGCCCAGTCGGCCTGCGCGACCGACTCGTCGGTGCCCCCCACCACCGGCCGGACCCCGGTGAAGGGGGCCGTGCCGGTGGCGGCGCCGGGGGCGGCGACCTGACCGAGCATCACCACCGTGCCCTCCCACGGCATCCGGGGATGGTCCCAGGCGATCCAGGCGACGGAGCGCCCGTCCGGCGAGAGCCGGGGTCCGGTGACGAAACGGTGCCGGTCGTCGGAGAGTTCGGTGACGGCCGTACGGTCCTCGGCGGCCGCGCCGTCCAGCGGTACGGCCACGATCGCCCGGCGTACGTCGGTGGGCCGCTCACCGGTGAACTCCTCCATGACGCACCAGACCTCGCCCCGGTCCTGATGGATCACCGGGTCGGCCCAGCGCAGCCCGCCGCCGACGGCCGACACCGGGGTGAGCGGGCGGGGTCGCGCCGTGCCGTCCGGTTCGTACGCGTACAGCCGTTGGTCGGGGAGGTGGACGAAGACGGCGAGCGGGCCGCCGGCCGGGCGCTCCACCGCCGCCCAGGGCAGCCCGCCGTACTCGATCACCCGGCTGCGGACGTCCCAGGGCGCGGGCAGCACCGGCTCCTCGTGGCCGTCGGCGCGGCGGCGTACGAGCGCGCGCCGGCCGCCCTCCTCCGGACGCGGCTCGGTCCACCACACCTCGCCGCCGACCGTCCCCACGTACTCGGGGCGCCCGTCGTGCGAGGCCGCCAGGGTGGCGTCGATGGGGGACGGCCAGGTCCCGTAGGGCCCGGTGGGCAGTATCACGGACGTTCCTCGCTCCTCGGCACGGCGTTGCTCGGGTGTATTCGGATGTGATCCGGCGGACCGGATCCGATGTGGGTTCAGGCGGACTTCAGATAGTGGTCGAGCACCCGGACACCGAAGTGCAGTGCCGAGACCGGCACGCGTTCGTCCACGCCGTGGAAGAGCGCCTGGTAGTCGAAGCCGGGCGGCAGCCGGAGCGGGGAGAAACCGTAGCCGGTGATGCCGAGGCGGGAGAACTGCTTGGCGTCCGTGCCGCCCGACATGCAGTACGGCACGGTGTGCCCGGCCGGGTCGAAGCGCTCGACGGCGGCGCGCAGTTTGGCGAAGGTCGGTGAGTCGACGGGCGCCTGGAGGGCGACCTCCCGGTGGTGGAACTCCCACTCCACATCGGGGCCCGTCAGCATGTCCATGGTGGTACGGAACTCCTCGTCGCCGCCGGGCACCGTCCGCCCGTCGATGTACGCCGTGGCCTGCCCCGGGATCACATTGACCTTGTAACCGGCCTCCAGGACCGTCGGGTTGGCGCTGTTGCGCACCGTCGGCTCGATCAGCGCGGCGGCCGGTCCGAGCTTGCCCAGCAGGCCGTCCACGTCGAGGTCGGCCGCGTACACGTCGGTCTCTATGCCGTGCAGCACGGCGACCTCGGCGAGCGCCGCCCGTACGGTCGGGGTGAGCCGGACGGGCCACGGGTGGTCGCCGATCCTGGCGACGGCGGCGGCGAGCCGGCTGACGGCGTTGGCGCGGTTCACCTTGGAGCCGTGCCCCGCCCTGCCGTGGGCTGTCAGCTTGAGCCAGCCGGTGCCGCGTTCCCCGGCGCCGATGGGGTAGAGCGTCATGCCGGGGCCCGCGTGGAAGGTGAAGGCGCCGGATTCGCTGATGCCCTCCGTGCACCCCTCGAACAGCTCGGGGTGGTGGTCGGCGAGGAAGCCGGAGCCGTCCACGGCGCTGGCCTCCTCATCGGCGGTGTAGGCGATGACGATGTCGCGGCGCGGCCGGATCCCGTTCCTGGCCCAGGCCCTGACGACGGACAGGACCATCGCGTCCATGTTCTTCATGTCGACGGCGCCCCGGCCCCACACCACCCCGTCCCTGATCTCGCCGGAGAAGGGGTGGACGGTCCAGTCGGCGGGTTCGGCGGGGACGACGTCGAGATGGCCGTGGACGAGGAGCGCGTCGGCGGACGGGTCGGTGCCCTCGATCCTGGCCACGACGTTGGTGCGCCCGGGGGCCCGCTCCAGGAGGGTGGGTTCGAGTCCGGCCGCGGCGAGGCGCTCCGCGACGTACTCGGCGGCCGGCCGCTCCCGGCAGTCCCCGCCGCCCCGGTTGGTGGTGTCGATACGGATGAGGTCGGAGGTGAAGGCGACCACCTCGTCGAGGGCCGCCGTGTCCAGGGCGTCACCGGTGGTGTCGCCGGTGACGCTCGTGTCACCGGTGCCGTCCGCGTCACCGGTGTTGCTGATGTTGCTGGTGTTCATGTCAGCCATACTGCTCCTCCACGGCGGACGAAACGATCGTCGTGACCGCTTTGAAGGTGCGAATGGCCTCGTACATCGTCCCGCTGGTGTACGTGACGCGCCGTTCGCCGCTGAGCGAGACGCCCGGGACGACCGTGGCGGCGGCGGAGAGATGGGCCGCGTCGAACTCCAGCTCCAGGGTGAACGGGCCGCCGTCGACGGGGGCGTGGCGTACGGCGAGGGCCGTCGCGTCCTTCGCGGCGGCGCGGATGTCCGCGGCGGTACGCGCCGGGGTGCGGCAGACGGCCGCGTACCGCGAGACATGGTCCTTCACCGCGACCTTGTGCGCCTCAGGGGCGTAGCCGATCGCGTCCTCGCAGGTCAGGTCGTCGCCGGTGACCAGGACGACGGGGACGCCGTACTCGGCGACGACCCGCGCGTTGAGCAGGCCCTCACTGGCGCGTACGCCGTTCAGCCAGACCCCGGTGAGGCTGTTGGCGAGATAGGTGTGGGCGAGCACGCCCTCCGTGCCGGCGCCGGTGTGGTAGCCGACGAAGGCGATGCCGTCGACGTCGCCGTGCTGCACGCCCTCGACCATGGAGAGCGACTTGTGCCGCCCGGTGAGCATCTCGGCGCGCTCGTCCAGCCGCTCCAGCAGCAGATTGCGCATGGACCAGTGCGCCTCGTTGATGAGGACCTCGTCGGCGCCGCCGTCGAGGAAGCCGAGCACCGCCGCGTTGACGTCCGAGGTGAACAGGGCGCGGCAGCGCTCCCACTGCGGGGTCCCCGGCAGGACGTCGGCGGGCCAGGTCACCCCCGTGGCGCCCTCCATGTCGGCGCTGATCAGGATCTTCACAGGTGGCTCCGTTCTCCGCCCGGCGCCGCGCGGCCGCACGCCGGTCCTGAGGGCAGGGCGAGTGTAGACCGACAGAGCGCCTGCCCCGTAAGGGTCACGTCGAAAAGGGCATGTCCTCGCCAGTACGTCACATGTGTACGGCGCGCCCCCGGGCAGGGGGCGCGCCGTACCCTAGACGAGAGCGCCGGGCGGACGCGGGGGTCAGCGCATACGCGCCGAGGGCCGGTGGCCGCCCTGTCCCGTCGGGTCCATCGGGCCGAAGGGGTCCGCCGGGCCGGCGGAGGTCCGGTACTCCTCGACCGGCGTCGGGTCGAGGTAGAACCACTCCGCCGTCGGTCCCGGCGCCGCCGCCGGGTCGCCCTGGGCGCCCTGCCCCGCGGCCGGGGAGGGCGGCGGGGCGGGCGCGTCGGGGACGTTGGGCCGCAGCAGCTCCACCCGTACCTCGCCGGTGCCCCGTTGCTGGGCCACGAACTCGTCGACCTGGCTGCGGCAGGCGTGGTCCCAGTGGGTGACGGCGGTCAGGTCGAGGCGGATCCTGGGCATTCCGGCGGAGGCGACCTCCTCCAGCGCGTCGATCAGCTTCGGCAGCCGCAGGAAGGTCGCGTTGCCCGCCATGACCAGCTTCGCGGTGTCGCCGGCCACCTCGGTGCGTACCGAGGTCTGCGACATCCGCAGCGCGGCCAGCACGATGCCCGCGGCGAGGCCCACCAGGACGCCTTCGAGGAGTGCGGTGGCGACGATCACGACCGTGGTGAGAGTCATGACGGCGAACTCGCCCCGGTCCTGGCGCCACATCTTCGGGAACTCCGCCGGTGCGAAGAGCTTCCAGCCGCTGTGCACCAGGACGCCCGCGAGTACGGAGATCGGGATGAGGGCGAGCACCCCGGGCAGCAGCACGGCGAAGGCGAGCAGCCACAGGCCGTGCAGGGTGCGGGAGATCCGGGTCTTGGCGCCCGCCTGCACATTGGCGGAGCTGCGGGCGACGACGGCGGTCATCGGCAGCGCGCCGAGGAATCCGCAGAGCGTGTTGCCCGCGCCCTGTGCGATCAGTTCGGCGTTGTAGCGGGTGCGCCGGCCGGTGTGCATCCGGTCCACGGCGGCGGCCGTGAACAGGCTCTCGGCCGAGGCGATGATGGTGAAGGTGAGCACGGTGGTGAGGACCGCGCCGTTGGCGAGCAGCGCGAACTGGGACGGCCCGGGGATCTGGACGGACGCCAGGAGGTTGCCGACCTGGAGGGTGGTGATGTTCACCCCGGGCAGGGCGGCGACCGCCATACCGCCGGCCACCGCGACCAGCGCGGCGGGCGCCTTGTTCACCGGCGCGGGCATCTTCTTCCAGAGGAAGCTGAGGACGACGGTGCCGACGCCGAGCGCGGCGGCGATCAGCTTCTGCGGGTCGGCCAGGGTGTCCGCGATCAGCCCGGGGATGCCGAGCATGTTCTCGACCGGTACGCCGATGGACTTGGCGTCGGCCATCGGGTACGCCTGACTGAACATCAGCGGCAGCCCGATCCCGGCCAGCATGCCCTGCACCACGGCGATGGAGATCGCCTGGAACATCCGGCCCAGCTTGATCAGCCCGAGCCCGATCTGGAGTACCCCGGAGGCCAGCACGATCACACCGAGGGTGGCGAGCCCGTGTTCCAGGACCGCCTCGGCGACCAGCGCGGCGAGACCGGCGGCGGGGCCGCTCACCTGGAGGGTGCTGCCGCGCGCCATGCCGACGACCAGGCCGCCCACGACACCGGAGATGATGCCCAGCTCGGGCGGGGTGCCGGAGGCGACGGCCACACCGATGCACAGGGGCAGCGCGACGAGGAAGACGACGAAGGACGCGGTGATCTCGGTGGCGAGATCGGGCTTCCGGCCGGCCCCCGGCTTCTTCTTCCCGGGCGCCCCGGCCGCCGCGCCCGGCGCCTTCCCGGCGGGGCGCGGCGGGCCCGGCGGCCGGGGCGGCGCGGACGACGGCGCCCCGTAGGGGGCCGTCGCGGACCCGTGGGGGTCCGTCCCGTGGGCGTCCTTCGCGTACGGGTCCGTCCCGTAGGGGGCGGCGTACGGGTCCGTGGCCGCGTAGGGATCGGCGGCGGGGTACGGGTCGGCGTACGGGTCCGTGGGTGCGTACGGGTCCGCGCCGAAGGCGTCGAACGGATCCGGCCGCACCGTGCCGTACTCGGGCTCGGGCTCCGGCTCGGGTTCGTGGGCCCGGCCCGGCCCGCGTCCCGCGTGCCGCCCCCGGTGGCGGCCGTTGCCGGGCGGGCCGGGCTGGACGGGGCCGCCGTACCCCTGCCCCGGGCTCAGCACGGGTGCACCCGGAAGGTGTCGTCGTCCTCGTTCAGCTCCCACACCTCGCCGGTGTGGACCTCGTAGTACCAGCCGTGCAGCCGCAGCCTGCCCTCGGCGAGGCGGCGCCCGGCCGCCGGGTACCCGCGCAGCGCGGCGAGTTGGACCCGTACGTTGAGCTGCGCCAGCTCCGTGACGCGCGCGTCCCCCGGATCCGTACCGTCCGCCGGCTCGCGGTCCAGTACGGCGGCCAGCCCCGGCCTGGCGTTCTCCAGCCAGGCGCCCACACCCGGCAGGTCGGAGAGATCCCTGCCGGAGGCCAGGGCGCCCATCGCGCCGCAGTGCGAGTGTCCGCAGACGACGATGTCCCGTACGTCGAGCACTTCGAGCGCGTACTCGACGGTGGCGGCCTCACCGGAGACGAGATGCGGCATGTGCGGCGGGACGATGTTGCCGGCGTTCCGTATTTCGAAGACCTCGCCGGGTCGTGCCCCCGTGATCAACGCGGGAATGACGCGGGAATCGGAACAGGCGACGAAGAGCGCCTGCGGAAATTGTCCCTCGGCCAGTTTCCGATATGTCTCGCTTTCGAAATCCACCCGGCGTCGGAACGAGCGGGCGCGTTCGAGCAGAGCCTTCATGGTGCCTCCCCAGGGGGCGGTTGGAGCCAGGACCTGGTTCAACACCGTAGAGAGCGCTACCCAAGACGAAGGTTAGAGGAACACTAAGGCAATGCCATGATTCGGCCGTGACCTGTGACCTGGCTCCCACTCCTGCGAACATCGTGTCCGCCGGATTCATTTATCGTACGGTGTTCGCCCCGGCGTGAATACGGCGGAGAACTCGTGTCGGTCGAATTCACGGAGAAACGGAAATACATGACCCTGAGGGCTTTGCTCATCGAGGACGACGAGACGATCGCCGAGCCCCTTGTCGAGGGTCTGGGCCGCTACGGCCTGACGGTGGGCCGGGTGTCCACGGGCGCGGAAGGGCTGCGCGGGCCGTACGGCGACATCGTCCTGCTCGATCTCGGACTGCCCGACATGGACGGCATCGATGTCTGCCGGGGTATCCGGCAGGTCTCGGACGTGCCGATCATCATGCTCACCGCGCGCGGCACGGAGGCCGACCGGGTCCTCGGCCTGGAACTGGGCGCCGACGACTACCTCGCGAAGCCGTTCAGCGTACGGGAGTTGATCGCCCGGATCCGGGCCGTGACCCGCAGGACCGCCGCCTGGGCGGCCCCGGCCGGCGCCGTACCGCCGGACCCGACCGTGGCCTCGGGTGCCTTCGGCGGGATCCCGGCGCCGATCGGCGTCGAGGTGACACACGGGCGCGGGGCGTTCCCGTACCCGATGCCGGCAACTCCCCCGGCCCCGGCGGCGCCGCCCTCGCCCGCGGCCAGGCCCGCGGCATCCCGACCCTCCGCGGCCCGCCCGGCGGCGCCGCCGAAACCCGCGCCCGCGCCCACGCCCCCGCCGTCCGCCGCGGGCGCGCTGATCGTCGACCGGCGCACCCGTCAGGTCTGGATCGGTGAGCGGTCGGTGATCCTCACTCCCAAGGAGTTCGATCTGCTGGCCCTGCTGACCGAGGATCCCGGCGCGGTCTACTCACGCCAGCAGATACTCGACCGGGTGTGGGATCCGAACTTCCATGGCCCGACCAAGACCCTCGATGTCCATGTCGCCACGCTCCGGCGGAAGTTGGGGAACCCCGCGTGGATCCAGACACTGCGCGGGGTAGGGTTGCGGCTCGCCGTGAGGGCCGATCCGCACCAGGAACACCAAGGGCGGGCCGGCGCCGAGCACGCCTTCGACCACCCGGGGTCACGGTTCTGATGACACAGAGACTGCTGGTCAGCTATCTGACCCTCGCCGCACTCGTCCTGATCTGCCTGGAGATTCCGCTCGGCTACGTCTACAGCGCCGCCGAGCGCGAACGCGCCACCAACGCCGCCCACGAGGAGGCCGAGGCGATCGCGGACTACGCCTCGCTCTCCCTCGCCTACGGCCGCCCCGAGGAACTCGCCGCGCAGGTCACCGCCTGCGCCGAGCGCATCGGCGGCCGGGTGCTGGTCGTGGACCCGGCGGGCGCCCCGCTCGCCACCTCGCACCCGCTCGACGCGCAGGAGCGGACGGGCCTGGCCAAGCGTCCCGAGATCTCCGCGGCGCTGCTCGGCGGCAACGGCGCCGATGTGCGGACCTCCTCGATCGGCGGGGTCCACTGGCTCTCGGTGGCCGTCCCGGTCCGGCACGGTGCCACGCTCCAGGGCGCCGTACGGCTCATCGTCCCGACCGACGCGGTCGCGCGCGACGTCCACCAGGTGTGGCTGGGCCTCGCGCTCGGCGGGGTCGGGGTGCTGCTCGCCGTCGGTACGGTGGCGTTCGCGCTGGCCCGCTGGATCGGCGGCCCCATCCGCGAACTGGAGCGCGCGGCCCGTACGTTGGCGGGCGGCAGCCTGACCACCCCGGCGTCCGTCACCACGGGACCGCCCGAAGTGCGGGTGCTGGCGGCCACGTTCAACCGGACGGCGGCCCTGCTGGAGCATCTGCTCGCCTCCCAGAGCGCGTTCGCGGGCGAGGCGTCCCACCAGCTCAAGACACCCCTCGCGGCCCTTCGGCTGCGCCTGGACAATCTGGAACCCGATGTGCCGCCGCATCTGCGCGCCAACCTCAACGCCGCGATGACGGAGACCGATCGGCTGGCCAGAATGGTCGAGGGGCTGCTCTCGCTGGCCCGGATGGAGGAGACGGCGCTCACTCCCGAGCCGGTCGATCTGGACGAGGCGGCGGCGGAGCGCGTCCACGCCTGGAACGGCCTCTACGAGCAGCACGGCGTACGGCTGCTGCTGCTCGGCGATCCGATCGGCCGGGCCCTGGCCGTACCGGGAGCGGTGGAACAGATCCTGGACAATCTGCTCTCCAACTCCCTGCGGGTGGCGCCGATGGGGAGCACGGTCACGGTGTTCCGGCGGCTGCGCGGCAACGGCGCGGAACTCCATGTCGCCGACCAGGGGCCCGGGATGACCGCGGAGCAGCGGCGGCGCGCCTTCGACCGGTTCTGGCGGGCGCCCGACGCGCCCAAGGGCGGCACCGGCCTCGGGCTGGCCCTGGTCCAGCGCCTCACCCTGGCCGGCGGCGGCGAAGCGCTGCTGCTGCCCGCGCCGGGCGGCGGCCTGGAGGCCGTCATCCGGCTCCAGACGCTGACGCCCCGGCGGGCCGGCGGGTTCCCGCTGCCCATCCCCCACCCGCGCCGCCGCCCGACGGCCGGGGCGAAGGCGGGGGCAGGGGCCGGGGTGGGGGCCGGCGACGCCTGACCGGGCCCGCGCGGAGGACCGGGCCCGCGCGGGCCGCCGTCGCCCCTGCGGCACGCGGCGCGCGCGGGGCCGCAGCGTCCCGTCCCCCGTCCCCGTACCACCGCACCCGTACGGTCGCCGGTTACCGCCCCGCGAGGACGAACCAGCGCGCGGGCAGGTCGATGCGGGTGCCGTCGGACAGGTGCTCGGTCTGCGGGAGCGCGGTGTCACCGTCGGCGAGGATCTCCAGGCCTGCCGCGCGCAGCAGTTCGGGCACCTCCTCGTCGGTCACGCCCGCGGGCTTGAGCCCGTGGTCGAAGATCCGCCGCAGCTTCCGAGGCGGGCCGCCGGGCCCCTCCACCGCCCCGCGCAGCACTGCCTGGGACGCGGGGGTCAGTTCGGCCACGAAGGCCCGGCCGCGTGAGCCGATCAGCTCCGCGACGGCCGCGGCGACCGCGGGCCGGTCCTGCGGGTCGCTCTGGTGGAGCACGGCGCGCATGTAGACATTGGTGTCGCCGGTGCGCTCGTGCAGCGCGCGTACGGCGTCGTGGTCGACCAGATTGAGCTGTTCGAACTCGGCCGCCCCCGTGGTGTCGGCGCGGCGGGCGTGTTCGATCGCCGCGTGCGAGAGGTCCACCCCGATCGCGCGGGCGAAGCGGGTCGCGAGGTAGCGCGTCTGGGTGCCGTTGCCGCAGCCGAGGTCGACCAGGGGCAGGGTGGCGTCGGCGTACGGCAGGAGCAGTTCGCTGTGCGGCGCGGAGCCGAGCGACGGGTCGCAGTCCCAGATCGCCTCGCCCGGCGCGTCGGAAGTCTCCCGCCAGTAGCCTTCCCAGGATTCCCGGTAGCGCGACGACACATCCATGTCGGTCCCTCCCCATGTACGGCTCACCGGGCGTGAGCTGTCGCACCCTGGAGTACCGCCCGTGGGACGGGGGAGGCAAGAGGGCCAGGTGCTTCCTTCACCTGCCCTTCGCACGGCCGCACACCGTGTGCGGAAGTGCCTGTTCGAACCAGACCGTCTTGCCGTGGGCCGAACTGCTGCTGCCCCACTCGCGGGCCAGCGCGCTCACCACCCGCAGTCCGCGGCCGAACTCGTCCGAGCGGCCCGCGCTGAGCAGCGTGGCGGGCGCGGGTTCGTCGTCGAGGACCTCGCACAGCAGGGCGTCCGTACGGACCAGCCGCAGCCCGACCCGGTGCGAGCGGGCGTGGTTGACGGCGTTGGTGACCAGCTCGCTGACCATCAGCTCGGCCGTGTCCACCACCGTGGCGGGCAGGTCCCAGCCGAGGAGCCGGTCGCGTACCAGACGCCGGGCGCGTCCCACCTCGCGGGGATCCAGGGCGAGTTCGTACTCCGCCACGTCATCGGTGGGGATGCCGTTGAGCCTGGCCATCAGCAGCGCCACGTCGTCCTTGCGTCCGTCGCGGGTGTTCAGCGCACGGATGATCGTGTCGCAGGCGTCGTTCATCGAGGCGGCGGGGTGGGCGGCGGAGGCGCAGAGCGCCGCGAGTCCGTCCCCGATGTCCTCCCCGCGCACCTCGACCAGGCCGTCGGTGCAGAGCACCAGCCGGTCGCCGGGGCGGATCCGTACGGTCGCGGTCTCGAAGGCCACACCGCCGACGCCGATGGGCGCTCCGGTCGGCACGTCGAGGACTTCGCTGCTGCCGTCCTCGGCCCGCACGAGCACCGGTGGGATATGGCCCGCGTTGGCGATCTGGACCTCGGAGCGGATCGGGTCGTACACCGCGTACAGGCAGGTCGCCAGGTACTGTTCGCCGAGCCGCTGCGCCAGGTCGTCCAGATTGCGCAGCAGTTGGGCGGGCGGCATCTCCATGGTGGCCATCGTCTGGACGGCGGTACGCAACTGGCCCATCATCGCGGCCGAGTTGAGACCGTGGCCCATCACATCCCCGACGACCAGCGCCGTACGCGACCCGGGCAGCTTGACCGCGTCGAACCAGTCGCCGCCGATCCGGCCGAGCCGGGTGCCGGGCAGATAGCGGGTGGCGATGTCGCACCCGGCCATGCGCGGCGCGACCTGCGGCAGCATGCTGTCCTGGAGCGTCTCGGCGACGTTCTCCTGGTAGGTGTACATACGGGCGTTGTCGAGGACGAGCCCGGCGCGGGCGGCGAGTTCGGCGCCGGTCGTACGGTCCATGGCGTCGAACGGCTCGCGCTCGGGCCGCCGCATCAGCACCATGAAGCCGAGCACCACGTCGCGCGCCTTGAGCGGGACGAGCAGCATGGAGCGGTGGTTGATGAGGGGCCGCAGATCGCGCTTCTCGAACTCGCCGGAGATCCGGTTGCCCTGCTCCTCGCTGATCCGCGGGATGAGGACGGGCTCGCCGGTGACCATGCACTGGAAGAACGGGGTGTGTTCGGGGAAGGCGATGGCCTCGCCGACCGGGACCGTGTCGTCCCAGCGGCCCGGTTCGTCGTTGTGTTCGACCCAGACGCGGTGCCAGATGGTCGTGACGTCGGGCGGCCCGTCGGGGAACCCCTCGCCGGCCAGGACGGCGGCGCGCAGATGCGTACCGGCGAAGTCGGTGAAGCGGGGCACGGCCGCGCTGGTGACCTCACGGATGGTGCGGGCCAGATCGAGGGAGCTGCCGATCCGTCCACTGACCTCGTTCAGGAATTCGAGGCGCTCACGCACCTCCGCGTACTCCAGGTCGAGTTCGGGCCGGGGCGTCGCCCGCCGCCGGTACGGTGCCGCGCCGGCCTCGGGCTCGGCGCGCCCCGGGTGGTCGGAGGCCCGTTTCGGCACACCCCAGTCCGGGGTGACGGGGACCCGTTCCTGATGACTGAACTCCAGTACGGGGTAGCCGAGTTCGAGGACCTGCGAGACGATGCGGCCGGCTGCGGCCGGTCCCATGTTCGGCAGGATGTCCGGCAGCCGTCCGGCCAGCCGGTCGGCGTCGGGGAACTCCGTGTGCAGGGCGAAGGCAGGGGTGATCCGCAGCGCGCCGCCGTCCGGGTCGCCGGTCGCCCCGCCGTCCGCCTCCCGGAACTGGGCCGCGTCGGCGGCGAGTACGAGATGGCGCCCGGGACCGGGACCGACCAGTGGATAGGCCCACCAGAGCACATCGAGCCTGCCGCGCCCCGGCTCGGAGAGCTTGGCGCTCCCGGCGGTCGCGTAGGAGCCGAGGGTGTGCAGCCCCTGGCCCAGTTCGTCCGGGCCGTCGCGGTCGTCATAGGCGCCGTGGGCCACGCTCGGCTCGTCCTGGGCGAGGGCTCCGGCCACCGGCATCAGATCCGCCGCGGGCCGGCCCACCGCCTCGTCCCGCGTGGGCCCGAACAGCCGTCGGGCTCCGCTCGACCAGTGCGAGACCAGACCGTTGCCGTCCACGACGACCACGGCGAGCGGAATCCGGCCGGCCGCCGCGAACTGCTCCGGCGGCCCCGGCGGAATACCCCTGTCCATGGGTGGGAGGCTCCTTCCCTGCCGCCAGGTCCGCGGCTCCGCCCTCCACGGTACGCACTTCGGCACAGGTTGCGCCGGGCAATGAACTAATAGGCAGTGCGCCCGCGCACAACCCTTTGTCCGCTGAATTCCGGTCAGTCCTCGTGGCCCAATTGGAGATCGCGTTCGGTGCGTCCGCCGCCCGCCATCCGGAGCACGGTGGCGACCGGAGGGTAGCCCGCGGCGATGACCGTGTACTCGCCGGAGGAGAGATCGACGAAGCGGAAGGTGCCGTCGGCGCCGGTGGTGAGGGTGTCCACCACATTGCCCGCCGCGTCGAGCAGGGTGACCCTGGCGTCCTCGACGGCACGGCCGCCCCCGGCCCGTACGGTCCCCCGCAGCACCGCCCCGCCGGCCAGCTCGATGTCCTGCCGGGTCTCCCGCGCCGCCTGCACCGTGACGGGGAGCGCGGCGGGCCGGAAGGCGGGGGCGCTCGCGGCCAGGGTGTACTCGCCCGCCACCAGCTCCGAGATCACATAACTGCCCTCGCGCCCGCTGCGGGTGGTCGCCACGACGTCCCCGTGGACGTCCGTGAGGGTCACCGCGGCGTCCCGTACGGGGGTGCCGTCCGCGGTGACCACGGAGCCCGCCAGACGCCCCGCGCCGCCGAGCACCACGTCCAGCTCGACCGGGCGTTCGCCGACGGTCACGGTGACGGCCTGCGGCTGGTGTCCGCCGGCCGCCGCGATCATCACGTACGAGCCGGCCCCGGGCACGCTCAGCGCGTACCGCCCGTCGGCGCCGCTCGCGCCCCGCCCGATCTGGTGCCCCTGGACGTCGATGAGGGTGAGCGCGGCGCGGGGCACGGTGGAGCCGTCGGGGTGCTGGACGGTGCCGCAGACGGCCACACCGGGGACGTACGCGGCGGGCGTCGCCGGGCCGTACGCCACGGGCGCCCCCGGCGCCCCGGCGGCGGGCCGGGCCACGCGGGGCAGGGGGACCGCGGCCGGCTCGGCGGCGGTGGGCTCGGCGGCGGAGGCGTTCTGGGACACCAGCGGTTTCTCCTTGAGGAAGAAGGCGGTCAACAGGCCGAGCGCGAGCACCGGCACGAGGTAGAGGAAGATCCGAGGCATGGCGTCCGCGTACGCCTGGACGTAGCCGTCACGGAGCGCGGGCGGCAGGGCGTGGACCATCTGCGGGGTGATGGACTCGGCGCTCGGCAGGCCGGCCCCGGGCGGGACGCGGTCGGCCAGCGCCCCGGCGAGGCGGCCCGCGAAGAGCGTGCCGAAGACGGCGGCGCCCACGCTGCCGCCGATCTGCCGGAAGTAGTTGTTGGCGCTGGTGGCGGTGCCGAGGTCGGCGGGGCGTACGGAGTTCTGCACGGCCAGCACCAGCACCGGCATCACCAGGCCGACCCCGAGCCCGAGGACGGCCTGCGCCACCCCGCAGGCGAAGCGGGAGGTGTCGGCCCCCAGCCGGGACAGCAGCCACATGCCGACCACCGCGAGCGCGGAGCCGAGCACCGGGTAGATCTTGTAGCGCCCCGTACGGCTGACGAGCTGCCCCGCGACGACGGAGGAGCAGACGATGCCGCCCATCAGGGGCAGCATCAGCAGCCCGGACTCGGTGGCGCTGGCCCCGTCGACCATCTGGAGGAAGGTCGGCAGATAGCTGGCGGCGCCGAACAGCGCCACGCCGGCGATCGCGCCCAGCAGTCCGGTGACGTTGAAGACGGAGTCGCGGAAGAGGCGCGGCGGGATGAGGGGTTCCACGGCGAACCGCTCGGCCACCAGGAAGAGCAGCGTGGTCACCGCGGCGCCCGCGACGAGGCCGAGGATGACGCGGGAGCCCCACGCGTACTCCGTACCGCCCCAACTGGTCAGCAGCACCAGGCAGGTGGACGCGGCGGCCAGGAGCAGCGTGCCCAGGACGTCCAGCCGGGCGCGGGCGGCGGGTTTGGGGAGTTCGAGGACCGCGGTGACGACGGCGAGGGTGACCAGGCCGAAGGGCACGTTGAAGTAGAAGCACCAGCGCCAGGAGGCGTGGTCGGTGAAGAAGCCGCCGAGCAGTGGCCCGGCGACGGAGGCGAGTCCGAAGGCCGCGCCGATGAGCCCCATGTACCGGGCGCGCTGCCGGGGCGGGACGATGTCCGCGATGATCGCCTGGACGCCGATCATGAGTCCGCCGGCGCCGGCCCCCTGGAGGGCGCGGAAGGCGATGAGCTCGTTCATCGTGCGGGACCAGCCGGCCAGCGCGGAGCCGATGACGAAGACGACGATCGCGAACTGGAAGACACCCTTGCGGCCGAGGAGGTCGCCGAGCTTTCCGTAGACGGGCAGGCCGATCGTGGCGGTGAGCAGATAGGCGGTGATCGCCCAGGACATCCGGTCCAGGCCCTGGAGTTCGCCGACGATCTTCGGCAGCGCGGTGGCCACGATCATCTGTTCCAGCGAGGCCAGCAGCAGGGCGAGCATCAGCCCGAGGAAGACCAGGCGGATCCGGCGGGGGCTGAGCGGGGCGACGGGGCCCGTTCCCGGGGCAGGGGTGTCCGGCGCCCTGCCGTACGGGGCGTGGAGCCCGTCGCCGGGCCCGCCGCGGGCGGCCCCGTCGTCGTGTTCGACGACCGGTCCGCCTTCCGTCACCAGAGTGGTCCCACCCACGTACCGCTCCCCTCGTCACACCTGCGCGGCGTCATTCTTCGCATTGGCCGCCGAGCAGGAGCAAGCGGGAGGCTCTCCCCCGAAGAGGAGTGTGACGGGGGGAAGTTGAGGGGAAAAGGTGGCAACGGGTCGCTCATCAGGGGCTTTCCCGCGACGCCGTGCGCCGGGGGCGCACAACCGCGCCGCGGGGAAGACCACTCGAAACGGTGAGCCCGGGAAAGCCCGAGCGGGCCCGGTGCCGGGCCGGGCGGAGGGGGTCAGCCCTTCTCGGTCTCCGTGGCGAGCTTGGCCAGCAGCTCGTCGTAGATGCGGGCGAGTCCCTTGGGGGCGAAGGTCCGCTCGAAGAAGCCGCCGATGCCGCCGGCGCCGTTCCAGACGGTGGAGACGACGGCCTTCGAACGGCCCTCACCTGCCGGGGTGACGGTCCAGGTGGTGACCATGGAGGAGTTGCGGTCCTTCTCCACCAGGCGGCCGTCGCTGGGCTCGGTCACCTCCAGCAGGCAGTCGCGTACGCGCTTGCTGGTGGCCTGGAGCCTCCAGTGGACGAGGGTGCCCTCACCGTCACCGCCTTCGCGGACCTCGTACTCGCTGAACTGCCCCGGAAGGAGCTTCGCGCGGGTGTTCTCGTAGTCGGCCAGAGCATCGAACACCGCCTCCGGGTCCGCCGCGATGATTCGCTCCGTCGTGGCCTCGACCTGCGCCATGGCTCTTCCTCCAGCACTCGGTTCTTAAGCGGGGTGCGGCCACCCAACCACCCCCCGGCACGCCCGCCCAAATCCGGGTCGGAAGCGACCAAGGGAACAAGCGTTCTATTCTGGCGCCAGTGCTACCGAGGAGGCACTCATGCGCTGGGACAATCCGGCCGAAAGCCCACGAGTTCGGCATCGGCCCGGCCGGCCGGGGCGCGGCACGCCGTATCCGCACCTCGCCGGCGACCGCGCCACCGGAGCCGGGGGCGACCCAGCTCACGCTGTTGTGACCGGTACAGCCGCCGGGGGCGGGGTCTATCCCGGGATGCGGGCGAGCGCCTCGCCGGCCGCCGTCGTGAGCCGTGGGTGGTCCCTGGCCGCCGTCAGGACGGGGCGGGCGCGGTCGTCGCCGAGGCGGCCCAGACCCTCGACGCAGGCGAGCGCGACGCGCCAGTGCGGCTCGTCCGGTGACAGCAGCCGTTGCAGGGTGGTGATCAGCGCCGGTACCGACTCGGGCGCCCGTAACTCCGTGAGCAGCCGTACGGGGTGCAGCGCGTAGGCCGTGCGGAGGCCGTTGGTGGCGAGCGCGGCGGCGGCCCGGGAGGTGCGCGGGTCACCGAGCCGGGCCAGGGCGTACGAGGCGGAGACGCACCGCTCCGGGTCGCGGTGGTTGAGGAGCAGCACCAGCGCCTCGAAGGCCCGCGCGTCCCCGGCGCAACCGAGCCGGAAGGCGGCGATCTCCAGCGCCCACAGGGGCTGCCCGCGCCCGACGAGCACATCGGCCAGCGCTTCCCTGTCGTCGGTGCCGATCAGCCGCTGGTAGGTGGGGGAACCCCCGGACTCGTCCTTCGTCCGGTCGGCGAGCGAGCGGAAGTCCTCGTCCATGGGGCCAGGATATCGGCGCCCACCAGCGTCAACCACGCCCCGACCGGCCACTCTTGGCACTCATGGGCGCACGGCCGGCCGGGTGACACAGCGCACAGCGCCCCAGCCCTGGCGCGCTCGTTACCCGTGGGTTAACCTCAGATGAGCGGATGACCTCCGCCGTTCGCGAAGGCCTGGTGACGCAGCCGTCGTGAGCGCTCATCGGCGGTGCTGTCGGTTCGGCACCGCGGCACGGCGCGGCCCCGGAACAGGGCCCGCCGGCTCTCCCTCACGCTTCTTCGTGCCGTGCTTCCGCCGCGTGCCCGCACGCCGGCCCACGCGCCCGTCGCGCCCCGCGCCCGCGCGCCCCCTGAGCGAGTCGTCACTCACCCCTGGAGTCCCCTGATGGACATCCCTCTCCCCACCATCGCCGTCGTCGGCCTCGGCACCATGGGAACCGGCATCGCCGAGGTCCTGGCCCGCGCGGGCCGCGAGGTCATCGGTATCGACATCAGCGACGCCGCCGCCCGCCGGGCGGCCCGGGCCCTGGAGGCGTCCACCGCGCGGGCCGTCGGGCGCGGCCGGATCAGCGCGGCGGAGCGGCGGGCCGTCCTCGCCCGGTTCCGCACCTTCTCCGACCTGCGGGCCGCCGCCGACGCCGGTCTGGTGATCGAGGTGGTGCCCGAGTCGTACGAGACCAAGCTGGGGGTCCTGCGCGCGCTGGACGGCATCGTGGCGCCCTCCGCCGTCCTCGCCACCGGCACCAACGCGCTCTCGGTGACCCGGCTGGCCGCCGAGTCGGCCCGCCCCGAGCGCGTGCTCGGGCTGCACTTCTTCCATCCGGCCCCGGTGATGAGACTGGTCGAGGTGGTCTCCTCGGTGCTCACCTCGGACCGGGCCGTCGCGGCCGTCACCGCGCTCGCCCGTGAGCTGGGCAAGGAGCCCGTCGCGGTGGGCGACCGGCCCGGCTTCGTCGCGGACGGGCTGCTCTTCGGCTATCTCAACCAGGCCGCCGCGATGTACGAGTGCGGGTACGCCTCCCGCGAGGACATCGACGCGGCGATGCGGCTGGGCTGCGGGCTGCCGATGGGGCCGCTCGCCCTGCTCGACCTGATCGGCGTCGACACCGCCCGTACCGTGCTGGACGCGATGCACGCGGCCTCCCACGACCGGCTGCACGCCCCCTCGCCAGTGCTGCGGCAGCTCGTCGACGCCGGGCTGACCGGCCGGAAGGCGGGGCGCGGCTTCTACACGTACGAGGCGCCGGGCAGCGCCGTCCCCGTACCGGACGCGCTCACCCCCTCCCCCGCCGCGGGCGCCGTCCCCGGCCGTCAGGTCGCCTCGGTCGGCGTCGTGGGCTCCGGCACGATGGCGAGCGGGATCGCGGAGGTCTTCGCCGTGGCGGGGTACGGCGTGGTCCTCACCGCCCGGAGCCCGGAGAAGGCCGCGGCGGCCCGGGAGCGGATCGCCGCCTCCCTCGCCCGCTCGGTGGACCGGGGCAGGATCAGCGCCGGGGCCAGGGACGCCACCCTCGCGCGGATCGTGCCGGCCGGTTCCGCCGACGCGCTCGCCGAGGTGGATCTCGCCGTGGAGGCGGTGGCCGAGGACCTGGAGGTCAAGCGGCGGCTCTTCGCCACGCTCGACAAGGTCTGCCGGCCCGGCGCGGTGCTGGCCACCACGACCTCCTCGCTCCCCGTGGTGGCCTGCGCCCGTGCCACCTCGCGCCCGGCGGACGTCGTCGGTATGCACTTCTTCAACCCCGCCCCGGCGATGAAGCTGGTCGAGGTGGTCCGTACGGTCCTGACCTGCGACGAGGCCCATGCCACCGTCCGCGAGGTGGCCGCCACCGTCCGCAAACACCCGGTGGACTGCGGCGACCGCGCCGGGTTCATCGTGAACGCGCTGCTCTTCCCGTATCTGAACAACGCGGTCAAGATGGTCGGGGAGCACTACGCGACGCCCGACGACATCGACGCCGCGATGAAGCTGGGCGGCGGCTATCCGATGGGCCCGTTCGAACTGCTCGACGTGGTCGGCCTCGATGTCTCGCTCGCCATCGAACGCGCCCTGCACCGCGAGTTCCGCGACCCCGGGCTCGCCCCGGCGCCGCTGCTGGAACATCTGGTGGCGGCGGGGTGCCTGGGCCGCAAGACGGGACGCGGCTTCCGTGAGTACGGGCGGCGCTGACCCCGACGCCGTACGGGACGGTCCGCCCGGGCGGGGACCGGGCGGACCCTGGCCGGGACCGGGCGGACCCTGGCCGGGCGGACCAGGGGCTCGGGCGCGCTCTCCTGCGCAGATGCAGTACGTTCACCTCATGTCCCAGCCCGCCAAGTCCTCCCGTACGAGCACCCGGTCCGACGCCCCGGAGAGCGCGGCGGGCACCCGTGCCGCCGCCCAGCGGCTGAAGATGCGCCGCGAACTGGCCGCGGCGGCCATGGAGCTGTTCGCGACCAAGGGGTACGAGGCGACGACGGTCGACGAGATCGCCGCCACCGCCGGGGTCGCGCGCCGCACCTTCTTCCGGCACTTCCGCTCCAAGGAAGAAGCGATCTTCCCGGACCACGACGACACCCTCGTACGGGCCGAGGCGGTGCTGAACGCCGCGCCCTCCCACGAGCACCCGCTCGACACGGTGTGCCGGGGCATCAAGGAGGTCATGCGGATGTACGCGGCCTCTCCCGCGGTCTCCGTGGAGCGCTACCGGCTGACCCGTGAGGTGCCCACGCTCCGGGAGCGCGAGATCGCCTCGGTGGCCCGTTACGAGCGGCTGTTCACCCGCTATCTGCTGGGCCATTTCGACGAGCGGGACCACACCGACGGCAATGACGACCCGCTGCTCGCCGAGGTCGCCGCGTCCGCCGTCGTCACCGCGCACAACCATGTGCTGCGCCGCTGGCTGCGGGCCGGCGGGGAAGGCGATGTCGAGGGACAGCTCGACCACGCCTTCGCGATCGTCCGTGCCGCCTTCGGCACGGGGATCGGCGCGGGCCGGGCCATGGGCCGGTCGCCGCAGCCGCCGGCCGCGTCCGCCCGCACCAGCGGGGACGTACTGGTGACGGTGGCGCGCACGGACGCGCCCCTGGACGAGGTCATGCGCGCGATCCAGCAGGCGCTCAAGGACGCCTGACGCCCGAGACCTGGTCCCGCCCCGTCCCGCACCTGGTTCCGCATCCCCGCACCGGCGCCGCCGCGCCCGGAAGTGATACGTAACGGCCTCCGGGCGGTAGGTATGGCTCATGCGTGCCACGTGCCCGACAACTGAGCCAGAAAATTGGCACCCAGTGCCTTGCCAGGTGTCACAGGGTGCCATACGTTGATGTTGTCCGGCTGTTCCCACGAGCGATCCCGCCCGTGCGCCCGGACGCCTGCGTCACAGGCATGTGTACCTCCGCGCCCACCCGGCGCCGTTCAGCGGTGGACCGACCGCCGCGCCCGCCAGACCCGCCGCATCGGCGCCGTACCTCCACCGCAGTCACGCAAGCGACCCCTCGCATTCGCATCCCAGCTTCGCCGGAGGCACCACCGTGAAGGACATCCTGGACGCGATCCAGTCGCCGGACGCCACATCCGCCGACTTCGCCGCACTGCCCCTGCCCGGCGCGTACCGCGCCGTGACCGTGCACAAGGACGAGACGGAGATGTTCGCGGGTCTGGCCACCCGCGAGAAGGACCCGCGCGCCTCGCTCCACCTCGACGAGGTGCCGGTGCCCGAACTCGGCCCGGGTGAGGCCCTTGTGGCCGTCATGGCCAGTTCGGTGAATTACAACTCCGTCTGGACCTCGATCTTCGAGCCCCTGCCCACCTTCGGATTCCTGGAGCGGTACGGCAGGCTCAGCGACCTCACCAGGCGGCACGACCTGCCGTACCACGTCATCGGCTCCGATCTGGCGGGCGTCGTCCTGCGTACCGGACCCGGCGTCAACGCCTGGCACCCCGGGGACGAGGTCGTCGCGCACTGCCTCTCCGTCGAGCTGGAGTCGTCCGACGGGCACAACGACACGATGCTCGACCCCGAACAGCGGATCTGGGGTTTCGAGACCAACTTCGGCGGTCTTGCGGAGCTGGCGCTCGTGAAGTCCAATCAGCTCATGCCCAAGCCTCAGCATCTGAGCTGGGAGGAGGCGGCGGCGCCCGGACTCGTCAACTCGACCGCGTACCGCCAGCTCGTTTCCCGCAACGGTGCCGGGATGAAGCAGGGGGACAACGTGCTGATCTGGGGCGCGAGCGGGGGACTCGGGTCGTACGCCACACAGTTCGCGCTCGCCGGCGGGGCGAACCCGGTCTGTGTGGTCTCCAGCGACCACAAGGCCGAGTTGTGCCGCCGGATGGGCGCCGAGGCGATCATCGACAGGACCGCCGGGGAGTACCGGTTCTGGAAGGACGAACAGCACCAGGACCCGCGCGAGTGGAAACGGTTCGGCACGCACATCCGCGAGCTGACCGGTGGCGAGGACGTGGACATCGTCTTCGAGCACCCGGGGCGCGAGACGTTCGGCGCCAGTGTGTACGTCACCCGCAAGGGAGGCACGATCGTCACCTGCGCCTCCACCTCCGGCTTCACCCATGAGTACGACAACCGCTACCTGTGGATGTCGCTCAAGCGGATCGTCGGCTCGCACTTCGCCAACTACCGCGAGGCGTGGGAGGCCAACCGCCTCGTCGCCAAGGGGAAGATCCACCCGACCCTGTCGAAGGTGTACGCGCTGGAGGACACCGGACAGGCCGCGTACGACGTGCACAGCAACCGGCACCAGGGCAAGGTCGGCGTGCTGGCGCTGGCCCCGCGCGAGGGGCTGGGCGTGCGCGACGAAGAGCTGCGGGCCCGTCACCTCGACGCCATCAACCGCTTCAGAGACCTCTGACCCGCCGGCAAGCTCCGTAGGCCCCGTAAGCCCCGAAGGCCCCGCATACCCGAACTCCCGAACATCTGATTGTCTGAGGGTTCCATATGACCGACCGTCACAAGGACCGGCCCTGGCTCATGCGGACGTACGCCGGTCACTCGACCGCCGAGGCGTCCAACGAGCTGTACCGGCGCAATCTCGCCAAGGGCCAGACCGGCCTGTCCGTCGCCTTCGACCTGCCGACCCAGACCGGCTACGACCCGGACCACCTCCTCGCCCGCGGCGAGGTCGGCCGGGTCGGGGTGCCGGTCTCCCACCTCGGCGACATGCGCCGGCTCTTCCAGGACATCCCCCTGGAGCGCACCAACACCTCCATGACCATCAACGCCACGGCCATGTGGCTGCTGGCGCTCTACCAGGTGGTCGCGGAGGAGCAGGGCGCGGATCCCGCCAAGCTCCAGGGCACCACGCAGAACGACATCGTCAAGGAGTACCTGTCGCGCGGGACGTATGTCTTCCCGCCCGTGCCCAGTCTGCGGCTGACCACGGACATGATCACGTACACGGTGAACCACCTGCCGAGGTGGAACCCCATCAACATCTGCAGCTACCACCTCCAGGAGGCGGGGGCGACCCCCGTCCAGGAGATCGCGTACGCCATGTCCACCGCGATCGCCGTGCTCGACGCGGTCTTCGCCTCCGGCCGGATCCCCGAGGAGCGCCGGGGGGACGTCGTCGGACGGATCTCCTTCTTCGTCAACGCGGGCGTGCGCTTCGTCGAGGAGATGTGCAAGATGCGGGCCTTCTCCCGTATCTGGGACCGGATCACCCGGGAGCGGTACGGCATCGAGGACGCCGCGCGGCGCCGCTTCCGCTACGGCGTCCAGGTCAACTCGCTGGGGCTGACCGAGGCCCAGCCGGAGAACAACGTGCAGCGAATCGTCCTGGAGATGCTGGCCGTGACGCTCTCCAAGGACGCCCGCGCCCGCGCCGTCCAGCTTCCCGCCTGGAACGAGGCGCTGGGGCTGCCGCGCCCCTGGGACCAGCAGTGGTCGCTCCGTATCCAGCAGGTGCTGGCGCACGAGAGCGATCTGCTGGAGTACCCGGACCTCTTCGAGGGCTCGCATGTCGTCGAGGCCAGGGTCGCGGAGCTGACCGAGGGGGCCCTGGCGGAGATCGGCCGGATCGAGGAGATGGGCGGTGTGCTGGCGGCCGTCGAGTCCGGCTATCTCAAGTCGCGGCTGGTGTCCGCGCACGCGGAGCGCCGGGCGCGGATCGAGTCCGGCGAGGAGCGGATCGTCGGCGTCAACTGCTACGAGTCCACCGAACCCAGCCCGCTCACCGCCGATCTCGACACGGCGATCATGACGGTCGACCCGGCGAACGAGGCCCGGGTCGTGGCGGCGCTGGGCGCCTGGCGGGACGCGCGGGACGAGACCCGCGCCACCGACGCGCTGACCGCCCTCAAGAAGGCCGCCGCCTCCACCGCCAATCTGATGGAGGCGACCGTGGAGTGCGCCCGCGCCGGGGTGACGACCGGCGAGTGGTCCTGGGCGCTGCGTGACGTGTTCGGCGAGTTCCGCGCGCCCACGGGCGTGGGCGGGGCGCCGGTCGCGGTGACCGCCGAGCCGGGCACGCCGCTCGCCGCCGTACGGGAGAAGGTGGCCAGGACCGCGGCGGAGCTGGGCTCGGGGCGGCTGCGGCTGCTGGTCGGCAAGCCCGGTCTGGACGGGCACTCCAACGGGGCCGAGCAGATCGCCGTACGCGCCAGGGACGCCGGCTTCGAGGTGGTCTACCAGGGCATCAGGCTGACGCCCGAGCAGATCGTCGAGGCCGCGCTCGCCGAGGACGTGCACTGTGTGGGCCTGTCGATCCTGTCGGGCTCGCACGCCGCGCTCGTGCCCGATGTGCTCGGACGGCTGCGCCAGGCCGGCGCGGGCGATCTGCCGGTCGTCCTCGGCGGGATCATCCCCGGCGCCGACGCCGAGGCGCTGCGGGCGGCCGGAGTGGCCGCCGTCTTCACCCCGAAGGACTTCGGGATCACGGAGATCATCGGCCGTATCGTCGACGAGATCCGCACAGCGAACAAACTCGACCCCCTGGAGGTCTCCTCATGACCGCGCCCGCCACCCCCGAGAGCCCCGCCGGGAACCGGCCGCGTCCGCGCCGCTCCTGTCTCGCCGTACCGGGCTCCAACCCGCGCTTCCTGGAGAAGGCCCAGGGGCTCCCGGCCGACCAGGTCTTCCTCGACCTGGAGGACGCGTGCGCGCCGCTCGCCAAGGAGGGCGCGCGGCACACCATCGTCGACGCGCTCAACAAGGGCGACTGGACGGGCAAGACGCGCGTCGTACGCGTCAACGACTGGACGACACACTGGACGTACCGCGACGTCATCACGGTCGTGGAGGGCGCGGGGCAGAACCTCGACTGCCTGATGCTGCCGAAGGTGCAGGACGCGCAGCAGATCATCGCCCTGGATCTGCTGCTCACCCAGATCGAGCGGACGATGGGGTTCGAGGTCGGCCGGATCGGCATCGAGGCGCAGATCGAGAACGCCAAAGGGCTGGTGAACGTCGACGAGATCGCCGCCGCCTCCCCGCGTCTGGAGACGATCGTCTTCGGCCCCGCCGACTTCATGGCGTCGATCAGCATGAAGACGCTGGTGGTCGGGGAACAGCCGCCCGGCTATGGCGCGGACGCCTATCACTACATTCTGATGCGCATTCTGATGGCCGCTCGTACCCATGATCTCCAGGCGATCGACGGCCCGTACCTTCAGATCCGCGATGTGGACGGGTACCGCGAGGTGGCGCGCCGGGCGGCGGCGCTCGGTTACGACGGCAAGTGGGTGCTGCACCCGGGGCAGATCGAGGCGTCCAACGAGATCTTCTCGCCCTCGCAGGAGGACTACGACCACGCCGAGCTGATCCTGGACGCGTACGAGTGGCACACCTCGGCGGCGGGCGGCGCGAAGGGCTCGGCGATGCTCGGCGACGAGATGATCGACGAGGCCAGCCGGAAGATGGCGCTGGTGGTCTCGGGCAAGGGCCGGGCCGCGGGGATGCGGCGTACCACCAGCTTCGAAGCGCCGGAGGGCTGAGCGATGCGGTTCGGACGCACCTTCGAGGAGTTCGAGGTCGGCGCGGTCTACAAGCACTGGCCGGGCAAGACGGTCACGGAGTACGACGACCATCTGTTCTGCCTGCTCACCATGAACCACCATCCGCTGCATCTGGACAGCAATTACGCGGAGAACACGACGGACTTCGGGAAGAACGTCGTCGTGGGCAATTACGTCTACTCGCTGCTGCTGGGCATGTCGGTGCCGGACGTGTCGGGCAAGGCCATCGCCAATCTGGAGGTGGAGTCGCTGCGCCACGTGGCGCCCACCTTCCACGGCGACACGCTGTACGGCGAGACGCTGGTGCTGGACAGGACACCGTCGCGGTCCCGGAGCGACCGGGGCGTCGTGTATGTGGAGACCAAGGGCTACAAGCAGGACGGCACGGTCGTCTGCGTCTTCCGCCGCAAGGTGATGGTGCCGACCGCCACATATGTGAAGGAACGCGGCGGCGAACAGCCCGGCCGCCCCGAGCCGCAGGAGAAGTGACCCCATGAGCCGACTCGCCCAGACCGCCGATCTGACCGAGGTCCAGCGGGAGATCCTGGCCACCGTGCGGGACTTCGTCGACAAGGAGATCCTTCCGGTCGCCACCGAACTGGAGCACCGCGACGAATACCCCACCCGGATCGTCGAGGGCCTGCGGGAACTCGGGCTGTTCGGGCTGATGATCCCGGAGGAGTACGGCGGTCTCGGCGAGTCGCTGCTCACCTACGCGCTCTGCGTGGAGGAGATCGCCCGGGGGTGGATGTCCGTGTCGGGCATCATCAACACGCACTTCATCGTGGCGTACCTGCTCAAGCAGCACGGCACCCAGGAGCAGAAGGACACGTTCCTGCCCCGGATGGCCGAGGGCGCGGTGCGTGGCGCGTTCTCGATGTCGGAGCCGGGGCTGGGCTCCGATGTCTCCGCGATCACCTCGAAGGGGGTCAGGGACGGGGACACGTACGTGCTGAACGGCCAGAAGATGTGGCTGACCAACGGCGGCACGTCGAATCTGGTCGCGGTGTTGTGCCGGACGGACGAGGGCCACCCGGAGTCGACGCCTCCGCACCGGTCGATGACGACGTTCCTGGTGGAGAAGGAGCCCGGCTTCGGTGAGGTGCTGCCGGGGCTCACCGTCCCCGGGAAGATCGACAAGATGGGGTACAAGGGGGTCGACACCACCGAGCTGATCATGGACGGAGTACGCATTCCGGCCAATCGGGTCCTCGGCGGGACCACCGGCCGAGGGTTTTACCAAATGATGGACGGGGTGGAGGTGGGCCGGGTGAATGTCGCGGCGCGTGGTTGCGGCGTCGCACTGCGCGCCTTCGAGCTGGGCGTCTCGTATGCCCAGCAGCGTCATACTTTCGGCCGGCCCATCGCCCAGCACCAGGCCATCCAGTTCAAGCTGGCCGAGATGGCTACCAAAGTCGAGGCCGCCCATGCCATGATGGTCAACGCGGCACGCAAAAAGGACTCCGGGGAACGAAACGACCTGGAGGCAGGGATGGCGAAGTACCTCGCCTCCGAGTACTGCAAGGAAGTCGTCGAGGACGCCTTCCGGATCCACGGCGGTTACGGCTTCTCCAAGGAGTACGAGATCGAGCGCCTCTACCGCGAAGCACCGATGCTGCTGATCGGCGAGGGTACCGCCGAGATCCAGAAAATGATCATCGGTCGCCGGCTGCTGGAGGAGTACCGATTCCAGGGTTAATTATCGGCTTTGCACCGCTTTGGCGGCGAAGAAAGTCACACCCCGCAGTGCTCTGCCGCACGCTTCAAGCCGCCCGACTCGGGTGCTGGCTTGCTCAGTTGCGGCTTGTAACCAGTACCATCGCTGGAAAGCCGCCGTCCCCCGTTGCCAGCGCGGCATCATCCGCTACGAAGGTCATCCATGCCCCACAGCCAAACCTCTGCACCACGCGGCCGTGTCCGCATCGCTCGCGGAGCATCGCCGTGGCTTCTCCCGACCGTCGCCACCGCGGCGATCGGACTGGCCCGCGCGCGCAGCTCCAAGCGTGCGGCAGTCCTCGCTGTGCCCGCCACCGCGCTCGCGGCGGGCATGCTGTGGTTCTTCAGAGACCCGGAGCGCGAGATCACGCAGGGCCGGGTCATCTCCCCGGCCGACGGTGTGGTGCAGAGCATCATGCCCTGGAAGGACGGGCGTACGCGTGTCGCCATCTTCATGAGCCCGCTGAACGTCCATGTCAACCGCGCTCCCCTCGCGGGAACCGTGACGTCCGTGGAGCACATCCCCGGAGGGTTCGTCCCGGCGTTCAACAAGGAGAGCGAGAACAACGAGCGCGTCGTCTGGCACTTCGACACCGAGCTGGGTGACATCGAGATGGTGCAGATCGCCGGCGCGGTGGCCCGGCGCATCGTCCCGTACCTGCCCCAGGGGACCAAGGTGGAGCAGGGCGAGCGCATCGGCCTGATCCGCTTCGGCTCGCGCGTCGACATCTACCTTCCGGAAGGTGTCGAGGTCGCCGTCGAGGTCGGCCAGACCACGACCGCAGGGGTGACTCGAATTGACCGTGATTGATCCCGACACGCAAGCCGGGTGGGCCGCGGATGCCGAGGCCGAGGCGGAGGACGACGCCGAGGACATGCCGCTGTCGCTGCGGCTGTCGATAGCGGACACCCTCACGCTGGGCAACGCCACCTGCGGCTTCATGGCCGTGTACTTCACCACGACCGGCATCCTGATCCCGCACCTCACGGGCAGTGACGAGACCGGCATGGCGCGGCACTCCGCCGCGACCGCCGTGATCCTGATGCTCGCCGCGGCGATCTTCGACCTGTTCGACGGGCTCGTGGCGCGCAAGCTGCGCAGCTCGCCGATGGGCGCGGAGCTCGACAACCTCTCCGACCTGATCAGCTTCGGTCTCGCCCCGGCCTATTTCGTACTGGTGTACGGAATGGTCGCGGATGACGCGCATCAACGGGTCTCGGCGCTGGCCGCGGTGGTGGTGCTGCTGGCCGTCGTGCTACGGCTCGCGAGATTCTCCTGCGTGACGATGAAGGACGGCATGTTCCAGGGGATGCCGTCCCCCTTCGGCGCGCTGACGGTCGTCTCGATCGTCCTGCTGGAGCTGCCCTTCGTACCGACGACGCTCGCGATCGTCGGCGTGGCGTGGCTGATGGTGAGCCGCGTCGAGTACCCGAAGCCGCGGGGTGTCCTCGCGGTGGCCATGCTGAGCTGGATCGTGGCCGCGATGGGGCTGCTGGCGGCGTGGGCGTTCGACGCGCCCGGCGGTCAGCTTCTGCTCCAGACCGGCTGTGCGCTCCAGGTGGTGACGGGCGCGGTGATCCCGCTCTTCGCCACGGCCCGGCGCGTGAACACCTTCCGCGGCAACCGCCGCGAGGCGCGGGCGGCGCAGCTCCCGTAACAGCGCGCGACGGTATATGGAGAGGGGCCCGGGCGGACAGCCCGGGCCCCTCTCCGTATACCGGTCCGTAGGCCCGGTCCCGGATCTGTCCGCGGTACGGCCGTTCCCCGGCGGCTGAGCCGAGCTGAACTCAGCTCGGCTCGGCTCGGCTCAGGAAGTCGCGGGCGATGCCGGCCGCCAGGCGTTCCAGCAGCGGGCCCGCCTGGGCCATGCAGCGGGCCGGGTCGGGTTCGAGATGGGTGAGGGCGTAGGCGCGGCGGATGCCGGCCCTGCCCAGCGCCTCCGGCGGCAGGGTCAGCCGGCCGCAGACCGCGATCACCTCGATGCCCTGCGCACGGGCCGCCGCCGCGACGCCCGCGGGCGCCTTGCCGTGCAGGGTCTGCTCGTCGAGCGAGCCCTCCCCCGTGATCACCAGGGTGGCCCTGGCCAGGGCGGGGGCGAAGCCCAGGACGTCGAGCATCACCTCGATACCGGGGCGGAAGGCGGCGCCGAGGCCGACGAGCGCGCCGTAGCCGATGCCGCCCGCGGCGCCGGCGCCGGGCGAGAGCGCGAGCGCGGCGGCCCGCGGCCCCACGGCCGCCCCGAGGACGGTGGCGTAGTGGGCGAGGGCCGCGTCGAGGACGTCGACGTCCTCGGGGCCCGCCCCCTTCTGGGGTCCGTAGACGGCGGGGGCGCCCTGGGGTCCGGTCAGCGGGTTGTCGACATCGCTGGCGAGGACGATCTCCGTACCGGCGAGCCGGGGATCGAGGCCGGAGAGGTCGGCGGTGGCGAGGTCCCGCAGTCCGCCGCCGCCCGGGCCGACGGGCTTGCCGTCCGCGTCCAGGAAGCGCGCGCCGAGGGCCGCGAGCATCCCGGCGCCGCCGTCGGTGGTGGCGCTGCCGCCGACGCCGAAGACGATGGTCCGCGCGCCCGCGTCGAGCGCGGCGCGCAGCAGTTCGCCGGAGCCGTACGTCGTGGCGGTGAGGGGGGCGAAGACGCCCTCGGGGAGGTGCTGGAGGCCCGACGCCTCGGCCATCTCCAGGACGGCCGTGCCGTCCCGCAGGGCGTAGGCGGCGGTGACCGGGTCGCCCAGGGGGCCGGTCACGCGGGTCTCGTGGCGCTCGAAACCGGCCGCCACGGCCGCCGCGACCGTACCGTCGCCGCCGTCCGCCACGGGCAGGGTCTCCACCGCCACCTCGGGAGCGACCTGCCGGAGTCCCGCCGTCACCCGCTCGGCGACCTGCGTCGCCGTGAGCGATCCTTTGAACTTGTCCGCCGCGATCAGTACCCGCGCGGGCTTGGACACCGGTCCGTCCGTCACTGTGCATCCCTTACGTTCGAACAGGCAGTCGCGCCGGTCCGACCTTATCCGTACGGGTGGCTCCTGCCCAGAAGCGGTGGCGCCGACCGGGAAAGGGCGGTGGCCGCGACCGGGTCCGCCGCCCGTTCGCCGCCACCGCCCTCGGGGGTGGGTTTCACCGTCCTAGGATGGTGTCCCCGCGTTCATCCGCCATCTGGTCGCGGCCGCCGCCACCTCGTGCTCGGACCTGACGCGCAGGCAGGCGCCGGGGTTGCCGATGGCCGGGGCGCCGGTCACCGCGACGACGAGGGAGTAGAGCGTGGACGACGCGGTGATGAAGAGCCGGTTGTTCCTGGGGCCGCCGAAGCACATGTTGGAGATGCCCACCGGGAAGACGATCCGCCCGATCAGCGTGGTGTCGGGGTCGTAGCAGTGCATGCCACCGGCGCCGGCGGCCACCCAGACGCGGCCCTCGTCGTCGAAGCCGATGCTGTCGAACTGGCTGTCCGTGAGCGGCGCCTCGGCGAAGACGGTGCCGTCCGAGAGCTTCTGGCCGTCGTACACGTCGTAGGCGCGGATCTGGCCGGCGAGGGTGTCGGCGATGAGCAACTGCCGCTCGTCCGGGGAGAAGCTCAGACCGTTCGGGGCGCCGAAGCCGTCGGCCATGACACGGACCCGGCCGGTCCCGGGGTCCACCCGGTAGACGTTGCTGGCGCCGATCTCGCTCTCGCCGCGGTGTCCCTCGTAGTCGCTGATGATGCCGAAGATCGGGTCGGTGAACCAGATCGAGCCGTCGGAGTGCACGACCACGTCGTTCGGGCTGTTGAACCTCTTGCCCCGGTAGCGGTCGGCGATCACGGTGATCGAACCGTCGTACTCGGTACGGGTGATGCGCCGGTTGCCCTGCTCGCAGGTGATCAACCGGCCCTCACGGTCGAGGGCGTTGCCGTTGCTGTTGCCCGCGCCGGTCCTGAACTCCCCGACGGCGCCGGTCGCTTCGTCCCAGCGCAGCATGCGGTCGTTGGGGATGTCGCTGAAGATCACCTGACGCCAGGCGGGGACGTACACGGGGCCCTCGCACCAGCGCGAGCCGTCGAAGAGCAGTTCCAGGCGCCGGTCCCCGTTGGCAGGGATACGGAACCTCTCGTCCAGGATCTCGTAAATGCCCGAGCGCGGTTCTAATGACATGCTCTCTCCCATTCAGGGTCTATATCAAGCCTCATTCAGACTTAGGCAGATTTACAGGGTTGCCTGTGATACCCACAAGGGTTGCCAGGAAATCTCCACAAACGAAACCTTCACAACCGAAATGCCCTAGGGTACTTGGGGCCTGCGCCCTCCGGTACGGACAGCGGAAGGCCCGGCCGCGACGGAGGTCGCGGCCGGGCCGGTGGGGGGTCGACAAGGGCCTTACGCGGCCCGGTTCGGTGAGGTCAGCGGACGGCGGTCAGCAGGCTCCGGTCCTCCTGGGGCTCGATCCTGTCCAGCTTGGCGCCCTCGATGTCCAGGTCGGGCAGGAGCCGGTCGAGCCAGCGGGGCAGCCACCAGGCGCCCTTGCCGACCAGTGCGAGGACGGCCGGCACCAGCGTCATCCGGACGAGGAACGCGTCGACCATGATGCCGACGGCGAGACCGAAGGCGATCGGCTTGAGCGTGAGGTCCTCGGCGGTCACGAAGCTCGCGAACACCGCGAACATGATCAGCGCCGCGGCGGTGACGACCCGCGAGGCGTGCCGCGAACCCGCGATCACCGACTCCTGGTGCCTGCCGGTGTGGACGAAGTCCTCCCGCATCCGGGAGACGAGGAAGACCTCGTAGTCCATCGCCAGTCCGAAGAGCACCGCGATCAGGATGATCGGCATGAAGCTGAACACCGGCCCGGCGGTCGGCACACCGATCAGACCGGCGAGCCAGCCCCACTGGAAGACGGCGACGACCGCGCCGAACGCCGCGCCGACCGAGAGCAGGAACCCGAAGGCCGCCTTGACCGGGACCACGATCGAGCGGAAGACCAGCAGCAGGAGGACGAGCGCCAGTCCGACCACGATCGACGCGAACGGCAGCAGGGAGGCGCTGAGCTTGTCGGAGACGTCGATCGCCGCGGCGGTCGAGCCGGTGACCAGGATCTCGGCGTCCGCCTTCGCGGCCAGTTCCGGTGTCTCGGCGCGGATGTCGCGGACCAGTCGCTCCGTACGCTCGTCACGCGGCCCGGCCTTCGGGACCACGGTGAGGACCGCCGTGGTGCCGTCCTCGCTGACCTGGGGCGCGCCGATGGAGACGACCTCGGGCAGGTCCAGCCGCCCCAGTCCGGCCGCCACCTCGGCGGCGGCGGGCGCCGGGTCGCCGTCCGCGCTCCGGACGAGGACGAGCAGCCGCCCGTTGCGCCCGGGGCCGAAGGCGTCGGAGATCAGGTCGTACGCCTTGCGCTGGGTGGACTCGGGGGCGGCGGTGCCGTTGTCGGGCATGGCCAGGGCGAGCTGGGAGGCCGGGACCGCGACGGCGCCCAGCGCGATGACGACGGCGAGCACGGTGGCGAGCGGCCTGCGGGTGACCAGCCGGGCCCAGCGCTCACCGCCGGACGGGCGCCGGCCGCCGTCCGTGGCGCGCTCACGGCGCTCGGCCCGCGAGCCGGGCTTGGGGCGCAGCCGCGTCCCGGCGAAGCCCAGCAGGGCCGGCAGCAGGGTGATCGCGACCGCCACCGCCATCAGTACGGTGCCGGCGGCGGCCAGTCCCATGACGCTCAGGAACGGGATGCCGACGACGGAGAGCCCGGAGAGCGCGATGATCACGGTCAGCCCGGCGAAGACCACGGCGCTGCCCGCGGTGCCGGTGGCCCGGGCGGCGGACTCCTCCGCGTCCATGCCGTTCGCCAACTGGGTACGGTGGCGGGAGAGAATGAGCAGGGCGTAGTCGATGCCCACCGCGAGCCCGACCATCAGCGCCAGGCTCGGCGCGGTGGAGGAGACGGTGGCGATGTTGGACACCAGCAGCAGTCCGACGAGCCCGATGGCCAGCCCGATCAGCGCGGTGAGCAGCGGCAGCCCGGCGGCCAGCAGGGAGCCGAAGGTGAGGATGAGGACGATGATCGCCACACCGAGGCCGATCACCTCACCGATGCCGACGGCCAGCCCGGCGGTGCTGTAGATCGTGCCGCCGACCTCGGCCTGGAGGCCGCTGGAGCGCGCCGAACCGGCGATCTTCTCCAGGGCGGTGACGCTGGAGTCCTCCAGGGCGTCGCGCTTGATCGGGTAGAGGACCTGGGCGAGCGCCGTGCGCTGGTCCTCGGAGACGGACTTCGCCTCGAAGGGGTCGACGGCGGTCTCGACCTGGGGGGCCTTCGCGGCCTCCCGTACGGTCTTCTGGATGACGGCCCGGAAGGCCGGGTCGTTGACGGTGGATCCCTCGGGGGCGACGAAGACGAGTTGCGCCGTGACACCGGTGGCGGCGGGCTGCGTCTTCTCCAGTACGTCGATGCCCTTCTGCGACTGGGAGCCCGGGATGGTGGCCTCGCTGTCGAGATGCGAGCCGAAGGTGGCTAAGCCGCCGATCGTCAGCGCGATCAGGAGGAGCCAGCCGATGAGGAATCCGCCTCGGTGACGGAACGCCGTCCGGCCGAGCGAGTAGAGCAGGGTGGCCATCGAAATGTTCCTTCAGCCGTTGGGATGTTCGGAAGGGTCGGTGGGTGAGGAAGGCCCCGTGGACGGGGTGTGCGGGTCGTGCGGGGCTTCGGGGGTGTGCGGGTCGATCAGGGCGGTCAGGACCGCGGCGAGCGCCTCTTCGACGGTGTCGGCGCCGATCGCCTCCGGATCGGCGATGCACTCGTTCGACAGGCCGTTGCACAGGCAGTGCGGGATCAGGGCCGCGAGGGTCTTTCGTTTGGGTCCGGCTGGATCAGGGAGCGGGGTCTGGTGCCGTGGATCGCAAGGCGGAGGAGGGAGGCGACGCGGGAGCGGATGGGGTCTCCCCTGGTCGAGCGAAGCCGAGACCTTGGGGATGAGTGACGACAACGCGGCGAGGCGCGGTGCCAGGGCACGCGAGCCCAGCCGGACCCGAACGAGAGGCCCTGAGTTCGGGCCGGACGGCAGGACGGGCGCCGGTGCGTTCGGCGACGGCGGCGATCGACCGGGCCGCGGTGGCGCGCTGGGCCCGGCGCAGCGGGGTCAGGATGGCCCTGGTCCGCTCGTCCCGGGCGGCGCGGGCCGCGAACTCCAGCCCGAGCTGGCCGCGTTCGGCGTCGCCCACGATGCGGTGCGCGACCGTACGGGCGGCCAGACGGACCGCCTCGGCCGGCTGGTCGGTGTCGCCGAGCCCTTTCATGACGGCGGCGAACTCGCTGTCGGCGCCGTCGCCGAGGATGGCGCCGAACAGCTCCCGCTTGCCGGCGAAGTTCGAGTAGACGGCGCCCTTGGTGAAGCCGGCGGCGTTGGCGATGTCCTCCAGCCGGCTGTCGTCGTAACCGAGTTCGGCGAAGGAGCGCGCGGCGGCCGTCAGCAGCCGGCGGCGTACCTCGTCCCGCGGGACGCGCGGGACGGGGCCGTCGTGCCGGTCGGGGTGGGAGGAGGCGGTGGGCGAAGGGGCGGTGGGGTCCGATGCGGCGGAGTGCTCGGGGGCGCCGGGATACCCGGGGTATTCGATACCCGGAGTACCGTGCCGCGGTGTGACACCGCTGGACGGGGAACGCATGGTGGATTTCCCTGGTGTGAGGGACCGCTGTCCTGGCCTGGTGCGGAGGGGTTCTCAGCCGGCGGTGCGCAGAGTGATCCCGCCGTTCTCGGTGGTGGCCGTGATCGCGTGCGCGCTGCCCGCGTCGCTCGGCAGGTCGACGTCCACCTTGCCGTTGTCGGTCTTGGTGGTGACCTTGTACGTGCCGTCCGGGACCTCGACCGTCACACCGCCGTTGTTTGTCTTCACACCCACCTGGTCGGGGACGCCGGCGAAGGCGAGATGCACCTTCCCGTTGTCCGAACCGGCCTCGACGCGGGGCGACTTGAGGCCGGTGGCCCGTACCTCGCCGCTGCCGCTGCGTACGGTGAGGGCGCCGGAGACGCCGTCGACGGTGACCGCCCCGTTGTCCGAGGTGATGTCCAGGTCGGTGGTGAACCCCGACGCGGTCGTCCTGCCGTTGTCGCCCTCGACGGTGAGCGCGGTCTTCCGCGGTACGAGCACCTCGTACCGCGCGCTGCAGTCGCTGATGACGGATCCGCAGTCGGTGGTCAGGCTGAGCTTGTCGCCGGTGAGCTTCCAGGACGCCTTCGGCTTGTCGCCGACGGCGGACCAGCCGGAGAACCAGCGGGTGACCTCGACCTCGTCGACGTCGGCGGGCTTGACCGTGAGGTCGCCGTTGCTCCGGGCGATGGTGAGCTGGTCCCCGACCGGTCCGAAGGAGCGCTTCTCGGGGGTGTTCTCGTCGCCCGTCGACTCACCGCATCCGGTGACGGCCACCAGTGCGAGCAGCGCGCCGCCGGCCAGGATCGAGGTGCGGGAGATGCGGTTGAGCGTGGCCACGGGGTGCCTCCGAAGTCTGGGGTCGTACCGACCGGGTGGACTGATGACGCTACGGAGGAATCGACGTGCCATCGATCCGGTCCGCCCCCTAGATTCTGGGGGGCTACCCCCCGGTCCCGCCGTACGGTCCGCCTCCCCCGGGTGCGTTCGGGCAGCGACAAGCGTCAAACCGGCAACGGCTCTGCGCGGAAAGGGCGTTGTTCGAGTTCAGGAACGCGTACGAGCCCGGTCGGGAGCGTCCCCGACCGGGCTCGTGCCTCGTTCTCGTGCGGCGTCCGCGTGCCTTGTTCCCGTCCGGCGTCCGCGCGCCTTCCCCGGCTATTCCTTGAGCAGTTGGCGCCACCCCTCGGCGCTCAGGGCGTGCGCGGGGGCCCCGGTGCCCGCCACCCGTTGCCAGAGCCGCGGAGCGACCAGCAGGAGGGCGCTGACGGCGCCCAGCGGCAGGGCGACGGCCGGATCGGAGCGGATCGGCAGCAGTTCCTCCTTGCTGCCCGCGTACCAGCCCCTGCGGGTCACCGCACGCGCCAGCTCCCGCAGGACGGCCCAGCGGCCCCGGCCCACCTCCACATGGCGTACGAGGGCCATCAGGAGCATATGGCTGCGCACCCCGGCGCGGGGCGGCGGCAGCGGTCCGGTCCGCTCGCCGAGGGAGACCGCCAGCCAGCGCCCTACCAGCTCGGCGCCGGCCAGTTCGGCGTTGACGGGTTCGACCAGGCGCGGGTTGACGTCGATGTAGTGGACGAGGCCGAAGTCCTCGTCGAGGACCGCGTCCAGGGACATCGGGCCGTGCCAGCCCAGCGCCGCGCCGAGCTGGGTGAGGTGCGGGGTGATGTCCGGCAGGACGATCGACTCCTTCGCCGAGGAGCTGCCCTGCACGCCCTCGCGCCGCCGCAGGACGGTGTGCACCCCGACCAGGGCGCCCTGGTCGAACACGGCCTGGACCATCACGACGGGGCCCGCCAGGGACCGCTGCACCAGCACCTCGCCGCCGGTGGCGAAGGTGTCCCGTACGGCGGGCTCGGCGGCGATCCTGGCGAGGGCGGCGGCGTCCTCGGCCCGCCACACCCCCCGGCTCGACGTGGCCACCGGCAGTTTGACGTAGGCGGGCAGGGCGTCGCTCCGCGCGAGCAGCGCGTCCTCGTCGCCGACCAGCGCGGTGTCGGGCTGCGGGAGCCCCAGCTCCTCGAAGAGCCGGATACAGGCGGCCTTGTCCTGGACCTTGCGTACGGCGGCGAAGTCGGGCACGGCCAGCCCGGTGACGAGCCGGCCGAACTCCTCGCGGTGCCGGGAGAGCGCCACGAGCTGTTCGTGGGTGGGTAACAGGATGTCGTACGCGTGGTGCGCCAGGACCTCGCGCAGCGCGTCGAGGTAGACCAGCGGGTCGTCCGCGAACCTCGGGCTCCGGTGGCGGCGTTTCACCCATCGCGAGAGCGCGGTGAAGGAGATTCCGCCGCTGTCCATGACGCCCACCTCGTGTCCGCCGCGGCCCAGGACGGTGAGCACCTCCCGGGCCGAGGCGCTGGACACCTCGGTGAGCAGCACGCGGTAGCGACGGGCGTCCGCCTCGGGGTCAGCCATGAGTCATCTCCTTCTGTCGCCGTTCCCTTCCCTTACCCGCCACGGAACCGAGACCCAGGGCCAGCGCGCCCGCCAGGAAGAACACCAGGATGGACAGCCAGGCGACGCGGTAGCTGCCCGTCCACTGGAGTACGAAGCCGAAGGCGGCCGGGCCCAGGAAGGCCAGGCACCGGTTGACCGTCTCGAAGATTCCGAAGTACTCCGCCGCGCGTTCCCGGGGCACCAGGCTGACGAAGACCGAACGCGACAGCGCGTACGTCCCGCCGACCACGAACCCCGCGCCGACGCAGAGCGTGGTGAACGCGGCGGCCGACCGTTCGGGGATGGTGGCGCCCGCGACCACCGCCGCGAACCACACCACCACGAACCCCAGCAGGACGGTCCGGCCGCCGAACCGCTCCGCGAGCCGCCCGCCCACGATCGCGCCCACGAAGGCCACGAACTGGACCGCCAGCACCGCGGTGACCACGTCGTCCTGCTTCAGTCCCAGCTCCTCCACGGCGAAGGTGCCCACCAGTGAGGTGACGCTCTGCATGCCGTTGTTGTAGAGCAGGAACGCCACCAGGAACCAGATCGCGCCGGGGTAGGAGCGCATCTGCCGTACCGCCGCGAACAGGGCGCGGTAGGTGCCCGCCCGGCCCGACGGTCCCACGGTGTCCGCCGTCGGCGCCGGGGGCGCGCCGTAGCCGCGCAGCAGCCGTACGGACACGGCGCCGAAGACCAGCCACCACACGCCGGCGCCCAGCATGATGAGGCGTACGGCCTCGTTCTCCGTCATCCCCCACGTCTCGTGGCGGGCGTACACCAGCAGGGCGGCCATCAGGACGACGCCGCCGCAGAGGAATCCGGTGGCGGACGCCTGGGTGGAGGTGCGGTCGCGGCGCTCCGGCGGCGCGAGGGCCGGCAGATAGGTGTTGCAGACCGTGTTCGCGGCGCCCAGCGCCATGGTGGCCACCGCGAAAAGCGTTCCGCCGAGCAGGTAGTCCGTGTCGCCGATGGTGTACATGCCCATTCCGGCGCCGGCGCCGCAGAAGCCCAGGGTGCCGAGCAGGACGCCCTTGTCGAATCGCTCGGTCAGGGCGGCGGCCGTCGGCAGCACGAAGATCTGAAGAAGGACGGACAGTCCCACCAGAAAGGGGAAGAAGGAGCTGGCCAGCACCGGAATGCCCAGGGGGTGGAGATATCCTTCGCCATCGGCCGCCCGCTCGCACACATCGGTGATGAACGGGCCGAAGAAGATCGAGATCACGGTGGTGGCGAACACCGAATTGGCGCCGTCATAGCAATACCAGCCCACGCGCCCGCGGCGTCCTGAGCGCCAGACGGCTTCACCGTCCTCTGCCACGCGTGTTTGCTGTGGAGCGGCCATGGGGGGTCCTCCGAGTTTCGAGAAGTGCCGTTCCGGACTTCTCAAATTACGGAGGGTCGACTGGTTCACCGATCCGGCTCGCCCCCGAATTGTTGGTGGGGATAACCCCCGGTCACGATAGGCTCTTTTATTGGGCTAAGCCATCGGAGATGTACGGACTTGGAGTACATTTCTGGCCACATGGGCATGCCCCCGACAGGCGGCCGGGGGCACATGGTACGACACCCTGTCAGGCGAGTAGCGATTTCGCCATTCTTTGGAGCAATACATTCGCGGTGTCATGGAGGAAGAAGTGGCCCCCCGGAAATAGCCGAATGTCGAACTCGGCGGTGGTGAGGCTTTCCCAGGCGCGCAGCTCCGCATCCTCGGCCCTCGGGTCGTCCCGCCCGCCGAAGACGGTCAGCGGGAGGTCGAGCGGCGGTTCCTCGCGGTACACGTACGTCTCGTTGACCGCGAAGTCGGCGCGCAGCAGGGGCAGCAGCGCCGCCATGAGGGATTCCTCGCGCAGGACCTCCGGCGGGGTACCGCCCAGGGCGGCGACCTCGTCGAGCAGGTCGCCGTCGGGCAGGTCCCGCAACTGTTTCCGGCCGTCCGGGAGATGGGGCGCGGCGCGGCCGGAGACGAAGAGGTGTACGGGAGGTTCCGCGCCGGCCCGGCGCAGCCGCCGGGCCAGCTCGAAGGCGACGAGCGCGCCGACGCTGTGGCCGTACAGGGCGTACACCCCGGTGAACTGGGTGCGCAGCGCCTCGGTCAGGCCGTCGAGGAGCGTGTCGAGGCGGTCGTACGGTGTCTCCCTGAACCGCTCCGCCCGGCCGGGCGGCTGCACCGGACAGACGGTCGTCCCGGTGGGTGCGAGCCCGCGCCAGGGGGCGAAACTCGCGGCGCCCGCACCGGCGTTGGGGAAGCAGAAGAGCCGTGGTCCGGAGGGCGGCGCCGCGCCGAAGGGCAGCCAGGCCCGGGCGGCCGACTGCGTGGTGGTCGGGTTCATGGCCGGTTACGGCTCCTCGCTGTCATGGCGCTCACCGTACGGTGACGGTCAGATATCCGGGCGGCGGCTGGATGCGCTCCAGATCGGACTGGAGGAGCACCCGGTTGCCGTCGCGCTCGGCCTCGTGGAAGCCGGCGAACGCGTAGGTGACGTACATGACCCGGTTGCGGCCGGTCTCGACGAAGTCCGCGCGCAGGACGGCGCCGTCCTCCTTGGCCAGCGACATCACATGGTTGAGCAGGACCGTGCCGACGCCGCGGGCCATCACCCGGCACGACATCAGCATCATGTGCAGATGCCAGGCGGGCCTGGCCCGCTCCACGAGGGCGAGTCCGATCTTGCCGTAGCTGCCGTAGCGGTCGGTCAGTTCGGCGACGAGCAGGAGATGGTCCGGGTCCTGGCGCAGGTGGTCGAGTTCGTCGTACGAGTAGGTGCGGCCGGTGGAGTTGAGCTGGTTGGTGCGTACGGTCAGTTCCTCCGCGCGCTGAAGGTCCTCGCGCTGGGCCTCGGAGATGGTGAAGCGCATGCCGAGCGTGGCGAGGAACTCCTCGCTGGTGCCGGTGTACTCCTCCTCCACCCGGTCGCGGTCGACGGCGCTGCGGTACATCTCGCGGCGCTTGCGGGACTCGTCGGTGACGAACTTCGGCCGGAACTCCGGGGTGCGCAGGGTCCCGGCGAGTCCGTCGACGTCCACGGTGAGGACGGCGGGCAGGTTGTGCTCCACCTCGGCGCGCTCGAAGGGCTGGTCGTCGACGAACGCGACGGCGTCCAGGCCGATGTTGATGGACTTGGCGATCTGCTCCACGGAGCCGGACTTGGGGTTCCAGTTGATCTGGGGGTAGAGGAAGTACTCGGTCAGGTTCTCCTCCTCCAGGCGGCGCATGGCGGCGTCGTGGTCGTTGCGGCTGGCGATGGAGTGCAGGATGCCCAGTTCGTCGAGGCGGCGGATCTCGGCGACGACCTCGGGCCTGACGGTGACCCCGCCGTCCTCCAGGAGGACGCCGTCCCACAGGGTGTTGTCCAGGTCCCACACCACACACTTGATCCTGCCGCGCCCCGGCTCGATGCCGGTGTCGTTCGGTACGGTCCGGCCGGCGTTCACCGTGCCACCTCCCGGTAGGCCTCGCCCGCAATGGTGATCTGCTGCAACTCGGTCGACCCTTCGATGACTTCGGCGACCTTGGAGTCGCGGAAGAGCCGCGCGGCCGGGTGGTCGGCGGTGAAGCCGTTGGCCCCGTGGATCTGTACGGCGTCGCTCGCGGCGGCGGTCGCCGCGGTGGAGGCGTGGTACTTGGCCACCCAGGTCGCCATGATGGTGGCGGGGTCGTCGGCGTCCTTGAGGCGGCCCGCCTCGGCGCAGAGCAGCCTCGCCGCCCGGACACCGACCACCATGTCGCTGATCTTCCGCCGGATGAGCTGGAGTTCGGAGAGCTGCCCGTCGCGGACCCGGCGTCCCGAGGTGTAGGCGACGCAGGCGTCCAGGCAGGCCTGGACGATGCCCACGCAGCCGCAGGCCACGCTGTAGCGGCCGAGGTCGAGGGCGCCGGTCATCACCGTGCCGGCCGCCCAGCCGGGCGGGCCGATCAGCGCGTCGGGGCCGACGCGCACGTCCCGCAGCGCGATGCTCGCGAGCATGCCGGCGCGGGTGCCCATCACGCCCCGGATGGGGGTGATCTCCACGCCGGGGGCCCGGGCGTCCACCAGGAAGGCGCTCATCCCGGTCTCCGTCTGCCCGAACACCAGCAGCAGGCCGGCGGCCTGCCCGGCCGTCATCCATTTCTTCTCGCCGTTGATGACCCAGCCGGATCCGGCGGGGGTGGCCACGGTGCCGGGCGCGGCGGCGTCGCTGCCGCTGCCCGGCTCGGTGAGGCAGAAGGCGCCGAGGATCTCCCCGGTGGCGAGCCCGGGCAGCCAGCGCCCGCGCTGGGCGTCGCTGCCCCAGCGCTGCACCGTCCAGGTGACCATGGTGTGCACGGTCAGGAAGGAGCGGACCGAGGAGCAGCCCCGGCCGATCTCCTCGTGGAGCCGGCCCAGGGCGCTCCACGATGTGCCGCTGCCGCCCGCGGCGGGCGGCAGGAACGGGGCCCACAGGCCCAGTTCGCCCATCCGGGCCATCAGCGGGGCCGGCAGGCGCTCGTCCTGGTCCCAGGTGTCGGCGTACGGGACGATCTCGGTGTCGACGAAGGCGCGGACCTCTTCGGGGCTCGCCAGGGTCGCACCGGTGGCGGTGAGGGGGACGGTCATGGTCTCCCCCCTTCAGCCGGCCGAGATCCGGGCATCGCCGGAGACCCGTGCCACCAGCGCGGCCATGGAGTCGAGGGTACGGAAGTTGTCGATCCGCAGCTCCTCGTTGGGCACCCGGACGCCGAAGGTCTTCTCGACGAACATGACCAGTTCCATGGCGAAGAGCGAGTTGACGAATCCGAGGGCGAAGATGTCCTCGTCGTCCTTGAGGGAGATCTGCGGGAACTTGGCGGAGATGAACGCGCGGATCGGGGTGCGTGCGTCGTCGGACATGATCAGTGGACTCCTCGGTCGGCCGTGGGTACGGGTGTGTCGGCGGTGCTGTGGTGGGTGACGGCGGGGACGGTGGCGGCAGGGGCGCCCCCGCCGCTGGGGCCGGTGGCTCTCATGTGCGGGCGGGCGCCGTGGCGCCGGCCGGGCCGTACCGGTAGAAGCCCTCGCCGGACTTCCGGCCGTGCAGCCCCGCGTCGGTCATCTTCTTGAGCAGCGGGCAGGGCCGGTACTTGCTGTCCGCGAAGTGTTCGTACAGCACCTCGATGCTGTAGAGGATCGTGTCCACGCCGATGAGGTCGGCGGTCTCCAGCGGTCCCATCGGGTGTCCGAAGCAGCTCCGGAACACCTCGTCGACGGTCTCGGCGGTGGCCACGTTCTCGTAGACCAAACAGGCGGCCTCGTTCACGGTGAGCATGAGTACCCGGTTGGAGACGAAGCCGCAGGCGTCGTTGACAGGGATCGCCTTCTTGCCCATGGACATGAGGAGTTCGCGTACGGTCTCCAGGGCCTCCGGCGAGGTGTGGTGGCCGGGGATCAGCTCGACGGCGGGCTTCATCGGCACGGGGTTCATGAAGTGCACGCCGACGAACTGCCGGGGGCGCCCGGTGAGCGAGGCCAGCCGGGTGATGGGGATCGCCGAGGTGTTGGCGACGAACACGGCGTCGGGCCGGACCAGCGGGTCCATCTCCTGGTAGAGGGAGCGCTTCAGCTCCCAGTTCTCGGTGATGTTCTCGATGACGATCTCGGCGTCGGTGAGGAGCGAGAGTTCGGTGCCGCCCTCGATCCGCTTCAGCACCTCGTCCGCGTCGATCTCGGGCCCGCCCAGCAGCCGGCTCATCCGGCAGTTGGTCTCGACGGTGCTCAGCGCCTGCTCGACGGCGTCGGGGCTGGTGTCCACCAGTGCGACGGTGTGGCCGGAGTGGGCCAGGTTCTGTGCCACCCCGGCGCCCATGACTCCGGCGCCGACGACTCCCACGTGTGTCACGGGGTGCTCCTTCTCTCGTTGTCGCTTTCGTTGCGTGGCTTGCGTGGCTTGCGTGGCTTGCGTGGCTTGCGCGTGTGCGGTGCGGGTCAGTTCCGCGCGGTGAGGACCTTGCAGAAGCTGCGTACCGTCGGGTTCTCGATCAGCACGTCGCCGGGGAATCCGCCGAACCTGGCCCGGACCTGGGCCATCATCCGGACGGCGGCCAGCGAGTGGCCGCCCAGCTCGAAGAAGCTGTCGTTGGCCCCGACTCCGTCCACGCCGAGGATCTCGTTCCAGATCTCGGCGAGCGCGGCCTCCTCGTGGGACGCCGGGGGTTCGTAGGGGACCGGGAGGTCCGGCCGGGGGTAGCGGGTGCGGGGCGGGGCGGGCGCCGTGCGGTCCAGCCGCGTCCACTGGTCGAAGCGGCGCTCCAGGGGGCCCGTGGAGAGGGTGAGCTGGCGGACCCGGCCCGCGACGGAGAGCGCCCGTTCGAAGACCTCGCACCCTTCGGCGGCGTCGAGGAAGTAGTCCTTCATCGTGACGCCGAAGTCGCCGTGCGGGTCCTCGCCCAGGTTCCAGGTGTCCCAGTTGACGGGCAGCCACCGGCCCTCGGGGCCGCCGCCGAGCGTCCGGGCGTACGCGTCCATCGCGGCGTTGGCCGCGGCGTACGGTCCGTACGCGACGCCGCCGAGCACCGCGGCCAGCGAGGACATCGTCATCCTGACCGGCGCCTCGTCCCGGCCGAGCAGGGCGTCCAGCACGCGCAGTCCGGTCACCTTGGAGCGCAGGTGCGTCTCGCAGACCGCCCGGCTCAGCCCGGGGGCGAAGCCGAAGTACTCGCGGCCCTGGGCGCCCGCGGCGTGGACGACCACGTCGACCGGGCCGAAGTGATCCCTGGCCAGGTCCAGCACCTCGGCCATCCGGGCGCGGTCGGCCACGTCCGCGCCGGCCACCAGGACGGACGCGCCGCCCGCCCGCAGTTCCCGTACGGTACGGATCCGGTCCGCGGTCCGGTCCGCGCCGGGGTGATCCGCGAGCCAGGCGTCCCACGCGTCCTCGGGCGGCAGCGGTGTCCGCGCGGTGAGGACCAGGCGGCAGCCGTACGCGGTGGCCAGGTGCGCGGCGAGCGCGGAGCCGACCGTGCCGAGACCGCCGGTGATCAGGACGGTGGCGCCGCGCGGGATCACCGGGCGGCCCGCGGGGACCGGCCCGACCCGTACGGGGGCGAAGGACCGGACCCAGCGGTCGGTGGAGCGCAGCGCCACCGGGTCCGTGGTGGCCCCGTCGGCGGCCTCGGCGAGGAGTTCGCCGGCGAGCGCGTCGAGGGAGCCGCGCGCGCGGGCGCAGCCCTCGGTGTCGATGTCGACGAGCCGGCAGGTGAGGTCGCCGAACTCCTGGTTGATCACGGGTTGCAGCCCGGCCAGGGTGGCCTGTTGGGGTCGGCGCAGATCGCCGCCGGTGGCCTCGACGGCGCCGTCGGTGCAGAGCAGCAGGTCGACCTCGCCGGGCTGGGCGTCCTGGGAGAGGGCGCCGACGAGGGCGAGGACGGAGTAGAAGCCGTACCGCTGGGCCTCGGCGAACGCGGCGTCGCCGTCGTCGTCCCCGGCCGTGGCCCCGGCCCCGGTTCCGGCGGCCTCCAGGCCCAGGGTGTGCAGGACGCCGCGCGGGCGCCCCAGGTCGGCGAGCGCGGCGGCGAAGTCCTCCCGCGAGGCGGGGTCGATGTCGCGCACCCGCAGCCCCGCGATATCGGTCGGCCTGCCGCCGGGCCGGTCCACCGGGCACAACACGACGACCTCGGCCCCGAGGTCCGTGAGCCGGTGGGCGGCGGCGAGCCCGGGGCCGTCCCCGGCCACGACCCACCACGGGCCCTTCTCCCGCAGCCGTCCGGCGTCCGCGCCGCGCAGCAGGGGCACCGGGCGCCACACGGGATGGGAGAACCAGTCGGCCATGTCGGCCAGCCGCCCGCCGGCCTGTTCGGGGGCGGCCCCCGCGGCCGGTCCCGGGCCGTCCTGGGCGGCGGCGAGACCGGGGAAACCGGCCGGGAGGTCCGCCGGGTCGAGGAAGTAGCGCTGCCGCTCGAAGGGGTAGGTGGGCAGCGGGACGCGTCGGCGCGGCCCGTGGTGCAGCGCCGTCCAGTCGATGTCGGCACCGCTCAGCCAGCGTTCGGCGGCCTCGTGCGGATCGGCGGTCCGGTGCGGGGCGCCGCCGGCGGTCACGGGTCCCGCGGTGACCGTCCTTGCCGGGTCCCCGAGGGCCCGTACGGCGTCCTCGGCGCCGTCGCAGACGACGGCCATCCGGTGGGCGAACCCGCTGCGGCTGGCCTGGAGGGTGTACGCCACGTCTGCCAGGAACCGGTCCCGTTCCAGGACCCCGCCGGCCAGGGCCCCGGCGTCCTGAGCCCGGCCGCCGTCCCCGGGCCGCCCCTCCCCCAGGGTGTCGTGCAGATGGCCGCGCAGGCGCCGTACGGCCGTGTCCAGAGCGGCCGGGGTACGGGCGGACAGCACCAGCAACTGCGGGCCCGGCGGGGCCGGTTCGGACGGTCCGGTGGCTCGCTCGGGGGCTTCTTCGAGGACGACATGGACATTGGTGCCTCCCGCTCCGAAGGAGTTGACGCCGGCCCGGCGCGGGTGCGCCGTACGCGGCCAGGGCCGGTCCTCGGTCAGTACGGTGAAGCGGTCACCCGCCGTGGCGAGGGCCGCGTTGGGGGTACGGAAGCCACGGGTGGCCGGCAGGACGCGGTGGTGCAGCGCCAGCGCCGCCTTCATCAGCCCGGCCACCCCGGAGGCCCGGTCCAGATGCCCGATGTCCGGCTTGAGGGTGGACAGCACCCGGGGCTCGGCGGGCACCTGGGGGAACGCCCGGTCCATGGCGGCGAGTTCGATGGAGTCGCCGAGCCGGGTGCCCGTGGCGTGGCACTCGACATAGCCGATGGTGCCAGGGTCGACATCGGCCACGGCCAGCCCGTAACCGATCACCGCGCTCTGCCCGTCGACGCCGGGCGCGGAGTAACCGGCCCGCGCCGCACCGTCGTTGTTGATGGCGCTGCCCAGCAGAACGGCCCAGATGTGGTCGCCGTCCCGGCGGGCGTCCGCGAGCCGTTTCAGCGCCACGACGCCCACGCCGTTGCCCATGACGGTGCCGCCCGCGTCGGCGTCGAGGCTGCGCACCACCCCGTCGGGCGAGGTGATCGAGCCCTCCTCGAACTGGTAGCCCGTCGGCAGCGGGTCGGGGATCGCGGCGCCGCCGGCCAGGGCGACGTCGCAGTCGTAGGTGAGCAGGGACTGCGCCGCCAGGTGCACCGCGACCAGCGAGGTGGAGCAGTTGGTCTGCACGCCCACCACCGGCCCGGTCAGGCCGAGTTTGTAGGCGACCAGCGCGCACAGCGAGTCGGCGGTGGTGCCCATGCCGTACTGCTCCAGGGTGATGGTGGCCATCACCTCGGGGCGGATCAGCACATGGCGCATGCCGTACTGGCTCGGGGCGACGCCGCCGAAGACACCGACCTGGCCCGGTACGGCGTTGGGCCGGTAACCGGCGCTCTCCAGCGCCTCCCAGGCGCACTCCAGGAACATCCGGTGCTGCGGATCGGCCACCTCCGCCTCGCGGGGGCTGTAGCCGAAGAACGCGGCGTCGAACAGCTCGGTGTCCGCGACGGGCGCGCCGCGCCGTACGTACCGGGGGTCGGCCTGCGCGGCGGGCGGCACCCGGGCGGCGGTCAGCTCGTCCTGGGTGATCTCGCGGATCCCTCCCGCGCCCCGGGTGAGGTTCGCCCACAGCGCGTCCGCGCTCGCCGCGCCGGGGAAACGCCCGGCCATTCCGACGATGGCCAGCGCGGACTCGTTGGTGTCACTCATGCCTCTTCCGCCTCCCGGTTCTTGGTACGGCGCAGGCTGCGCCTGCGCCGGTCGCTGCGGGCCTGGTCCTCGGCGGTGGTGTCCGCGGCGCCGTCCCCGGGTGCCCCGGCGGTGCGCGCGGCGAGCAGCCGTGCCAGCCGGGCGACGGTCGGCGCCTCGTAGAGGATGTGCGGCGCGAGTTCGTCGACGGAGAGGCGGCGCCGGATGCGCGCCATCACCTCCATGCCGATGAGGGAGGAGCCGCCGAGGTCGAAGAAGCTGTCGTCGGCGCCGATCTCGTTCAGTCCGAGCAGGTCGCACCAGACGTCGGCGATCGCGCTCTCGACCTCCCCGGAGGGCGGCACGAACTCGGTGACCAGGTCGGGGCGCGGATGGCGGGTGCCCTCCTGGCGCTGGGCGCTCTTGCCGCCGCCGACCAGTTCGATGGTGAAGTGCCGGCTCATCCGCTCCATCTGGGAGAACTCCTGGCTGTTCACCACGACATAGGGCAGGTCCTGGGAGACCGCCCGGAGCAGGGCGCGCCAGCCGGCGTCGAAGCCGATACCGAACTTCTGCCGGTTGGTGCGGAAGAACTCCTGGATCTCCACGTCGTACCCGGCGAGTCCGGCCTCCCAGGCGTTCCACTGCCACTCGCCCCAGCCGATGGTCAGGGTCCGGCGGCCGGCGCCGTCCCGGCCGGCGGGGGCCGCCTCCCCGTAGGCGTCGAGGAAGGCGTTGGCCGCGCTGTAGTCGACCTGTCCCGGGCCGCCGCCGGTCGCGGAGGTGATGGAGGAGAACAGCACGAGGAAGTCGAGCGGTACGCCGTCGAGTGCGTCCGCCAGGGCGAGGGTGCCGCGGATCTTGGGCGCCATCACCTTGCGCATCTCGGCGGTGGTCTTGAACTGCATGAGCCCGATGCCGGGGAGTCCCGCCGCGTGCAGGACACCGTGCAGGGCGCCGAACCGCTCCAGCGCGGTGGTGACGGCCCGTGCGGTGTCGGCGGATTCCGCCACGTCGCCGGTGACGACGGCCACCTCGGCGCCGTACTCCTCCAGTCGGAGCACGCCGGTGAGCCGGCGCCGTACCTCGTCGCTGACCGCCGGGTCGGCGAGCGCGGCCTCCCAGGTGTCGCGGGGCGGCAGCCCGGTCCGGCCGAACAGCACCAGTTTGGCTTGGCAGTCGCGGGCCAGGCGCTCCGCCATGGCGAGGCCGATGCCGCCGAGGCCGCCGGTGACGAGATAGACGCCGCCCTCGCGCAGCGGCTCGGGCACCGGTCGGCCCGCCTCGGCGTCGGCGGGCTGCGGGGTGTGGTCGGGCAGGGTCTCGTAGTCGGGCAGCCAGCGCCGGCCGTGGCGCAGCGCGACGACCGGTTCGCCGTCGCCGTCGCCGAGTTCGGCGGCGATCTGCCCGGCCAGCCGCTCCGCGGTGGCGGGGTGCACGGGGTCGATGTCGATGAGCCGGCAGGAGACCTCCGGGTACTCCAGCGGGATGCCGCGTACGGGGCCGGTGACGGTGGTCAGTTCGGGGCGGATCCGTTCGGCGCCGGTCACCGAGCGGGTGCCGCAGGTGACCACGTCCAGCGACCACTTCTCCGCGCCGACGTCGCCGGCCCCGGTGGCGAGCGCGACGAGCGTGTCGGTGCCGCGCACCAGTGCGGTCTCGACCTCCTCGGCGGAGGGTGTGGCGCCTTCGGACTCGGGGAGGGAGAGCGTCCACAGGTGGACGATCCGCTCGGGCAGTCCGCCGTCGTCCCTGAGCCGGCGCATCAGCTCGCGTATCCGCGGGCCGTCGCCGGGCCGTACCCGGTACGCGCCGGTCTCGTCGGGCCCCTCGAAGCCCTCGGGTCCGGTGGCGGGGCGTACGAGGACGACGCTGCCGCCCGCGTCGGTGAGGCGGCGGACCAGCGGCCCGCTCACCTCGTCGGCGGCGCCGGTGTCGGTGAGGATCAGCCAGCGGCCCAGCGGCAGCCGTCCGCCGCGGGGCGCGGTCTGCCGCCAGACCAGGGCGTGCAGCCACTCCTCCTCGGGGAGCAGGGGCAGCGGGGAGCGCCGTACGTCGTCCAGGTCGGTCACTTCGAGGACGGGCGCGGCGCCGCCGGTGGGCCGGGGCGCGGCCGGCGCGAGCCAGTACTCGGCGCGCTGGAAGGGGTAGGTGGGCAGCGGGATCCGGCGCGGCGCCCGGCCCCGCTGGTAGGCGTTCCAGTCGATGTCGGCGCCGGCGAGCCAGAGGCGGGCCAGGGTCTCGGCGGCCACCAGGTCGTCGGGGCGGGGGTCGGCGGCGGCGGGCAGGGTCGGTACGACCAGCGGCCACCGGTCGCGGGAGCAGTCGGGGTGCACCCGGGCCATGGCGCCGAGGGACTGGCCGGGGCCGATCTCCAGCAGGACCGGGTCGGGGTCGGCGAGGAGATGGGCCAGGCCGTCGGAGAACCGTACGGTCGAGCACATGTGGCGGGCCCAGTAGCCGGGGTCGGCGACCAGGCCGGCCGTGACGGGCTCGCCGGTGACGTTGGACAGGTAGGGCAGTTCGGGTGCCCGGGGCCGCAGGTGGGCGGCGGCCCAGGCGGTGAGTTCGTCGCGTACCGGTTCGAGCATCCGGGTGTGGAAGGCGTGGGTGGTCGCGAGCTTCCGCCCGGGGACGCCGGCCTCGGCGAGGCGGGCGGCGAAGGCGTCGATGACGTCGCACGCCCCGCCGACGACGGTCAGTTCGGGGCCGTTGACGACGGCGATGTCGATGCCCTGGCCGGCGAGGTCGCCGAACCGGGCGCCGAGTTGTGCGGGCGAGAGCGGCAGGGCCAGCATCGCCCCGGCGGGCAGCCGGGCGATGAGCCGGGCGCGGAAGGTGACCAGGCGCAGCGCGTCGGGCAGGGTGAGGACTCCGGCCAGGCAGGCGGCGACGTACTCGCCGAGGCTGTAGCCGAGCATCCTGGTGGGGCGCACGCCCCAGCTCATCAGCAGCCGGGCGAGGGCGTAGTCGGTGACGAAGGCCGCGGGCTGGGCGATCTCGGTCCTGGCCAGCTCCGCCGCTGCCGCTGCCGCCTCGGCGTCGGGGGCGGGGCCCCGGCCGAGCATGGCCGACAGTGCGCCGTCGTCGCCGGCCGGGCGGTCGCGGCCGGTGGTGAGCAGCCGGACGAGGTCGACGCCGTCGCCGAGGGTGTCGCCCAGCAGTGCGGCGCACTCGTCGACGGCGGTACGGAACTCCGGTTCGCGCCGGTAGAGTTCGCCGATCATTCCGGGGTACTGCTCGCCCACTCCGGCGAGCAGGAAGTCCACGGGACGGTCGAGCACGGCGTCGGTGCGGCGCATCATCCCCGCCACCGGTGCGGGCGCCTCCTCGCCCTCGGGGGCCGCGCGCAGGGCGTCGAGGGAGTCCGCGACCAGGATCCTGCGGTGCTCGAACCGTTCGCGCCCGGCCTGGAGGGTGTACGCCACGTCCAGCGGGGCCGCGTCGGTCTCCTCGCGCAGCCGGGCGCACAGCCGGGCGACGGCCTCGTCGGCGGCCTTCTCGCTCCGCGCGGAGACGGGCAGGATCTCGTACCGCCGGTCGGGGCCTTCGCCGTCGCCCCGGCGTACGCGGGACTGCTCGGGCGGCTCCTCCACGACGACATGGACGTTGGTGCCGCCCATGCCGAGGGAGTTGACGCCGGCGATCCGGCGGCGGCCCTCCTCGACCCGCCAGGGGGTGAGCGCGGTGTTGACGAAGAACGGGCTGTCCGGAAAGTCGATCTCGGGGTTGGGCTCCTCGAAGTTGAGGCTCGGCGGGATCTGGCGGTTCTTCAGCGAGAGGACGGTCTTGATCAGTCCGCTGGCCCCGGCGGCCGCGCCGAGATGCCCGATGTTGGTCTTCACCGAGCCGATGGCGCAGTACTGCTTGCGGTCGGTGGCGCCGAACGCCCGGGTGAGCGCGGTGACTTCGATCGGGTCGCCGAGTTCGGTGGCGGTGCCGTGCGCTTCCACGTAACTGACGTCGTCGGGGCCGACACCGGCCGACGCCATCGCGTCGGAGACCACCGTGGCCTGGCCGACGACGCTGGGCGCGGTGTAACCGACCTTCAGGGAACCGTCGTTGTTGACGGCGGAGCCCCGGATGACCGCGTGCACGGTGTCGCCGTCGGCGAGCGCGGCGTCGAGCCGCTTGAGCAGCAGCACTCCGACGCCGTCCCCGAAGAGGGTGCCCTTGGCGCGGGCGTCGAAGGTACGGACGCGGCCGTCGGGCGACTCCATGCCACCGGGGGTGTAGAGATGGCCGACCCGGTCGGGCACATGGATGCCGACACCGCCCGCCATGGCCATCTCGCACTCCCCGGCGCGCAGGCTCTGGCAGGCGAGATGGGTGGCGACCAGGGCGGTGGAGCAGAAGGTCTGCACGGAGAGGCTGGGCCCGGTGAGCCCCAGTTTGTAGGAGACACCGGTGGCGAGCGAGTCCTTGTCGTTGCCGATGACCGTGGAGTAGAGGTCCGCCTCACCGGCCGTGGCCAGGTTCGCGGCCTGGAGCATCAGATACGTACTGAGGTTGGACCCGGCGAACACCCCGACCCGGCCCCGGTCGCGGGCCGCCCCGTAACCGCCGTGTTCCAGCGCCTCCCAGCAGCATTCGAGGAAGAGCCGGTGCTGCGGGTCGGCGAGGGCCGCGTCGCGCGGGCTGTAGCCGAAGAATCCGGCGTCGAAGGTGCGGATGTCGTCGAGGACCGGGCGCGCCGGGACGTAGTCGGGGTCACGGATCTGGTCCAGGGAGAGTCCGGCGGCGACCAGTTCCTCCTCGGAGAACCGGGTGACGGACTCCAGGCCGTGGCTGAGGTTGTGCCAGAAGGCCGCGATGTCGGAGGCCCCGGGGAAGCGGCCGGTCAGTCCGACGACCGCGATGGGGACGGTGCCGGTCTCCGCCGTGCGCGGTGTGTCGCCGCGCGCGGGCTCCCGTACCGCCGCGGCCCGTGGTGCCGGTGCCGGGTGCGGTACGGCGGCGGGGCTTCCGTCGCCGCCGAGGCTGTCGATCCGCTGGATCAGGGCGTGCACGGTGGGCGCCTCGAACAGGGTGATCGGGGAGACCGCGACGCCGAACGCCTGCCGGATACGTTTGACGAGCTGGAGCGCCATCAGCGAGGTGCCGCCGAGGTCGGAGAAGTTGTCGCGGGCGCCGACCCGGTCGATCCCCAGCAGGTCGGCCCAGAGTTCGGCCAGCCTGCGCTGGCGCTCGCCGCTCGGGGGCACGTACTGCTGGGCGAGTTCGGGCCGGGGGAAGCGCTCGCCGGAGGGCCTGGCCGGGGCGGGCGCCGCCGGGGCGGCGGGCCGCTCCACCCACTGGACGAGCCGGGCGGGAAGGTCCCCGGCGCAGACGAGGGTACGCGGCCGGGGCCGGGCCAGTACCCGGTCGACGGCGTCCAGTGCCTGGCGCTCGGTCAGCGAGTACTGCACGAGGGAGGCGCCGAACGACTGACCGCCGAGGCCGGCCGCGGTGGACGGCCAGGTGTCCCAGTTGACGGCGAGCCAGCGGGTGGCGTCCGTGCGGTGGCGGTCGACGACGGCGTCCAGGAAGGAGTTGGCGGCGGTGTAGCCGGCGAAGCCGATCCCGCCGAGCACGGCGGACATCGAGGAGAACAGCAGGCAGAACGCGGCGGGCACGTCCTGGAGCACCCGTTCCAGTGCCAGCGCGCCACCGGTCTTGGCGTGGAAGTGCGCGTCGCGCTGCTCGGGGGCGAGCCCGGAGATCGGGCTCAGGCTCTCGGCGTCGGTGACGGCGGCGAGATGGATCACGCCGTGCAGCGCGCCGTGGCGGGCCACGACGGAGGAGACGACCTCGCGCAGCGCGTCGTCGTCGGTGACGTCGGCGGCGACCGCCTCCACGGAGAGGCCCTGCTCCGCGAGGCGCAGCAGCACGGTGACGCGGGTGCGCAGGGCGGGTTCGGCCGTGTCGTCGGCGGCGATACGGTCCCACTCCTCGCGCGGCGGGAGGCCGCGCCGCCCGGTGAGCACAAGCTTCGCGCCGTACGTACGCCCGAGGTGTTCGGCGAGGAGCAGGCCCACGGGGCCGAGTCCGCCGGTGATCAGGCAGACGTCGCCGGGCCGGGGCGTCACCGCGCCGTCCCGGGGGTCGGAGGTTCCGTCCTCCACCGGTGCGGGGGCGGGTTCCGGGGCCGGTACGTGGTCGAGGGCCAGCCGGGTCCCGGCGCGCAGGGCGGCCACCCGGCCCTGGCCGTCGCCCGCCAGCTCGCGGTGGAGGGCCGCCGCCACGGCCTGCGGGGAGTCGGCCGCGTCCGCCTCGGCGCCGAGCGTCACGTCCAGGGTGCGGACGTCGAGGGCGGGGTACTCCTGCGGGGCGACCAGGCAGGGGCCGAAGACGGTGGCGCGTTCGGGGACCACCGGCGGGTCGTCGGCGCGGACGGCGCGCGCCGACTCGGTCGCCACCAGCAGGGAGACCGGTCCCGCGGGCGTGGCGTCGCCGAGTGTGGCGGTGAGCGCGCGCAGGCTGTCGAAGCCCCGTTCGCGGGCGTGGCGGCCGGTGGTGTCCTGGTCGAGTCCCCAGAGGTGGAGGACGGTGCGTGGCGCTCCGGCGCTCTCCAACAGGGCCTGGTAGTCGTCCTGTTCGGCAGGGCGTACGGTCCGGCCCGTGGCCGGGGCGGGGGCGCCGTCCGGGCGTACGAGCACGGTCTCGCGGCCGTCGGCCGTGAGCCGGGCGGCGAGCGCGTCGGCGACGCCGCGATCGTCGGCGAAGATCCAGACAGGGCCTTCGGCCGGGGCGGGCGCCGCCGGGGCGGCGGGCAGCGGGCGCTCGGTCCAGCGCGGGACGAACAGCCCCTGGGCGGCGTGCGGGTCCACCGCGTCGGTCGGCGCGGTCACAGGGGACGCCACGACGGGCTCCGCGATGGCGGGCCGGGGTGCGGGGGTGGCCGCGTCGATCCAGTAACGCTCGTGCTGGAAGGGGTAGTCGGGCACGGAGACCTTACGGGGGTTCCTGCCGTCGTGGTACGCCTGCCAGTCGATGTCGACGCCCGCCAGCCACATCCGCGCGAGCGAGCCGGCCAGCACCTCGCCGTCGCTCGACGGATCGGCCTGGGCGGGCAGTGTCGGGAGCAGCAGCGGCCAGCGCTCCGGCGGGCAGTCGGGGTGGTTGCGGGCCATCGCGCCGAGGGACTGGCCCGGGCCCAGCTCCAGCAGGATGTCGTCGCCCTGGGCGAAGGTGTGGGTGAGCATGTCCGAGAACCGCACGGTGCGGCACATGTGTTCGGCCCAGTAGCCGGGGTCGCGGAGCTGCTGCTCGGTGACGGGCGCGCCGGTCACGTTGGAGAGGTACGGGATCCTCGGGGCCCGCGGCTTCAGCTCGGAGCGGGCCCACGCGGTGAGGGCGGGCGCGACCGGCCGGAGCGTCGCGGAGTGGAAGGCGTGCGTCGTACGCAGGCCGCGGCTGGGTACGTCGGCGGCGGCGAGCCGGTCGGAGATCTCGGCCACGGCGTCGACGGGCCCGGAGAGCACGGTGAAGCCGGGCCCGTTGACCGCCGCGACATCCACCCCGGTGCCGGCCAACGGGCCGATGCGGCCGGTGAGTTCGGCGACGGAGAGCGGTACGGCCGTCATGGCGCCTGCGGGCAGCTCCGCGATGAGCTGGGCGCGGTGGGCGGTCAGCGCGGTCGCCTCGGGCAGGGTGAGCGCGCCGGCCAGGCAGGCGGCGGCGAACTCCCCGACGCTGTACCCGAGCAGCAGCCGGGGCTGGACGCCCCAGGACATCAGGAGCGTGCCGAGCGCGTAGTCGGCGGCGAACATCGCGGGCTGGACGATCTCGGTGGCGACCGGCTCGTCGGAGTCCCGCGCCGCCGTGTCCGTACGGCCGAGGAGCCCTGCCAGGTCGGGGGCGCCGGAGCGCCGCTGGGCGAGGAAGGTCTCCACGGGGTTGACGCCGAGCCGGTCGCGGAAGAGGTCGGCGCAGGCGTCGATCGCCGTACGGAAGACGGGTTCCGAGCGGTAGAGGCCGCCGACCATCCCCTGGTAGTGCTCGCCGACCCCGGCGAGCAGGAAGCCGGCCGGCCTGCGGGTGACGGCGTCGTGGCGGGCGAGGACACGGTGGTCGGCGTCCTCGCCGAGGGCGCGCAGCGCGTCGGCGACGGCGCCCCCGTCCGTACCGGCGGCGCCGGAGGAGGTGACCAGCGCGCGGCGGTGGTCGAAGACGGCCCGGCCGGTCTGAAGGGTGTAGGCGACATCGGTGACGCCCCGCGCCCCGGTGGCCTCCGGCTCCCAGGCGCGGCCCTCGCCCTGGTCGGCGAGGAGGGCGCGCAGCCGCCCGGTCGTCTCGTCGGCCGCGTCCGCCGTCCGCGCGGACCACACCAGTACCTGGTGGTCGCGCGGGGCGGGGCGGGGGTCCCGCGTGGGCGCGGCGGTCTCCTCCAGGACGACATGGGCGTTGGTGCCGCCCATGCCGAAGGCGCTGACACCGGCGCGGCGGGGCCGTTCGCCCCGGGGCCAGGGCCGCAGGTCGGTCACGACCTCCAGGCGGCCCGCCGAGCGGGCGAGCTGAGGGTTGGGCCGGTCGAAGTGGAGGGTGGGCGGGATCTCCTCGTGGTGCAGGGCGAGTGCGGTCTTCATCAGTCCGGTGACCCCGGCGGCCCGGTCGAGATGGCCGAGGTTGGTCTTGACCGAGCCGATGGCGCAGCGGGTGACCCCGTCGACGTCGAAGACGCGCTGGAGGGCGGCGATCTCGATGGCGTCCCCGAGGCCGGTGCCGGTGCCGTGGGCCTCCACGTAGTCGATGTCGGGCGCGGTCAGCCCGGCGCTGGCCAGGGCCTCCGCCATCACACCGGACTGGCCCCGTACGCCGGGAGCGGTGAATCCGGCCCGGTTGGCGCCGTCGTTGGTGACCGCCCAGCCCCGGATGACCGCGTAGACGCGGTCCCCGTCGGCGAGCGCGTCCGCCAGCCTGCGCAGGGCGACGACCCCGACACCGCTGCCGACCGGGGTGCCCTGGGCGGCGGCGTCGAAGGCCCGGCAGCGACCGTCCGGGGAGGACATCCCGGCTTCCTGGTAGAGGTAGCCCACCCGGTGGGGCACGAGGACGGAGACCCCGCCGGCCAGCATCATGTCGGCCTCGCCGCTGACCAGCGCGGAGCAGGCGAGCGACACGGCGACCAGCGAGGTGGAGCAGTAGCTCTGGACGCTGTAGCAGGGCCCGGTGAGGTCGAAGGCGTACGCCGCCCGGGTGGCCAGGGAGTCCTTGTCGTTGCCGAGACCGATCTGCACCTCGCCGACGGACTCGGCGAGGTCGGGCCGGGTGGACAGGTTGTTCATCATGTACCAGCTGATGCCGGTCCCGGCGACCACACCGATCGATCCGGCGAAGCGCGCCGGGTCGGCGCCCGCGTCCTCCAGCGTGTGCCAGGCGGTCTCCAGGAACAGCCGCTGCTGCGGGTCGAGGAGCTGGGCCTCCTTGGGGGTGTGGCCGAAGAAGCCCGCGTCGAACAGGTCGATGCCGTCGAGCACCGATCCGGCGCGTACGTACGACGGGTCGGCGAGCAGCTCCTCGGACACGCCCTCGGCCCGCAGCTCCTCCTCGGTGAAGCGGGTGATGGTGTCCTTGCCCGCCCGGATGTTGTGCCACAGTTGCCGGACGCCGTCGGCGCCGGGGAACCGTCCCGCCATGCCGACCAGGGCGATGTCCGTGCCCTCGGCGCCGCTCTGCGGGTCGTCCTCGCTCGTCTGCCAGCTCAACGTCACTTGCCTGTCCTCCTGCGCTTGATGGTCGAGGCACCGGCCTGGGCCCTGCGCCGCTGTCCACGTGCCGCACTGCCGTCCTCCCGGCCCGGTGCGGGGGTTGCGGGCACGTCGGCGTCGCCGCCCGCGCCACCCGCACCGGAGCCGGCCGTACCGGAGCCGGCCGTACCGGAGCCACCGGCGCCGAGGCTGTCGAGCAGCTCCGCGAGCTGGGCGACGGTGGGGTGTTCGAACAGGCTCGCCGCGGCCAGCTCGACCCCGAACTCGGCGGCAAGCCGGTTCACCAGGGCCAGCCCCACGAGCGAGGTGCCGCCCAGCTCGAAGAAGGGGTCGTGCACGCCGACCCGCTCCATACCGAGCAGTTCGCCCCAGGTGTCGGCGACCCGGCGTTCGGTGTCATCGCGCGGGGCGATGTACGAGACCCGCAGGTCGGGCCGGGGATAGCGGCGTTCGGGCGCGGTCGCCCCCGCACCCGTGCCCGGTCCGGTGCCGGTCCCCGCCAGCGCGTCCGGGTCGGAGAGCATCCGCATGGCGTCGACGAGGTCGTCGAGCGGCTGGTTGAGCGCGTAGAGATGGGACGGTCCCGCAGCGATGATCCGGCCGAGCGCCGCGGTCCCCTCCTCGTCGGTGAAGCCGTACTCCTCCCGGATCCGGCGGGCGCGGTCCCGCAGGGCGGGGGCCGCCGCGTACGCCTTGGTCTGCCACCTGTCGTGCTGCCACGCCCCCCAGCCGACGGAGACGACACGGCCTGCCACCGCGCCCGCCCCGTCCTCGGCCGCGGCGAAGGCGTCGAGGAAGGCGTTGGCCGCGCCGTAGTCGCCCTCGCCGTGTCCGCCGACCGCGGTGACGGTGGAGGAGTACAGCACGAGCAGTTCGGGCGGCGCCTCGCGCAGCGCGTCGGCGACGGCGAGCGTTCCGGCGATCTTGGGGGCCAGTACGGCGGCGGCCTGCTCCTTGGTCTTGTACTGGAGCAGCCCCTCGCCCGGTACGCCCGCGGTGTGGATCACTCCGTACACCTCGCCGAAGTGGGCTCGTACGGTACGGAACGCCTCGGCGGCCTCGTCGGGCCTGCTGATGTCCGCCGGGACGGGCAGCACCTCGGCGCCGGCCGCGCGGAGCTGCCTGATCGCGAGGAGGACGGCGCTGATCCGGTCGTCGGCGCGGTGGCTGCTGATCCACCAGTCCCACAGGTCGGGTTCGGGCAGTTCGGTCCTGCCGATCAGGGCGAGCCTGGCGCCCATCGGGGCGAGCCTGCGGGCGAGCGCCATGCCGAGGCCGCCGAGGCCGCCGGTGATCGCGTACACACCGTCGGGCCGCCAGACCTGGTCGTCGGAGACGGCGGGCAGCCCCACCTCTTCGAGGCCGGGGAGCCAGCGGCGTCCTCGCCGCCAGGCGCTCGGGGAGGAGTCGGAGCCGGTGGCGGCGGGGGCGGTGGCGGGGGTCGTCAGCAGGCCGAACTCGCGCAGGAGTTGGCCGGCCGCCCGGTCCGGCCCGGCCTCCGGGTCGAGGTCGACGCAGCGGGTGCGGATCCGCGGGTACTCCACGCCGATGGAGCGGGCGAGGCCGACGACCGGCGCGGAGAGCGGACGCACCCGCTCGCCGCCGAGGACGTCGAAGGTCCCGGAGAGCGCGACGACGAGTTCGACGTCCCGGCCCGGCAGGACCCGGCCGATCGCCTGGACCAGCCACAGCACGCTGTAGAAGCCGTGGTCCAGGGCGTGTTCGAGCCCGGCCGCCGGGTCGGGGTGGTGGCCGAAGGCGTGCACGATACGGAGCGGACCGGCCGCGGCGGCGGAACTGTGGCTGCCGTTCGTGCCGTTGGTGGTGTGAGTGCCGTCGGTAGTGTTCGAGCCGTTGGCGTTCTTGGGGCCGGGTGCCGGGGGCGGGTTCAGCTCCGTCAGCAGCCGCTCGTAGTCCTCCGGGCTCCGGGGGTCGATCGTCACGCCTCCCCCGGTCCGCAGATATCCGTCGCCCGCCTCGGCGAACACCACCTCGTCCCCGGCCGCCTCGGCCTGTTCGGCCACCTGGCGGCCGAGTCCGGCCCGGTCGGCCAGGACCAGTACGGTCGCGGGCTCGGTCGGCCCGGGCGCGGTCGGCAGGGCGTCCTGTCGGCGCCAGGCCGAGGCGAGGAAGCGGGTGCCCCGGGCGTCCGCGGCGGGAGCGTCGCCGTTCGCGGTGACGGATCCGGCCGTGGCGGCGGGCCGCGCGGCGGGCATCGGCCAGTAGCGGGCGCGCTGGAACCGGTAACCCGGCAGCCGCAGGAGTTCCCGCCGGACGGTGCGGCCCGCGCCCCAGTCGACGGTGACGCCCAGCTCCCACAGCCGGCCGATCCCCGCCAGCCATGTCCCGCGGTCGACGGCGCCGCCGGGCGCGGGCAGCAGCCGTACGGTCACCGGGGGGACGGGGGCCTCGGCGGCGTCCGTGACCGGGGCCCCCTCCGGGGAGGCTGTCGCGTCCAGGGTGCCGCCCCAGCCCGCCTCCACCAGCACGGTGGCGTAACGCGCCAGACCCTGCGCGCTGTCGGCGTCCGCGACGGGGCGGCCGGGCAACGCGGCCCAGTAGGCGGGGTCGGCGCACTCCTCCGGGGTGAGCGGGCGGCCCGTCGCGGCGGAGAACAGACCGGCGCGGGGCTCGTAGAGCGTCACCGACGCGGCGCGGCCCGGGTCCAGAGCCAGGCTCATCGCGTCGGGCAGCGCGAACACCCCGGCCGCGCAGGCCGCCACGTACGCGCCGACGCCGTGGCCCAGGAGGACGGCGGGCCGTACGCCGTACGCCTCCAGCAGCGCGACGAGCGCGTACTGCACGGTGAAGGCCGACAGTACGGCGGCGTCCGCCGTCCCGCCGTCCCCCACCGGCCCGGGGTGGGTGTCGCGCAGGCCGCCCAGGTCGGTGCCGAACCGCTCGGCGGCCAGCTCGGCGCACGCGTCGACCGCCGCGCGGAACGCCGGTTCCGTACCGTACAGCCCGCCCGTGGCCCCGGACGGCGCCTCGTCGGCGGGCAGCAGCAGACCGATGCGGTGCTTGCGGGCCGGGGAGACGGTGCCGTCGGCGCCGGCCGGGTCGCGCAGCCGCTCGATCGCGTCGGGGAGGTCCCGGCAGAGCAGCGCCCTGCGGACCGGGAAGGCCGTGCGTCCGGTCTGGGTGGTGAACGCCACGTCCGCCAGGTCGAGCCCGGGCTCCCGCTCCAGATGGGCGGCGAGGGCGGCGGCGGCCTCGCGCAGACTCGCGGCGTTGGTCGCGGAGAGGGTGACGAGCCGGCGCGGCTCGGTCGCCGCGGGCTCGTCGGCCGGTTCCTCGTGCTGTGGCGCCGGCGGGGCCTCCTCGACCACCAGATGGATGTTGGTGCCGGACCAGCCGAAGGAGCTGACCCCGGCGCGCCGCGGGGCGCCGGGCGCGGCCGGGAACGGCTGCCGGGACTGCGCCGGGCGCACGGGGCCGTCGAGGGACACGTCCGCGTTGGGCCGCTCCAGGTGCAGGTTGGCGGGGAGTTCGCCGCTGCGCAGGGCGAGCACCGACTTGATCAGGCCGGCCATTCCCGCGGTCGTCAGCAGATGCCCCACATGGGTCTTGACCGCGCCGATCAGCAGCGGATGGTCCACCCGGCGGTCGCCGAAGACCTCCTGGAGGGCGCCGAACTCGATGGCGTCGCCCAGGCTCGTACCGGAGCCGTGTGCCTCGACGAAGCCGATGTCGTCGGGCTGCAGGCCCGCGTCGGAGAGCGCGGCGCGCACCACGGCCGCCTGGGCGGGCCTGCTGGGGGCGGTCAGCCCGTTGCTCCGACCGTCCTGGGTCATGGCGGATCCCCGGATGACGGCGTGGGCGGGGCGGTGCTCCGCCTCGGCGTCCTCGGCGCGCTGGAGGACGATGGCGGCGCTGCCCTCGCCCGCGACGAAGCCGTCGGCGGCCTCGTCGAAGGTTTTGCACCGGCCGTCCGCCGCGAGCATGCTCATCTTGCACGCCTGGACGAGGGCGCTCGGGTCGATGAGCGCGGAGGCGGCGGCGATGATCGCCAGGTCGCACTCGCCGCGCCGCAGACTCTGCACGGCGAGATGCGTGGCGGTGAGCGCGGAGGAGCAGGCGGTGTCCACGGTCATGCTCGGGCCGCGCAGGTCCAGGTGGTACGCGATCCGGCCGGCGGCGGCGCTGGAGGACAGTCCGAGGAAGAAGCTCGGGTCGTCGAAGCAGGCCAGACCCTCCGTCTCCACCTGCCGCCGCGAGTACTGGCTGGAGTCGCTCAGCCCGAGGAAGACCCCGGTCCTGCTGCCGCGCAGCCGCTCCGCCGGGATCCCGGCGTCCTCCATGGCGGTCCACACCATCTCCAGGAGGAGCCGGTGCTGGGGGTCGAGCCGGTACGCCTCCTGCGGGGTGCAGCCGAAGAACTCGGCGTCCCAGTCGGCGAGATCGGGGACGAAGGACGCCTTCCTGGTGTAGGCCTTGCCCGGTACGCCCTTGCGGGGGTGGTAGTAGGCGTCCATGTCCCAGCGGTCCGGGGGCACTTCGGAGGCGGCGTCGACGCCGTCGAGCAGGTTCTGCCAGAACAGCTCCGGGTCGGCGGCGCCGCCGGGGAAGCGGCAGCCCATGCCCACGATCGCGATGGGCCCGTCGGACGCGGCCGGGGCGGCGGGCAGCGCCCGGCCTCCGGCGGGCAGCGCCACGACGCCGGCCGGGTGCGCGGATCCCGGCCGGTGCCCGACGGGTCCGGTCGGCTCGGCGGACTCCGGCGGCGCCGTCAACTCGGCCAGACCGTCGACCAGTTCGTTCTGGAGGTGGTGGGCGAGAGCGAGCGGGGTGGGGTGGTCGAAGGTGAGTGTGGCGGGCAGCCGCAGTCCGGTGGACCGGGAGAGCCGGTTGCGCAGCTCGACGGCGGTCAGGGAGTCGAAGCCGAGCGCCGTGAACTCCTTGCTCACATCGAGGACGACGGAGGGCGCGTGCCCGAGCACCGTGGAGACCTGACGGGCCACCAGGTCCACCAGATGGCGGTCCTGCTCGGCGGCGGACAGGGCGGCGAGCCTGCGGCGCAGCCCCTGCGCGCCGTCGTCGCCGTCCCGCTCGGCGCCGCCGAGCGCGGTGCGCCGGCCGGCGGCCGAGGCGGGCGCCAGGGCGCTGAGCAGCGGGGGCAGCGGGCCGGAGCGGGCGAGCCGGGCGAGGTCGAGTTTCACCGGCACGGTCAGCGGCAGGTTGTGCGCGAGCGCGGCGTCGAACAGGGCCAGCCCCTCGTCGGGGCTCATCGGCGCCACACCGCCGCGCGCGAACCGCTCCCGGTCGGCCTGGCCGAGTCCGCTGGTCTGGCCCTTGCCCTGGCCCCACCAGCCCCAGGCCAGCGAGGCGCCGGGCAGCCCGGCGGCCCTGCGCCCGGCCATCAGGGCGTCGACGGCCGCGTTGGCCGCCGCGTAATTGCCCTGCCCAGGGCTGCCGAGCACACCGGCCGCCGAGGAGAACACCGCGAAGAGGCTCAGGTCCGCGCCGCGGGTCAGCTCGTCGAAGTGGTGTACGGCGTCCACCTTCGGGGCGAAGGCCCGCCGTATCCGCTCGGGGTCGAGGGCGGGGATCACCCCGTCGTCCAGGGTGGCGGCGCAGTGCACCACGCCGGTCAGCGGGCGCTCGGCCGGGATCTCGGCCAGCAGCTCCGCCACGGCCTGACGGTTCGTCACATCACAGGCCACCACGTCGACCTCGGCACCGAGGGCCTCCAGCCCGGCTCGCAACTCCGCAGCCCCTTCGGCCTGTTCGCCGCTCCGGCTGGCGAGGACCACGCGCCGTACGCCGTACCGCGACACGAGGTGGCGGGCGACGAGCCCGCCCAGGTCGCCGGTCCCGCCGGTCACGACGACCGAACCGGCCGGGTCGGGGGCGCGGTCCACCGTGAGGACGATCTTCCCGGTGTGCCGGGCCTGGGCCATGAGGCGGAACGCCTCGGGCGCCTGCCGTACGTCGAAGAGGGTGGTGGGCAGCGGGGACAGCACCCCGCGCTCGAACAGCTCCATCACCTCGGCGAGCATCTCGGCGACCCGGTCGAGGCCGGCGTCCAGACCGTCGTACGCCTGGTAGGCGATGTCGGTACGGACGGCGGCCACCTGCTCGGGGTCGCGGATGTCGGTCTTGCCCATCTCCAGGAACCGTCCGCCCGGGGCGAGCAGCCGCAGCGAGGCGTCCACGTACTCCGCGGCGAGGGAGTTGAGCACCATGTCCACGCCCCGGCCGCCGGTCGCGGCGCGGAACGTCTCCTCGAAGTCCAGCGTCCGGGAGTTCGCGATCCGGTCCGGGGAGATCCCCAGCCCTTCCACGGTGGGCCACTTGGGCGGGCTGGCGGTGGCGAACACCTCGGCGCCGATGTGGCGGGCGAGCTGGATCGCGGCCATGCCCACGCCGCCGGAGGCGGCGTGCACGAGCAGGGTCTCCCCCGCCCGCAGCCGGGCCAGCCGGTTCAGCCCGTAGTAGGCGGTCAGGAAGACCACGGGGACCGTCGCGGCCTGCGCGAACGACCAGGTGTCGGGGATCCGCACCCAGCCGCGCCGGTCGCTCACCACCACCGTGGCGAAGGAGCCGAGCGCGAGCCCGGCGACCCGGTCGCCGGGCGCCAGATCCGTGACCTCGGCTCCGACATCGAGCACCGCACCGGCGGCCTCGGTGCCCAGCAGGCCCACATCGCCGCCGATCATGCCCAACCCGGCGACAACGTCACGGAAGTTGAGCCCCGCGGCCCGGACGGCGACCCGGATCTGGCCGGGGGCCAGTTCCCGCCGGACGTCGTCGGCGGGGAGCCATTCCATGTTCTCGGCCGATCCGGCGGCCCGCATGCCGATCCGTACCGCGTCGAAGGTGTCGCTGTGTCCGTCGGCCGGTTCCGGTGAGGCGAGCACCGGTTCCGGTGCGGCGAGCCGCTGGGGCGCGAGGGGCAGCGGGACCCCGGCTCCGCCGGTCGCCATCCGCATGAGACGTGGGGCACGTAACCCGTCGGCGCGCAGGGCTAGTTGGGGCTCCCCGGTGGCCAGCGCACCGGCCAGCAGGGGTACGGTCGGTTCGCTGCCCGGGGCGAGGTCCAGGAGGGTGATCCGGCCGGGGTTCTCCGCCTGCGCGGACCGGACCAGGCCCCACACCGCGGCGGCCCCGGCGTCGACGGGTTCGCCGGGGGCCACATCGGCGCCACCCGAGGTCACCACGACGAGCCGGGAGTCGGCGCACGTCTCGTCGGCCAGCCACCGCTGAAGGGTGTCCAGGGCCTGGCAGGTCACCGACCGTATCGAGTCGGCGTCGGGTACGGAACCGGCGCGGGCCTCGTGGGGGGCCGACCACACGACCACGGTGGGCGGCGCCTCCTCGACGGATCCGGCGGCTTCGGCGGACGTGGTCAGCGAGCGGCAGGGCGGCAGGCCCAGACCATGGGGGTCCTCGCCCACCACCGTCCAGTTCTCGTCCGGGGAGACGGCGACCGGTTCGGCGTCGAGCGGCGCCCAGTCCAGCCGGAACAGATCGTCCGTGCGGACCGGGGGCGCCAACCCGCCCTCCGGCAGCGGCCGCAGGGTCAGCGAGTCCACCGTGAGCACCGGGCCGCCGGCCTCGTCGGTGACATCCAGCCGCATCGCGCCCGGCTCGGCGGCGGTGATCCTGACCCGTACCCGGGACGCGCCCACCGCGTGCAGCCGCACCCCCGACCACACGAAGGGCATCCACGGCACCCCGGACTCGATGCCCGGCACGGCGCCGCTGAGCACCACCGCGTGCAGTACGGCGTCGAGCAGGGCCGGGTGCATACCGAACCCGTCGATCTCCGCACGGCCCTCCTCGGCCAGCCCGACCTCCGAGAACGTCTCGTCGCCCCGGCGCCACACCGACTCCAGGCCGCGGAAGACCGGGCCGTACTCCAGACCACGGGCCGCGAACTCCTCGTACACCTCGCCCACCGGTACGGGTTCGGCGCCCGCCGGCGGCCAGGCCGCCGGCTCCCCGGCGGCGGGCCGGGGGGCTTCCCCGGCGCTCGCCAGACTGCCGGTGGCATGGCGGACCCAGGCGGCCGTGCCCTCCTCGGCCCGTGCGTGGACCGTGACGGCACGCCGGCCGGAGCCGTCGGCCTCGTCCACCACGATCCGCACCACCGCGGCGCCGGTCGCGGTCAGCACGAGCGGTACCTGGATGACCAGTTCGTCCAGGTCGGGGCAGCCGGCCTCGTCACCGGCCCGGATCGCCATCTCCACCAGCGCCGCCCCGGGCACCACCACCTCACCCAGCACCCGGTGCCCGGCCAGCCAGGGCTGGTCCCGCACGGAGAGCCGGCCGCTCACCACCACACCACCGGAGTCCGGCAGTTCGACCACGGCGCCCAGCAGGCAGTGGCCGCCCGTCGCGGTCAGACCGTATGTGCCGACATCGCCGGCGGTCTCCGTGCCGGTCATCCAGAAGCGCTCGCGCTGGAAGGCGTACGTCGGCAGCGCGACCGGCCGCAGACCGCGCCCGGCGAACACCGACCCCCAGTCCACCCGCACCCCGCACACCGACAGATGTCCCGCCGACAACAGGAAGCGGTCCAGGCCGCCCTCGCCCCGGCGCAGTGTGCCTCCGGCGACCGCACCCGAACCGGTCGCCGCCGCGATGTCCTCCACACTGGCGATGATCACCGGATGTGGGCTGACCTCGACGAACGTGTCGAAGCCCCGCTCCATCAACGACCGCACCACCGGCTCGAACCGCACCGGCTCCCGCAGGTTCCGGTACCAGTACCCCGCGTCCAGCTCACCACCGTCGACCAGCTCACCCGTCACCGTCGAGAAGAACGGCACCCCGCCGGAACGCGGCACGACCGACGCCAACACATCCCGTACCTCGTCCTCCAGGAACTCGACATGGGCGGAGTGGGAGGGTACGGAGGACGCGATCTCGCGGGCTCGTACCGACTCCGTCCCGCAGAGCGCCAGCAGTTCGTCCAGGGCCTCCGTGTCGCCCGCGATCACCACGGCGGAGGGGCCGTTGACGGCCGCCACGGTCAGCCGGCCGCCCCAGCGCGCGATCCTCTTCTCCGCCTCCGCGTGCGGCAGGGCGAGCGACACCAGCGCGCCGCGGCCCACGAGCCGCAGGAGCAGCCGGCTGCGCAGGGCGACGATCCGCGCCGCGTCCTGAAGGGAGAGCGCGCCCGCGACACAGGCCGCGACGATCTCGCCCTGGGAGTGGCCCACCACCACCTCTGGCTCCACCCCCATCGAGCGCCAGAGCGCCGCCAGGGACACCATCACCGAGAACAACACCGGCTGTACGACATCGAGTTCGCTGAGGTCAGGGGCGTCCTCGCCGCCGCACAGGGCGTCCCGTACCGACCAGCCCACCAGGGGCAGCAGCGCCTCCTCGCACTCCAGCAGCCGGTCCCGGAAGACCTCGGAGGACTCCATCAGTTCCAGTGCCATGCCCTCCCACTGGGAGCCCTGGCCGGGGAAGACGAACACGACCCGGCCGCCGTCGGCCACCAGCGGGGACCCCTCGGCGCTCACCACACCGGTGGCCGGCGCGCCCTGTCCCACCGCGGCCAGGCCCGACAGCAACGCGTCCCGGTCGGTGCCCACCACCACCGCACGGTGATCGAGCCGGGCGCGCCCGATCGCCAGCGCCAGACCCACCTCACCCGGCCCCAGCTCAGGCCGCTCCCGTACATACCGCTCCAAGCGCCCCGCCTGCGCCCGCAAGCCCGCTGCCGTGGCTCCCGACACCACCCACAGCACCACGCCCGGGTCCCCGGCCGTCACCTGCGGCTCGGGGGCCACCGGGGCCTGCTCCACCACCACATGCGCGTTGGTCCCGCTCACACCGAACGACGACACCGCCGCACGCCGCGGCCGGTCCACCACCGGCCACGCCCGCTCCTCGGTCAGCAGGGAGACCGCGCCCGCCGACCAGTCGACGTGGGTGGAGGGCGTGTCGACATGGAGGGTGCGCGGGACGATGCCGTGGCGCATCGCCTGCACCATCTTGATGACGCCCGCGACCCCGGCCGCCGCCTGCGTGTGACCGATGTTCGACTTCACCGAGCCGAGCCACAGCGGCCGGTCCGCCGGGCGGTCCTGCCCGTACGTGGCCAGCAGGGCCTGTGCCTCGATCGGATCGCCCAGTGTGGTGCCCGTACCGTGTGCCTCGACCACATCGACATCGGCCGCCGACAGTCGCGCGTTGGCCAGCGCCTGGCGGATCACCCGCTGCTGGGAAGGGCCGTTGGGCGCGGTCAGCCCGTTCGAGGCACCGTCCTGGTTCACCGCGCTGCCCCGGATCACGGCCAGTACCTCATGCCCGTTGCGCTCCGCGTCGGACAGCCGCTCCAGCAGGACCAGCCCCACACCCTCCGAGAAGTTCGTCCCGTCGGCGGAGTCGGCGAAGGATTTGCACCGGCCGTCACGGGCCAGACCGCGCTGCCGGCTGAAGTCCACGAACATGCCCGGGGTGGCCATGACGGAGGCGCCCCCGGCGAGCGCCATCGAGCACTCCCCCGCACGCAGCGACTGGCACGCGAGGTGCATCGCCACCAGCGAGGACGAGCACGCCGTGTCGATCGTCACGGCCGGGCCCTCAAGGCCGAAGACATAGGAGATACGGCCCGAGGCCACGCCACCGGCGGTGCCCGTGCCCTGGTAACCGTCCATGGCTTCCAGGGCCGCGCCGGACCAGGAGCCGTAGTCGTGCTGGATGACCCCGGCGAACACACCGGTGCGGCTGCCGCGGATCGACTCCGGTGCTATTCCGGCCCGTTCGAAGGTCTCCCACGCGGATTCGAGCAGCAGCCGCTGCTGGGGGTCCATCGACTGGGCCTCGCGGGGGTTGATCCCGAAGAGGCCGGCGTCGAACTCGTCCGCGTCGTAGAGAAATCCGCCGGTGAGCGAGTAGGTCTTGCCCGCCGCGTCGGGGTCGGGGTCGTACAGCCCCTCGACGTCCCATCCGCGGTTCTCGGGGAACGGGGCGATGGCGTCCCGCCCCTCGGCCACCAGTCGCCACAGGTCGTCCGGGGAGTCCACCCCGTCCGGGAAACGGCACGCCATTCCGACGATCGCGATCGGCTCCGCGTTCTTCTCGTCCTGGTCGCGCAGTTGGAGCCGGGCGTTCTGGAGTTCCCCGCTCACCCGGGCGAGATAATCGCGGAGTTTGGCGTTCTCATCCATCGGATCAGGCTCCCAATTGCTTGTCGACGAACTGGAACAGCTCTTCGGTGGAGGAAAGTTGCAGTTGCTCCGTCACTTCGTCCCCGGATGTCTCCGCCGGGTTCTCCCCGGCGGTGGCGAGGAGTGCCCTGACCCGCTCGGTGACCCGTGCGCGTACCGCGTCGTCCGGATCGAGCCGCGACAGGATGTCCGCCACCTTGTCGAGGTCTCCCAGCACCCTTTCGAGGGTTTCCGCCTCGGTCTGGACCAGTTCGCCGCGCAGGTGGTGGGCGAGGGCGAGCGGGGTGGGATGGTCGAAGGTCAGGGTGGCGGGCAGGCGCAACCCGGTGACCTGCGAGAGCCGGTTGCGCAGCTCCACGGCGGTGAGCGAGTCGAAGCCGAGTGCGCTGAACGGCTTGCTCACCTCCAGTCCGGCCGCACGCGCGTGGCCGAGGACCGTGGCGACCTGTCCGGTTACCAACTCGACCAGTTCCCGGGTCTGTTCGCCTTCCGGCAGTGCGTCGAGCCGGCGGCGCAGGGCGTCGGCGCCGCTCTGTGCGGTCCCGTCGTGCGCGGTCCTGCGGGCCGCCGTTCCTCCGGTGACCAGGCCGCTGAGCAGCGGCGGGAGCGCGCCCGTGGCCGGCGCGCCCGGGCCCGGCCCGGTGCCCGCCGCTTCCGTCAGCGTGGCGAGGTCCAGTTTCACCGGCACCACCACCGGCAGGTCGTGTGCCAGGGCCGTATCGAACAGCGCCAGGCCCTCGTCGGCCGTCATGGCGGCCACACCGCCCCGCGCGAACCGTTCCCGGTCCGTCTCGGTCAGGTCGCCGGTCAGCCCGCTGCCCTTGCCCCACCAGCCCCACGCCAGGGACACACCGGGCAGTCCGGCCGCCCTGCGCGAGGTCACCAGGGCGTCGACGGCGGCGTTGGCCGCCGCGTAGTTGGCCTGCCCCGGGGTGCCGAGCACACCGGCCGCAGAGGAGAACACCGCGAACATTCCCAGGTCGGCATGGCGGGTGAGGGAATCGAGATGGCTCAGCGCGTCCGTCTTCGGGGCGAACACCCGCTGTATCCGCTCGGCGTCCAGCGCCTGGACGACACCGTCGTCCAGCGCGCCCGCGCAGTGCACGACACCGGTGAGCGGACGGTCGGCCGGGATCCCGGCCAGCAGCTCCGCGACGGCCTCGCGATCCGTCACATCGCAGGCGCGGATCTCCGTCCCGGCGCCGAGGGCCGCCAGTTCGGCCCGTAGCTCCTCGGCTCCTTCGGCGGTCGCGCCGCGCCGGCTCGCCAGCACCAGATGCCGTACGCCGTACCGCTCCACGAGATGCCGGGCCACCAGGGCGCCCAGGTCACCCGTTCCGCCGGTGACCAGTACGGTCCCGGCCGGGTCGAGGGTGACGGTGCCCGTGGGCTCGTCCGTGACACGGGCGAGGCGTGCCGCTCGTAATTCACCGTCGCGCTGGGCGAGTTGGGGTTCGCCGGTGGCCAGTGCCGCGGCCAGCAGGGGTACGGTCGGTTCGGCGCCCGGGGCGAGGTCCAGGAGGGTGATCCGGCCGGGGTTCTCGGAGTGCGCGGAGCGCACCAGACCCCAGACGGCGGCGGCACCCGCGTCCACCGGCGCGCCGGGGTCCGCCGCGACCCCGCCCGAGGTCACCACGACGAGCCGGGAGCCGGCGCACGCCTTCTCGGCCAGCCAGCCCTGGACCGTCTCCAGTGCGGTGCACGCGCTCGCCCGCGCACCCGCCGGGTCGGCGCCGCCCGGGGCACACCACACCACCACCTCGGGCTCTTGGCCCGCCAGTTCGGCCAGAGCGGCGAAGGCCCTGAGTCCCAGGCCGCGGTGGTCCTCGCCCACCAGTACCCAGTCTCCGTCCGGGTCCGCCGGGCCGGTTTCCGGCGCCCCGGCCCCGGGCGTGGCAGGCGCGGTCGCCACCGGCACCCAGTCCAGCCGGAACAGGTCGTCGCCGCGCCGGGTCCGCGCCGTCAACTCGCCGGAGGGCAGCGGCCGTAGTGTCAGTCCGGCCACCGAGAGGACCGGACCGCCGGCCGGGTCGGCGACCTCGACCCGCAGGACTCCCGATTCGGCGGCGGTGATCCTGACGCGTACGCGGGACGCGCCCACCGCGTGCAGCCGCACCCCCGACCAGACGAACGGGAGCCAGGGCACACCGGACTCGACACCGGGCACCGCGTCGCTCAGCACCACCGCGTGCAGTACGGCGTCCAGCAGCGCCGGGTGGACACCGAATCCGGCGACGCCGGACCGGCCCTCCTCGCCCAGGGCCACCTCGGCGAAGGTCTCCTCGCCCCGGCGCCACACCGCCTCCAGGCCGCGGAAGACCGGGCCGTACTCCAGACCACGGGCCGCGAACTCCTCGTACACACCACCCACCGGAACGGCTTCCGCGCCCGCCGGAGGCCACACGTCCAGCGCGTCCACCGCGTCGGCGGGGGCGGCGCCTGGCCGGGTCAGGAGCCCGGTGGCGTGGGTGGTCCAGGGGCCGTCGTCCCGCTGAGCCCGCGCGTACAGGGTCAGGGGCCGGCTGCCGTTGTCCTCCGGGTCGCCCACGGTGATCCGTACGAACGACGCATCGGACCCGGCCAGCACGAGCGGCACGTGGATGACCAGTTCGTCCAGGTCGGGGCAGCCGGCCTCGTCACCGGCCCGGATCGCCATCTCCACCAGCGCCGCCCCGGGCACCACCACCTCACCCAGCACCCGGTGCCCGGCCAGCCAGGGCTGGTCCCGCACGGAGAGCCGGCCGCTCACCACCACACCACCGGAGTCCGGCAGTTCGACCACGGCGCCCAGCAGCGGATGGGAGCCCGTCGCGGTCAGACCGTACGCCGCCACGTCGCCCGTGGCACCACCGCCGGACAGCCAGTACCGCTCGCGCTGGAAGGCGTACGTCGGCAGCGCGACCGGCCGCAGACCGCGCCCGGCGAACACCGACCCCCAGTCCACCCGCACCCCGCACACCGACAGATGTCCCGCCGACAGCAGGAAACGGTCCTCGCCGCCCTGGTCCCGGCGCAGTGTGCCCCCGGTCACGGTGGTGATGCCCGCTCCCGCCGCGATGTCCTCCACGGCGGCCGTGATCACCGGATGCGGGCTGACCTCGACGAACGTGTCGAAGCCCCGCTCCATCAACGACCGCACCACCGGCTCGAACCGCACCGGCTCCCGCAGATTCCGGTACCAGTACCCCGCGTCCAGCTCACCACCGTCGACCAGCTCACCCGTCACCGTCGAGAAGAACGGCACCCCGCCGGAACGCGGCACGACCGACGCCAACACGTCCAGCAGGTCCTTCTCGATCTCCTCGACATGGGCGGAGTGGGAGGCGAAGGAGACAGGGATCTGCCGGGCCCGTACGGAGGACTCCGCGCACCAGGCGAGCAGTTCGGGCAGGGCGTCCGCGTCGCCCGCGATCACCACGGCGGAGGGGCCGTTGACGGCCGCCACGGTCAGCCGGCCGCCCCAGCGCGCGATCCCCTTCTCCGCCTCGGCCACCGGCAGCGCGACCGACACCAGTCCGCCGCGTCCCGCCAGCCGCATCAGCAGCCCGCTCCGCAGGGCGACGACCCGCGCCGCGTCCTCCAGGGACAGCACGCCCGCGACACAGGCGGCGGCGATCTCACCCTGGGAGTGGCCCACCACCGCCTCGGGCTCCACCCCCGCCGCCCGCCACCGCGCCGCCAACGACACCATCACCGCGAACAGCACCGGCTGCACGACATCGTCCCGGGTGAGGTCGGGGGCGCCCGCCACCCCGCGTAACACATCGAGCACCGACCAGCCCACCAGCGGGCGCAGCGCCTCCTCGCACTCCAGCAGCCGGTCCCGGAAGACCTCCGAGGACTCCACCAACTCCAGTGCCATGCCCGCCCACTGGGAGCCCTGGCCGGGGAAGACGAAGACCACCCTGCCGCCGTCGACCGTCGCCGGAGACCCCTCCGTGTTCACCACACCGGCGGCCGGCTCCCCTCGTCCGAGCGCGGCCAGGCCCGACAGCAACGCGTCCCGGTCGGTGCCCACCACCACCGCACGGTGATCGAGCCGGGCGCGCCCCACCGCCAGCGCCAGACCCACCTCACCCGGCCCCAGCTCAGGCCGCTCCCGCACATACCGCTCCAAGCGCCCCGCCTGCGCCCGCAAGCCCGCTGCCGTGGCTCCCGACACCACCCACGGCACCACGCCCGGGTCCCCGGCCGTCGCCGGCGGCTCGGGGGCCACCGGGGCCTGCTCCACCACCACATGCGCGTTGGTCCCGCTCACACCGAACGAGGACACCGCCGCACGCCGCGGCCGGTCCACCACCGGCCACGCCCGCTCCTCGGTCAGCAGGGAGACCGCACCCGCCGACCAGTCGACGTGCGGGCTCGGCTCGTCCACATGCAGTGTTTTCGGCAGCAGGCCGTGGCGCATCGCCAGCACCATCTTGATCACGCCCGCCACCCCGGCCGCCGCCTGGGTATGGCCCATGTTCGACTTGAGCGAGCCGAGCCACAGCGGCCGGTCCGCCGGGCGGTCCTGCCCGTACGTGGCCAGCAGGGCCTGTGCCTCGATCGGATCGCCCAGTGTGGTGCCCGTACCGTGTGCCTCGACCACATCGACATCGGCCGCCGACAGTCGCGCGTTGGCCAGCGCCTGGCGGATCACCCGCTGCTGGGAAGGGCCGTTGGGCGCGGTCAGCCCGTTCGAGGCACCGTCCTGGTTCACCGCGCTGCCCCGGATCACGGCCAGTACCTCATGCCCGTTGCGCTCCGCGTCGGACAGCCGCTCCAGCAGGACCAGCCCCACACCCTCCGAGAAGTTCGTCCCGTCGGCCGCCGCCGCGAACGCCTTGCACCGGCCGTCACGGGCCAGACCGCGCTGCCGGCTGAAGGCGATGAACGGGGTCGGGGTCGCCATGATGGTGACGCCGCCCGCCAGGGCGAGGGTGCAGTCCCCCGCGCGCAGCGACTGGCACGCGAGGTGCATCGCCACCAGCGAGGACGAGCACGCCGTGTCCACGGTCACCGCGGGCCCCTCCAGGCCCAGCGCGTACGCGACCCGGCCCGAGATCACCGAGGAGAATCCGCCGGTGGGAATGTATCCCTCGACCTCGGCGGAGGAATGCGCCGTCAGCAGGGTGCTGTAATCGTGTTCGTAACTGCCCGTGAAAACGCCGGTCGATGTGGTGCGCAGACTGGTCGGATCGATTCCGGCCCGTTCCAGGGTTTCCCACGCGGTTTCCAGGACGAGGCGTTGCTGCGGGTCGGTGGCGATGGCCTCGCGCGGGCTGATGTTGAAGAAGGCGGCGTCGAAATCACCGGCGTCGTGGAGGAATCCGCCCTGGCGGCCGTAGCTCTTGCCCTGGGCGTCCGGGTCGGGGTCGTACAGCGTCTCCAGGTCCCAGCCGCGGTCGGTGGGGTAGCCGGAGATCACGTCCCGCTCCTCGCTGACCAGCCGCCACAGGTCGTCCGGCGACTCCACGCCCCCGGGGTAGCGGCAGCCCATGCCGACGATCGCGACCGGTTCGAACCGGTCGGACTCGACCTCGCGCAGCCGCTGACGGGCCCGGCGCAGATCGGCGGTCACACGGCGCAGATAATCCCGGAGCTTCTCTTCGTCCGACATCAGAAGCGACCATCCTCACGTTGAAGGTCAGGAGATTCCGAACTCGTTCTCGATGACGTCGAATATCTCGTCGTCCGTCGCGGAGCTGAGATCGTCGTCGGATCCGTCCGGCGAGACGCTCTCCGTTGTTTCGCGCCATTTCCACAGCAGACCTTCGAGGCGTTTCGCGATCGCACCGCCTCGTGCGGTGTCCGCGGAGAGTGCGGACAGCGCGTTGTCGAGGCGGTCGATGTCCCGGAGTACGTCCTGTGCGACGTCGGCGGCGCGCGGGCTGAGCTGGGTGTGCAGATGGGTGGCGAGCGCGGTGGGTGTGGGGTGGTCGAAGACCAGGGTGGGCGAGAGCCGGAGCCGGGTCGCGGCGGTGAGCCGGTTGCGCAGTTCGACGGCGGTGAGGGAGTCGAAGCCGATCTCCTTGAAGGCGTGCGCCGGGGTGACGGTGTCGGGGGTCGGGTGGCCGAGGACGGTGGCGGCGTGGCTCCGTACCAGGCCGAGCAGGTAGTGGTGTTGTTCCTCGGACGAGAGCCTGACCAACTCGTCGGCCAGTCCGTTGCCGTCGCTGTTTCCGGCGCCGTTGCCGTTTCCGTGGCCGTCCCCCTTCCCGTTGCGGTCTCCGCCGGTGGTCGCCGCCGCACGCCGGGTGGGGGCGCCCGGCAGGGCGCGCAGCAGGGCGGGAACGGTGGCGGGGTCGTCGGGCGGTGTGAGCGGCGACGGCAGCAGGAAGGGCTGGTCGAGCCGGAGCGCGGTGTCGAGGAGTGCGAGGGCGTGGTCGGTGGCGAGCGGGGTGATCCCGGCGTGGCTGATGACGCGCCGGCGTTGACCGGTGTCGAGATGGCCGGTCATGCCGCTGGCCTCCGCCCACAGCCCCCAGGCGAGCGAGGAGGCGGGCAGCCCGGTGGCACGCCGGTGGGCGGCGAGTGCGTCGAGAAAGGCGTTGGCCGCCGCGTAGTTGGCCTGTCCGGCGCTGCCCAGGGTGGCGGCGGCCGAGGAGAACAGGACGAAGGCGGCCAGGTCGAGCCCTTCGGTGGCCCGGTGCAGGTTCCAGGCGGCGTCGACCTTGGGCCGGAAGACGGTGTCGAGGTGGCGCGGTGTGAGGTTCTCCAGGGTGGAGTCGTCCAGTGTGCCCGCCGCGTGGACGACCGCGGTGAGGGGATGGTCGGCGGGGACCGTGTCGAGCAGGGACGCGAGGGCGTCCGCGTCGGCGGCGTCGCAGGCGGCGACGGTGATCTGGGCTCCGAGAGCGGTCAGTTCGGTACGGAGTCCGGCCGCGCCGGTGGCGTCCGGGCCGCTGCGGCTGGTCAGCAGGAGGTGGCGGACGCCGTGGCGGGTGACGAGGTGGCGGGCGACGAGTCCGCCGAGGGTGCCGGTGCCTCCGGTGATCAGTACGGTGCCGGCCGGATCGAGCGCGGGCGGCAGCGTGAGTGTGATCTTCCCGATGTGCCGGGCCAGGCTGAAGTGGCGCAGGGCGTGGCGTGCTTGGGAGAGCGGCCAGGTCGTGACCGGCAGGGGCCGCAGCGTACCGTCGGCGAAGAGGCGGGCGAGGTCGGCGAAGAGCGCGCCGATCCGGTCGGGGCCGAGGTCCAGCAGGTCGAAGGCGCGGTAGAGGAGGCCGGGGTGGTCCGCGGTGACCTCGTCCGCGTCACGGATGTCGGTCTTGCCCATCTCGATGAACCGGCCGTGCGGGGCGAGCAGCCGCAGGGACGCGTCGACGGCCTCGTGGGCCAGGGAGTTGAGGACGATGTCCAGCCCTTCGGGGGCGTGGGCGAGGAAGTCCTGCTCGAAGTCGAGGGTGCGCGAGGAGGCGATGTGGTCGTCGTCCAGCCCGAGGGCGCGCAGGGTGTCCCACTTCGTGGGGGACGCGGTGGCGTAGATCTCCGCGCCGAAGTGCCGGGCGAGCTGGAGCGCGGCCATGCCGACGCCGCCGGTGGCGGTGTGGATCAGGATCTTGTCACCGGGCCGGATCCGGGCGAGATCGGCCAGGGCGTGATAGGCGGTGAGGAAGGCCGCGGGTACGGTGGCGGCCTCCGTGAAGGACCAGTCGTCGGGGATACGGGTGACCAGCCGGGGGTCGGTGACGCGGACCGGGCCGATGCCGCCGACGGTGGACATGCCCATCACCCGGTCCCCCGGGGCCAGTCCCGTGACCTCGTCGCCGACCTCGGTGACGGTCCCCGCCTCTTCCCCGCCGATCGGCACCTTGATCGGGACGAGGCCCAACGACACCATGACGTCACGGAAGTTGAGACCGGCGGCGCGTACGGCGATCCGTATCTCCCCAGGGCCCAGTGGCCCGGGGCGCTCCTCGGAGGCGGCCAGCACCACCTGGTCGAGGGTGCCGCCACGGCCCGACGCCTCAAGGTGCCAGTCGTCGGTGCCCGAGGGCGGGACGAGTGCGCCGCCCGCGGTGGCCGGGGTGAGCCGGGGCACGGTGATCCGGCCTTCGCGCAGGGCGAGTTGGTTCTCCCCGGCGGCGAGTGCGGCGACGACCGCGGTGGGCAGCGTCTCGGCCGACAGGGGGTGGTGGTCGGTGTCGAGCAGGAGGAACCGGCCGGAGTTCTCCGCCTGCGCGCACCGGACCAGGCCCCAGACGGCGGCGTCGGCCGGATTGGCGGGCGGGGCGCCCGCGACCGAGGTGACGACGGCGTGGGTGGTGACCAGGACCAGGGTGCCCGCCACGTAGTGGGGTGTGGCCAGCCAGTCCTGGAGCAGCCGCAGGACGGTGGCGGTACGGGCCGCGGTACGGGCGGGCAGTCTCCGGTCCGCGCTGCTCGCGTCACCGTCCCGGTCCTCGCCCTTCTCCGCTTCCGGGGCGGGCGCGGGCAGGACGGCGATCACCACGTCGGGGACGGGCACATCGGATTCCGGGGAATCTACCGCGTCTCCCGTGGCGCCCGCGTCCAGTGTGGCCGTGAGCCCGGCCAGGTCCGCGTGGCGGGTGAGGGTGGGACCGGAGGTCCTGGGGAGGGACGCGTACGGGCCGGGGCCGGCGTCGAGGCCGGGGCCCGGGGCCCCGAGCAGCGCGAGGCGCCGTACCCCGGTGGCCGGGGGCGGCCCGTCCTCCGGCAGTGGATGCCAGTCGAGCTGGAACAGGGAGCGCCGGGTGTCGTGTTCGGGGGTCAGCCCGCCCGCGTCCAGGGGCCGCAGGGTGAGGGTGTCGACGGTGACGACGGGCCGGCCGGCCGGGTCGCTCGCCGTGAGCCGCACGGTGTGCTCGCCGGTCGGGGTGAGGTGGACGCGGAGGGTGTCGGCGCCGGTGGCGTGCAGATGGACGCCGCCCCAGGAGAACGGCAGTTCGATCCCGCCCCGGGCGGCCCCGGCGCCCTCGGTCTCCCCGGTGTGCCCGGGGGCGAGGAAGAGCGTGTGGAGGGCCGCGTCCAGCAGCGCGGGATGGATCCCGAAGCCGCCGGTGGGGGCGTCGGCCGCGAGGCGTACGTCGGCGTACAGGGTGGTGTCCCGCCGCCACGCGGTCCGCAGGTTACGGAAAGCGGGACCGTAGTCGTAGCCGCGCTCCGCGAGCCCGGGGTAGAGGCCGTCGACCGGTACCGGCTCGGCCCCGGCGGGCGGCCACGCCCCGGACGCCGCTTCCGTCGCGGACACCGCTTCCGCCCCGGCCGACGCGGCGGTGAGGGTGCCGGTGGCGTGGTGGGTCCAGGGCTGTCCCGGGTCGGTGGTCCCCGGCCGGGAGTGGATCTCGACGCGCCGTCGCTCGCCGCCTCCCGTACCGTCGTCCTGATCGGGCGGTGTCACGGTGAGGTGCAGATGGACGGCCCGGTCGCCGTCGAGGATCAGCGGGGCGTGCAGGGTGAGTTCCGCAAGTGCCGGGCAGCCGGTGGCGGTGCCCGCGTGGAGCGCGAGATCGAGATACGCGGTGGCCGGCAGCAGCGGGGTGCGGGTGACCGCGTGGTCGGCCAGCCAGGGCGTGCCGCCGGTGCTCAGGACGCCGGTGGCGTGCCAGGTTCCGTCGGGCAGATGGCCGGCGCTCGCCAGCAGGGGATGTCCGGCGCTCTGGAGCCCGAGCCCGGCCGCGTCGGTGCGGACGGGCGCGGAGGTGAGCCAGTGGCGCTGCCGCTGGAAGGGGTACGTGGGCAGGTCGGGCGCCACGGAGGAGTACGCGGGAGGCTCGCCCGGCCGGGTGAGCGCACTGCGCCAGTCCACCGGTGCGCCGTGCGCGTACGCCGTGGCCAGCGAGGTCAGGAACCGCGGCCACCGGCCCGCGTCCCGGCGCAGGCTCCCGACGGCGACCGCCCCCGGGCCGTCGGTGGCGCCCTCACCGTCGGCTCCGGCGGCGTGCAGGATGTGCTGGATGCTGGGGATCAGTACGGGGTGCGGGCTGGTCTCGACGTACAGGCCGTGTCCGTCGTCCACCAGTTGGCGCAGGGTGGAGTGGAAGAGGACCGGGCTGGTCAGGTTCTCGTACCAGTACGCTCCGGTCAGCGCGGTGGTGTCGAGCGGACCGCCCGTGACGGTCGAGTAGAAGGGCACGTCGGCGACGTTGGGACGCACCGGTTCCAGGAGGACACTCAACTCCTCGCGCAGTACCGCCATATGAGGGGTGTGCGAGGCGTAGTCGACGGGGATCGCCTTGGCGTCGATGTCCTCGGCCGCGCAGTGGGCGAGGAGTTGGGCCAGTGCGTCGGTGTCACCGGCGACGACCGTGGTGGCCGGGCCGTTGACCGCCGCCAGATGCAGTCCGGGACGGTCGCCGATCAGGGCACGCGCCCGGTCGGCGGGGACCGGCACGGAGGCCATTCCGCCCGTACCGGCCACCCTGGAGAGCGACTTGGAGCGCAGGGCGACGATCCGGGCGGCGTCGTCGAGGGTCAGGGCACCGGCGACGTGGGCGGCGGCGATCTCGCCCTGGGAGTGCCCGATCACCGCGTCGGGTTCGACGCCGTGGGCGCGCCACAGTGCGGCCAGGCCGACCATGACGGCGAACAGCGCGGGCTGGACGACATCGACGCGGTCCAGCCCCGGCGCACCGGGCAGCCCGCGCAGTACGTCGAGCAACCGCCAGTCGGTGTAGGGCTCCAGGGCCTGTGCGCAGGCGTCCATCCGCTCGGCGAAGAGCGGTGAGTCGCGCAGCAGTCCGGCGGCCATGCCGGCCCACTGGGGGCCCTGGCCGGGAAAGACGAACACGGTCCTGGCGGTGCCGGAGCCCGCGGCGACACCGGTGATCACCCCGGGGGCGCCCGTTCCGGTGGCGAGCGCGTCCAGGCCGGCCGTCAGGCTCGCGGTGTCCTGGCCGAGGACGACCGCCCGGTGCTCGAAGTGCGACCGGCCGGTCGCCAGGGCGAGGGCCACCTCGCCGCACTCCGTGCCCGTACCCGTACCTGTCGAATCCGCACCGGTATCCGCCGTCTCCGCGTCCGAGCCCGCGGTCGGCCGGGACCGTACCCAGGACGCCAGTTGACCGCTCCGCTCGGCCAGCGCCTCGGCGCCGCGCCCCGAGACCACCCAGGCCGTCGCCGGGCCGGCTTCCCCGGACCACACACCGGCGGTGGCACCGGGGCCGGGATCCGCTGGACCCGACACCGCCGGTTCGGTGTCCGGGGCCTCCTCCAGCACCAGATGCGCGTTGGTGCCGCTGATGCCGAAGGAGGAGACCGCGGCGCGGCGCGGGCGCCCGGTGGTGGGCCAGGCCGTCTCCCGCGTCGCCAGCGCCACCGCGCCCGCCGACCAGTCGACACGGGAGGAGGGGGTGTCGACGTGGAGGGTGGGCGGGACGAGTCCGTGGCGCATCGCCTGCACCATCTTGATGACGCCCGCGACCCCGGCCGCGGCCTGCGCGTGGCCGATGTTCGACTTCACCGAGCCCAGCAGCAGCGGCCGGTCCGCCGGGCGGTCCTGCCCGTACGTGGCCAGCAGCGCCTGCGCCTCGATCGGATCGCCCAGCCGGGTTCCGGTACCGTGCGCCTCCACGACGTCCACCTCGGACGCCGGTACCCGGGCGTCCGCCAGAGCCTGCCGGATCACCCGGCGCTGCGACGGGCCGTTGGGCGCCGTCAGCCCGTTGGACGCGCCGTCCTGGTTGACGGCCGAGCCGCGTACCACGCCGAGCACCCGATGGCCCAGGCGCCGCGCGTCCGACAGCCGCTCCAGCAGCACCAGCCCGACGCCCTCGGCCCAGCCGGTGCCGTCGGCGCCCTCCGCGAACGCCTTGCAGCGGCCGTCCTCCGAGAGCCCGCGCTGACGGCTGAACTCGACGAAGATCCCCGGGGTCGACATCACCGTGACCCCGCCGGCCAGCGCCATCGCGCACTCGCCGGAGCGCAGGGCGCGGCTCGCGAGATGCAGCGCCACCAGCGAGGACGAGCAGGCGGTGTCGACGGTCACGGCGGGGCCTTCGAGGCCGAGGACGTACGCGATCCGGCCCGAGAGCACACTGGCGGTGGTGCCCGTCAGGATGAAGCCGCCCTCGGTGCCCTCGGACGTCTCGTGCATCCGTGGCCCGTAGTCCTGCGCCATCGCGCCGACGAACACACCGACCTGCCCGCCGCGCAGCGTGCGGGGGTCCATCCCGCCCCGTTCGACCGTCTCCCACGCCACCTCCAGCAGCAGGCGCTGCTGCGGGTCGAGGGAGGCCGCCTCGCGCGGCGAGATACCGAAGAATCCGGCATCGAACCGGGTGGCGTCGTGCAGGAAGCCGCCCCTGCGGGTGTACGAGGTGCCCGCGTGGGCGGGATCGGGGTGGTAGAGCCCGTCGAGATCCCACTCACGGTCGGCAGGGAAGTCCGACAGCCCCTCGCCGCCCGCGGCGATCAGCTCCCATAGCTGTTCGGGGGTGCGGACGTCCCCCGGGTAGCGGCAGCCCATGGAGACGATGGCGATGGGTTCGCCGGTCTCCCGCGCCCCGGTGTCCGGCCCGTCGGTGTCCGGCGCGGCGCGCTCCGGGGAACCGGTGTCCCGCGCCCGCGATGTGTCGAGTGCGGCGCGCAGATGGGCGATGACCTGGTCCGGGGTGGGGCAGTCGAAGATGAGACCGGCGGGCAGGTTCAGGCCGGTGGCGGTGGACAGCCGCCGGCCGAGTTCGGCACCGCTGACGGAGTCCAGTCCGAGGTCCTTGAACGTACGGTCCAACTCGACCGATCCGGGGCGCAGATGACCGAGGACGGCGGCGGTCGCCCCCTGCACGAGACCGGCCAGGGAGGCGGGCGCACGATCCACGGCACTGCGCGAAGTGCCTTTTTCCACCGGTGCGTTCGGGACCGGGGTGCCCGGCGCGACCGGGGGGTCCACCGCCGTGGTGGTGGTGTCCAGCCAGTGGCGTTCGCGCTGGAAGGCGTACGTGGGCAGGGCGACACGGCGCGCGCCGCTGCCGGACCAGTACGACGTCCAGTCCACCGGCGTGCCGTGCGCGTAGGCCCGCGCCAGGGACATCAGCATCCGGGTGCGGCCGGACTGCTCCCGGTGGAGCGACCCGACCGCGAGCGCCGCGTCGCCCAGGGTCTCCTCGACACTGAACGTCAGCAGCGGATGGGGGCTGCTCTCGACGAACACGGTGTATCCGTCGGCGGACAGCGCGCGGGTGGCGTCCTCGAACCGTACGGGGTGGGACAGGTTCGCGTACCAGTAGGCGGCGTCGAGCCCGGCGGTGTCGAAGAGCCCGCCGGTCAGCGTCGAGTAGAAGGGGATGTCCGAGCTACGGGGCTCGATCGGCGCGAGCCGGGTCAGCAGCTCCTCGCGGACGGGCTCCACCCTGGGGGTGTGCGAGGCGTACTCCACGGAGGGGAGGACGCGGGCCCGGATCTGCCGGGCCTGGTAGGCGGCCGCCAACTCCTCGACCGCCGAAGGCTCCCCGGACACGGTCGTCCGCGCGGGACTGTTGATCCCCGCGATGCCGAGGCGGTCGCCGTACGCGGCCAGGTCCGCGCGTACCTCGTCGGCGGGGAGCGGGACCGTAGCCATCCCGCCCGTGCCCATCAACGCACGGACGGTGTCGGCGCGTTGAGCCACGACGCGGGCCGCGTCGTCCAGCGAGAGCGCGCCGCACACGTACGCGGCGGCGATCTCGCCCTGCGAGTGCCCGACCACCGCGTCCGGCTGCACACCCAGCGCGCTCCAGGCGGCGGCCAGCGACACCATCATCGCGAAGAGCACGGGCTGCACCACGTCGGCCCGGTCGTACGGCGGCGCTCCCTCGGCGCCGCGCAGTACGTCCAGCACCGACCAGCCGGTGTGGGGGGCGAGCGCGTCCGCGCACTCCTCCAGCCGGGCACGGAACGCGGGTGAGGAGCACCGCAGTTCGTCCGCCATGCCGGTCCACTGGCTGCCCTGGCCGGGAAAGACGAACACCGTACGGCCGGAGCCGGCCCGCCCGGTCACCACCTGGCCCGCGGTCTCGCCGCCGGCCAGGGCGTCCAGCGCGGTCAGCAGGTCGTCACGGGTCTCCCCGAGGACCACCGCGCGGTGCTCGAACGCGGAGCGTGTGGTGGTGAGGGAGAGACCGATGTCCACCGGGCGCGGCACCGTACCGGAGCCGGACCCGGCCCCGGACCCGGCCCCGGTACGGTCCTTCACGAACTCCGCCAGGCGGGCGGCCTGTGCGGCCACTCCGGCCGCGGACCGCGCCGACACCACCCACGGGAGCACACCGCGCTCGGAGTCGGAGTCGACGTCGGGTGTTCGGGCGGAGGCAGGTACCCGTGCGGCGACGGTCGCCGGTGCCGAACCGGTCGCCGGTGCCGAACCGCTCGCCGGTGCCGAGGCCAGTACGAGATGGCAGTTGGTGCCGCCGATACCGAACGACGAGACACCCGCGAGCCGTTGGCCGTCCTGCGACCCGGCCGGCCAGGGCGTGAGGTCCTGCGCCATCCGCAGCTTCCACTCCGCGAGCGGGATCCCCGGCGCCGGCTCGGCGAAGTTGAGCGTGGGCGGTATCTCGCCCTCGCTGAGCGCCAGGGCGGTCTTGAGGAAGCCCACGATGCCCGCCGCGCCCTCCAGATGGCCGACGTTGGTCTTCGCCGACCCCAGCAGCAAGGGCGGATCGCTCTCCGTGCGCACCGCTCCGAGCACGGCGGCGACGGCGGACGCCTCGACCGGATCCCCGACCTTGGTCCCGGTCCCGTGCAGCTCGACGTAGTGCACCGCGCGGGGGTCCACTCCGGCGCGCCGGTACGCGCTCCGCAGCACGGCGCTCTGGGCGTCCGCGCTGGGGGTGGTCAGGGTGGTACTGGGTCCGTCGTTGTTCACGGCGCTGCCCCGGATGACGCAGTAGACGCGGTCGTCGTCGGCGAGGGCGCGGGAGAGGGGCTTGAGGACGGCCATGGCGCCGCCCTCGCCGCGTACGAACCCGTTGGCGCGGGAGTCGAAGGTGTAGCACCGGCCGTCAGGGGAGAGCGCGCCGAGCCGCGCGACGGTGAACGCGCTCTCCGCCACGAGGTTGAGGTTCACACCGCCCACGAGTGCGAGCACGGACTCTCCCGCGCGCAGGCTGGCACAGGCAAGATGCACCGCGACGAGCGAGGAGGACTGACCGGAGTCGACGGTGAGGCTCGGACCCTGCGCGCCGAGCACGTAGGAGAGCCGGTTGGCGATAAGGCCGCGGTGCAGACCGGTGAGCGTACGGTGGTCCGAAGTGCCATGTCCGTGACGGTCGTTGAGGAGGGCGTAGTCGTCCCAGATCGCCCCGACGAAGACCGCTGTCCTGCTGCCGCGCAGCTCGGCCGGTAGCCGGCCGGCGTTCTCCAGCGCCTCCCAGCCCAGCTCCAGCATCAGCCGCTGCTGCGGGTCCATGGCGGCGGCCTCGCGGGGCGAGATACCGAAGAAGGGCGCGTCGAAGCCGGCCACGTCGTCGAGGAATCCGCCCCAGCGCGCGTCGGCCAGGGGCGCCGGGAGTGTGTCCGGGTCGAATCCCTCCGCCCGCTCCTCCCCCGCGTGGTACCGGGCCGTGCTCCACCGCCCGGACGGAACCCGCGTGATGGCGCTCGTCCCGCCGCGGAGCAGGGACCAGAACTCCCGGGGGCTGCCGGCCCCGGGCAGCCGGCAGGAGAGCCCGACGACGGCTATCGCCTCGTCGTGCGGCAGGTGTGTCTCAGACATCGCAGCTCCAGACAGTTCTGGGTGAACGCCGATCGTGAGTGTGCGAATGCCGATCCCCTCGGCGGCCGACCGGTTCGGTGCGCCCATGACGGGCGGTCCCGGTTCGGGCCCTCAGGCAAGCACCACGGGCGACGGCGCGGCAACCTCGGCCGGGGGTGACTGCCTGTTCGTACCTCAACGTTGCCCATGTATCGCGACCCGGGCCCGGAGCCCTTCCTCCGTCCTTCACGTGGCCGGCGTACTGCCCGGCTGCACGCGCCCGGCGGATGTCCGGGCATGACGAAACGGCTGAACCGCCGCAGTGGTACGGGCAGGCGATTCAGCCGTGTGTCACGGGATCAGATCAGATCAGACCGGCCCTTATGGCGTACGACACCACATGGGTCCGGTTCCTGAGATTGAGCTGTTTCATCAGGCCGTAGAAGATGTTCTTGATCGTCCGTTCCGAGTAGGACAGTTCCCGGGAGATCTCGGCGATGGCGTGGCCTTCGGCCGCCAGTCGCAGCACATCGATCTCCCTGGCGGAAAGGCCGGAGGCGGTGAGTCCTCTCGGAGTGAGCACGTCGCATTGAACGCGACGAACGTGATCGACCAATCCGCCCTGTAAAGACGAAGGAAAGTCTGCCCATCCATCATTGACCAGACGGATCACATGAACAAACCTGTCAGGAGTGAAGTCGGCGCGCCAGAGAACCGCCCTCACCCCGTATTCGGCGGCCGTCGAATAATCGGCGTTCCAGCTATTGTCCACCACCAGACAAAAGCGGGTCGATTCAGTGCAAAGCTTCCTCAGCAGGTCCATGGTGGTGGCATTGACGGTCTCCACCGCCACCACCATGACGTCGGCCTCCACCCCCGGTTCCGACTGACTCAGAGCCAGGTGCGGATTGGCCTCGATCGGACCGACCAGCCCCATGCACGTGATGGGATCTTCCGCATGGACCGCCACTCGTATTAACCCCAACGTTCCCCCCAGGTCGAATGGTCCTTCCACAGCACGCAGCGTTACACGCATCGATATGCTCGCACGCTCACCGCAGGAATTTTCGACTCCGCCCCGGCCGAGGGCTAGTTGTAGGGAAAAATCACGCGAATCCCGGGGCGGCGCGGACATGCCCTGCGGGCACGACCGACCAGCGGTGCTCTCCCATGTGAACCGCCTGCGACAGTTATTTTCCAAACAGGTTACCAAATGCGATCTCAACCGCTCCCTCCACGATATGCAGCGGTGCGGGGGACACGGAATACGTTGTTCCGTTGCCGTGCGGTACCTGTTACGGGATCGTCGCGGGCGGCCGGACCAGTTCCGCCCGGTTCCTGATTCCGAGCTTCCGGTAGATCCGGGTGAGGTGCTGTTCCACCGTGCCGACCGTGAGCGACAGCTCCTCGGCAATTAGGCGGTTGCTGCGGCCCGCCGCCGCCAGCCGTGCCACTCGCCGCTGACCCGCCGTCAGCGGGTCCGGCGGACGCGGGTCCGGCCGGCTCGGAACCGGCGTCCTGGCGCCCGGACCCCCGCCGCCGGCCGCCGCGAGTACGACACGGATCCGCTCCGCCAGTGCCGTCGCCCGGCACTCCCCCGCCGCCTGGGCCGCCTGGTCCAGCGCCTTTCGCGCCGCGCCCCGGTCGCGCGCGGCCAGCAGCTCCGTACCGGTGGCGTACAAGGTGCGCGCCCACTCCAGCCGGGCACCGGCTATCTCGTGCGACCGGGCTGATTCCTGGAGCAGGTCGAGCCGGAACGGGGCGTCGGCGAGGGACGCGGCCCTGCGCAGACTGATCCCCAGGGCCCGGGGCGCGGCGCAGGCGCGGGCGAGCCGTACCTCCTCCAGCGCGAGGGCGAGCGCGTCCGCCGGGCCCCGGCCGGGGCGGCCGTCGTGTGCGGCTCGGGCCGCGTGGGCGCGGGCGGCGCCCGACCGCCAGCGGATCACCGTGGGACGGTCGACGTCCCAGGCGCGCAGGGCGCGTCCGCAGCGCAGGAAGTCGGCGAGCGCGGCGCTGTTGCTGCCGCGCGCCAGCCTCAACTGGCCCCGGAGAGCGAGCTGGTCGGCCCAGAGCAGGCTGGTCGGAGGCGAAGCGCCCTCATGAACCTCTCCGTCACCGTCCCCGTCACCGGCGCCCTGCCCGGCTCCGTCACCGGCTCCGTCTCCGGTCGCTGCTCGGTCTCCGGCGATCAGTGCGTCGATCCCGCTCCTCATCAGCAGCGCGGACCGCCGCCACGGCCGGCGCTCCCCGGCCGGCGTTGTGTCGAGCGCCGAGGTGATGTGGGTTCTGGCCGAGGGCAGTTGGCCCTGCCGGTACTCGGCGACGGCCAGCAGGACCAGGAACTCCGCCTGCCAGGCGGGCGCGTTGCCCCGGTCGGCCTCGCGGGCCAGCCGCAGACTCCAGGTTGCGGCGGTGACGAGCCGGTCCGCGTGGAGCAGCGCCCGGATCGCCAGCAGGGCCGCGGGCGCCGATCGGCGCCCCAACTCCATTGTTGTCAGGGCGAGTTCGGCGCGGGGAGCGATCTCGTACGCGGGCAGTCCCGCCAGTGCGCCGGCCAGTGCGGCGGTGGCGGCCACGGCGGGACCGGCTGCCCGGACCTCCTCCCACGCCCCGGGCGCGGGTGGGGGCGGGGCGCCGTCGATTCCCGGGTGGTCGCAGCGCATCAGGGTATGCACGGCGCGCAGGTCGTCCCGCGACCGGCCGTCCCCCAGGGCCCCGCCCGGCGCGCCGGGCGGCCCCTTCTCCCACTCCCCCAGTACGGCGAGGGTCCGTGCCCCGTGCCCCGCCCTGATCAGCCGTTCGGCGAGGTGGAGCACGGTCCATGGATCACGTCCGTGGCGGAGGGCCGCTCCCAGCCGGGCGAGGCGTTCCCCGGGATCGTGCCGGTCCGTCGTGACGGACGCGCGCCGCACCTCGGTCACCGGTGAACTCCCACTCCCCCGTCGGACCGGAACGTCCGACAGAGAAACACACCGTGTGCGCGGGGGCAACCACGCCGGGCGACAACTGCCCGTTCGCACCCGCGTACTTGCCGATCCGTCCATACCCGCGAGGTGACACACGCACGGGCCGGACCTCGCTCAGGCGTACGAGTGGAAGCCCTCGCCGCTCTTCTTGCCCAGGAACCCGCCCTCGATCATCCGCAGCAGCAGCGGCGGGGGCGAGTACAGCGGCTCCTTCAGCTCCTCGTGCATGGACTCACCGATGGACGCGATCGTGTCGAGCCCGATCAGATCGATCAGCGCCAGCGGCCCCATCGGGTGGCCGCAGCCGAGGATCATGCTCCGGTCGATCGCCTCGGCGGTGGCCGCGCCCGATTCGAGCATCCGGACGGCCGACAGGAGGTACGGCACGAGCAGCGCGTTGACGACGAAGCCCGGCTGGTCCTGGCCCCGTACCACTTCCTTGCCGAGCGGCCCGGTGACGAAGTCACCCACCCGGTCCAGCGTCTCCGGCCGGGTCCGCAGCGAGCCGATCAGCTCCACCAGCGGCATCATCGGGACGGGGTTGAAGAAGTGCGCCCCGGCCACCCGGCCCGGGTCCCGGGTGGCGCGCCCGAGTTTCATGATGGGGATGGAGGACGTGTTCGACGCGAGTACGGCGTCCCGGTCCTCGACGATCTCGTCCAGTTCGGCGAAGACCTCCAGCTTGTCCTGGAGGCGTTCGCTGACCGATTCGAGGACGAAGTCGTGGTCCCGCAGGTCCTTGAGAGCGGTGGAGAAGGAGACCCGCTCCAGCGCGTCGTCCCGTTCGGTCTCGCTGATCCGCCCTTTGCGCCGGGCTCGTTCGAGGGACTTCACCAGCCGTCCCCTGCCCCGGTCCACGGCGTCCTCGCCACGGACCACGACGGTCACGCCCAGCCCCGCACGGGCACAGACCTCGGCGAACCCCGAGCCCATCAGCCCGCATCCGACGACGCCGATCCTCTCGAAACCGCTCATGACGGCCCCCCTGCGGACGACCAGCGCAGCAGGCAGGCGCCCGCGGACATGCCGCCGCCGAACGCCGACAACAGCACCAGATCACCGTCGATGATCTCTCCCGACCGGACGGCGTCGTCCAGGGCCACGGGTACGGAGGCGCTGCCCACGTTGCCGTACTTCTCGACGACGAGATGGGTGTGCGCGCCCGTCAGACCGCAGCGCTTGACGAGTTCGCCGAGCAGCACGCCGTTCGCCTGGTGCGGTACGAAGCAGTTGACCTCGTCGACTCCGACCCCGGCGCGGCCGAGCAGCCGCTCCAGCATGGGCGGCACGTTGTCCATCACGAAGTCACGGACCCCGCGGCCCCGCATGGTGAAGAAGTGTCCGCCCTCCGCCAGGGTCCGCTCGGAGGTCGGCGTCCGGCTGCCGCCCGCGTGCACCTTGATGAGGTCCTGCGCCTCCCCGTGGGTGCTCAGGTCGAGTGCGAGCACCCCGTACCCCTCGGCGACCTCGCCGACGACGACGGCGCCGGCTCCGTCCCCCAGCAGTACGGCGGTGCGCCGGTCGTCGAAGTCCAGGATGCGGGAGTAGACATCGGCGCCGATCACCAGGGCGCGGCTGCCGGGGCGCGCGGTCACCAGGCCGCGGGCCAGCTCGACGCCGTACACGAACCCGGCGCACACCGCGTTGATGTCGAAGCAGGCAGCGTCGTGGGCGCCGATGAGGTGCTGGACGATGCTCGCCGTGGGGGGCTGCGGGAAGTCGCCGGTCGAGGTCGACAGGATGATGTAGTCGATGTCGTCGGCGGTCAGTGCGGCCCGGTCCAGCGCGGCGAGCGCCGCCTTGGCCGCCAGGTCGGAGGTGGCCTCGTCCTCGGCCGCGTACCGCCGGCACAGGATGGCCGTCTTCCGCTCGATCCACTCGGCGGTGATGTCCGGGACCTTCGCGACGATCTCGTCGTTGGTCACCTCACGCTCGGGTACGTACGAGCCGGTGCCCAGGAACCCGATGGCTCGTGGTGTCATCGCCCTCACCTCTCCTCTGCCGGAGCGCCGGTGGAGTCCTCGGAACCCTCGGGCGCCCAGAGCGGGTTGAGCCGTTCCGCACCGATCCGGGCGCGGAGTTCGGGGCGGGTGACGCCCAGGCCCGGTTCCGGGGCCATGCACAGGACGGCGACCTTCCCCCGGTGCTGGTTGGTCTGGACGAGCCGGGTCGCCTCGCCCACCTCGGACAGCGGGTAGAGCGCGGACATCGTGGGCACGACCCGTCCCGCGTCGATGAGCCGGCCGCACTCCCACTGCTCCTGGAGGTTGGCGATATGGCTGCCGATGACCCGCTTCAGCTTCATCCAGAGGTAGCGGTTGTCGAAGACGTGGTGATAGCCGGTGCTCGATCCGCAGGTCACGACAGTGCCACCGCGCCGTACGACGAAGACGGAGATCCCGAAGGTGGCCCGTCCGACATGCTCGAAGACGACGTCCGGGTCGCGCCCGATATGGCCGCGGATGATCGCGCCGAGCCGCTTGCCCGTCTCGATGACCCGCGCGGGGTCGTCCGACGGATCGTCATCGAGGCCGATCTCGGAGCGCTCGATGACGATGTCGCAGCCGAGCTTGCGAACGGCGTCCGCCTTGGCCGGCGAGCTGACCACACCGATCGGAATGCCGCCGCCGTTCTTGACGAACTGCACGGCGTACGCACCGAGTCCGCCCGCCGCGCCCCAGATCAGCACGGCGTCCCCCTGCTTGATCCTGGCGCCGTGCTCCCCGACGAGCATCCGGTAGGCCGTCCCGGCGCACAGGGTGTTGCAGGCAGCCTCCTCCCAGGTCAAGTGGCCTGGTTTCGGGATGAGTTGGCTGGCCCGTACGACGGAGTACTCGGCCAGTCCGCCGAAGTTGGTCTCGAACCCCCACGCCCGCTGCTCGGCGCCGAGCATCCCGTCGGCGTGGGTGGCGGCCTCCTGCTCGTCCACATGGGCGGGACTGAGCACGACATGGTCGCCGATCCGCCAGCGCCGTACGCCGGACCCGACCCGTACGATCACGCCGGCTCCGTCGGAGCCCACGACGTGGTACGGCTGGTCGTGCCGGGCGGCCCAGCCGCCCTGCCGGGCGAACTGCGCCAGAAAGCGGAAGGTCGGAATGGGCTCGAACATCGCCGACCACACGGTGTTGTAATTGATCGAGCTGGCCATGACGGCGACGACCACCTCGTCCGGCGCCAGCTCCGGCATGGGTACGGAACCGAGCCGGAGCGACTTCCGTACGTCCTTGTCGGCCACGCCGCGGAACATGTCCGCGTCGTCCTTGCGGAGATGGGTGGCCAGATATTCCCGGGGCAGCGACAGCCGCTCGATCTTGTCGGGCGCCGCGCCGCCGATCAAGGCGTCAGCCAAAGAACTCATGGCCACCTCTTCTTCTCTTTGTGGTAGTCGAGGCTTTCGGGACGGTCGAGACTGTCCGAATCCCTCCCGCTCCTTTTCGGAGACCGGGGAGATCTACGAGAACATTCCCGAGGCCCGAGAATTCCGGTGAGAAGCTATCGACGCGCCGTCCGCCCTGGCCAGCCCCTACACCCCCGGGGTCATGACTTAAGGGTTTCGGGGTGGGGCATCAGGGTGCGCAGCGCCTGGTAGACGCAGAGCAGCGCCCACAGCTCCTGGCGTACGCCGTCGGGCGTACGCGAGCGCAGGGCGCCGCCGGGCCCGCGGAGGTCGAGGCCGAGCGGGCGGCACAGGTCCGCGATCCGCCACCGGGCGGCGTAGCGGCGTACGAGCCACGGCGCCGGGGCCGCCACGGGGTCGAGGAGCGTGGTGATCAGCGCCGTGGGGCCGGGGAACATGGGGGCGCGGAACATAGGGCCGACGAACATGGGGCCGGGGAACATGGGGTCGGGGAACATAGGGTCGGGGAACATGGGGTCGAGCACCCGGACCGGCAGGCGTTGACCGGCGTGCGTGCCGCGCAGTTCGGCCCGGTACGTGCCGTCCGGGAGGCGTTCCCCGAGCGGTGGGGCGAAGGATCCCGTCACCCCCCACAGCATCTGGGCACCGCCGGCCACCGCCCGCTCGCACAGCGCGTACGTGGGGACATCGCGCCCGGCCAGGAGCAGCGTCCCGGGGCCGAGGCGGTCGAACAGGGCCTCCAACAGCGGGCGCTCACCGATGTCGAGAGGGTCGAGTACGGCGCCGAGCAGCGCCAGGCTCCCGCAGTCGGCGAGCACGACGAGCCGGGCCTGCGGGCGTACGTCACCGGCCGGTGTGCCGAACTCGGCCCGGTTGCGCGCACTGGGCGGGAGGTCGACGACCGCGCTGTCGACGGCGACCGCACGCAGCCCGCCCCCGGGCTCACCCCCGGGCCCGGCACCGACCCCCGCCGGGACGGCCCCGCTCAGGGCGGCGGCCCGCGCGGTGCCCTCGAAGAGGAGCCGCAGGGGCTCGCTGCCCAGCCGGGTCCTGGCCCGGGAGATCGCCCCGTCGGTCGGCACCGTGTCCCCGCACGCGTACGGCTCGCGCTCGCCCCAGCGCAGCCCCCCGAGGACGGTGCGCAGCACCCGTACATACCCGGCGTCCGGGTCCAGCCACATCGCCAGCACCAGATAGGCCGTCAGCCAGGCGGGCAGCGCCCGGTGGCGCCGCTCGCGCCGGCCGGCCGCCTCGACCGCCGCGCATACCTCCGCGCGTGGGAACACCGTCGTCAGCAGCGCGATCGCCATATGGTCCGCCAGCCGGCCCGCTCCGGACGTCTTCTCCTGGTCCACCGGTCCCCCGCCTCCGTGTACGCCGTTAAGTCAACTCCCCGATTCTGGCAGTTTTGAGGGGTATGCAGAAGGTGATGCCGTGGCGCATCGGACAGTGATTTTCCCGCGCGTTTCCCACCCACGACAGCGCGATGCGGCACGGCGATCCGACATCGCCGTGCCGCATTGATCCGGATGAAATCCGTGCGCCGTACCGCCCACCGGCGGGCGTTATCCGAGGGTTTCCCGGGAGATCTGTATCTCGCTTCTCTTTCCGATGTCGAGTTTCCGGTAGACCTGCGTCATGTGCTGTTCCACAGTGCTTTCGGTGAGGGAGAGCCGCGCCGCGATCTCGCGGTTGCCGTGGCCCTGGACGGCCAGCTCCGCGACCCGTTGCTGACGGGCCGTCAGTGTTCCCGAGTCGCGTACGGCCTTGCCGCACACCCGGCCGCCCGCCGCGGCGAGTTCCTGGCGTACGCGCTTCTCCAGCGCCACGGCACCGCACGCGTGGGCGGCCTCGCACGCGGTGCTGAGGTCGGCGCGGGCCGCCTTCCGGTCGCCCGCTCGGTGGCGCTCCCGGCCGATGAGACAGAGGGTGCGGGCCAGTTCGAGCCGGGCGCCCGCGGTCTCGTGCAGCCGGGCCGACTCCTGGAGGAGATCCATCCGGAACAGCGGGTCGGCCGCCGTGGCGGCCTCACGGAGACTGATCCCGAGCGCCCGGGGGGCCGCGCACTCCCGCGCGAGCCGTACCTCCGCGAGGGCGAGGGACAGCGCGGGACCGCGGTTGCCGAGCGCGAGGTGGGCGCGGGCCGCGCCGGAGCGCCAGGGGGTGACGGTCGGCCGGTCGGCGCCCCAGTCGCGCAGTGCGCGACCGCACCGTACGAAGTCCATGAGCGCCTCCGCCGGCCTGCCGCGCGCCAGCCGTGTCTCGCCGCGGAAGTACAGGTGGTCCACCCATTGGAGGCTGTTGGGGGACGGCGCGCGCGGTACGGCGTCGGCGTGCCGGGCGAGTGTGTTGGGTACGGGTACGGAGGCGGATGCGGGCACGGCGGTGTGGGCCGGGGCGGGCGGGGGCGCCGGATCCCCCGCGTGACCGGTCAGGGCCAGGACCCTGCCCCGCGTCAACAGTGCGGTCAGCCGCCAGGGTTGGGCGTCACCGCCGGGCACGAGGCCGAGGGCCGTGGCGAGATGGGCGCGGGCTGCCGTCAACTCGCCCTGCCGGTACTCCGTCACGGCGAGCAGGACCAGGAACTCGGCCCGCCGCTCCCGGTCATCGTCCTGTTCGGCCCGGGTGGCCAGCCGCCCGCCCCACGCGGCGGCGGCGCCGAGCCGGTCGGTGTGCAGGAGGGCCCGGATCGCGGCGGCGGCCGCCGCCGCCCTCCACGGGCCTCCCGGGACGCGGAAGGCGGGCGCGGCGAGGGCGGCCAGGGCCTGGTCGGCGCGCGGGGCGATCTCGTGCGCCGGCAGGCCCGCCGGCACCCCGGCCCAGGCGTCGGCCGCCGCGCGCACGGGCCCGTCCGCGAGGGCGCGGCCCCAGTCGCCGGGCGCCGGGGCCCTGGGCGCGCCGCGCTCGCCGGGGTGTTCGCCCCTGACGAGCGTACGGAGCGCCCGCGCGTCCCTGATGGTGTCGTCGGCCGCGGCCGGATCCGCGCTCACCGCGTCGAGCAGGTCGAGGGCCGCGCCGCCTCGGCCCGAGCGGGCCAGCACCACGGCCCGCGCCATCGCCGCCTCCGGGCACCGGCCGGCGGGGCCCGGTGCGGCGCGGTCGACGGCGGGCGCGCCAGGCACCCCGGGGCCGGTCAGGACGGGCGGCATACGGGGACCTGGGCGACGGTGACAGAGGCAGAGGCAGGAACAGGGGCGACGGCAGCAGCGGCAGGGGCGACCGTGATGGGGTACGGGACGGTGTCGTCCCGTGATCCGGGCGCGGCGGGGCGGCGGTGTCCTCTGTCGTCCATCGCGCAGCGCGCCTCCGATCACACCGTGCCAACACCCTTGTGTGCAGCGATCGCTCGTCCGCACTCCGGGTCTCTCGGAGCGCCTTGTGAGGGTGCGCGCGGGCCTCACCCTGAACGGGTCCCAGAAAAACACCGCCGCGCGCGCCGACGCAACCACGACCGCGTTCCGTGCCTGTTCGTACCTCCACCCCTGCCCGAACATCGTGCGGGGCGGCCGCCCGCCTCGGGGGTGTCCCGGGCCGCCCCGAGGGGCCGTAGGAGCGTGGCGGCGCCGCTCAGCCGGGTACGAAGCGCGCCAGTCCGCCGTCCAGCCACGCGGTGGCCAGCTCCAACCGCGAGCGGCAGCCGGTGCGTTCGAAGATCCGGGCGAGATACGTCTCGACGCTCTTCTCGCTGCGCGCCAGCACGGCGGCGATCTGCCGGTTGGTCCAGCCGTCGGCGACCATCCCGACCACCTCCACCTCCAGCCTGCTGAAGACGGACCGGGTCGCGCGGCGCCTCGGCAGCGGGTGTCCGAGGCCGTGGGCGACATCGGCCAGTGACTGCCGGGCCCGCCGTGCGCCGAGCCGTTCGCTCCACTCCCACGCCTCGGCCAGCCACTTCTCCGTACCGGTGGTGCGGGCGAGCCACAGGCAGGCGATGAAGGACAGGCTCTGGTCACCGTGCCGGGCGAGGAGACCGTAGGCGGCGAGGGCGCTGTTCACGTCGTCGTGGGCCACCGCGCGGGCCAGCAGGGTGGTGACGCGGGTCGCCTGCGAGTCGACGGACGCGTGCAGCTCCTCCAGGGCCTCCAGTGACTCCCGTACCGCACGGTCGTGCCCCTGGACCACCGCGTACCCCAGCAGGCGCAGCAACAGCCTTTCCAGTCCGGCGAGATGGCCGGTCGCCCGCAGGATCCGGTAGTCGCGCCACCCGTCCCGCCACGCGCCGAGGGGGTCTCCCGCGACATGTCGCAGCCCCGTACGGGCCCAACTCGGCAGCGGTCCCCAGCCCCTGGGGGCCTCGACGCCGGAGAGCCACGCGGCGGCGCGGTCGGTGTCGCCCTGCCAGCGGCAGATCTCGGAGGCCAGACCGCGGCTGTGGTCGTAGAGCGGTCCGCGCCCGGCGCCCTCGGCGTGCATCTCGATACGGCGGGCCAGGGCGAGAGCGACCTCCCACGATCCGGTCAGATACTCGCGGACCAGGGACTGGTAGGTGCGCAGCGGACTGTCCTCGAACTGCGCGCAGCGGTCACCGAGGACCGTCTCGAACGCGCTGGCCCAGTCGCCCAGCGAGGCTGCCTCGCGCAGCCGTTCGGTGTCGTCGAGCGGAGTGAGGCCGTTGGAAGAACGCAGGCCCCGCACGGCGGCCAGGGCGGCGTCGAACTCGGCGCGGGTGCCCAACGTCCCGGTGACCAGGCGGGTTTCGGCGGCGGCCGGGACGAGTCCCACGGGTAGGTCGGTGTCCCGGGAGAAGGAGAGGGGCAGGTGCGCGGGTGCCTCCGACGGCCGTCTCGTCCCGGGCCCTCCCGTCCTGTCCGGCTCTCGCCCTCCGCCCGGTCCGTCCGGCGAGCCCCGTCCTTCCGGTTCTCGCGGCTCCCCCGGCTCCCCCGGTCCGTACGGACCGGCCGGACCGCCCGAATCGTCCAAACCCTCGGATGGTTCCGGTTCCGGTCTCTCCCTCGGTGCGTCGGGTAAGAGGCGGCCGGGTAAGTGGAAGCCGCACAGCGGGGCATGGGCGGGCGCGTCCACCGGCTTCCCGCGCGGCGCCTCGCCGCGGGTGTGCGCGGCCATCGCCATCAGCGCCGCCGCGGACGGGAACCGTACCGCCGTACGGGCCGCCGGGCTGTCGTGGTCGACGACGCGGGTTCCGAGCCACTGCTCGTGGAGCGCGGCGAGCGCCCACGCGGAGGCCAGGTCGGGCAGGAACTCCCGGGACCGGGGCGGGCAGGGGGTGCCCGCGGGCAGGAACCGCCCGCCGAGTTCCAGCAGCCCGCCGGCGTCGCCGTGGTCGAGCATGAGCGCGATCGTGGTTCGCAGCACGCCGGGCAGGCTCTCGTCGTCGGAGGCCAGTTGGCGGGTGAGCGCGAGGGCGGCGCGCGCCGCCCGCCGGCGTTCCACGCCCGCCCCGCCGCGGCGGACCGCGGCCAGCAGGATCTCGTTGGAGAGCGCGACGGGCAGTTCGGCACCCGCGGCGAGCGCGTGGTCGCACAGGCGCGGGTCCGGTGTGCCGCTCCTGGTGCCCAGCCGGCGTCTCGCGTTCGTCACCACGCGGGCGTGGAGTCTGGCGAGCTGGCGCCGGGTCCGTACGGTGCGCAGATCGGCGCCCAGACCGGGGACGGCGCACTTGAGGCTCTGCTTGTCGTCCACGGTGATCAGGCGGTGTTCGACCAGAGTGTCGAGTACGCGGCCGAGGTGTGCCACCGATCCGCCGAGTTCGGGTGCCAGGTCGAGAAAGTCGTCCACCGTCGTGCGCGCCGCCTCGGTCAGCCGGGTGAGCAGCGCCAGGGTCTCCTCCAGGAACGCCTCGTCGGCGAAGTCGGGGCCGCCGGCGATCCGCCAGATCCGGTGAACCTCCGCGCGTCCGATGGGCAGTTGTACGGGCGTGTCCGGGCCGGAGAGACACGCGGAGCCATCCACCAGCAGCAGGCGGTCGCGCTCCCACAGCGTGCCGACGGCGGAGAGGACGGCGCGGGGGTTACCGGCCAGCGGGCCGAGCGCCCGGCGCAGCGCGGAGACCAGTTCCGGGGCGGCCGGCAGCCCCAGCCTGCGGCCGGCCAGCGCGCTGGTCTGGGCCCAGGTCAACGGCGGCAGCTCCAGAACCCGGTCGGCCGCAGTCGCCAGTGCGTGGACGACGCCGGGGGCCCCGCGCTCCGTGCGCCCGCACACCACGACCGGCACACCGTCGGAGCGGATGGCGCGCAGCAGTGCGCCGAGGGCGCCGACCTCGGCCTCGGGGACGAGGTGCGCGTCGTCGACGACGACGGCCGGCGGACGGTGGGCCGCGATGTGCCGGACGGCGGCCCGTGCCTCCAGCAGCAGATGGAGGGAGTGCCGCCGGTCCCTGGCCGCCCCTGCCTGGGCGCGCCGTACGGCGGCGACGAGGGCCAGGGCGGCGTTGTCGCCCTGGGCTGTCAGCAGATCGCAGAGGCGGTCCGCCACGGTGTCCAACACCGGTTCGGCGCAGTCGGCAAGGCCGATCCGGACCACCAGCGTCCTTTCCCGCAGGGCGGGTTGGAGCGCCGCGTCCAGCAAGGCGGTTTTGCCCATGCCGGGTTCGCCGTGCACGACGAGCAGCCGGGCGTCCCCCTCGGTGCCGCGCAGCGCCGCCCCGAGCTCGCGCAGTTCTTCCTTCCGTCCGATGAACTGGGTCTTCCGGTTGGTCGACATCGTTCGGCACCACTCCCCCGTCCAGAGCCCCGCGGGCCCGTTGGGAGGGCCCGGCTTCAACGTATCCGCCGGTGGCTTCACGAGTTGATCGAACCTCCCATTCCTCGTCCAGACGTTCGTCTACTATTGATCGATCGGTCAACGGGGGCCAGGTGGTGATGCTGTCTGCCCCGGTGGCGCAAAAGGGGTGATGGTGACGGGGCACATCACGGGGGACCTCCGGGCCGGGGGCGAGAGGCCGCTGTCCCGTGCGGGGCCCGAGCTCTTCGGCCGGGACGAAGTGATCCAACGGATGCTGCACGCCGCCACCGCACCGTCGGCTCCGGCGATCCATCTCGTACGCGGTGGGATCGGGGCCGGCCGGACCGCACTGCTCGGGGCGCTCGCGGAGCGATTACGGGCGGCGGACCTCCCGGTGCACTCGGTGGCGTGCCGGCCGGGTGACCAGTTCCTCGCCCATCTGCTGGCCCACCGGCTGATCACCGCGCTGACCAGGCCCGCGCGCGACACCGCGCAGCCGGCCGGCGCCGCTCCGGGTACAGCTGGCAGCGGCGGTGCCCCCGGGGCGGGCGGTGTGGCCGGGGCCGGCGGTGCGACAGGCATCGGCGGTACGGCCGGTTCCGGTGGTGCGTCAGGCGCCGGCGGTACGGCAGGCGTCGGCGGTACGGCCGGTTCCGGTGGTGCGTCAGGCGCCGGCGGTACGGCAGGCGTCGGCGGTACGGCAGGCGTCGGCGGTACGGCCGGTTCCGGTGGTGCGTCAGGCGCCGGCGGTACGGCAGGCGTCGGCGGTACGGCAGGCATGGGGACCGGCGGGGCCGTCCCGGAGGACAGGTCGCTGGCCGACGCGCTGCGTTCCCACACCGAGCCTCGCGGCTCCGGCGAGGCGGTGTCCGTCCTGCTGGCCCGCACACTGCGCGCCCGTACCCCGGCCGTCGTCCTGGTCGACGACGTGCAGTTCGCCGACCCGGAGACCACCGAGGTGCTGTGCGCGCTCGCGCCCCGGCTCGTCTCATCCCCCGTACGGCTGATCCTCGGGGTGTCGCCTCTCGGGCCGGCCCGGACCGGGGGTCAACAGGCCGGGGAGGAAGCCCTGTTGGCGCTCGCCGACAGCGGGTCGGCCGGCGTGGTGGATCTGGCGCCGCTGACGGTGGAGGAGGTCGCGCGGTTCCTGACCCACCGGTTGCGCGCCGTGCCGGAGCAGCCGCTGGTCGACGAGGCGCACTGGCTGACCGGCGGCAATCCAGGGGCGCTGGTGGCCGCGCTCCAGGCGGGTTCGCGGGCGATCCGGACCCTGATCGGCCACGCGCATCTCGTGGCGGGCGCGCCCGTTCCCGTACTCCCGGACGACGACCGCTTCGTCCGTGCCCTGCGGGGGCTCGGCGACACGGCGTGGCGTGTGGCCAAGGCGCTGAGTGTGCTGGAGCCGCTGGGCGGGCGGACGGCCGGGCTCGTCGCGGCGGCCACCGGGCTGCCCGAGCGCACCGTGCTCCGGGAGCTGCACCGGCTGGCCGAACCCGGTCTCCTCGTGGGGCCCGGCGGCCGGTGCCCGGCGCCGGGGCACGGTGCCGCGACGGAACGCGGGCCGGGCTGGACGTTCCGTATCCCGCTGGTCGCCGTCGCCGCGACGGCCAGGCTCGGACCGTACGAGCGCCGCGCCGTCTCGGCCGCCGCCGTGCACGCCCTGTGGGAGGCCACCGACCGCACGCCGCCCGCCGTACCGGATCCCCTGGCCCCGGCGGACGGTGCGGCCGCCACCCACCGTGGCGCGGTGGCCGGGCCACGGGACGCCGCGGAGGTACGCCGTTCCTATCTGGCGAACCGCATCGTCGAGGCCGGCCCGTTCGTCGACCGGTGCAGGGCGACGGCCGAACTGCTCGCCGCGGCACGGAAGTCGGACGCCGCCGAGGTGCCGGAGTCGTCCCGCTGGCTGGAGACCGCCGCCGGGCTGACCGACGATCCCGCGCTGCTCGCCTCGACCCTGTCCCGGTACGCGGCCACCGCCGACTCCACCGGGAACGGGCCCGGCGCGGCGGAGGCCGCGGCGGCCCTGCTGGAGCGCCACGCCCGCGAGATGGAACCGGGGACCCGGCTGGAGCTGGCGGTGGTCGAACTGGCGGCGCTGGCCTCCTCCGGCGACCTGACCGCGCTACGCGGTCCCGCCACCCTCCACCGGGCCCGGGCCGTCGGCGCGGGAGCCGACCGCGAGCCGGAGGTCCTGGGGGTGGTCGCCCTCTGTCTGCTGGGCCTCTGGTCCGAGGCCCTGGAGCTGATCGCGCGGTCGCGTGCCCACACTCACCCGCATCCGGTGGCCCGGCTCTTCGTCACGATGTGCGAGACGGCGGCGCGGCTGATGACCGGGGACGCCGCCCCTTTCCGCCGTACGCTGCACCACTTCGCGCAGGCGCCGTCCGCACCGCATCTGATGCTCGAACTGACCGTTCTCCAGTGCGACTTCCTGCTCGGCATGGGTGAACTGACCGAGACCCGCTCACTTCTCACCCGGCGCGGCGTGACGGCGGACCGACTTCCCGTCAGGCACGCCGTATTGATGAACTACCTGAGCGGGTCCTGGGACGACGCGATGGCGGGCGCGCGTTCGCTGATGGCCAACAGCCCGGCGACCGCCCGGATGCCCGCCAGTGTCCTGGCCCGCGCCCGGACCTCGACCATGCTACTGGCCCGTGGCTGGCCGTCGCGCGCCCGGACGGTGCTGGACACCGCGCGGTCCGTCACCAACTCCATGACGTATCTGCTCGACGCCGAACAGGCCGCCGTGCACCGGCTGATGGGCGAGGACTCACGCGCCGAGAAGGCACTGCGCCGGGGGCTGGCCCAGGCGTCGGAACACGGTTATGTCTTCGGCACCGAGCCCCTGTGGGCGGCTCTCGCGGTCCTTGAGGCCGAGCGGGGCCACCAGGACCGCGCGGCGGCCTGTCTCAGCCGGCTGGACCGTACGGCCGCCGCCGTGGGCGGTGACAGCGCCCGGCTGCTCTCGCTGCTGACCTGCGTGCTGGTCCTTCGGCACTGCCCCGGGCTGGGTTCGCCGCTGCCCGCCCCCGACGTGTGCGTACGCGAGGCCCTGGCCCTGACCCGGGCCTCCGGCCGTCCCTTCGAGACGGCCCGTACGCTGCTGGCCGTCGCGTCGCCGGTGAGCGCCGCCGGAAGCACGGCGGCGGGCACGGGGCCGGGGAGCGAGATACGCCTCCGCGAGGCGCGGCTCCGGGAGGCGTACGACCTGTTCGGGGAGGTGGACGCGCTGCTGTGGCGTTACCGGACCCGGACGGCGCTGCGCGACGCGGGGCTGTCGGTGCCGGACCGGCGGACCGTGACCGAGGAGAACGAACGGCTGCTGGCGACGCTGGTCGCGGAGGGGCTGTCCAACCGCCAGCTCGCGGCGGCGCTCGGGGTCAGCGAGGGCAGTGTGGCGAGCCGGCTGACCAGGCTTTTCCAGCGTACGGGGCTGCGTTCCCGGGTGGAGCTGGCGACCTCGATGCTGACGGCGAGCTATCCGTGAGAACCGGTGGCCGGGCGGCAGCGGAAGCCCGGAGTTGACTTTCAGGTTGCCTGAACCTCGACAATCACCGCCATGGACAGCACTACAGGCGCCCCATCCTCAGACTCCGCCCCTTCAGACCCCACCCCGTCCGGAGCCACCTCGTCCGGAACCACACCATCCGGAGCCACGCCGCCAGGATCGGCCCCCGCGCGCCCCACCCCCGTGGACGTCTCCATCGGCCTCTTCCAGCCGGAGCTGCTGAGCATCAGCGCCTTCGCCCGGCGCGTCGGCCTCGCACCGAGCGCCCTGCGCTTCTACGACGACTGCGGCGTCCTGGTCCCCGCCCGGGTCGACGCCACGACCGGCTACCGCTCCTACAGCCTCGACCAGGAGATGCGGGCCCGCGTCCTGCGGAGCCTGCGCGAGGCGGGGCTGCCCCTCGCGGAGGTCATGGTCGTGCTCGACGGCGACCCGGACGCGGCCCGTACGGTGCTGGAGCGCCACCGCGGCACCGTACGGGAGCGGTCACGGACGGCCGATGCCACGATCGCGGCCGTGCTGCGCTCCCTGCCCGGTGCGCGGGGCGCGGACGGCGCGCCCTGGGCCGCGGACGGGAGCGGTACCGATGACGGGGCAGGGCCGGTCACCCGGGTGCGGCTCGGCGGCGCCGAACTGGCCGGTGCCGTACGGCAGGTGGCCGCGGCGGTCGGTGACGATCCGGACCATCCGGCCCTCGGCCGTGTCCTGGTCGAGATCGACGACAGCGAGGTCCGGCTGGTGGCCACCGACCGCTACCGCCTCTCGACCCGGGTCCTGAAGCCGGTGGTCGCGGTGGAGGGCCGGGACCGCCGCGTCCTGCTGGACGCGGGGCCGTTGGCCGAGGCGGGCTCCTGGGCCGCGCGGTGTGCGGCGGTGACCGTCGAGATCGACACCGAGGAGGCCCGGATATCCGACACGGACGGCTCGGGCTCCCGTGAACTGAAGCTGTGGGACGGCGAGTTCCCCGCCTACCGCGATCTGCTCAGCGCACTGCCCGAGGCCCGGCACCGGCTGATCGTGGACCGGACGGCGCTCCTCGACGCCGTGACCGCCTGCGCCGGGTCGTACGGCGGGGCCGATGGCGACGGCGTGCCGGCGGTCGCCCTGCGGCTCGGCGAGGACGACGTACACATCTCGCCGTCCGTACGGCCGGACCAGCCGCCCCGCCCGGCCGGGCCCGACGACGGGTCCACCACCCTGCGCGCCCTCCGTATCGGCGAGTCGCCGCTGCGGATCGGCTTCGACCCGGCGGTCCTCGCCCCGGCGCTCGAAGCGAGCGTCGGCCCCGACGTCCTGCTGGAGATCTCCGGCGTGACCGAACCGGTGGTGGTGCGCTCGGCGGACCAGGGCAGCTTCACCACCCTGGTCATGCCCGTCGCCCTCACCTCCGCCCCGGAGGACTGACATGACGCCGACCAGCCGCCCCGACCCGGAGATGGACCCGCGCAACCCCGTCGTGGTCCTCTGCGCGCAGGGCGTACGGGCCGAGACCGAGGGCAGGGCCGACGAGGCGCGGGCCCTGTTCCTGCGGGCCTGGGAGGCGGAGGCGGCCGGGAACGACTACGAGGCGTGTGTCGCGGCGCACTACCTCGCCCGCCATCAGCCCACCCCGCGCGAGACCCTGCGCTCAGCGCGCGCTCGCGGACGCGACCAGGAACCGGGCGGCCGTACAGCCGATATGACGGGCCGTTCGAGCCGAATCGCGCGTTCATTCCGCGTTGGTCCCCCGTGCACGCCGTCGCGGCACCATCCTGGTGTCCCACTGGAGTCCCACGACCCCCGGAGGCATCATGCGAAGGCAGCCACGCGGCCGGCTCACGGCGGCCCTCTTCACGTCGGTGCTCGTCGGCTCCGCCGTCGTGGCCGGTGGGGGCGCGGCCCATGCCGAGGAGGCGGGGGCGGCCCGTACCGTACGGAAACCGGCGGCACCGGTCGCCGGGGCGGCCCTGCCCACGCTGCCCGCGGCGGTCGACGGCGGCGCCTGGGAGTCGGGGCATCTCCAGGGCATGGCCGTGGACCGCGTCAAGGGTGTCATGTACTTCTCCTTCACCAATCTGCTGGTGAAGACGGATCTGAACGGCAGACCCCTCGGTTCCGTCTCGGGTTTCACCGGCCATCTCGGGGACCTGGACTTCAACACGGCGGACGGCCGGGTGTACGGCTCCCTGGAGTACAAGGCGGCGAAGGCGTTCTACATCGCCGTGTTCGACGGGGACCGTATCGACCGGATGAACATGGACGCGGCGTCCACCGGTGTGGTCTCCACCGTCCATCTCGACGAGGTCGTGAAGGACTACACCGCCGACATGAACGGCGACGGTGTCTTCGACGGCGACACCGCCGACACCCCGGACCACCGCTACGGTTGCAGCGGGATCGACGGGGTCGCCTTCGGCTCCTCGTTCGACGGGAGGGGCGGCCTCAAACTCACGGTCGCGTACGGGATCTACTCCAACACCGCCCGGCGGGACAACGACCATCAGGTCCTGCTCCAGTACGACGTCCGGGCATGGAGGAAGTACGAGCGCCCGCTGACCGAGGACGCCCCGCACACCTCGGGCCCGCCCGCGCCGGACGGCAAGTACTTCGCGTACACCGGCAACACCACGTACGGCGTGCAGAATCTGGAGTACGACGCGCGCAGCGGCAACTGGCTGATGGCCGTGTACAAGGGAAAGAAGACCGCGTTCCCCAACTACTCCCTCTTCGTCGTGGACGGCTCCAAGCGCCCGGTGCGGGCCGCCGTACGCGGCCAACGCCTCGCGGAGCGCGGTACATTGCTGTCCCTGCTGCCGCGCGGGCTGCACCACGCGGCGTCCGGTGTGTACGGCTGGGAGGCGGCCGGACAGTACGGGCTGATCGCGCTGGACGACGGGCGCTACTACGTCGCCGAGGCGGGTACCGTCCAGCCCGGCGGTGTGACCCGGCAGACCGGCCGCGCGGTCCTGCACCGCTGGGCGGGGCTGACACCGAACCCGTTCACACCGGCGGGCACGTCCTGAACCACGGGCCGGGTGCCGGCGCCCAGCGCACGAGCGGCCGGCGCGCCGCCGCGCACCCGGCGCCGCGCCTCACCACAGCCCGTCGGTCACCACTCCCCCACCGGCCGCCGGGGCGCCCTCGAAGGCGAGGAGCCGCTGCTTGCTGCTCAGCCCGCCGCCGTATCCGGTGAGGCCGCCGGTGGAGCCGATGACCCGGTGGCAGGGGACGATGATGCTCACCGGGTTCTTGCCGTTGGCCAGCCCGACCGCGCGTGAGGCGCCCGGCTTGCCGAGGTGTTCGGCGAGTTCGCCGTACGAGCGGGTCTCGCCGTACGGGATCCGCAGAAGCTGCTCCCACACCCGGCGCTGGAACGGGGTGCCATGCAGCGCCAACGGCACGTCGAACACGGTCAGTTCACCCTCGAAGTAGGCCGTGAGCTGACGCACGGTCTCCGGGAACGGCCCGGGGTCCCGGACACCGAAGGACTCCTCGGGCGGGCGGTGGCGCTGCTCGTGCATGTAGAGGCCGCTCAGGACTCCGTCGGTGGCGACGAGCGTCAGCGGCCCGTACGGACTGTCGATCACCGTGTGAGCGGTGTGAGCGGTGTAAGCGGTGAGAGCCGTGCGTGTGGTGCGCGTGGCGTTCATGACGAGGTCAACTCCCTTACGCTGGCAGGTGATTGATGGCGTGGTCCTCGGTGGCCCACAGATACTGCACGGCGTACGCACGCCACGGCCGCCAGCCGGCGGCGCGCGCCGTCAGCGCGGCGGGCGTCGAGGGCAGCCCGAGACCCGCGGCGGCCCGGCGGATCCCGAGGTCCGTGGGCAGGAACGCGTCCGGGTCGCCGAGCGCGCGCATGACGATCACTTCGACCGTCCACGGCCCGAACCCGGGCAGCGCGGTGAGCCGGGCCCGTGCCTCCTCCCAGTCGCTGTCGGGGCCGAGCCGCAGGCTGCCGTCGGCGAGCGCAGCGACCAGGGTGGTGAGCGTCGTACGCCGGCTGCGCGGCAGGGCCAGGCCCTCCGGGTCGAGCGCGGCGAGCGCCACCGGGGAGGGGAAGAGGTGGGTGAGCCCGCCCTCGGGGTCGTCGACCGGTTCGCCGTACGCCCGGACGAGGCGGGCGGCGTGCGTCCGGGCGGCGGCGGTGGAGACCTGCTGGCCGAGCACGGCCCGTACGGCGAACTCGGCGGCGTCCACGGTACGGGGCACCCGCCGCCCCGGTGCCTTGTCGACCAGCGGGGCCAGCAGCGGATCGGCGCACAGTTGCTCGTCGACGGCGACCGGGTCGGCGTCGAGGTCGAGCATCCGGCGGCAGCCGCTGATGGCGACCGTGAGATCGCGCGGATCCGTGAGGGAGAGCCGGCATGCGATGTGGTCGGGGCGCGGGGTGAGGGCGACGACGCCGTGCCCGTACGGGAGGGAGAGCGTGCGGCGGTAGGCGCCGTCCCGCCACTCCTCGACGCCCGGGACGGCGGTCGCGGCGAGATGCCCGAAGAGATTGTCCGGGGTGAGAGGCGCGCGGAACGGCAGGCGCAGACAGATCACGCCGGGGGTGCGGGTCTGCTCGGCGGTGGTACGGGGCCGCGCGGACGTACGGCCGAGCTCGGCGGCGGGGGGCTGTGGGGACGTACGGCTCCGCTCGGGCGTGCGGGCTTGTCCGCCGGGGCGCGGGGCGTGTGCACCGCGCGCGCTCCGGGCGGCCCGGGCGCGCAGTTCGCCCGGCGGGAGCGCGAAGACCTCCCGCACGGTGTCGTTGAACGCCCGGATCGAGGCGAACCCGGCGGCGAAGGCGATCTCGGCCATCGGCAGCCCGGTCGTCTCGATGAGCAGCCGTGCGGTCTGCGCCCGCTGGGCGCGGGCGAGGGCGAGCGGCCCCGCGCCCAGTTCGGCGCGGAGCTGGCGCTCGATCTGGCGGGCGGAGTAGCCGAGGCGGGTGGCGAGGCCGGGGACGCCCTCGCGGTCGACGACGCCGTCCTGGATCAGCCGCATGGCGCGGGCGACGGTGTCGGCGCGGGCGTTCCACTCCGGGGAGCCGGGGCTGGTGTCGGGCCTGCACCGCTTGCAGGCGCGGAACCCGGCCTGCTGGCAGGCCGCGGCGCTCGGGTAGAAGGTCATGTTCTCGGCCTTCGGTGGCACCACCGGGCAGCTCGGCCGGCAGTAGATGCGGGTGGTGAGGACCGCGGTGAAGAACCAGCCGTCGAAGCGCGCGTCCTTGGACCTGACGGCCCGGACACAGCGCTCCGTGTCGGCGTGCATCGCGAGGTGCGTGGCGGTGTGCATGGGTCAAGCATCGGGCATGCGGAGCATCCCGGCTGGCAGAAAAACGACATCAGCGTCCGGCGCCCGCCGCGGCCCGCACGGACACGATCCCCGGGCAAAGCGGCGCGCCGCAGGAAATTCTTTTCGGCTTGTTTCGTACCACGGTCGGAGACCCTTCTGTGAAGCCACCGTGAATCCTCCTCCATATTTTTCCGGTCACGCGCCGCTGACCACGCGCTACACCATTCCGGCGGTCCGCCGGGGAAAGGATCAGCCAATGACTGAATCGATCTCTTGACCATTCCTTGAGAAAGAAACGAGACTCGCAAGCGGCACTCATACATCAAGAGACACAACGCATGATCATGCGGATGACCGGGCGGATGACCACCGTCGGCGGTCGGACGAATGACCACGCGAGACCGGTACCGCTATCGCATGGGGGTGTGACGGGGGAACGTAGGGATTGCGTGCGCATGCGTATTCGACTTCTACGCACGGACGCCACACCTTCACCTTTCCTCCTCATATCTTGGTGCGCGAAGGGAATGGAGGGGGAATGCCGACGCATATGGGCTACCCCGGCGTTTACATCGAAGAACTCCCCAGCAGCGTCCGTACCATCGCGTCGGTCACCACCTCGGTGACCGCGTTCGTGGGCCACACCCGCCGGGGCCCGCTCCATCAGCCGGTACGGGTCACCAGCTTCGCGGACTTCGAGCGCCGTTTCGGCGGGCTCAGCGCACGCGGCGCCGTCGGCTACGCCGTGCACCAGTTCTTCGGCAACGGCGGGACGGTCGCGGTGATCGTGCGCGTGGCCAGGGCCGGCACCGGCAAGGAGGCGTGCGTCACGCTCAACTCCACGGAGGGCAAGAGCGATTGCCCGGTGCTGGAGGTGCACGCCAAGGAGCCGGGGAGTTGGGGCTCACGGCTGCGGGTGGCGGTCGACCACGACACCCCCGCCCCGGACCGTACGTTCAACCTCCAGGTCCTCGACGCGCGCGGCGGGGCACGCGAGTCCTTCACCGGCCTGTCCATGGATCCCGGCCACGGTCGGTTCGTGGAGACGGTGGTCAACAGCGGCTCCGGCCTCGTCCGGGTCAAGGCCGTGGACCGGGACCGGCCGGACCCCTCCGGCACCGTCTCCAAGCCGTTCGCCGCGAAACTCCCCAATCTGCACGTCGAGTTGAAGGTGAAGATCGGCGATGTGGAGCGCGAGTTCACACTCCACGACCCGCACCACGACGGTGAGAAGCCCGCCAATGTGGTGGAGTTGGCGCTGCTGCTGGAGCGCAAGCTGCGCTCGCTGCCGGACGCGCCGGGGAAGCACACGTACGCCGGGGTCCAGGTCACGCCGTTCGGCCGCCGGATCCAGGTCGTCGCCGGGTCCATCGACCCCGCCGACGTGGTGCGCTTCGTCGGGGAGTGCGCCAACGACCTGGGGCTGGAAGGCTCCGTCAACCCGCCCGCCTTCGCCCTGGAGGGCGGCGAGGACGGCGACCCGCCGGGCCCCCGCGACCTCATCGGCAGCGAGACGGCCAAGACCGGCATGCAGGCCCTGCGCGATGTCGACGACGTCAACCTGCTGGTCCTGCCGGAGCTTTCGGCGTACGAGTCCACCGCGGACATGGTCACGGTGGTCTCCGCGGCGGGCCAACTCTGCCAGGAGCGGCGGATCTTCCTGCTCGTGGACTCGCCCTCCGCCTGGGGCAGCGTGGACGCCGCACGGGCCGGGATCGGCGCCTTCGACGCCGTACGCGGTGATCACGCGGCGCTGTACTTCCCGCACGTACAGCTCACTGATCCGCTCACCGGGCGGCTGCGCGCGTTCCCGCCGTCGGGTGCGGTCGCCGGGGTGATCGCCCGGGTCGACAGCGAGCGCGGGGTGTGGAAGGCGCCGGCCGGCACCGAGGCGAAGCTGGCCGGGGTGCGCTCGCTGACGGTCAAACTTACCGACCGGGAGAACGGCCTGCTGGGCCCCCTCGGCGTGAACTGCCTGCGTACGTTCCCGGTGGTCGGCCCGCTCGTGTGGGGCGCCCGGACGCTGGCGGGCTCCGACGCGCTCGACAGCGAGTGGAAGTACGTGCCGGTGCGGCGGCTCGCGCTGCATGTCGAGGAGTCCCTGTACCGCGGTCTCCAGTGGGTCGTCTTCGAGCCCAACAACGAGCAGTTGTGGCAGCAGATCCGGCTGAAGGCCTCCGCGTACCTCAACGACCTGTTCCGGCAGGGCGCGTTCCAGGGCGGCACGCCGCGCGAGGCGTACTTCGTCAAGTGCGACAAGGACACCACCACCCAGGCCGACATCGACAACGGGGTGGTCAACGTGGTGGTCGGCATCGCGCCGGTCAAGCCCGCGGAGTTCGTCATCGTGAAGATCCAGCAGGTCGCCGGGGAGTTCGACCTTTCCTGACCGGACCGAGGAAACCAGACCGAGGAAAAAGGAACCCGAAGGAAACCGATGGCTGAGTTCCAGATCAACGCCCATCGCTTCGACCCGTACAAGAATTTCAAGTTCCTGGTTCTCTGGGACGGGCGAACGGTCGCGGGCGTCAGCAAGATCAGTCCGCTGAAGCGCACCACCGAGGTGGTCAAACACCGCCACGGCGGCGACCCCAGCTCCCCGCGCAAATCACCCGGCCGCTCCGAATTCGAGGGCGTCACGCTGGAGCGCGGCGTCACCCACGACCCGGAGTTCGACCGCTGGGCCAACAAGGTCTGGCAGGTCGGGGCCGGACTCGGCGCCGAGGTGTCGCTGCGTGATTTCCGTAAGGACATCATCATCCAGGTTCTCAACGAGGCCGGTCAGGTCGCCGTCTCACACAAGCTCTACCGGGCCTGGGTGAGCGAATACCAGGTGCTCGGCGAGCTGGACGCGAACGCGAACGCCGTCGCCATCCAGAGCGTCAAGCTCGAATGCGAGGGCTGGGAACGGGATTACGAGGTGGAGGAGCCCGTGGAACCTTCTTTCACCCACCCGGCCTAACGACCTCCCTCTCCCGACACGGATCCCGACACGGAGGAACGAGGGATGACGCCGACGGGCCCCGCCGAGCTGCTCGCCACCTGGGAAGCCGGGCTGGCACAGCACGACTCGGAAAGGTCGCTGCTCCTGCACCACGCGGCCCGCCCCGGGGCCGCCACCGACACCCTCCTTTCGCTGCCCGTCGGCGAGCGGGAGGCGGACCTCTTCGCGCTGCGCCGGGCGCTGTTCGGCGAGCGCATGCAGGTACGGATCGAGTGCGGCGCCTGCGGGGCCGATATGGAGTTCGACCTCGACGCCACGGTCTTCGGCGTCCGGGGGCAGGACCAGGACGGGCCACTGCGCGTGACGGAGGGCGAGTGGGTCGTCGAGTTCCGGCCACCCACCGTCGCCGATCTCGCGGCGGCCGGCGCCGCCGACGATCCGGTGGAGGCGCGCCGACTGCTGGTGGCGCGCTGCACGGTCTCGGCCGTACGGGGCGCGGAGGCCGTTCCGCCGGAACGGCTGGAGGCGCTGCTGCCGGCCGAGGTGCGGCGGCGGCTGGCCGAGGCGGCGGCCGAGGCCGACCCGGCGGCCGAGGTGACCTTGAACGTGAGCTGTCCCGAGTGCGGTGGAGCCACCCCCGCCGAGCTGGACATCGCCTCCTATCTGTGGGCGGAACTCGACACCTGGGCAAGGGACTTGCTCCTCGATGTGCATCTGCTCGCCACCGCCTACGGGTGGAGCGAGCCGGAGATCCTGGCGCTCAGTCCGCTGCGGCGCCGCTACTACCTGGAGCTGTGCGCGGATGTCTGACTACTTCGACCGGCTGCTCGCCCGGTACACACCGGTGGCGGCGGACGGCTCCGGCAACGGCGGCGGGGGCATCACCGACGCGGGCGGTACGGACAGGGTGGTCCGGATACGGCCCCGGCTCCCCGGGCCGTACGAACGCGTCGAGGCGCTGCGTACGGCGGCGCAGGAGCCCGACGCGCCCGCCTCCCTCGTCCCCTCTGCTCCGCAACCCGGCTGGGGAGCAGCCGAGTTGGTGGAGCGCGAACGGGAGGTACGGACGGACCGGCACACGATCGTACGGACCGAGGCGGCCCGGCCCGGTGACCCGGTGGAACGGGCGAGGGCCATGGACCCCTTCCGTGAGGTGGAGCGGGCCAGGCCCTCGGCCAGGCCCTCCCCGGCTCCGGCTCCTCGACCGGGAGGACGCGACGGCACGGCCGACGGTTCGCGCTCCGCGCGCCGTACGGCGCAGACCGGGGCCGGGTCGGCGCCGGACATCGCCCCCGCCGCCCCTGCGCCCGGCGCGAGTGGCGCCCTCCGGGCCGCCGTCGGACCGCCCCGGCCCCGCGACGCCGATACGACCACCGCGCGCGGGGCCGCACAGCACGGGGTGGGACGCCGGGCGCCCCGGCCGGCCGAGCGGGTCGTCCACGTACAGATTGGCCGGCTGGAGGTGAGCGCGGCACCACCACCCGGCGCTCGGGCCGCCGACCGCCCGGCCCCCGCCGGCCGGCGCGCACCCGTGCTGAACCTGGACGACTACCTGGCCCGCGGCGAGAGGAGGAACTGACCCCATGAGCAACGCACTTGCCATCGCGACGGTCACCCAGGCCCTGGCCCTGCTGATCGGGAACAACCTGTCTCCCGAGATGGACATCGCGGTCACGGTGGAGACCCGTAAGCCACCCGCCGAACCGCCGACCGAGCCGACGATCCACGTCTTCCTCTACCAGGTCGCGCCGAACCCCTCGATGCGCCACACCGACCTGCCGACCCGCGCCTCGGACGGCACCCTGCTCAACCGCCCGGCGGCGGCGCTGGATCTGCACTTCCTGATCAGCGCGTACGGGGACGAGACCACACTGGTCGGGCAGCGGCTGATCGGCTGCGTGGTCCGGACGCTGCACGAAATCCCGGTCCTGCCGCAGGACTTGATCGAACTGGCCGCCGAGCGGCCGTATCTGGCCGGGAGCGACCTCGCCGCGTCCGCACAGCGGGTGCGCTTCACGCCGACGGTGATGGACATCGATGAGACGTCCAAGCTCTGGGGGATGCTCCACCAGACGCCGTACGCGCTGTCCGTGGCCTATCAGGCGTCGCTGGTGCTGATCGAGGGCCGTGAGAAGCCGGTGCCGGCGAAAGCCGTACAGCGGCGGACGGTACGGGCGGTGCCTCTCAGGGCACCGGCCGGGCCCGCCGGGCCGGCCGAATCCGCCGCGTCCGCCGAATCCGCAGAATCCGCCGACGAAAAGGCCCCGCCGCCCTCGCCCACGAAGAAGCGAACCCAGGGCAAGGCCCCTGCGGCCAAACGGGCGGCGTCGGCCTCCCGTACCCGCAAGGCCACGGCCACGGGCGGACGCGGCCGGACGGCGTCGCGCGCCACTGACACCGACACCGAAGCGGGCGCGGGCGACGACGGCAAGGAGAACTGAGGGAGGTGGACGAGACGGGGGCAGGCGAGCACATGGGCACAGACAGGCGCAACGACACACGTACGGAAGCGGGACACACGGACACGGCTGCGGACGGCAGCGCGCTGACCGAGGCCGTACGCTCCGTCCTCGCCCGCGTCGACGCCCACGCACGGCGCGCGCACCCCGAGAACGCGCCGACCGCTTCCGAAGACGACCCCCCGCACGCTCCGCCACACTCCCCCGCACGCTCCCCCCGCCTCTCCCCTCTCGAAGCGCTCGCCTCCTGCTTCGGGCTCAGCGCCTTCGAACGCGAGGTGGTGCTCCTCGCCGCGGCGGCGGAGCTGGACCCCACCACGGGCGCCCGCTGCGCCGCGGCCTGCGGCGACCAGGACAGGGCGTTCCCCACCTTCTCCCTGGCCCTGGCCGCGCTCACCGATCCGCACTGGAGCGCGCTGACACCCGTGGCTCCGCTGCGCCGCTGGCGGTTGATCGAACTGGCCGACGAGACACGGCTGACCACGTCCCGGCTCCGGCTCGACGAACGCATCCTGCACTTCCTGGCCGGCTCGCCCTATCTCGACGCCCGGCTGCACGGGCTGCTGCGCCGTACCTCCGTACCGGACACACTGCCCGCCTCGTACGGTCTGGCGGCGGACCGGATCGCGGCGGGCTGGGCCTCCAGCACCGGGCGGGCTCCGCTCCGGGTCGAACTGGTCGGCGGCGACGCGCGCTCGCGCGCCGACATCGCCGCGACGGCGGCGCGCCGTTCGGGGCTCGGGCTCTACACCCTCACGGCGCAGGACGTGCCCGCCGCCCCGGCCGAACGCGACCTGCTGGCCCGGCTCTGGCAGCGCGAGGCCGTACTGCTGCCGGCCGCGCTGCTGGTGGAGGCGGGCGACAGCCTGGACCGTGAACAGGCTGCCGCAGCGGACGCGTTCGTCGAGAGCGCGGCCGTACCGCTCTGCGTCTCCAGCACCGATCCCCGGCCGAGCGAACGACAGCGCGGCGAGCGGGTCACCGTACCGGCACTCGATTCCGAGGAACAACTCGGTGTGTGGACAGCGGCCTTCGACGGCGTACCGGACATCTCCGAGGACGATCTGCGCAACCTGGTGGAGCAGTTCTCGCTGCCGCCGCATCTCATCAGGTCCGCCGGAGCCGCCGTCGTACGGGACCTTCCGCACGTGAACGGCGCGGGCGCCACCGCACTGGCATGGAAGGCAGGTCTGGAAGAAGCCCGGATGGGCATGGACGAGCTGGGCCGGCGGATCGAGCCCCAGGCGGCCTGGAGTGACCTTGTGCTGGCGGAGCGGCAGTTGAAAATCCTCCGGGAGACCGTGGCCCATGTACGTCAGCGGGCCACCGTCTACCAGGAGTGGGGTTTCGCCTCGACGCTGCGCCGTGGCCTCGGCGTCACCGCGCTCTTCGCGGGCGGATCGGGCACCGGCAAGACCCTCGCCGCCGAGGTGATGGCGAAGGAACTGGGGCTGGATCTCTTCATCATCGATCTGTCCCAGGTCGTCAGCAAGTACATCGGGGAGACCGAGAAGAACCTGCGCAAGGTCTTCGACGCGGCCGAACGCGGCGGCGCGCTCCTGCTGTTCGACGAGGCGGACGCACTCTTCGGCAAGCGCAGCGAGGTCAAGGACAGCCATGACCGGTACGCCAACCTGGAGGTCAGCTATCTGCTGATGCGGATGGAGGCGTACCGGGGGCTGGCGATCCTCACGACCAACATGAAGCAGGCGCTGGACACGGCGTTCATGCGCCGGATCCGCTTCGTCGTCGACTTCCCCTTCCCCGGCGAGTCCGAACGGGCCGAGATCTGGCAGCGGGTACTGCCCGAGCGGGCCCCGATGAAGGGCATCGATCCCACGCGGCTGGCCCAACTGACCGTGGCGGGCGGTTCCATCCGCAATATCGCACTGTCGGGCGCCTTCCTCGCGGCGGAGGAGGGCGACCACGTCCAGATGCGCCACATGCTGGCGGCGGCGCGTACCGAATATCTCAAGCTGGACCGTTCCTTGACGCCTTCGGAGGTCCAGGGATGGATCTGAACGAGGCACCGCGCACCCTGCGGGTGGACATCGGCGCGCTGGTCCTTGACGGCTTCGACCGGGTGGACCCCGACCGCGTATCGGCGGCTTTCGAGGCGGAGTTGGCCCGGCTCGTACGCGACCGGGGCATCCCCCTCGCCACGGACGGCGGCCGTGCCCTGAACACCCTCTCCGGCCTGCCGCCCCTCCCCGCGACCACCTCGCCGCACCGTCTGGGCGAGGCACTGGCCCGCGCGGTGCACGCCGGACTTTCTGGCCGCGGTGAGGCGACGTACACCTCGCCGGACGGACCACGAGGGGGCGGGCGATGAGCGCGCACACGGCGTCCACGGCGGCGCAGGAGGCCAGACGGCGCAGGCGCAAGGAGCGCGCGGCGGCGTCCCGTACGCCCGAGCCCAAGGACATCGTCAGCGGCGCGGGCCAGCCGCTGGACCCGAGCGTGCGGCGGGAGTTGGAGGAACAGCTCGGCCATGACCTCAGCCGGGTACGCCTCCACACCGACCGCGACGCGGGCACCCTCACGGACCTGCTGGGCGCGGACGCGGTCGCCGTGGGTCAGGACATCTTCTTCGGCGAGGGCGCCTACCGCCCGGGCACGGTGGACGGACAGCGGCTGCTGGCCCACGAGTTGCTGCACACGATCCAGAACCCGGACGGCCTGGGCACCCTGCGCGCGGGCCGTGACCTGGGCGCGGTGAGCCTGCCGCAGGACGGAATGGAACGCGAGGCGGAGGGGACGGCCCAGGCCCTCGTACGGAACCAGGAGCGAGGCCCCGAGACGGCCCCGGAAATCGCGCCGGCTCCGGCCACTCCGGGATGGCTGCGCTATGCGACGGTGGACGCGGACCGGAACCGGATGGAGCAGATCGACCCGGCGACGCTGGTGGACCGGCTGGCGAACGCTGTGGTGCGTTCGCTGCGCGGCGATCCCCAGGACCGGTCGAAGCGGACCCGTCTGCAACTGGGCCGGATGTCCGACGAGTTGCAGGACGCGGTGTTGGAGCGGCTGGAGACCAGGCTGCTGACCCCGGAGCACGAGCGGCTGCTCGATCTGGTGGACGACGTCGCGTACGAGGGCGAGCCGGAGCTGAGCGCGCTGGACGCGCCGGCCGTGGAGCCGGACCCGGCGGCGGAGTGGTGGTACGAGGAAGAGAGGGAGCGGGAGCACCGTTCGGAGGCGGAGGAGAGGACGGATCAGCAGGCCGAGGAGGAGCGGCGGCAGGAGTCCCCGGAGCCCGACCCTGAGTCGAGCGCGTCGCCGGAAGCGCCCCCTGCTCCCACTCCCACTCCTGCTCCTGCTCCTGGGCAGAAGGGGAAGGCGGGCGCGGACGCCCGGCGAGGCACCGCCCAGACCGGCACGAACACGCCGTCCGGCGAGGGCTCGGAGGGTGCGGCTCCGCGGAGCGCGGCGAGCACCTCCACGTCGTCCGGCGGGGCGGACGGCGACAAGACAGACGGATCGAAGTCGGCATCGGCGGAGGCGCAAGGGCAGGAGTCGGCTCCGGCGGCGAGCAAGGAGGAGTCGGCCGCCAAGAACCGTACGGGCGCGGTGGAGCCGGCCGTGGCTGACCGGCAGCCGAAACAGGAGGACAGAAGCGGCCAGGAGAAGGTGACCGGTTCACCGACGACGTCCGGGAAGGACGCCGAACTGCCGGGCGTGCGGTCCACGTTGGACGGTGCGCGCAACCAGGACATCGAGGCTCCTGAGGAGACGCCGGACGAGGACCCGTTCGGGGCGGGCAGCGAGTCGGAGGTGGAGGTCGGCGGTGAGGAGAAGAGCGCCTGGGACGTCAAGCTCCGGCCGGAGGACTTCCTTCCCGCCCAGGACCTGGACGTCTCCGCCGTACCGACGGCTGACACGCTGGACCCGTCCTCGTCCGCCACACCGCCTATGCCGACGTTCCCCTCGCCGCCGCCGACCAAGGCCGACCAGGTGCACGCGGAGCGGGACGCGGAGGACGCCGAGGACGCGGCGGCGGAAGCCGAGACCGAGCCGCAGCCCGCGGAGGACACGCCGGATCTGTCGACGGAGCGGGACGATTCCCAGGGCCGTCTCGCGGACGAGGGACCGGGCCCGGATCTCGCGGCAGCGCCCGTACCGGTGCCCGCACCCGGGTCGGCGTCGAAGGATCCGAAGAGCGGGGCGGACCCGAAGGCGGGTCCGGTCGCCGCCCAGATGACGGTGGCGGAGGCACCGGGCGGCACGTCGGAGTCCGGCACGGGCACGACGGGTGCTACGGGCGCGGCGTCGGTCGCGGGCGGGGCCGCGCCCGGTGGGGCCGAATCGGCGGGCGGGCAGGAGAAGGCGTCCCCGGTGGCGGTCGGCGGTACGTCGGCGGCGCCGGAGTCCGGGGCGAGTCAAGAGCGTAGGAACACGGCTCCGGCCGCCGCCACGCGCGCGGCGGCGCCCGCATCCGAGGCATCAGCCGCGCCCACGACCGCCCCCTCCCCCACCCCCACATCGGAGCCCGCACCGGCCGCACCCACTACGTCCGTGTCCCCACCTCCGCCCTCGTCTCCAGAGCCGGTCGAATCGCCCGCCCCATCGACGAAGGCGAGGCGCACCACCGCCCCGGCGCCCACGGCCAAGCCGCCGAAGGGCAGGGGCGCCGGCGGTGCCGGTGGCAAGGGTGCCAAGGCGGCAGGGGCGGCCAGGGCGAAGAAAAGCACGGCCGCGGCGCCAGACCTGTCGGCGGCGACCCCTGAGGCGGGCCTGTCAACGGCGTCGAAGCTGAAGCCGCATCTGGCGGCCGAGGCCATGTCGGGTGTGGACGGCGCGGTGGACCGTACCGTCGACGACGAGCACAAGACGCTTGCCGCGTCGCCACCCGCGATGCAGCGCCCGTCGGGGGCGCCGCAGACGCTCCAGGGGGCTCCGAGCACCGACGCACCGGCCCAGTACTCCGAGGACCCCGCTCAGAAGTCCGAGACCCCGGAGGGCGAGGACGCCGAGGTCACGGGCGCCAAGGAGCCCGAGGGCGAGATCGAGGCGGAGAAGGCCGAGGAGCCGGGCGGCTGGGACACGTTCAAGATGGCGCTGGGCTTCATCGGCGGCAAGGTCGTCAATGCGGTCACCGGCTTCTTCGGAGCCGACGAGCCCGTTGTCGACCCTCAGGAGCTGGCGGCGAAGTTCGCCGGCCTGCCGACCAAGGACGAGGCGCTGAAGCAGGCCCAGGCAGGCAACGCGCCGGGCGTGGAGATGCAGGGGGCGGCGGGCGAGACCTCCTCCGAGCAGGGGGCGAGTGTCGACGCCAAGGGCCAGGAGACCCTGACGACGGGCCGCGACGACGCCGCCCGCGACTTGGGTGAGCGCCAGGTCTACCCGGACGCTCCCCCGGAGCGGATGGCGGCGACGGTCCCGGGCGGGAAGGGCGGCGGGGGTGGCGCGCCGAAGTTCGGGGCACCGTCCGGTTCCGTACCCCCCGAGGCGTTGTCGGAGGTGGCCGAGCACGAGCGCGGGGATGAGTTCCAGGCCGCGTTCACCGACGGTCAGAAGGGCATGTCCGACGGGCGGCAGACCAAGGACGAGGATTCCCGTACCTCCCAGGAGAAGCACAAGCAGCAGGTCGAGAAGGAGATCCAGGCCAACACCAGGAGCCAGACGAACGAGCGCGACAAGGCCCTGGACGAGGTCACGACGGAGCGCACGGAGTGGCGCGAGGAGCAGGACGAAGAACTCAAGACACTCGGTACAAAGAAGACCGACAAGCAGGATCAGGTCCGTGAGGACGTCGAGAAGAAGGAGAAGGACACCGACGACGACGTAGGCAGGGAGAAGGAGAGCGGCGACAAGAAGATCCAGGACGCGAACACCAAGGCCGAGGAGGACGCGGAGAAGCAGCGCGACGACAGCGTCAAGGAGTCGGGCAACTGGGTCAGCAAGGCCTTCGACTGGATCAAGCAGAAGGTCATCGAGATCAAGGAAGCGATCGTCCGCGTCATCCGGGAGGCGCGCGACGCGGTCATCGGCTTCATCAAGAACTTCAAGGAGACGGTCGAGGGTTGGATCAACGCGGCGCGCACGTTCATCGTCGACACGATCAAGAACCTGATCAATGATCTGATCGAGTTCGCCAAGTCGATGGTGCGGGCGATCGTCGAACTGGCCAACCGGATCCGGACCTTCATCACCAACCTGATCCAGGCAGCGATCGCCCTCGTCCAGGAGTTGGCCAACGCGCTGAAGCAGATCATCACCGACCTGCTGGACGCGATCGGCAAGATGCTGAGCAGCATCCTCGACTTCCTGAAGAAGATGCTCCAGGCGGTCGTGGACGCGGTCATGAGCGTGGTGAAGCAGGTCCTGGACTTCGCGTCCCAGCTTCTCAGCTCCCTGGGCGACTGGATGATGATCGCGGTCGACTTCCTGATGGACCCGGGCGGCTGGCTGAGCGGCGCAGGCAGTTCAGCGGCGGACGGCGCGCGGAACCACCTGTTCCGGGAGGTCTCGGCTGCTGTCAAGCAGTGGTTCCAGGACAAGATCCAGGAAATCATCGGCGTCCCGAAGGCCACCCTGGACAAGCTGGTCAAGGGCGGCATGAAGATGTCGGAGATCGTGGAGGAGGCGTGGAACGCGGTCGTCCCCCAACTCCCCCTGATCATTGGCGAACTGGTCATAACCAAGGTCGTCGCCAAACTGATCCCGGGAGCAGGCTGGGCCCTGGCCGTCATCGACGCGATCCGCACGGCCTGGGGCGCCCTGAGCGCGATCCTGAGCGCACTCGGCATGGTCCTGGACTGGCTGAAGGCGGTACGCCTGGGCGGCGCGGGCCTCCTGTTCGCCAAGGCAGTGGCCGCCGGCGTGGTCGCCCTCCTGGAGGTCCTGTACCAGGCGCTGCTGACGGGCATCGGCAAGTACGTCTCGAAGGTGGGCCGGCGCCTGAAGGGCGTGGCCGCGAGGCTGGGCAAGGGCAAGGGCGACAAGCCGGGCGGCGGAAAGGGCAAGGGCAGGGAGAGCCCGGACGACAAGGGCGAAAGCAAGAAGCCCCCGACCGACAGCGCAAAGAAGCCGGGCATGGACGCGAAGACGCAGACGGCTACTGCGCCGAAGCCTGGCCAGGGCAGGGGCGGCACGTCTGGGAAGCCAAAGGCGCAGGGTGACGGCAAGACACCCACGCCCACCACGGGCAAGGACAACAACGGCAAGGCGAAGAACGAGGAAGCCAAGCCGACGCCGAAGGCAGAGCCTCCGGCCAAGCCGAGGCCCGAGCCGACGAAGGGCGGGGACTCCGCCGCTCCGAAGACCCAGGACAAGAAATCCGCCAAGCCGAAGGACGAAGGCAAGGACCCGCACAAGCCGACGAACAAGGACGGCGGCAAGGACACTCTGGGCAAGCCGAAGACCGACAAGGACGGGGACAAGCCGGGCAGGCCGAAGAAGAACGACGACGCCAGACAGCCGAAGCCCAAGCACGAGACAAAGGGTGCCCAGAAGCTGAAGCGCGACAGGCATGAGGACCGGAGGCCGAAGGACAAGGATCCGGAGAAGGAGAACAAGAAGGACCAGCATAAGAAGAGCGAGGACTCCAAGGAGTCGAAGGACGAGCGGCTGCGGAAGATCGTGGCCCGCATCCGCCCGCGCGTCGACGGCATGCTGCGCCGAGGTATCGGACGCCCTATCTTGCGTGCGTCCCTCGCTGCGATGCGCGCCTGGTACCGGCTCACCGAGCTCAGAGCCGGCGAGAACGAGCGCTTCCAGATCGAGGCCCTGCTCAACCCGAAGGAAACGGTCGCCAACGGGCTGAAGATGGACACCATCGAACTCGCCGACGCCGTCGACGCCATGGTCGCCCACGTCCTGCAGTCGAACCAGGTCATCGCCCAGTCGCAGCGCATCGGCCCGCCCCCTGGCGGTCCCGCTGCCGCACGCACCCGTGTGATCCCCTCGGACGTCGGCGCCGCTCCCATGCTGCGCAATGTGATGGACAGCCCGACGGAGCACCGGAAGCCGGAGACGTTCCAGGTCGAGGCCGGGGATTCCCAGTACAACTCCCGACTGACACTGGAGCGTACGGAGGCGGGCGGCGGTGGCACCACCCTCCAACGCGAGGGCAGCGAAGATCTGCCGTCGTACCGGCAGGAGTCCAGGGCGCTGCGAGAGGCCGAGCCGAACGGGGCTCTCATGGGCCAGCACGTCCTCGACGCCCTGGCCGGAAACCGGAACCTGTGGCAGGGCAATACCGTCCCCAACGCCCAGACTCTGGACCAGGCCGTGTTCACCGCGACGCTCATCGGCCTCATCGAGACGGGGCGCACCCCGTTCACCATGGTCCCGAACATCGCTGCGGTCAGCGCGTCGAAGCTGGGCGGGCCGCATATCGCGGACCTCGTGACAGGGCTTCCGCTGTCCGGGGCCGCGGCGCGCTTCGACCGGAAGGACAAGGTGGCGAAGTTCGGCAGGGACAGCTACGAAGTCGTCGGCGGCCAGGCAGCGGGACGGCAGACGGCCTGGCTCCTTGCCGCACGCCGCGAGTCCGGACGCGACAGCTACATGGACACCAGTACGGGCGTCTCCGTGACCGAGAAGATAGGAAAAGGATTTCTGAAGAATCCGAACGTCAAGCAGAACGGGCATCCCGCTCCCGGTATCGATGAACTGAGGAAGCAGTTCAAGGGCGTCCCGGGCTGGATGATTCAGAAAGCCTACACTCTCGGCGGACAAGGGGATATGCGAGTTGGCCCGGCACTGTGGCAGAAGGTAGGGTCGGAAATCAAGAACAAGACCGCACTACAGCCTCCCAGCAGGGCATCGGAAGAGGTTCTTCGGCGCACCGCCGCAAATCTGAAGCTCTGGGCGGACGCCAAGGGTCTCACCTATTCCCCGAACGACCCCCAAGCCAAGGGGGAGTTCTTGATGGAGATTTATCGGGACCTGGTCAGAATCGTGGGAATTCCGGCAGACAGTGCATTTGAAAGCAGGCTGAAACGAGGCATCAATGTCTGAGAGCGACTACACCGAGATCCATCTACCCTTGCGGCAGCTGCCCGGGTGGGAAGCTGTGGACGCCATCACACGCAGCGCCGGCTGGCAGGTCGTTGACTCCAATGCGGAACGCGGCGACACGAACTACAAGAAGACCGTCACCTGGGGGGTGACATCCGAACTCTGGGTGACCTATGTCGAGGACCTCATCACCCAGGTCTCCGTCGTGATCGTGTTCGGGGTGGACCGGAACGCCGTCGAGGCGCTCACCCTCCGAATCTCCGCTCTCCTGACGCCCTATTCACGACAAGATGTCCTGACTACGCCCAGCGAGGACACGCCGAAGCCGGAGGTAGCACGCCACCTCGTCCGCCTGGCACTCTCCGCGTCCGAGGCCTTCGACGCGGAAATCTTCGAGAAAATTCAGACAGCCGCCGGGCACTCCGATCCGGAAATCCGCAATGCCGCGGCCTGGGCGACCGTCTACCTCTCCTGGGCCGAATGTGAATTCCTGCTGCGGAGGCTTGCGGAAAACGACCCGGACGAGCGGGTCCGGGAGGGGTCCCGGATGCTGATCGAGAGCTTGAAGGACGGTTGACTGTGACCCGCTACGCCGACATACCCAAACCCATCCGCTCCGGCATCGTCATCGTCGACCCCGAACGCGGCACCCCGCAGCGCATCATCGTGCTCCAGTTCAACCCCGACACCCTCGAACGCTCCGTCTCGCCCCAATCGGCCGGCGGCAGTGGAGATTCCGGCGGTGGCGGGAGCGGAAGCGGGGACCGCAACGAGGCGCTGCGCCTCAAGGGGCCCGCGCAGGAGACGTGGAAGTTCACCGCCGAGATCGATGCCACCGATCAGTTCGAGGTGGCCGCGCCCGACGGGATTCATCCTCAGCTCGCCGTGCTCGAAATGCTCGTGCAGCCGACCACCGCGCAGCTCCGCGCCGCCTCGCGGCTCGCGCAGAACGGGACCATTGAGATCAGTCCGATCGAGACGCCGCTCACCCTCTTCACCTGGGGCAGCAAGCGGGTGATGCCCGTCCGGCTCACCGAGTTGTCCGTCAATGAGTCGGCGTTCGACGTGAACCTCAATCCCATTCGGGCGAGCCTCAGCATCGGGCTCAAGGTGCTCACCGTCAGCGATCTGCCCGCGGGGCATCGCGGGGCGGAGTTGTATCTGGCGCATCTCGCGCAGAAGGAGCGGCTCGCCGCCGCCGCTGTGGGTGGGCAGCTCGGGAGTCTCGGGCTGAGTGGTGGCGTTGGCTTCAGCGCCGGGATCGGGAGGTAGACCGGAATGATCGAGCCGTACGAGAGCGCCCTCGACGCGATCCCCGGATCGCATCCGTATCCCCGCGACAGTCGGTACCACGATGTCGAGATCGGGGTGCACGTCCAGGCCGACGGGACCGAAGTGCGGTATGCCAAGCGACGGTTGCTGCCGGCCCTCGGTGACGCGGAGAGTGCGACCGCGCCGCATACCGTCAGCAGTGGTGAGCGGCCCGATCATCTCGGGCAGCGGTACTTCGGCGATCCCGGGCAGTGGTGGCAGATCGCCGACGCGAACCCGGTGCTCGATCCACGGGAGTTGACCGCCGAGCCCGGTCGGCGCATCGACGTTCCGCTGCCTGGCGGGTTCGCCGGGGGTGGCCGTGGCTGACGAGCCGGTCGGGAACGGGCCTGTTCATCTGACCCTGCACATGGGGCCCAAGCTCACCCGGCCCGTGCCCGCCGAAGTTTCCGAGGCGTTGCTCTCCGCGCAGATCACGACGACCGCCGGGGAGCGCAGCGGGTTCCAGATCGCGTTCGATCTGACCAAGACCGGGGTGATCAACCGGCGGTTGCTGCCCGAGGGGTTCTTCGATCCCCGTACGCGGATCATCGTCAGCGCCTCCGTCAAAGGGGTTTCGACCGTCTTGCTCGACGGGCTGATCGTGCGGCAGGAGGTCGGGGCCAGCAATCAGCCGGGGCAGACCACCCTCACCGTCACTGGCGAGGATCTCACCCTGCTGATGGACCTGGAGGAGCGGACCGACCGGTATCCCAATCTCGCGCCGTCCCAGCGGGTCGAGCGGATCCTCGCCAAGTACGCCGATTACGGCATCGATACGCGCATCATCCGCGAGCAGGTGCAGCAACCACCGCGCGAGCAGTGGCGGGTGGACTACCAGACCGGGACCGATCTCGGTTACGTGAACGACCTGGCCAGGGCCAACGGCTTCACGTTCTATCTCGATCCGGGGCCGCGCCCCGGGCGGTCCGTCGCGTTCTGGGGGCCCGAGCAGCGGCTCGGGCAGCGGCAGCACGCACTCAACGTCAATATGGACAACAACTCCACCGTCGACCAGCTCACGTTCGCGTACGACGGGACCGCCCGCGAGGAGCCGCAGGCGCGCGTGCAGGATCCGCGGACCCGCGATGTCACCCTGCTTACCCAGCCCGACATCACTCCGCTCCGCCCGCCTCTCGGCCGCCGCGCCACGCCCGCGCTCAAGCGCAGGACGCTCTCCGGCACCGCCAAGAAGGACCCGGGGCAGGCCGAGGCGGAGGCGCTGGCGCGTGCCGCGACGTCCGCCGACGCCATCTCCGGGTCCGGGTCGCTCGATGTGAACCGGCACGGCTACATCCTGCGCCCGCGCGAGCTGGTGGGGGTGCGCGGCGCCGGGGTGACGTACGACGGCGACTACTACGTCAAGTCCGTCACCCACAACCTCAGGCCCGGCTCGTACCAGCAGAACTTCACGCTCTCCCGCGAGGGCCTCATCGCCAGGAGCACCACCGTCCGTCCGTAGAGGACACCAGGGACCAGACCAGAAGCAGGAGCTACTTCGTATGGCGGCACCGAACAACCGCTTCCTCGGCAAGTTCCGGGGCCGGGTGGTCGACAACAGGGATCCGCTGCGGATCGGGCGGATCACGGCGCAGGTGCCGGATGTGCTCGGGGACGAGGCGTCCACCTGGGCGCTGCCCTGCCTGCCGTTCACGGGGCGTCAGTCGGGTCAGTACGTCGTCCCGGAGATCGGGTCGGGCGTGTGGATGGAGTTCGAGCAGGGCGACCCCAGCTTCCCCATCTGGACCGGGAGTTGGTATGGGGACGTCTCCGAGCTGCCGCCGCGTGCGAGCGCGGAGCTGCCCGGCTCGCAGCCCGTGGTGATCCAGACCCCCGGCAACCACAAGCTGGTGATGTCGGACGTGCCCGGCGGCACCGGAATTCTGCTGGAGGCCAAGGGCGGCGCGTACATCCGGATCGACGAGCGGGGCGTGACGGTCGGCAACGGCAGTGGCGCGACGATCGAGTTGATCGGGGACGAGGTCAGCATCAACGGGGGCCGGCTGACCGTGCCGAAGAAGCGATGAACGCGGCCGCGACGAAGGCGGAAGCGGAAGCGGCGAGCGCAGCAGCGATGAGTACAGCGACGGGGAGAAATATGGTGTCCGGGAATCTCATCAGCACGGGTTTCACGATCAGTTGTCCGCACGGCGGCCGGGTGGCACCGGCGTCCGGTGCCTCGTCGGGGGTACGGCTCGACGGGCTGCCCGTGCCCGCGGCGACCGACACGTTCACCGTCACCGGCTGCCGTCACACCGTCGACCGGGTGCCGTATCCGTGTGTCACGGTCCGCTGGACGCCGGGCCAGGGCAGGGATGTTGTACGGATCGACGGTTCGGCCGCGCTGCTGGACAGCACGTCCGCGCTCTGCTTCAGCGCCGCGCTCGTGCCGCAGGGGCCGCCGGTCGTGACTCCGCTGACGGAGCGGGGGGTGTGTACGCGATGAGGTACGGGACCGTACGGAGCGACATCGCCTTTCCGTTCCGGGTCGACCGCCGGGGACGTACCGCACATGCCGCGTACGACGACCATGTGCGCGACCTCATCGAGCAGTTGCTCTTCACCAGCCCGGGTGAGCGGGTGATGCGCCCCGACTTCGGGTGCGGCCTGCTCGATCTGGTCTTCACGCCCAACAGCCCCGAACTCGCCTCCGCGGTGGAGCTGTCCGTACAGGCGTCGCTCCAGCGCTGGCTGGGGGACCTGATCGAGGTGGAGGCGCTGGACGTGATCAGCGAGGAGAACGTGGTGCGGGTGTATCTGCGGTACGTGGTGCGTTCCACCGCGAGCCGGCGCGACGAGGTGTTCGAGGGGAGTGGTCCGGCATGAGCGGGCCCGGAGGCCAGGTGGAGTGCCGGAAGGACGGACGGCGCGCGCGGGTGCGGGCCGCGCGGCTCGGCGGGGTGGACGCGGTCGAGGTCGGTGACGACGGGCTGACACTCACCGTCACCTTTCTCGGGAAGTCTCCGCACGGGCTGTGCCCGGAGAACGTACGGATCGACGGCGGCCGGCGGATCACGGGCATCGAGGCCGTGGACGTCTCCGTCGAGCGCGAGGAGGACCCGGAACTCGACGACCGGCTGTTCGTCACCCTCGACCGGACCGGGGACACGTCCCGCTACCGGCTCTCCCTCGTCGACACGGACCCGTACGGACGTCCTGGCACCGAGCCGTTCCCCGGCTTCGACCAGCGGTATTTCTCCGCCGGGTTCGACTTCCGGGCCGGCGGTCCGACGCCCTTCGATTGTGTGGACGAGGCGCCGGGGTGCCCGCCGGACCACCGTCCCGCGCCGGTCATCGACTACACGGCGCGCGACTACGACTCCATCCGCAAGGTGATCCTGGACCGGCTGGCGCTGACCACTCCGGGCTGGGTCGAGCGCAACGCCGCCGATCTCGGCATGACGTTGGTCGAACTCCTCGCCCACACGGGCGATCTGATCGGCTATCAGCAGGACGCGGTGGCGACGGAGGCGTATCTCGACACGGCCAGGCGCCGGGTCTCGGTACGGCGGCACGTACGGCTCATCGACTATCCGATGCACGACGGGGTCAACGCGCGCGCCTTCGTGGCCGTCGAGACGGTACGTCAACTGTCCCTGGGGCTTGGGACGTTCCGCTTCGCGGCCGTCGACGTACGGCGGCTGGGTCCGCGCGACCGGCCCGAGACCGGCACCGTCCTGGACGACCGGGAGCTGGCCGTGCTGGAGGAGCGCGGGTCGGTGGAGATCTTCGAGCCGGTCGTCCCCGAGAGCCCGCCGGCGCGCCCGGCGCACCTGGTCCTGCGGCCGGAACACAACACCATCCGCTTCTGGACCTGGGGCGGCGAGGTGTGTTCGCTGCCCCCGGGCGCCGTCTCCGCCACCCTGCGGGACGCGTGGACGGACGAGGAGTGTACGGAGCGCGCGCTGGATCTGTCACCGGGCGATCTGCTGCTGATCGAGGAGGTACGGGGCGCGCGCACCGGCACGCCCGGTGACGCCGACCCGGCACACCGGCAGGCCGTGCGCCTGCTGTCCGTCACCCCCGCCGTGGACCGGCTGGCGGATCAGCCCGTGCTGGAGGTGGTCTGGGCGGCGGGGGACGCGCTCACCTTCCCCGTCTGCCTCTCCACCCTCGGCGGGCCGCGCTGCGAGCCGGTCGAGGATGTGAGCGTGGCACGCGGCAATGTGGTGCTCGTCGACCACGGCCGGTCGCCGGACTTCGGCCCCGGGGACGGGAGCGGTAGGTGTGAGACGGTCGTCGTGCCGCCCGCGCCGACCGTCCTCGGGTCCTGCGCGCCCGCCGGTTTCGGCTGCGGCGATCACGACCAGGGCAACGCGCCCGCCGCGCTCCTCAACGCGCTTCTCGACCAGACTCGTTGCGGGCGTTCGCTCACCCCCCACCAGGTACGTGAGCTGTTCGCCGTCGTCGGCGAGGCGGCGACCGAACGCGTCGGCATCGGGCTGGAACAGGCGGGACGCAAGCGGGAAAAGGTCGTCCCGGGCACCGCGTACGCCCAGGCCGAGGCGCTTGCGGCGCTGCTGGCCCAGACCACCTACCCGGGTGTGGAGCCGCGCTTCCGGCCGGTGCTGCACCGCTCCCCCGTGGTCCAGTCCGTACCGTTCCCCGAGCCCCGCCATGTCTCGGCGGGGCAGGCCGACCGGCTGGCGGCGATTCCCGGCCGCGTACGGCTGCGGCTCGTGGAGCTGTGGCGCAGCGCCCGCGATCACGACGGGCTGGCGGAGCCGGAAGTCCGGGAACTGACCGTGCTGTTCGGGCTGCGGGTATTGGAACGCTTCGAGCTGCGCCGTCAACCGGTGCGGGCGCTGCGGGAGTTGCTGCACCGCAGTGAGCGGCTACTGGCCGCCAAGCTGCGCCGGATCGAGGTACTGAGCGCGCGGGCCCGCGCGGGCGCGGTGCTCGGCGGCGCCATCGTCTGGGAGATCGAGCACAGTTGGGGCCCGGAGTACGCGGCCGGGCTCCACCCGGCCGATCCGGTGCTGCACGGCCCCGCCGCCGCCCTCGTCCAGGATCCGCGTGCCGCGCTGCCCGCCGTACGGGTGAAGGACGGCGACGCGTGCTGGGCGCCGCGCCGGGATCTGCTCGGCAGCGGGCCACGGGATCGGCACTTCGTGGGCGAGCTGGAGGACGACGGGCGGATCGCGCTGCGGTTCGGCGACGGACGGTACGGGGCGCGGCCTCGGCCGGGTGCCCGGCTGGAGCCGCGCTACCGGCTCGGCGGCGGCACGGCCGGCAATGTCGGGGCCGAGGCCATCAACCACCTGGTGGTGTACCGCGACCCGGACGCCTCGGAGACATCCGGCGTCGAGGAGCTGACGTCGGTGCAGGGGGTGCACGGGGTGCGCGGGGTACGAAACCCGCTGCCCGCCGTCGGCGGTACGGATCCGGAACCCATCAATCAGGTACGGCAGTTGGCGCCGCTCGATCTGAAGCGCTCACGGCTGCGCGCGGTCACCGCCGAGGACTACGCGGCGCTGGCGAGCGCCCTGCCCGGGGTGCAGCGGGCGGCGGCGGAGATCCGCTGGACCGGGAGTGTCCGGGAGGCGCATGTCGCCGTCGACGCGCTGGGGACCGGTGAGCCCTCCGCCGAACTGCTCGACTCCGTGTCGTACGCGCTGGAGGGCTACCGCCGGATCGGCCATGACCTGGTGGTCGGGCCCGCCCGTACCGTACCGCTGGACATCGGTCTCGCGGTGTGTGCCGGGCCCGGCCATCAGCACGGGCAGATCCTGGCCGAGCTGTACCGGCTGCTGGGCGGCCGGCGGCTGCCCGAAGGCGGCCGGCTCGGCTTCTTCCACCCGGACGCGCTGACCTTCGGCGAACCCGTCCGGCTGAGCAGGCTGGTGGCGGTGGCGGCGGGCGTGGCGGGCGTGGAGAGCGTCCGGGTGACCCGGCTGCGCCGGCTGTTCCACGGAGATCCCGACGATGACACCGCACTGGAGGACGGCGTGCTGCGGCTCGGACCGCTGGAGATCGCGCGTTGCGACAACGACCCCGACCGGCCCGAGAACGGCCGGCTCTCGATCGAGCTGGGCGGAGGTGCCCGATGAACGGCGTCCCCGGAACCGGCTCGGGCCGCGACTGTGGTTGCGGATGTGGTGGCCACGACGAGCGATACGCGCCCGAGGCGCTGTACAACCCGCCGGGCCGCACCGCGCTCGACTACCGTGTCGGCACATACGATTCGTTTCTCGCCGCCATGCTCGACCGGCTCGCCTCCCCGGCCTACCCGGCGCTGCGCGGGCTGACCGTCCGCACGCCGGACGACCCGGCGATCGGGCTGCTGGACGCCTCGGCGGTCGTCGGTGACCTGCTGACGTTCCACAGCGAGCGCGTGGCCGACGAGGGGTATCTGCGCACGGCGGACGAACACCGTTCGCTGGCACTGCTCGGGCGGCTGGTCGGGCACCGGCCCCGGCCGGGGATCGCCGCCGACACCCACCTCGCGTACACACTGGACCGCGATCCGCGCGCCGAGGACCTTCCGGTGCTGATCCCCCGCGGGGCGCGCGCCAACAGTGTGCCCGCCAGCGCCGACGAGGAGTCGCAGGCGTTCGAGACCAGTGCGGACCTCACCGCGCGCGCCGCCTGGAACGAGCTGGCGGTACGCCGTCGCCGGCCGGCCCTGCTCACACCTGACGACCTGGGCCGGCGGTCCGAGATCCAGGTCGCGGGGACCGACACCGGGCTACGGACCGGCGACAAGCTGCTGTTCGTCTTCGGTACGGCGGCAGAGGAGGCGGGCTCGGGCCAGGGGCAGGGCGGGCAGCCCTTGCTGCTGCCGGTCGCGCGGGTCCGGATCGACCGCGAGGACGAGGTGACGGCGATCGGGCTGCCGCAGTCCCCGCCGCCGTCGCTCGGCGAACTGGTCGCGGAGCTGGTTGAGTGGATCACCGAGGACGACCGGGAGACGGAGGACGGCGACCCGTCCCCGGACAACCCCAACCCGCGCCCCGTCAGCATGATCATCTCCGACTTCGACGACCAGGTACTGGCCCCGCTGCGCGCGGACCTGGCGGGGATCACCTCTCCGGGACAGCTCGTACGGCGGCTCACGGATCCGCGTGAACGCCTGGCCGAGGCGGTGGCCGTGGCCGCCGCCCACGAGGAAGTCGCCGCCTGGTTCTCGCGGTTGGGCGCGATGGTGGCCAAACTGGCCGAACGGGTCGCCGATCTGGAGACCTCCCAGCCCGACCAGCCCGATCCCCAGCACCCGGACCCGGCCCGGTCCGCACAGCAGGACCGGGCCGTACGGCAAGACCAGTCCGTACGGCAGGACCGGGCCGTATCCCAGCACCGGGCCGTACCGGGGCACCAGCCCTTCCCGCCCGGCACCGCCGGTGCCACGGCCGGGGCCGCCCTGCGGGCGCTCGGCGCCGTACTCCCCGCGCTGCGCGCCGGCGCCGCGAAGCCGCCGTCCGGGCGGCACGCACCGTCGCCCGGCCCCGGGCACCTCCTCGCACCCGGCTCCGACCTCGGCGCACGGCTGCTGGCCGCGCTCGATCCCCGGGTGGCGGACGGCCTGTACACGGCGTGGCGGAGCGCTTCCCCGGCGGCCACCGCCGCGGAGGCCGCCGTCCCCCTGCTGCGTGAACTTCAGGCGATGCGGGTGACGGCCGCCCCCTTCGGGGCGACGGCGCCGCTCCAGCCCGTACAGGACGAGCGCGGCCGGGTCATCCGTCAGACGGACTGGCCGCTCACCGGATCGGCGCTGACCACCGTGCGGGTCGTCCTGGACACGGCGGGCAAGGTGCCGGTGCGGGCCGAGTTCCAGCACACGGAGCACGGCTCCTCCGTGCAGACCTCGGAGAACCTGCCCGCCGAGAAGACCTTCGATCTCGGCCCGGGCCGGATCGCCCTGAGCAGCCGCCCCGCGCCGAACGCCGACGACCAAGCGGACAGCGGCGACCGCGCCGAGCCCGGACAGCCCGGCGTGAGCGTCCAGTTGCTGCCCGGCCTCCCCGAGCTGAACCTCTTTGTCTCGCTCCCCGGGGACGACGGGCGCGTCCGGGTCACCGTCCGCAACGGTGAGCCGAAGGAGTGGTCCCTGGCGCCCGGCGAGCGGCACCAAGAAGCCCATGAGGGTTACGAGTTGACCGTACGGTTCGCGATCGGCAGCGAGCCCGCGAACGTCGAGGTCGGCATCGCGACCGTCCCCGAACAGCCTCGCCGTCATGTCCTCGCGCTCGACTCCGTGCAGGACGGCGTCACGGTCGGGAGCTGGGTCGTCATCGAGCGCCCCCGCAAGGGTGCGCCGGGCCCCGACGGGATCCCCGGCGACCGGGCGCTCGCCTCCGTGGCGACCAGGGTCACCGCCGTACGCACCGCCGTGTACACCGACTACGGCATCACCGGTCGGGGCACCGAGCTGACCCTCGCGGACCCGTGGCTCGACACTCACGACGTGCTGCTCTCCACGATCCGGGACACGGTCGTGCACACGGGCGGCGAGCCGCTGGTCCTCGCCGACGAACCGCTGGGCGCCGACGTGGGCGGCAATGAACTGGAACTCGCCGCTCTCTACGACGGGTTGACCCCCGGGCGCCATCTTGTCGTGTCCGGGGAGCGCACCGACATTCCCGGTACGGCCGGGGTGCGGGGTACCGAACTGGCGGTGATCGCCGCCGTGGAGCAGCGTCTGGACCCAACTCTGCCCGGGGACCGGGTCCGTACGGTACTGACGCTCACAGCCGATCTGGCCCACCGCTACCGGCGTGACACGGTGCGCGTACAGGGCAATGTGGTCCCGGCGACGCGTGGCGAGAGCCGGGACGAACCCCTCGGCAACGGCGACGCGAGCCGGATCCACCAGACGTTCACCCTCTGGCAGTCGCCGCTGACCTGGCTGCCCGCCGACAATCCGCTGGGCGCCGTCCCGACCCTGGAGGTGCGCGTCGACGGGCTGCTGTGGCACGAGGTGGACAGCCTGGCCGGGCACGGGCCGCGCGACAGGGTGTACGTGTCGGGGACGGACGCGGACGGGCGCCCCACGGTGACCTTCGGCGACGGGGTGTTCGGTGCGCGGCTGCCCACCGGGCACGAGAACGTACGGGCCCGCTACCGCTTCGGCACCGGTCGCGCCGCCAATGTCCCCGCGCACCGCGTCACCCAGGCCATCACCCGGCCGCTGGGTGTCACCGCCGTGACCAATCCGCTGGCCGCGACGGGCGGCGCGGACGGCGACGGGCCCGGTCTGACCCGTCGTACGATCCCTCTCGCGGTCTCCGCGCTCGACCGTCTCGTCTCCCTGAAGGACTACGAGGACTTCGCCCGTTCACGGGCGGGCATCGGCCGGGCGGCGGCCCGCGAGATCTTCGACGGCCGCCGGCGGGTGCTGCATATGACGGTCGCGGGCACGGACGACATCGCGATCGCCGACGACTCCGAGGTGCTGCGCGCGCTGCGCTCCTCGCTCGTACGGTACGGGGACGCGCGCCTCCCGGTCCGGGTCGACGTGCGCGAGCTGGTGCTGTTGCTGCTGGCGGCACGGGTGAAGGTGGCGCCCGACCACACCTGGACCGTGGTCGAGCCCCGGCTGCGGCAGGCGCTGCTGTACGCGTTCGGCAGCGGACGGCGGGAGTTGGGCCGTTCCGTCCAGCTCTCCGACGTGCTGGCGACCGCCCATCGGGTGCCCGGTGTGGAGTATGTCGACGTCGATGTCCTCACCGGTGTTCCCGCATCGGTCACCGCCGACGGACTGGCCGGGCTCGCGGGCGAGTTGACCCGGCCGCGCGCCTCGGTCCCGGCCCGGCTCGCCACGTACGACGTGGACACCCACCGGGTCACGGCGGCGGACGGCGAGACACTCACCCGGATCGCCGCGCGGTACGGCATACCGCTGGCCGAACTGCTGCGCCTGAACCCGGACATCACCGATACCCGACGGCTGGAGCGGGGCCGGGTGGTGGTGGTCTTCCGTGGCATCAGGCCGGCGCAACTCGCCGTGCTGACGCCGGAGATCGCGGACACACTGATTCTGACGGAGGTCACCGCATGAGCAGGGAACCGGACGGGCTCGCGGAGCTGCTTCCGCAGTGGCACCGGCTGCGCGACGCCGAGGACGGTGAGCCGCTGCGCGCCCTGCTCGCGGTGATCGCCGAACAGGTGGACCGGGTACGGGACGGGGTGGAGCAGGGGTACGAGGACTGGTTCGTGGAGACGGCGGCGCCGTGGGTGCTGCCGTACCTCGGCGATCTGGTCGGTCACACCCCGCTGCCGGGTTACGAGCGCGTCCAGGCGCGAGGGCTCGGCGCGGACGGCGAGACGGACACGCGCGCGCGGCTCGCGGAGGCGCTGGCGCCGCGCCGCGATGTCGCCGCGACGGTCGCCAACAGGCGGCGCAAGGGCACCCTCGCCCTCCTGGAGGAGCTGGCCGAAGGGGTGGCCGGCTGGCCGTCGCGGGCCGTGGAGCTCTCCCGGCTCGTCGCCCACCACCAGCCGGTCAGGCTGTACGGATCGGCGACCGACGCCACCCGGGCGCGCCGTCTGGAGCGCGGCCGGCTCGCGGACGTGCGGGACGGCGCGGCGCTGGATCTGGCGGGCGGCCCGTTCGGCGCGGTGGCGCGGACGGCGGAGGTACGGCGGGCCGTTTCGGCGCGCCGGCCGGGCGGCAACTCCCCTGCCGGGGTGGGACTGTTCGTATGGCGGCTGAAGCCGCATCCGGTGACCGGTTCGCCCGCGTACTGCGTCGACCGGGCCCGTAACCTCTACACGTTCTCGATTCTCGGCAACGACACCCCGCTGGTCACCGAACCGGTGCCCGAGCCGTCGCCCGCCCATGTCGCGACGATCGACCATGTGCCCGCGTACATCCGCCGCAGGCAGCTCGCGGACCGGCTCGTGGACTACTACGGGCCCGGGAAGAGCTTCACGATCCGGCGCGACGGCGGGCGGGAGCCGGTGCCGCTGTCGGACCTCGTCGTGGCGGACCTGACGGACTGGCGCTACCGACCCGCGCGCGGGCAGGTGGCCGTCGACCCGGTGCTCGGACGGATCGCGTTCGGGGCGCGTTCGGCGCCGCGCCAGGGCGTCTGGGTCAGCTATCACACCGCGTTCTCCGACGACACGGGCGGCGGCGAGTACCCGCGCGAGCGCGAGACGCCGGCCACGGCGACGGTCTACCAGGTCGGGCCCGGCCGCGCCTACCAGCGGATCATGGACGCCTACGGCGCGTGGCGCGACGACCGGCGCGGCGGGCGCTGCGGCCCCGACGGCGTCATCGAGATCACGCACAGCGGCGCGTACCAGGAGCAGTTGGACTTCGAGCTGGATCCCGGCGACCGTCTGGAGGTACGGGCGGCGGAGGGCGCGCGGCCGGTGATCCGGCTGCTCGACTGGTACAGCAACCGGCCCGACGCGCTCAACATCCGGGCTTCGGAGGCCTGTTCGGACGACGATGCCGGCGGCGACCGCCCGGACGGCGGCCCGGGACGGCCCGCGCCCCCGCGGATCGTGCTGGACGGCCTGCTGATCACCGGACGCGGCCTCCATGTCTCCGGGCCCCTCGGCGCGCTCGTTCTGCGGCACTGCACCCTCGTACCCGGCTGGTCGCTGGAGCCGCGCTGCGAGCCGCACTCCCCCGAGGAACCGAGCCTGGTGCTGGACCGCACCACCGCGTGTGTGGAGATCGAGCGGAGCGTCCTGGGGACCATCGAGGTGATCGGTGACGAGGTACGGCACGACCCGCTCGACCTCCACATCCGCGACAGCGTCCTCGACGCCACCGGCCACGACCGGGCCGCCCTGTCCGCGCCGGACTGTCGCCACGCCCACGCCGTCCTGCACGCGCACCGCACCACGGTGATCGGCGAGATCCACACCCACGCGGTGGAGATCATGGCGAACAGCATCGTCACGGGGGTGGTCCGGGTGGCCCGGCGGGGCATCGGCTGCCTGCGGTTCTCGTACGTACCGCCGGGATCACGCACCCCGCGCCGCCATCGCTGCCAGCCGGACCTGGTGGGCCGGGAGAACGCTCCGCTCGTACGGCCGCTGTTCACCAGCGAGCGGTACGGGACGCCCGCGTACGGGCAGCTCGCGGACGGGTGCGCCGAAGAGATCGGGCGGGGCGCGGAGGACGGCTCCGAGATGGGCGCGTTCCACGACCTGTACCAGCCGCAGCGCCTGGACAGCCTGCGGGCCCGGCTCGCCGAGTACACCCCGGCGGGTACGGACGCCGGGATCATCCGCGTCACCTGACCGTCCGTCCCTCCGCCACCCCGCCCGTCGCCGCACCGGCCCGCCCATCGCCCCATGCCGTACCGAACGTCCGAAGGGGACCTCTTCCCATGCACGCAGACATCTCCCGCGACACCTTCCGGCCCGAGCGGCACTACTCGGCCGTGCTCGCGCAGCAGGGCCGTGTCCAGCTCGACGCGGACGCCAACGAACAGGCCGCGATCCAGCTCGCCCACGCCCGTACCGTCGCCGCCGATCTGATCGGACAGCACGGCGGTCCGCGCGACGCCACCGGCTTCGCGGTGGACTTCGTACCGGGCAACCGGGAGCTGGACGATCTGACCATCGGAGGCGGCCGCTACTACGTGGACGGCATCCTGCTGGACGCGACCCGTCCCGAGCCCGGCGTCCCGGTCACGGACGACGAGCCCGGACAGCCCGCCGCCGAGGACGGCGACGGCGGCACGGACGGCGACGGGGGTCGGACGCCCGCCGCGCCCGGGCCGCCGGCCGGCTGGACGTACTGGGACCAGCCGGACGCGTACCGCGACCCGGAGCGTCCCGGCGACCGGCTGCCCGCCCAATTCCCCTATCTGGCCTATCTGAAGGTGTGGGAGCGCTCGGTCACCGCCGCCGAGGACCCGCTGCTGCGCGAGGTGGCGCTGGGCTCCGCGCTGCCGGACACGGCGGCCCGGCTCAAGGTCGTCTGGCAGGTGCTGCCGCTGCCCGGCGCCACACTGGAGCTGGACACGGCCGAAGGATCGCCCCGGAACCAGGATCAGGTGCGGGAGGCGTTCGCCCGGTGGGCGGCGGCGCAGACGCCGACGGCCCGGATGGCGGCACGCAGCCGGCGGCCGGAGCACGCGGACGACGAGCCGTGCCTGGTACGGCCGGACGCCCGGTACCGGGGCCCGGAGAACCAGATGTACCGCGTGGAGATCCACGAGGGCGGCACGGCGAAGGAGGCGACGTTCAAGTGGTCGCGGGAGAACGGCTCCGTGACCTTCGCCGTCGACGAACTCGACGGTACGTGGGTGGAGTTGGCGTCCCTCGGCAGTGACGACAAACTCGACCTGAACGTCGGTGACCTGGTCGAGTTCACCGACAGCGGCGCCCTCGGCCGGGGCGAGCCGCTGCCACTGCTGCGGGTGGAGGAGGTCGACCTGCCGGGCCGGCGCGTACGGCTCTCCGGCGAGCCGGAACGCCATGTCGGACGGCGCCCCGAACTCCACCCGTTCCTGCGGCGCTGGGACCACCGGCCCGGCACGCGCCACACCGGGAGCGGCGGTACGGGCGGGGCCGACCGGACGAAGCAGGGCGCCGGGGGGACGCGCGGCGGCGCGCTGCGGATCGAGGAGGGCGGCTGGGTACCGCTGGAGGACGGCGTCCACGTCTACTTCGAACCGGGGCGGACCTACCGCTCCGGTGACTTCTGGACCGTTCCCGCGCGTACGGCCACCGGCGACGTCGAGTGGCCGACGGACGCGGCCCGACGGCCGCTGCTGCGCTCCCCGCACGGGATCGCGACGCACTACGCGCCGCTGGCCTGGGTGCTGAGCGAGAGCGCGGTGACCGATCTGCGGCTGGCGTTCGGCCCGCTGGCCGCGCCGGTCCCGGCGGCGAGCGAGGCGGCCCTGGCCGCGGAGCGCGCGGCGGAGGAGGAGACCGTGGCCGCGGAACGGGCCACGGCGCGGGCGGCCGGTCAGCCCCCGGCGGAGGCCCCGGAGCCGGAATCGGGTCAGGACACCTCGGACCGGTCCGAGGGCTGATCCCGCACGGACAGCCGAGCGGCAACCACAGGAACAACGGAAACAACAGACACAACGGACACAGCGGAGACAGCGGAGACAGCGGACACAGCAACTACAACGGGAACAGCAGGAACGCGGGAACAGCACATCCGAACACCCCTGAAGGAGCACCGCCATGGCCACGCCCCTGACCGCCGCCAGACTGCTCAAAGCCCTCCGTGACGAGGGGCTGAGCGTCGTCGAACACCGGAGCTGGCGCACCCACAACCGCAACCACAAGGGGTCCTGGGGGGCCGATGCACGGAGTGATGATCCATCACACCGTCACCGCCGGCACCGAGAGCTCCGTCGAGCTCTGCTACAACGGCCACTCCGCACTCCCGGGGCCGCTCTGCCACGGGGTGATCGCCAAGGACGGCTCGGTCCATCTCGTCGGCAACGGCCGGGCCAACCACGCCGGTCTCGGCGACGACGACGTGCTGCGCGCGGTGATCAACGAGACGGCGCTGCCCGCCGACAACGAGGCCAACACCGACGGCAACCGCCATTTCTACGGCTTCGAATGCGTCAACCTGGGCAATGGCGAGGACCCGTGGCCGGCCGCCCAGCTCGAAGCGATCGAGAAGGCCGCGGCGGCGATCTGCCGTGCGCACGGCTGGAGTCAGCGTTCGGTGATCGGCCACAAGGAGTGGCAGCCAGGGAAGATCGATCCGCGCGGCTTCACCATGGACGCGATGCGCGCCCGGATCGGGAGCCGGCTCGGCGGCAAGCCCGAGAGCCCGTCGAAGCCTCCGGCCAAACCCCCGGCCAAGCCCCCGACGGCGTACGAGCCGTTCCCCGGAGCGGCGTTCTTCGCGGCCGGGCGGCGCAGCGCGGTCGTCACGGCGATGGGCAGGCGGCTGGTGGCGGAGGGGTGCGGAAGGTATCAGGTCGGGCCGGGTCCCGACTGGTCCGAGGCCGACCGTGCCTCGTACGCCGCGTGGCAGCGCAAGCTGGGGTTCGAGGGCGGCGACGCCGACGGCGTCCCGGGCCGGACGAGCTGGGACCGGCTCAAGGTCCCCCAGGTCTGACCGGCCCCGGGCGCCGAGGCCGGTCTCAGCTTCGGCCCTGCGCCCGCAGCCGCCGCCAGACGGCCTTCGCCGCGTTGTGCCCGGACATGCCGTGCACCCCGGGTCCCGGCGGCGTCGCGGAGGAGCAGAGGAAGACCGCGGGGTGCGCGGTCGCGTACGGGAAGAGGGAGATCTTGGGGCGCAGCATCAGCTGGAGCCCCGAGGCGGCGCCGCACGCGATGTCCCCGCCCACGTAGTTGGCGTTACGGGCGGCCAGCTCGGGCGGTCCCGCGGTGGCGCGGGCCAGGACGCGGTCGCGGAAGCCGGGCGCGAAGCGTTCGATCTGCCGCTCGACGGCGTCCGTGAGGTCGCCGTCCCAGCCGTTGGGTACATGGCCGTACGCCCAGAAGACCTGCTTGCCCTCGGGCGCGCGCGAGGGGTCGGCCAGGCTGGGCTGGGCGGTGATCAGGAACGGTGTGCCGGGCGCCTGTCCGCCGGAGGCCTGGCGCAGGGCGAGCCCGATCTCCCCGCTGGTGGGGCCGATCTGGACGGTGCCGGCGCGGCGCGGCTCCTCGGCGGTCCACGGGACGGGCCCGTCCAGCGCGTAGTCGATCTTGAAGGTGCTGGCGCCGTACCGGTAGGTGTCGTAGGCCCTGCCGAGACCGGCGATCCTGGCGAGCGCGGTCGGGGAGGTGTCGAAGACGTACGCGCGGGCGGGCGGCAGGTCGTCCAGCCGCTTGACCTCGTACCCGGTGTGGATCGTGCCCCCCAGGTCGCGGAGGTACGCGGCGAGCGCGTCGGAGATCGACTGGGAGCCGCCACGCGCCACGGGCCAGCCGCCGGCGTGCGCGGCGAGGGCGAAGATCAGACCGACGGCGCCGGTCGCGAGGCCGTCGAGCGGGGCGATCACATGGGCGACGAGCCCGGCGAACAGGGCCTTGGCGCGCTCGTCGCGGAAGCGGCGCATCAGCCAGGTCGACGGGGGCAGTCCGGCGAGGCCGAAGCGGGCGAGTGTGACGGGGTCCCGGGGCAGCGCGGTCAGCGGCAGGGACATGAAGTCCCGTGTCAGGGTGTCCCACTTGCCGAGGTAGGGCGCGACGAGCCGGCGGTACGCGCCGGCGTCGCGCGGGCCGAACGAGGCGGCCGTCTCGGAGACGGAGCGGGACAGCACGGCGGCCGTCCCGTCGTCGAAGGGGTGCGCCATGGGCAGGGCGGGGTGCAGCCAGTGGAGGCCGTACCGGTCGAGCGGCATGGTCTTGAAGACGGGCGAACCGATCCCCAGCGGGTGTACGGCGGAACAGGGGTCGTGGCGGAATCCGGGGAGGGTCAGCTCTTCCGTCCTGGCCCCGCCGCCCACCGTCTCCTTGGCCTCGAACACGGCCACGGAGAACCCCCGCCTGGCCAGCTCGACGGCGGCGGTCAGGCCGTTGGGTCCCGCCCCCACGACGACGGCATCGAGCATCGACGTCACCTCGGACTCCTTCATCAGCCGGTGACAAGGAAACCCAGGATATTCCCGGGCACCGACAGCCCGACGGCGGGTACGGTCCGCGCAGATGGACGGCAGGGCGAACGGACCGGCGCTCGCGGCCCTGGCCGCCGAGGTGACCGGCTCCCGGGTCGAGGTCGCGGGCCCCGGCGGCTGGGGACCCTGGGTCGACGGGGGCGCCCGGGCTGGCGCCGGGGAGGTGGCGCGCCGCCGTGTACTGGCCGACCCGCACGGCGAGTTGACCGCGCTGCGCACGGCGGCGCCGAGCTGTCCCGAGCCGCTGCTCACCGCGCTCACCGGGGCCGTCCGGGACAGCGGAGTTCTCGGTCGCCGGGGCCCGCAAGGTGACCCGGGCGGGGGCTTCGCCGACCGGATCGAGCGGGCCCTGCCGGCGCCGGCCCGGAGGCGGTGGCGCCGGCCGCGGAGCTGGTGCGCGAGACGGTGGCCGTCCTGGCAGCCGTACGGGAGGCGTGAGGACATCTCCCGTACGCGCTCACCGCACGCACCGGATCAACTACCCTTCGTCACGATGCCCGGTGGGAGACAGGATCCCGCCGGCATCGGACCTGAAGGGATCCCCTGAGTGAACCGCATGCGCACCGCGCTCGCCGGGCTCGGCGTGGCCGCCACGCTGGTCATGGCGCCCGCCGCGAACGCGACCCCCCTGCACGACGCGGAGCGGACGCCCCCGGCCGCCTCCCCGCTCCCCGTCACGACGGCCTCCCCGCTGCCCGTCACGGACATCGCCCCGGGCCCGGTCGGCGCGCCGGCCCCGCCCGAGCCGTGCACCGGGGAGTTCGGCGGCGACGCCCGCCTCGGGCCCGAGTATCTGCCGCGTACCTGGCAGAAGCCGGTCGGCCCGCTGCTGAAGGGGTACCACCGCACCGGGAGGCTGTCGCCCTCGGCCTTCCTGAAGAAGTACTGGGAGGGCCCGGCGGATTCGGGAAGCTGGAAGTACCCGCCCAACGACGGGTTCGCCGAGGTGAACGGCGAGCTCGACAAGAAGGCCACCGAGCTGCGCACCGGCGAGAAGCTGGACCGTTTCGGCTCCGAGTACGGCGGCTACCTGGCCCCGGCCGGTGACGCGTACGCACGGCGCGCGCTGCCCCCGCAGAACCTCAGCACGCGGGAGCCGGCCGTGCCGTGCGACTACCGCGTCTACCGGGTCGTCAAGCCGTTCTCCGTATGGCAGGGCTCCATCGCCCCGTGGTTCGAACAGCCGGGCCGGGGACAGCAGATCAAGCTCGATCCGGTCTTCCTCGACCCGGGCGAGGGCCTGCGGCTCAATGTGAAGTGGCTGCTGGATCACGGCTATCTGGTCTCCGCGAGCGGGTGACGACGCCGCCATGGACCGCCACGCGCTGCGTGCCGCGCTGAGCGCGGCCGGGGTACCCGACGGCTACTACCGTATCGAGGGGGTCCATGAACCGGCCCCCACCCCCGTCGACTTCCTCTTCGTACGGAGGACCGCCGACGGCGCGTGGGAGACCGGCGCGTACGAACGCGGAACCAGCGAGACCATCGCCCGGCACACGAGCGAGTCGGCGGCCTGCGCGCACCTGCTGCGCCTGCTCACCTGACCCGCCCCGCGCGACGCTCAGACCCCGGCGCGCAGCCGCTCCCGTATCCGCTCCACCGTCTCCCGGTCCCGGGCGGCGGTGAACGGGAGCGCGTTGCCGCCCGTGATGCGGTACGGCTCGCCGGTCAGCGTCGCGTGCGCGCCGCCCGCCTCCGTCACCAGCAGCAGGCCCGCCGCGTGGTCCCACGCCAGCTCCCAGCCGAAGGCCACCGCGTCGAGCGCGCCACGCGCCACGGCCAGGTACTCCAGCCCCGCCGCGCCGCACGGCCGGGCCTCGATCCCCGCCACGCCCAGCCCCAGCAGGGCGCGCTTCTGCTCGGGCGTGGTGTAGTCCGGGTGGGACGTCGCGACCCGCAGCGGCGCGCCCGCCCCGGGCGGCCCCGGGCGCAGGGGCACACCGTCGAGGACTGCGCCCCGGCCGCGTACGGCGATCGCCATTTCGTCCAGCGCCGGCGCGTACGTCCACGACGCGACCAGCTCGCCGCCCTGGGCGAGGGCGACGAGGGTGCAGAAGCCGTCCTCGCCGCGGATGAACTGGCGGGTGCCGTCCACCGGGTCCACGATCCACACGGGGGCGTCGCCGCGCAGCGCCTCGTACCGGGCCGGGTCCGCGTGGACGGCCTCCTCGCCGACCACCGCGGAGCCGGGGAGCAGCGCGGTGAGCGCGGCGGTGAGGTGTTCCTCCGCGCGGCGGTCCGCGACGGTCACGAGGTCGTGCGGGGCACTCTTCTCGGTGATCTCGTGGGCGGCGAGCCGCCGGTGGCGCGGCATGATCTCGGCCGCCGCCGCCTTGCGTACCGCCTCTTCCACGGCGGAGACCTGGACGGCGTGAGCCGTCCCGCGCAGGGGAACCGTTCCGTACACCGAGTCGTCGACCATGTGTCCAGCCAATCATGGACCTCTGACATCCGGCGGCCGGGGCGGGCGCGGGGGCGCGGGGCCGGTCAGCGTCCCACGGCGTATCCCTGCATGCCGCGCGGGTTGGCGGCGGCGGAGAGTACGCCGGTCTCCGGGTCCCTGGCGACGGCGCAGAGCCGCCCCTCCGACCAGGGGTCCCCGACGGTGACGTCATGGCCACGGCGGCGCAGTTCCGCGACGACGGAGGGGTCCATGCGCTCCTCCACGGTGACGCTGCCCGGGCGCATCCCGCGCGGGTAGAAGGAGCCGGGGAAGCTGTCGTTGTGCCAGTTGGGGGCGTCGACGGCGCCCTGGAGGTCGAGTCCGCCGCGGACCGGGGCGCGCAGGACGAGCGCGAGGAAGAAGTGGAGCTGCCACTGGTCCTGCTGATCGCCGCCCGGCGTCCCGAAGGCCACCACGGGGGTGCCGTCGCGCAGGGCGAGGGACGGGGTGAGGGTGGTGCGGGGGCGGCGCCCCGGGGTCAGGGAGTTCGGCAGGCCGGGGTCGAGCCAGGCCATCTGGAGGCGGGTCCCCAGCGGGAAGCCGAGTTCGGGGACGACCGGGTTGGACTGGAGCCAGCCGCCGCTGGGAGTGGCGGCGACCATGTTGCCCCAGCGGTCGACGATGTCGAGGTGGCAGGTGTCGCCCCGGGTGGCACCGTCCCTGGCGACGGTGGGCTCACCGGCGCCCGCGGCCGGGGCGCCCGGCGTGCCGAAGCCGGGCTCGCCCGCGGCGACGCCGCGCGCGTGGCCGCTGAGCACGGGCTCGCGCCCGTCCGGGCTGCCGGGGCGCAGCGCGTACGAGGCCCGCTCGCCGATCAGCGCGCGGCGGGCGGTGTTGTACGGCTCGGACAGCAGGGTGTCGAGCGGTACGGGGGCGGCGTCTCCGTACCAGGCCTCGCGGTCGGCCATGGCGAGCTTGCACCCCTCGACCAGGAGGTGGACGTAGTCGGCCGAGCCGTAGCGGGGCAGGTCGGCGGCGCGGGCGGGCAGCAGGGCGAGCTGCTGGAGGAAGGCGGGGCCCTGGCTCCAGCCGCCCGCCTTGCAGAGGGTCCAGCCGTTCCAGTCGTAGGTGACGGGCGCTTCGTACGAGGCGGACCAGCCGGCCAGATCGGCGGCGGCCAGGGTGCCGGTGTGGCGGGAGCCGCTGGTGTCCAGGGTGGGGCGGGCGGATTGCGCGAGCAGCGCCTCGGCTATGAAGCCGGTGCGCCAGATCTCCCGGGCGGCCTCGATCTCGGCGCTACGGTCGCCGGCTCCGGCGGCTTCGGCCTCCGTGATCAGCCGGCGCCAGGTGGCGGCGAGCGCGGGGTTACGGAACAGCTCACCAGGTGCGGGCGCCTTGCCGCCGGGCAGGTAGACCTCGGCGGAGGAGGTCCACTCGGTCTCGAAGAGTTCCCGGACGGTCTCGACGGTCCCGCCGACGCGTTCGACGGGCGCGTGGCCGTCCTCGGCGTAACCGATGGCGTATCGCAGCACCTCGGCCAGCGACAGGGTGCCGTGGTCGCGCAACAGCACCATCCAGGCGTCGAAGGCGCCGGGCACGGCGGCGGCGAGCGGCCCGGTGCCGGGGACAAGGTCGAGTCCGAGGGAGCGGTAGTGCTCGATGGTGGCGCCCCGGGGCGCGGGCCCCTGCCCGCAGAGCACCCGGACCTCGCCGTCGGCCGGGGCGAGGATGATGGGCACTTCTCCGGCGGGGCCGTTGAGGTGCGGTTCCACGACGTGGAGGACGAATCCGGCGGCGACGGCGGCGTCGTAGGCGTTGCCGTCGCGTTCCAGGACGGCCATCGCGGACTGCGAGGCGAGCCAGTGGGTGGAGGACACCATGCCGAAGGTGCCCTGGAGGGTGGGTCGGGTCGTGAACATAGTGCCTCTCACCTCGCTGTTTACGTGTACCAGCCCGAACAGTGGGCGCTCAGGACGGGGCCTGGGGAGAATCTGGGGAGTTTGCGCCAGCGGCCTCCCTCTCCCGCTCCCCCAGAAGGCTATCGATCGCCCTGCGCCCCTTCTTCCCCGCCTCCGGCATGAAGTGGGCATAGTGGTCGAGGGTGATGGTCGGCGACGAGCGCCCCCACCACTTGGCGAGGGTCACGACCGACTCGCCTGCTTCGACGACTGAGCTGCACTGATGGACGCACCGGACGCAGACGGACAGGTCGTCATCGATCTCGAAGGGGCGTCCTCGTGATCGCCCACTGCGACAAGGAGGACGCGGCCGCGACCTGGAAGAAGACCTACGGCCATCACCCCCTGACGGCGTGGTGCGGCCGGCCCGCTCATCGGTGCGGCAGCGGCAGCGGCATGCCCGGGGCGGTCGGAGCACGGTGGCCGTCAGCCGCACAGCCTGTTCGGGCGCGGTGTGTTGTCGGTGGCTCGCGAGAGGGGCCCGGGCGGTGCCCCTTCTCGTCCGCGTGGCATTCTCGTTCCCCTGAGTACGCATACGAAGGCGTACGCACGCGAGTTGAGCGAGGAGCACACCACCGTGCGAGTGTTGTTCGCCGGGCCTGGTCAGGCCGGTCACCTTTTCCCGATGATCCCCACCGCTCAGGCACTGCGTGCGGCCGGGCACGACGTCCTGTTCGCCGCCCTGCCTCCGGTCGACCTGCTGCGCACGGCCGGGATTCCCGCCGTCGAGGTCGGTGACGGATCGACGCTCACCGACGCCTTCCGCCAGGTGTTGGACGGCCCCGTCCAGTACGTGGACGACGGGCAGCCGCAGGAGGAGAAGCTGCGGATCGCGGTGCGCGGTTTCGCCCGGCACGGCAAGACCGCTGTCCCCGGTCTGCTGCGGCTGGCGGAGAGCTGGCGCCCGGACATCCTCGTGCACGACTCGTTCCACGCCGGGGCCCCGCTTGTCGCGGCGGCGCTGCGCATCCCTGCCGTGGTGCACAACTTCGGTGTCACATCCGGGGTGGCGTTGGCCGCTCTGATGGCTGCCGAGCTGGCCGACGACTACCGGGCCCACGGGGTCACGGCACCGGCCGACCGCACCGTCCTCGACGTGGTGCCGGCCTCGCTCGGCGGCGACGGCACCGGCTGGCGGGTCCGGTACGTGCCGTTCAACGGTGCCGGTGTGGTCCCCGCCGAGTTGGCCGCGGGCCGTGGCGGAGAACGACGGCGAATCGCGGTAACGCTCGGCACGGTGCTGACGGAGCTGGACGGTCTACGGTCCATCGTCCGGCTGATCGAGCACGCGGCGGCGGTCGACGCGGAGTTCCTGCTCGCTGTCGGCGACGCCGACCTCACGCCCCTCGGCACGCTGCCGTCGAACGTACGGCCGCTGCCGTGGGTGCCGCTTGCCCAACTGCTGGACGCCTCCGACGCCATCATCCATCACGGCGGCTCGGGGACGATGATGACGGCGGCCGCCGTCGGCACCCCGCAACTGATCCTGCCGCAGGGCGCCGACCACTTCGAGAACGCCGCCGCTGCCGAGGCGTCGGGCTTCGCCCTGTCCGCCGCCGCCGACGCCGTGGACGGCGACCTGCTGGACGTGCTGCTGAACGACGAGGGCCTGAGAAAAGCGGCCGCCGCCCTGCGCGCCGAGATCGCGGCCCTCCCCTCGCCCGCGGAGCTGGTCCCCGCTTTCGAGGCCCTGGCCGCCGCCCGCTGAGCCGCCGGCCCCCTGCCCCCTCCACGGCCCCGGCTCGCGGGCCGGCAGGGTGCGTGCGGGCGGCTGGGGTCGACGTCGGACGGGCTCACAGAGGTGGGCCCGCCGGTCGGTGGACAACCTGCGTACGGGGATGGGCGGATGTTCACCACCATCGCTGACGCAAACGCGGAGATCCTGGAGCGGAATGACCAGAGCCGCACCGCAGACCAGCGCCGCACCGCATGCGATGCTGAGGCGGCGAAGTGCCGTGCCGGACGTTCCGGGCCCGGTGCCGCGTCAGTCGACGTCCCCGTAGGACGTTCCGACCTTCAGAGCGTCCACGTAGTGGTCCACCGAGCTGGAGCCGGCGCCGTAGACGCCCCACTTCGGATGGTTCTCGTTGTCGAAGGTGCGGCAGTTCCAGCGCTGGGTCGCGTTGCTGAAGGTCTGCTTGGCGCCGTTGAACCAGAGCTCGACCCAGCCGCCGAGGGTCTGGTCGGACAGGTGGAGGCCGACGACGATGTGGTTCCAGGCGCCGGCGGAGACGGACCTGGACCAGATCGTGTGTACGGTGCTGTCCGGTTGTCGCTGGATCATCGTCAGCCTGCCGCCGATCATCTTGAGCACGACGGGCCAGTTCTGCTGGTGGTTCCCGTAGGACTTCCACTGGAAGATCGCGTTGTTGTCGGCTGTGCTGGAGAGCTTGCTCGCCCAGCCCAGGTAGTGGGTGCTGCCGTTGGTGAACGTGTAGTCGTCGCCGCCCACGGCGATGCCGCGGCTCTCGCAGCGGTTGGAGCCGGCCGGCTTGCGGTAGCGCCACACCTCGCCCCGCTCGGAGTCGTCCACCGCGGTCACGCCGCCGGGTGCGGCGCAGTTGCTGCCGATGTGGGCGAAGACACCGGTGCCCCGGGAGGCGCCGCCGTCCCAGATCACCGTGGCCTGTGCCTGTCCGGCCAGCAGGGTCATGACGGCCGCAGCCGCGGTGCAGACCGAGGCGAGTCCTAAGCGCTTGTTGTTCATACGTGTCCTCCTGTGTCGATCGGTGGGGGATCGGGTGTCGTCAGGTCAGTCCCCACGGCGGGGCGTGGCCGTCGGCCGGGACGTTCCGAGGTTCGAGGCGCGGTCGTTCGCCGCGGCGGGTCACCACTGCCGTGCGGCCCCGGCGTACGCCGACGGCGATGGTGCCGTCGCCCCGGTCGCGGCACGGGATCCGGGCGCCGTTCGCCTTGTCGCGGACCTCGATGTCGCCGTCGATTCCGTGCCGCAGCACCAGCGGTTCGCCCGCCTCGCTCGCCACGGCGATCCAGTCGGTTCGCCCGTTGCGCCGGGAGGCGTCGACCAGGAAGGCGCCCTGCGTACGGACCCGGGAGATGGAGACGTCCGGCCAGGCCGAGGAGACGGCGGGGAACACCCGCACCACGCCGCCGTGGCTCTGGGTGACCATGTCGAGCAGCGACTGGGCTGCGCCGATGGGGCTCTCCAGCGCGAAGTTGGAGCCCTCGCGGTACATCGTGTTCGGCGTCAGGGCGCAATCGTCGACGACGTTGCCGTCCAGGAAGAACCGCAGATAGGACAGCGCCTGCTTCGCGTTGCCGAACAGGGTCTCCATGGACGAGGCGATGGCATAGCTGTAGCCGTGCCAGCGCACCTGCATCGATGTCCAGTGATCGAAGGTGTGCCGCTCCAGCTTTTCCTGCAGCGGGTACAGCCACAGAAGATGGGAGAAGTGGCGGTGGGATTCGGCGAGGGGGACGTCGGCGCCGATCATCACGCCGTTCTCGTTCTCGTGGTACGGGACCAGCCGGGCGAGGATGTCGCGCCACCGGGCGACGTGCGGGTCGTCCAGCCGCAGCCGCTTCGCCGAGGCCAGCAGCGTCGCGCAGCCCCACTTCAGCAGCGACAGGTCGTAGGTGCAGTCGGCGGCGTCGGCGTACTCCGGCGAGCGGGTCTCGGGCAGGTGCAGCCTGCCGCCCGCTCCTTCGGTGAGGAAGCGGGCGTGGTGGTTGACCGCCTTCGTGAGCACCGGGTGGATGACGCGGCGCAGCACCTCGTCGTCCATGTGGTGGCGGTAGGTCACCCAGGCGTTGTGCAGCGCCCAGATGAGGTTTCCGGTGTGGTCGTTGGGGTTGATGCCGGGACGGCCGACGTAGCGCGGGCCGGAACGCAGTTTCCAGTCGCCGGGGTGGCAGAGCGCGTACGTCTCGCCGTCGCGCAGCTCCGGCCAGATGTTGGTCTCCAGGTTCTCGTGGTAGCGGGCGAAAGTGGGCGTGATGGCGTCCAGCTCGCGGTGGTTGGAGCCGTTGGCCACCGGATAGGTGACCTGGACGTTGGTGTTCCACCAGATGTTGGTCCAGCCGTTGCCCGACTCGGGGAACCAGGGGCCGAAGACCGGGGTGACCGGGCCGCCCGCGCGCGTGGCGCAGGCCAGCTTGTAGAGCTGGATCCAGTAGAAGCGCTGGACCTTCTTGTCGGGTACGGAGACCAGGCTGCGCCGGTGGAAGCTGTGCCACCAGCGTCGGTGCCGGGCGATGTCGCGGTCCGGGGAGCCGTCGAGGGTTTCGTCGACGGTGCGGACCGCCTCCTCGCGGCCCGTCGAGTGCGGATGGCCGTACGCGATGGAGGCGACCAGCAGCCGCTGCGTACCGGAGCGGACCTCGCGCCAGGCGGTGGAGTAGCCGCCACCGGCGTGCAGTGGCTGCTCGACCAGGCCCGGGGCGACGGCCGGGTCCGGGTTGGCGGTGTAGTCGGGCGGGAGCCGGATGGTGCGGGTCGTCCGTGCGGGCAGTGGGGTGAAACCCCATGCCGCGGATTCCTCGCCCGCGGTGGGCTGGAGCCGGGCAAGCAGCACGTCGCGGTGGTTGAGGATCAGGGAGCTGAACGTTGCGCTGCCCTGCGTGGTGGTGATCGTGCCGGTCAGCTCGGCGTCGTCGAGATCGAGCCGCCAGTCCACGTCGGTGATGGCACCGGCGAAGGTGAGCGTGAGACAGCCGACGCCCAGCCGTGAGTATCCGATCGCGGCCTCCCACTGGCCGCGTTGGTCCTGCACCAGACCGTTGTTGATCATGATGCGCAGGATGTTGCCCTCTCCCGGCTTCCGGTAGATGTGCGCCGCCATGCGGCCGTTGCCCAGGAAGGGCGCTTCCTGCCAGCTGTCGGGGACGCGTTTCCAGACCATCGCGGCGTCGTCGAGCAGGCCCCCGTGCACGTCGCGGTGGTGCGAACGACCTGCCCAGGCCACAGGGGAGCCGCCTGTGAGCACGGCTCCTGAGCTGCCCACGACGAAAGCCCGCCGGGAGATCGGGGTCATGGCTTCGGCCTTTCCGAGGAGAGGGCGAACAGGCGCGGTCGGGGGCGGGTGGTCCCCGTGAGGGTGAGGGCGCGCGGCTCTCCGGCCGGGGCGAGGGCGACCGCGCTTGTGAAGACGCTGACCTCGGTGCTGCCCTGACCGCTCGCTCCGTGCCGGTGGGTGGCGCGGAGCACCTTGCTGTCACCGGCGACGGGCTGCCCTCGCCAGTCCGTTGGCGCGACGTCCACTTCCACGTCGGAGCCGTTGGCGCCACCGCGGTGTATTCCGTCGCGAACAGGCGGCAGCTCGCGGACAGGCGGCAGCCCTGCGTGGTCTGGTGCGGAGGCCGGGGTGGGGGCTCCCCGCACTGCTGGTGCCCCTCCTGCCGTCAGAGATCCGAGGAATATGCGTCTGGACGAGGGTGATCCGGGCATGCACCGTCTCCTCACGCCGATACATTGGATGACCCGCAGAATCGGCGAGATTGCATGTACTCGTCAAGCCTCTGGACATAATCGATCGGGTGAATGGGCCGTGGCGGCAGGCTATTGGGAGCTGTGGGGGATTTGTGGCATCCGGATCTCCCCCCAACATCCGATGAATGCCGCTTCTTTGCCCCGCCGAGATCCATAATGTGCACTAGCTGAGCCCTGTCCGGCCGGTCTTTGCCGGGGCCGGAACTCCGAGGTGACATCAGCCGCTGCCGCGGCAGGCGACACCTCGCCGCGTTGCCGGAGCGCCCACAGGAAACCACCGTGCGGGCGCTCCGGCGTCTTGCGACGTACCGCACCGGACGCGCCGGGCTGATCCGCCCCGCGACCGTCATCACCTCATCGCCGTCGCAGACCTCCGCCGGCGTTGATGGCTGAACCCGCTCCAGCAGCATCGCGAGTCACTGCCGCGGGTACCAAACGCGTCCTCATGGCGCCGCCGGTCCGCACCGGGCCCGGCCGCCGGCCCCGGCTGAGCTACCGTATCCACCTCGACCGCGGTCCCGCCGAAGGCCGGCGCAAGGGCTTCACGGGGACCGACTGCGCCCGCCTGCTCGACGCCGCACTCCGGCGGCTCGGCGGCCCGATCGTCCCGATCTGGGACAAACCGCGCCGTCTCTGTGCGGCGCCGTTCATACCGCCGCGACGCTCATACCGCGGCGGTCGCCCGCTTCACATCCATGCCGTCGAGCCGTCGGATCGAACCGGCACCTTCCGCTTCCAGGTGGTCCAGTCGTCGGTCGTGAGCGCGGCCTCGTCGATCTCGATGCCCCACCCGGGACGGTCCGGGCGCAGTGCGAGGTGGCCGTCGACCGGGAGATAGGGGTCGGGGCACCACGGCACGTCGTCCGGCTTGTACTCAAGGATGCTGAAGTTGGTCGTCGCGGCCGCGAAGTGCACGTTCGCCGCGGTCGCGAGCGGACCGAGCGGGTTGTGCGGCGCGACCGGGACGTAGTGCGCGTCGGCGATGGTGGCTATCTTCACCATCTGGGTGAGGCCCCCGACCACGCAGATGTCCGGCTGCACGATGTCGGCTCCGCCCGCGCCGAGCAGCGCCAGGAACTCATGCGGGGAGTACAGGCACTCCCCCGTTGCCAGCGGCACGGCTATCTCGGAGCGGATCCTGCCCCAGGCGGGGATGTGCTCGGGCCGTATGGGCTCCTCCAGGAAGAGCGGCTGGTTGGGTGCGAGCGCGGCGCCGAGTTCGACCGCCTGCCGCGGTTCCCACAGGCACGCGTGCGCGTCGAACGCGAAGTCCCACTCCGCGGGGTGACTGTCGCGGACCCCGCCGAAGTACTCGCCCAGTTCGCGGACCACGAGCCCGAACCGGGTCCGGTGCGGGTCCGTCCGGTAGGGACTGAGCTTGAACGCCGTGAAGCCGAAGCGATCGTGCAGCGCCGCGGTGGTGTCCCGCAGTTCCCTGACATCCGGCGCGGAGTACAGACCGGCGTAGACCCGCACCCGGTCGCGTACCGCACCGCCGAGCAACTGGTAGACCGGCACACCCACGGCCTTGGCCGCGATGTCCCACAGCGCGTGGTCGATGGCGGCGACGGCGGCGAGGCCCAGCGCCCCCTGAGGGAAGCGGGCGGATTGAAGGAGGAACTGGTTGACCCGGCTCGGGCACCGGGCGTCCATACCCTTGATCTGCTCGAACAGGTAGTCCAGCAGCGGCGGGTAGGCCAGGTCGGGGCCGTGGTTGTACACCTCCGACCATCCGTCGATCCCGTCCTCGGTGCTGATCTTGACCAGCACTCTGGGCCGGTCACCCACCCGCTGGAGGAAGGTCCGCAGCGACTCGATCTTCACGCCGCACGCTCCCCGGCCGCCTCGGGCACCGCTGAGCGCCACTGTGCCATGGCCGCGGTGACCTCGCGGGCGAGCGCGTCGGACAACCGGTAGCTGGGCGGACGGACGTCGCGCCGGCACAGACCGAGCTGGTGCATGGCCTCCTTCACCACCGACACATTGTTGGCCGAGGCGTCGCGGGCTCGCAGCTCTTCGAAGTGCCGGACCTGCTGCCAGAGCCGGGTGGCGGCGCCGTAGTCGCCGTGCCGGAGCGCTTCGAGCAGTTCCAGGGACACGGCCGGAGCGACGTTGACCAGGCCCGACGTGAAGGCCCGTGCCCCTGCCTGCCAGTAGGCCGGAGCGTACGATTCCGCCAGGCCGGTGATCCACAGCAGCCGGTCCGGCGCCTCCGCCTTCGCCGAGGCGAACACGACCGGATCGGGGACGGAGTACTTCAACCCGACCACGTTCGGCGCCCGTTCCGCCAGGCGCGTGATGTGCGCACCGGTGACCGCGCGATGGGTGAGGTAGGGCAACACTCCGATATCGGGTACGGACGCCGCGATCCTCGCGTTGTACTCGACCCAGCCGTTCGGCGTCAGATACGGCAGGACGGGCTGATGGATCATGATCGCGTCCGCACCCGCATCACGGGCGAAGCGCGCGTCGGCCACGGCCGTCCCCAGGTCGAACCCCACTCCGGCGACGATCGTCGTGGCGCTCGCGCGCGCCGAGAGGACGCTCGTCAGAACGTGACGGCGTTCGTCCGGGGAGAGCGCGTAGAACTCACCGGTGTTGCCGTTGGGGGTCAACGCGGTCACTCCGTTGCGGACCAGACGTGCCGTCAGTGCGACCGTGAGGTCCCGGTCGACCTCGCCGTCCTCGTCATACGGAACGACGGGGATCCCGATGACCGTGCTGAGCTGCTCGACCAGGCGGCCGGCGTTCAACGAGGTGCTCACGAAGTGGTCCTTTCACCGTGCTCGGTAAGATCCGCGGGGAGTACGTGATACGGCGTGAGGGGCTTGACGCGTACCCAGAACAGGTAGATCGCCGCGCTTGCCAGAGAACACGCCGCCGCGCCGAGCAAGGGGCCCACATAGGACCCGTTGCTGGAAGCCAGGAACAGCCCGATGGCGATGGGGCTGAGAAGGTTGCCCACCTGGGAGCCGAAGTTCTGGAAGCCGGCCACCGCGCCGACGGACTCCGACGAGGGAGCCACTTCCGCCGGCAGGCTCAGGATCGCCGCGCCCGCGAACGAGTGCGTGGCGCTGCTGACGGTGAGTACGACCATCAGCACAAGATTGCTCTCGACGAACGGGGCAAACCCGATGCACGCGCTCAGGGCGAGCCCGGAGACGATCGGAACCTTCCGGGCCAGATTCGCGGAGGCTCCGGACGCCAGCATCCGGTCGGACACGATGCCGCCGAGCACCGTGGCGCCGATCGCGATGAGCGCCGGGACCCAGCCCACCATGCCGAAGTCCTTCTCGGAGAATCCGCGGTCGTCGAGCAGATAGCTGGGATACCAGGTGAGGAAGAACGCTCCGGCGAGCGAGCGGAACACATAGCCGGTCATCAGCGCCCACACCTGAGAGTCACTCAGCAACTCCCGCCACGGCACGTGGGCACCGCCCGACTCCGACGAGGCCGTAGCGCCCTGATCGGAGCGGATGTGGGCCAGTTCGGCGGCGGAAACACGCGGATGCTCCTCGGGGTCGCGGTACACGGCCGCCCAGCCCACGACCCACAGCAGCCCGACGGCACCGATCACGACAAAGGACAGGCGCCAGCCACCGAAGAGGGCCAATGCCGTCACCACCGGTATCGACAGCGCCGTTCCGATCTGCTGGCCCATGTCGAACAGGCTTGACGCGAACGCCCGTTCCTTACGCGGGAACCACCGTGAGACGACCTTGATGTTCGCCGGCTGAACCGGCGCCTCACCGATTCCCAGACCGAGGCGGAACAGCATGACGGATCCCACGCCCTGTGCGAGGGCGGTCAGCGCCGTCCAGATCGACCACCAGCCGACGGCGACGGGATAGATGATCCTCGGGCCGAAACGATCAAGCAGCCGGCCCGAGGGAATCTGGAACAGCGCGTAGGTCCAGAAGAACGCCGAAAGCATCACGCCCTGAACCGATGGGCTGATGTGGAACTCCTTCGACATGTAGGGCATGGCCACGCTCAGCGCGGCGCGGTCGAGATAGGCGATCGTGAGGCCAAGGGCCGAGAAGCCCACGATCGTCCAGCGCATACCGCTGCGCTGCCGGGCCGGCGAGCTCCCTGTCTTGGACAAGGGCACGGGGGAAAGAGGGGGCACCATCGCTCCCGAAACTGGGTAGGCTCCCCGAAGGGAGCATCGGAACTCTCCTGTCGCGGCCCGGGAGCTTGGCGGTGAACGGGCCGCACCTCACATCGTCAGTCAGCGTCAGCCGGTGAGCGGCTGTTGTCCGATCAGCCGGCCCGGACCGTCCGCCGACGCCCAACGGGCGGCAGGAGCCGCGCCGTTGAGCCTCAAACGCGTTTGACGATCCCAAGCGGACATAGCGAACATGGGCCCCTACTCCCTCCATAGCGGGCCTCGTATATGACGTACGATGTGTGACGCGAAGAAGGTAGGAGCGTCCGAAACGATTAGTCAACGCTTCTGACAAAACCCGTTTCCGAGGGACCGCGGACCGTATCGCCGGACCGCGACGGCCTGTTGGCGAGTTCGGTGGAGCAAAAACGGACGAAGGCCCGGCAGACGGCCCTTGGCTTTCGGGCTGTCCGCCTCCGGCATTCCGGGGTGCGCTCCTGCGGGAGCGCCTACTTGGGTTCCATCGACCGCGATCGGGGCGCAACCGGCCGGGACGGGGAAGAGCGAGACCCTTCCTCGCAGGTCAACGCTCCAGACGCGCCGGCTGACGCTGACACCTGGCGCGACGCCGGATGGACCGTCCGTGCCCTCGGACGCCCCTGAGCCGCGGTTTCGTCGCCCCGTCCGTGACGCCTCCGCGATCGGCGCACGCAGGGGCCACGCCAGAGCTGCCAAACATCGTCCTGACGATCATGAAAGCGATGGCACACTGACGGGCCCAACTTCCCCAGTGACCAGGGAGATCACCTTATGAGCGGCACCCCCGCCGACGACGCCCAGGGAGCCGAAACAGCTCGGGAACGTACCGGCGGCTGTCTGTGCGGCCGCATCCGTTTCACCACCCGAGGTGCGGTCGTCTTCCCCCACACCTGTGTCTGCCGCCACTGTCAAAAACTTGGCGGCACGCCAGTGATGTGGTGGGTCGGATTCGAGACGGTCACCTGGACCGGTGAGGGCGGCGAGCCGACCTGGTACGAGACCTTCGGAGGAGAGGCGAAGCGCGGTTTCTGCCCGACCTGCGGCAGCCGCCTCGCGGCGATCGACAGCGACATCCCAGAGATCGGCATCAACGTCACCGCCCTCGACGACACGAGCGGCGCAGACCTCGTGCCGATCCATGCGTCCTTCCGCGACAACGCCGTGCACTGGCTGCCCCCGGTGCCGGAGACCGAGCACGGTATGGCCCAGCACGGGCGGGGGTGGGCCGGTCGCGGCTACCCTCCCGAGAGTTACTTCACGTCGACGTAGTCCCCCGCAGAGGCGACCGCCGGGGTGGTGGGCGTGCCTGCGAAGAAATAGCGGAAGTGGCCGTCCGCCGTGGCCTTCGTCGTCGTTCTCAGGTTGCCCTTGCTGTCCGTCGTGGCGGACTTGAGCGTCGTGTAGGTGCTGGTGCCCTTCCTCTTGAACTGGAGCTTCACCGGCTGTTTGGCGTAGCCTCCGTACTTGTAGGTCTCCCAGTTGGCTCGAGTCAGGGCGCCCGTGACGGTGATCGCCTTGTTCTTCTTCACCGGTTCCGGCGAGGCGTTGACCGTCAGCTTGGAGTTGCGCAGGACCTTCGCCTTGGCGGCGGAATTCTTGGTGATGTAGTCACCGTCGTTGGCCAGGGCATGGGCCGTCACGGTCCAGGTCCCGGCCGTGGTGTTGTCCTGGGGGTGGATGCGTGGGTTCATTTTCAGCGAGTAGGTGCAGGTGGTCGTGGTGGAGTTCTGGAGCACGCACTTGCCCGCGATGTTGTCGGGGATCACGAGACCGTGGAAGTCGCCGTACGGGAGAGGCGTGTGCCACATGACCGGGAAGGTCCTTCCGGCCTCGATGCCCGAGTCGTCCGTGGCGGTCACCGCGATGGTGAACGTCTTCACGTCCGTGGTCCCCAGGACGATGTCCTTCCCTCCGTTGACGACCACCTTCGTGATCCTGATGTCACCCGAGGAGTCATCCGCCTGGGCGGCCGCCGGAACCGTGAGCGGGGACAGAGCGAGGGCCCCGGCGAAGCCTGCCATGGCGGTGCGGTGATGCATGAAGGCGTTTCCCTCATGTTCCAGCGCCTCAGGAGCGTCCCGAGGCGGAGCTGCCAATGCCCACCCGGTACGCGGGTGGCACGGACAAGACCATCGGGTCGCGGCAATGGTTGCCCATCGATCACACGGCTTTCAGGACGAGCGCGGGTCACACGATCGATCGCCCGTCGTCCCTCGATGCGGCCGGGGTGGCCTGCCTGTTACCGACCACTGACTCAAGGTCATGACGTCACCAGTAGGTGAGGAGAAGGTGATTGGTGAGCAGGGCGAGTGAGGCTTGTGCGATGAGCCATTCCCGTCGGCCGCGGGCGGGGAGCAGCGCCGCGGCCGTCGGCAGCCACAGGGTGAAGGGCAGCCAGATTCGTTCGGTTTCGGCTTTGCTCATGCCGGAGAGATCGGCTGCCAGCAGCGCTGCCAGGACGGCACACATCATCAGGACGACGGGGGTGAGGTGCTGGGCGGGCAGGGCCTGTTCGGAGCTGGTCGCGGAGGAGCGCGGCACTCGATCGCCGTCCGTGGCCGGGACGTCACGGTGCCGGCGCAGCAGGAGCGGGGCGGCGACCAGGGCGCGGCGCATGCCTGCCACCGCGGCGAGTCCCGAGCAGAGTACGACGCAGGCGAGGTTGCCCCAGATCCAGTACGTGTAGGGCCGTACCCCGCCTGATCCCTGGTAGTAGCGCTCGACCAGCAGCGGGTACGCCTCCCACCAGCGGAAGCCCAGAAGGGTGAAGGTGGCGGCGACCGCGGTGAGGCCCAGCAGGACGAGGGGTACCGGGCGTGCGGTGCGGGCGCACAGGAGGATCGCCAGGGCGGGAAGGGCCAGGAGGGTCAGGCCGTAGGAGAGATAGAGGGTGAGCCCGAAGAGGAGTCCAGCGCCCAGCGCGGCCGGCGCGCCGTGCCGTCCGCCCCGCCGGGTCGCGACGGCGAGGAGGGCCAGGGCCCAGGCGGCGACCGCCGCGAAGTAGCCGTCCGCCGAGGTGCCCACCCAGACCGCCGCGGGCGTGAGGACGAGGAAGGGGGCGGCGGATCGGGCGGTGCGCTCCGCCCCGAGTGCGCGGAGGGTGACCAGGACGGCCGCCGCCACCGAGCTGCCGGTGACGATGCAGAAGGCCCCGGCCCAGCCGCCGCCCCCGAGGCCGATCCGGTCGAGACCGACGAAGGTCAGTACGGCGCCGGGCGGGTGTCCGGCGATGTGCGGCGGCCAACTGCCGGGGGTACCGCCGGCGATGTGGTTGCTGAAGTCACGCAGGGCCGCGCCCACGTCGTCGAACCGGCCCACCCCGCGCAGGTATTCGTAGCGTGTCGTCAGCCGGTCCGCGACCCCGGTCCGCCAGCCGTCCACGAGGGCGAGGGACCAGGTCCAGGCCATGGCCGAGAGCCAGACCGCCCAGGTCAGGCGAGGCCAGGACAGGTGTGCCGCCACCGCCGGGCCGTACAGCACGACCAGCGCCGCGACGAGCAGCGCGGCGGGTGTCCCCGGGCCCGCGTGGGGCATCCAGTGGGCGAGCAGCGGCGGCCAGGGGGCGCGCAGGCTGCCGGTGGTGTGCTCGATGACCGCGCCGGCCACCGCCGCGGCGGCGAACAGGACGGCGGCCGCGGCGGCCGTGAGCAGGTCGGGGCGGCGGGCGGAGCTCGCGGCCGGTTCGGCCTCGGCGGAAGAGGAACGGCGCGGGGGCGAATGCAGGGTCACGCCGTCACGTTATGTCCGCCGAACCGCGATCCTGGAAGGCCACGACAGGTCACCCGGGCGCGAATTTCGTCATGATTCATACCAGTAAGTAGCGACGGGGTCGGCGTACGGTCCTGCCATGAATGTCTCTTCCCGGACCGGGACCGCCCTGCGGCGCGTTTTCTGGCGCAGTCCGGTCAGGGGTCCGTGGCTGACGTCCGTGTTCGGGCTGGTGCTGCTCGTCGGCATCCCCGTGCTGTTCGTGACGGGGCTGCTGTCGTACGCCGCGTACAACCCGGATCTCGATCCCGTCAACGACAAGACGCCGGACAAGGGCCTGCTGGGCTTCTACCTCTTCGCCTGGCCGACCGACCCGTACTGGCTCTACCGCGTCACCCAGGGCGTCCATGTCACGCTCGGGGTCGTGCTCGTCCCCATCCTGCTGGCGAAGCTGTGGTCGGTGGTGCCGAAGCTGTTCGTCGTGCCTCCGGTACGGTCGCTCGGCCACGCCCTCGACCGGCTGTCGCTGCTCCTGCTGGTCGGCGGCGCGCTGTTCGAATTCGTCACCGGGCTGCTCAACATCCAGCTCGCCTACCTGTTCCCCGGTTCCTTCTACCCCCTGCACTTCTACGGAGCCTGGGTCTTCGTCGGCGCGTTCATCGCCCACGTACTCCTGCGCCTGCCCCGGATGGTGCGGGCGCTGCGCACGAGAAACGCAAGGACAGAGCTGCGGACCCCGGTGGCCACGACGAGTCCGGAACCCTCCGACACCACCGGGCTGGTCACGCCCTTTCCCGCGGCGCCGACCATCTCGCGGCGCGGCGCGCTCGCACTGGCCGGTGCGGGGTCCCTGGTCCTGTTGGTGGTGACGGTCGGGCAGAGCATCGGCGGTCCCTGGCGCAGAACGGCCCTGCTCGCCCCGCACGGCAGACAGCCGGGCTCGGGCCCCAACGGATTCCCTGTCAACAAGACCGCCGCGCTGGCCCACATCACCGCCCGTGACATCGGCGCCGACTGGCGGCTCGTGGTCAGCGGCGCGGGCCGGCAGGTGACCCTCACGCGGGCCGAGGTGGAACGGCTCCCCCAACACCGTTCCGCGCTGCCGATCGCCTGCGTCGAGGGCTGGTCGACCGAGAACCAGCACTGGGAGGGCGTCCGGCTGGCCGACTTGGCGGGACTGGTCGGCCTGGGGCACGAACCGCCCGGGGTCTTCGTCGAATCCATCCAGCGTCACGGCGCCTTCCGCGCGGTCGCGCTCCGCGACAACCAGGTCCGCGATCCTCGCTCGCTCCTCGCGCTGCGCGTCAACGGCGCCCCGCTGTCGGCGGACCACGGCAGTCCGGCGCGGATCATCATGCCCGGCGCGCCAGGGGTGATGAACACCAAATGGGTGCGCCGGCTGACCTTCGGGGCGACGGCGTGAGAAAAACGAACTGGAAGGGCGTGCGCCGGAGCGCCGCCGGCGCTTTCCGCGGGGTGTACGGAGAGTCGCCGCTCCATCTCGTCGTCCTGCTCGCCTCCCTCGCGCTGTGCGGTTACGCGCTGGTCAGACTGTTGCGGGGCGACTGGCCCGCCATCGCCGTCTGGTTCGTGGGCGCGGCCCTGCTGCACGACCTGGTCCTGGTGCCGCTGTACACGGGAGCGGACTGGCTGACGCACAAGGTCCTCGGCGGCCGGCGGCGTACTTCCTGGAAGGACATCAACTGGCTCCGTGTCCCGTTCTTCCTCTCCCTGCTGCTCCTCCTGGTCTACTGGCCGCTGGTGCTACGCGACTCGCCCGGCTACAAGCTGACCACCGGCCTGTCCACGGATGTGTTCCTCGGCCGCTGGCTGCTGATCTCGGCCGTACTGTTCGCGGCGACCGGGGTGTTGCTGGTCATCCGCAGGTGGCGACCTGACCCCCGCCGGGTGGTCCGCCGCGTCCGGTACATCAGGAGCCGCTTCGCACGACGCTCCGCCGACCGATGAGCGGCCCAGCGGCACCCGGGCCCACCTGTCCGGCCATGAACGTGCCCCGGCGGGATACCGGTCGCGCGCGGGGCCGAAGGGGTGATCCTCGGGGCTGCCGGTCCTCCGGAGCTCCGACGGCCCGGCGCGGAACCGTCATGACGGGCCTCCCGCCGCATAGCGTCACCGATATGCGCGTACTCGTCACCGGAGGCGCGGGCTTCATCGGCTCGCACATCGTCACTGCCCTCACCGCGGCCGGCCACGAGCCCGTGGTCCTGGACGCCCTGCTGCCCACGGCCCACCCGGTGCCGCCGCCGCGTCCCCCCGGAGTGGAGTGGACGGAGGCGGACGTCCGGGACGGGGCCGCCCTCACCGAGGCGCTGCGCGGCGTGGACGCCGTCTGCCACCAGGCGGCGATGGTGGGGCTCGGCAAGGACTTCGCCGACGCACCCGCCTATGTGGGCTGCAACGATCTGGGCACCGCCACCCTGCTCGCCGCGATGGCGGAGACAGACGTACGGGCTCTGGTGCTGGCCGGTTCGATGGTCGTGTACGGCGAGGGCCGTTACGACTGCCCCCGGCACGGCCGGGTCGTACCCGGGCCGCGCGCCGCGGCCGATCTGGCGGCGGGGCGCTTCGAGCCCCGGTGCCCGGAGTGCGGCGCGACGCTGTCTCCCGGCCTGATCGGCGAGGACGCGGCGCCCGATCCGCGCAATGTGTACGCGGCGACGAAGCTGGCACAGGAACACCTCGCGGCGGCCTGGGCCCGGGCGACGGGCGGGCGAGCCGTGTCGCTGCGCTACCACAACGTGTACGGGCCGGGGATGCCGCGCGACACTCCGTACGCGGGCGTCGCCTCCTTCTTCCGCTCCGCACTGGCGCGCGGCGAGGCGCCACGGGTCTTCGAGGACGGGTGCCAGCGCCGGGACTTCGTCCATGTGCGCGACGTGGCGGCGGCGAACGCGCTGGCGCTGACGGCCGTACCGGAGCGGGAGCCCGGTGTGCTGAGCGCCTTCAACACCGGTAGCGGGGAACCGCGCACGGTCGGCGCGATGGCGACGGCCCTGGCGGACGCGTACGGCGGACCCGCGCCGGTGGTGACCGGGGAGTACCGGCTCGGCGACGTCCGGCACATCACCGCCTCGTCGCGGCGGCTCCGAACGGAGCTGGGCTGGCGATCCACGGTGGGATTCGCGGCGGGCATGGCGGAGTTCGCCCAGGCGGGGCAGCGCGGGGCCGAGGTCGCGGAGAACTCCGTGGCGGCGCCGGCCTCCTGACCCGAACGGACCGCGTACCGCGGTCGGCCCCCTTGCGCGTCTTGTCCCCTGCTCTTCTTGTCCCCCTGTTCCTCTTGTCCCCCTGCTCCTCTTGCCTCCCTGTTCCTCTTGTCCCCCTGCTCGTCGCACCCTCCCGGTCCATCCCACGGAATCCATGCGGAGATACTTGTGACCCACCCTCTCCCCGCGGAGTCCGGCGTTCCCGCGCCGGGCGCCGTCCCCGCCACGGCCGATGTCGTGCTGCCCTGTCTCGACGAGGCCCTCGCCCTGCCCTGGGTCCTGGAGCGCCTGCCGGCGGGCTGGCGCGCGATCGTGGTCGACAACGGCTCGTCCGACGGCTCCGCGGAGATCGCCGCGGCGCTCGGCGCGACGGTGGTGCATGAGCCCCGGCGTGGTTTCGGCGCCGCCTGCCATGCCGGACTGCTCGCCGCCGAGGCGGAGTTCGTCTGCTTCTGCGACTGCGACGCGTCCCTGGACCCCCGGCTGCTGCCCCCCTTCGTCGCCGAGGTGGCGGCGGACCGGGCCGATCTGGTGCTGGGCCGCCGGCGTCCCGAGCGACACTCCGCCTGGCCTGCGCACGCGCGCGCCGGGAATCTCGCACTGGCCCGCATGACGCGCCGCAGAACGGGGCTGCCGCTGCGTGACCTCGGCCCCTTGCGGGCGACCCGCCGTGAGGCGCTGCTCGGGCTCGGGCTCACCGACCGGCGCAGCGGCTACCCCTTGGAGATGGTCGTACGGGCGGCCGACGCGGGGTGGCGGGTCACGGAACACGATGTTCCGTATCTGTCCCGGGCCGGGAAGTCGAAGGTGACCGGCACTTGGCGCGGTACCTGGCAGGCGGTGCGTGACATGCGGGGCGTGCTCGCCGGGCCGCCGCGCGCGACAGCGACGACCACGGCGACAGCCACAGCGACGACGGGGCCGCGATGACCACCCTGCTCGTGATCGCCAAGGCGCCCCTGCCGGGCCGGGTCAAGACCCGGCTCACCCCGCCGTTCACCCCCGAGGAGGCCGCCGCCCTCGCCGAGGCGGCGCTCGCCGACACCCTCGCCACGGTGCTGGCCGCCCCCGCCGACCGCCGGGTGCTCGTTCTCGACGGCGCCCCGGGCCCCTGGCTGCCGCCGGGCATCGAAGTGGTCCCGCAGTCGGCGGGCCCGCTGGACGAACGGCTCGCCGCCGCTTTCGGGCGGTGCGCGGGGCCGGCGCTGCTCGTCGGAATGGACACGCCGCAGCTCACCCCCGAACTGCTGGCCCCCGCCCTGGCGCCGGACGCCTGGCAGGAGTGTGACGCCTGGTTCGGGCCCGCCGCCGACGGCGGATTCTGGGCACTGGGACTCGCCGCGCCGAAACCGGAGCTGTTGCGGGGCGTCCCCATGTCGTTGCCCGAGACCGGGGCGGTGCAACGCCGTCGGCTCACCGCCGCGGGACTCCTCGTACGGGATCTGCCGGAGCTCCGCGACGTGGACACCGCGCACGACGCGGCGCTGGTCGCGGCCATCGCCGCGGACAGCCGCTTCGCCGCGGCCCACCGCCGGTTCGCCGCCGCGGGTGTGCGGTGACCCACGCCCGTACCGGCCACGGGGCGGTGCGGACCCGCCCCACGACGCCCTGGCAGGCCGATCCGTACACCGAGGCCCTGCGCGCGGGACGTGGCCCGCTCTTCCTGCGGCGTTCCGACGGCCGCCTGCTGCCGCTGGAGGTGGAACGCTGGTGCGCGGCGCCGGACGCGGCGGACCTGACCGTGCTGGAGCGGTGTCGCGGCGCGGTGCTCGACATCGGCTGCGGCCCCGGCCGGATCGTCGCGGCGCTGGCCGCCCGGCGCGCCACCGTGCTGGGCATCGACGTCAGTCCGGCGGCCGTGGCACGCACCGTCCACACCGGCGGCAGGGCGATGGTCGGCTCGGTGTTCGAACCTCTGCCGCGCGAGGGGAGTTGGGACACAGGGCTCCTCCTCGACGGCAACATCGGCATCGGCGGCGATCCCGGGGCTCTGCTCACCCGCGCCACTCACATCCTCGGACCATCGGCCTCACTGATCGTGGAAACCGCGTGGCCGGACGGTGCCGAGACCGACGACCTGGACGAACGGTTCCAGGCACAGGTCGACAACGGCGCGGGCGCATCGGGGCCGGTGTTCACCTGGGCGCGGCTGGGAGCCGAAGCACTCGCCCGCTACAGCCGCACCACCTGCTGGACACCGACGGAACGGTGGACGGCGGGTGGACGCTCCTTCGTCGTCCTGCGGCGACAGCAGCGAGATCTGCCCGAGCCGCCCTGATCACCCGGTGTGTTCAGGGCGCCGCGACGAGGCGGTCCAGCGAGGGCGCCAGAACCGGGGCAAGCGCATCGGCGTACGCCTCCGAGAGATGGCTGCCGTCGCGGTAGACGGCGGTGTCGGCGACGACCACGGGGCAGATGCCGGTGTGGGGGGCGCAGAGCCAGGGGGTCGGGTCGATGACGGTGGTGGCTGTGGTGGATGCGGCGGCACGGAGGGCGCTGCCGCGGGTCGCGTCGTGGATCGCGTCCGGCAAGTGGTTCGCGCAGGCGCGCAGTTGCAGGGAGTTTCTGGCGGCGCAGTCGATCGGGTCGGCCTTGGGCCACGGGGTGTCGAGCAGAGCGGCGACACGGACGCCGGAGGTCCCCAGGCCGCGGAAGGTGTTCTCGAAGCCGGTGGTCCACTGGCGGACCGGATCGGCGGCGGGGCGGGCCGGGTCTCCGGCGTCCGAGGAGGAGACGACGACCAGGTCGGGGCGGAGCGTCTTGATTCTCGCGATGGCGTGGGAGCGCCAGGTGTCGCAGGCGGTGTACGGCTTGTGGCCGCTGACGATGGTCACATCGGCGACCTTGCAGGAGGCTTTCGTCAGCGAGACCAGCTTCCAGCCGCGTGTGGTCGCGAGCCGTCGCAGGGCCGGGAACCACTGGGCCGCGTGGGAGTCGCCGAAGAGGACGACCGTACGGGATGACCTCCGGTCGCCGTAGACGCAGGGCCGGGTGCCGGTGGCGGCGTAGTCGGCGTGGCAGCCGTCCCGGTAGACCGCTGAGCGGGCGGACCGCACCTTCGGCAGGGGCGGGAGAAGGTTGCCCGGCAGGGCGGTGGGGGACGACGCCAGGAGTTCGGCGAGACGCGCCCGCGGGGCCGGTGCGTCGGAGAGAGCCCGCGCCAGCGCGGGCGCGGGGGCGCCCACCTCGATCGTCGGTGGGACCGCCGTCGCCGTCACGGACAGCGCCGAGGCGCCGGCCGACAGCGCGGCCCCGAGAACCAGGGCGCGGCGGGGGCGCCCGCGGAAGGCCCGGTGGAAGCGGACCGGGTTCTCGATGAGACGCAGGGTCAGCCACGCCAGGCCCAGCGCCGCCGCGGACAGCCCGAGCGCGAGCGGCACGTCGGCCGTGCCGTCGGCGCGGCCCAGCGCCGCCGGGGCGATGACCAGCAGCGGCCAGTGCCACAGGTACCAGCCGTACGAGAGCCCGCCGAGCCACACCAGCGGTCGCCGCCCCAGCAGCCACCCCGCGCCGTGGGGGGCGGGCGCGCAGCCGCCGGCCAGGACGAACACCGTACCGGCGACGGGCAGGAGGGCGTGGTAGCCGGGGAAGGACGTCTGGTCGTCGTACCGGACCGCCGCCAGCGTGACACAGGCCAGGCCGAGCCAGGTCAGCGGGGCCGCGAGGGCGGCGGGCAGCCGTTCCAGCCGGGCGGCGCCCAGCGCCAGGAGCGCGCCAGCGCCCAGTTCCCAGGCCCGGGTGAGGGAGCCGAAGTACGCCCAGGGCGCCGAGGAGTTCGTCACCAGGACGCCCACCACGAATGACCCCAGGCACAGTACGCCGAGCGGCACGGCGACCAGTCGGCGCCGACCGCGGGCGACCCGCCAGGTGACCAGCAGGAGCAGCGGCCACACCAGGTAGAACTGCTCCTCCACGGCGAGCGACCAGAAGTGCTGGAGGGGCGACGGCGGGCTGTTCTGGGCGAGATAGTCCGTACCGGCCGCCGCCAGCCGGAAGTTCACGGCGTAGAGCGCGCTGGCGAGGGCGTCGCCCGCGTACTCCGCGAGCCGCGCCTTCGACAGGAACAGCCGCGCCCCGCCCAGCGTGACGGCGATGACCAGGGACGACACGGGAAGCAGCCGTAGTGCCCGGCGGGCGTAGAAGGTACGGACCGACACCCGGCCGGTGGTGGCGAGTTCCCGCAGCAGCAGCGACGTGATGAGGAAGCCGGAGATCACGAAGAAGACGTCGACACCGATGTAACCGCCGCTGACCTGGGACACTCCGGCGTGGGAGAGCACCACCAGCCCGACGGCCACCGCACGCAGCCCCTGGATGTCGAGCCGCGGAGCATGGCCTTGGCGCGGTGCGGATCTGCCGCTCGCCGAGACGGAACTCTCGGCGGACTTGACGCTCGACACCAGGTGACTCCTCGGGGTGACTGACATGCCTCGGCTGAGGAGATCGTCCCGGCCCCCGCAGAGGTTGCGCTGTCGCCGCCCCAACTTCCCTTCAGCCGCAAAGGTTCAACTGTGCGAAACCATCGGTTCACTCGCCCCCGTCCGGCTCCTCGGGGAGCCCGGCCCCGCCGGCCGCACCGCGCCCCCGGTGAAGGCGGGGCGCGGTGCGGCCGGGCGGCGGCTGCGTCGTGGGACGCGAGGGCGACTACCAGGCGAGGGCGTCGGCCGGGTTGTCCTGCCAGTACGTGACCTGGGCGGAGCTGTTGAAGAAGACGCCGCCGTTCGGCAGCTTGAGGGTCTTCTCGTTGTCGATCGCGTTGCCCTTCTTGTCGGCGAAGATCACGCCGAGGGTCTTCTCGTTGCCGCCGCCTTCGCCGTCAGGGGAGGACGTCGTGATGCCCGCGTAGGCGGACTCGCCGGGCTGGAGCGTCACCACGGCCTGCGGTGTGGTCTCCTCGGCCCACCACAGCGGGGCCTGGGCGTCGGCGCCGGCCCTCAGGTAGGGGGCGGAGTAGGCGAAGCAGGGCTTGGTGCCGGTGTTGGTGGCCCTGAGCAGCAGGTGGTTGATCGGGCGGGACACCTCGCTGACGGTCACCTGGGTGTTGGCCGGGGTGCAGGTGACGGCCGAGGGGGCCGCCTTCGTGGCGGCGGAGGCGGTCTGCGCGGTGGCCTGGAAGCCGACGAACGCGAGGGCGGCGGCGACGACCATGGAGGAGGCTGCCGCGCGGGAGGCGGAACGAGTGGAGATACGCATGAATGGACTGCTTTCTCTGAACATCGGGAAGGCGTTCTTCCGTTTGTGAACTGTGCCGGTCGGCCGATCTCGTCCTGTGCCGTGCCGCATGGCGTGCGGGTGGCGCGCCGGAAGCGCGGGCCAGGAACGCCGAGTTGAGTGGGCGGATCACCGTGTCGGCACCGTGCTTAGATGCCCCAAGCCTGTGCCATGCGGCGTCCCAGCTGCCCTTCCATCGGGAATTTCGGGACGCTGGGATGCGCCAACTGGTCCTGACCAGGCACAACATGAGCCTTCTGGGATGTCGAACGGAATGGAGGACTGGTGAGGGCGGCTGAAGAGGTCGCTGATTTCGCGGAGCTGCTGCGCGAGTTGAAGCGGCCGTCGCCCGCTTCGCCCGGGTGTGCAGGGCGACTCCCGAGGAACTGGTCGAGTCGCGCCGGCGCCGGGCCCTGGCGGACGCGGCACGGGAACGCGCCCGGCGGGCCGCAGCGGATTCGGAACCGGACCCCACGGGCCGGGCCGGCGGCACGGGTCAGACCTGTTCGAAGTGGAACGCTTTGATGAAGCAGTCGCGAGGCTGGGCGACGGCGAAGAGGACGCACTCGACGAGCGAGTGCGCGGTGAGGGCGTCCTTGGCCTCGCGCGGGGTGGTCTCCCACTCCTCGGAGAGCGGGTCGGCGTTGTCGAAGTCGGGCGGGTAGAGCGATATCACCCGGACCCCTTGAGGACGCAGGCGCTTGGAGAGGATCTCGGTGAACCCTGCCTGGGCGCTCTTGGCCGCGTAGAAGGCGTTGTGTGCGTCCGAGCGATGGTGGCCCGGTGTTCCGCAGGCGGAGACCATCGTCACGACGTCTGGCATCTCCGACTTGAGGAGGAGGGGGAGGAAGCTTTTCGTGGTCAGGACCGTGCCGGTGGCGCCGGAGGCGATGGTGTCGACGACGTCGGCGTCGCTTGCGGACAGCAGGTCCGGCCCTTCGAGGTAGCGAGAGCCGTTGTTGACGAGTACGTCGATACGGTCCGTGTGTTCCGCGACGCCGGAAGCGAGGTCGCGGATCGAGGCGGGGTCCGTCAGGTCGCAGGCGAAGGCGTGCACCCGCTGATGGCCGCGGTCGCGAATCTCGTCGCGGACCCTTTGAGCGGCGGTGAGTTCGCGTGCGGAGAGGAAGACCTCGGCGCCGAGCTCCGCGAGGCGGATGGCCAGGGTTCGCCCGAAGTCGCGGCCGGCGGCCGTGATGACGACGCGGTGGCTGTCCCATCTCATGGTGTCGCTCCTGGTGCGTGGATCGGTTGGTGAGCTGAGGCGCGGTGCGTTGCGGCGGCTGATGTCGGCGGCGTGGGCGGCTCAGGACCGGTCCTGGGGAGCATCTGGGGAGTTCGGGCCGGAAGGCCCCTCCATCAGCTCCCCAGCAGGTTGTCGATCACTTCGTGTGTCGCGGAAGCCCCCGGGTCAGCTCGTGTCGAGGCCGTCGGTCAGACGGTTGAGGAAGCGGGTGAAGGTGGCCTCGGGGGTGAGGGAGCGGCCGGGGGCGGCGAGGGCTTCGGCGAGTTCCGGGTGGTGGCCGTCGGCGGCGACGGCGGCGAGATAGCGGGCCTCGGCCGCCGCCCGTTCGGGCGAGCGCGCGGTAGCGGCCTGGGCGAGTTCGTGGCCCACGTGCGCCGCCACGAACGAGGTGAGCTGGGCGAAGATCTCCAGCTTCGCCGCGCCGTCCAGTCCCGTGGGCCGCAGGACGGCGAGCGCGTGTTCCAGGAAGGCCAGGGTGTGAGGCCCTGGGGTGCGGCGGGTGGAGAGGACGGCGGGCAGCCAGGGGTGGCGCAGCATGAGGGCGCGTTGGAGGTGGGCGATGGTCTTCAGGTCGGCTCGCCAGTCGCCGGTCGGCGCGTACGAGGCCGACGGCCCGCCGTGGGGCGGTGGTTGGGCGCCGCCCCCCGGCTCGCCACCGGTGAGCAGTTCACCGCTGACATGGTCGACCATCAGCTCCAGCAGGGTCCCCTTGTCGGGGGCGTAGCTGTAGAGCGACATGACGCTGACGTCGACCTGTGAGGCGACCTTCCGCATGGTGACCGCTTCGAGCCCTTCCGCGTCCGCCAGGGCGACGGCCGCCGCGGTGATCGCCTCTCGGCTGTGGGCGGGCCTGCGGCCTCTGCGGGGCAGGGCCGGGCCCAGCCAGAGCTGTTGGGGGTCGACGCCCCCGGCGCCCCCTCCGTCACGGGTCACGGTCCTCGTGTTCCCTTCCTCGGTCACGGCAGCCCTTGTGGACGTCATCCAAGCATGCCATATTCTCGTACACCGTACGGAAATGAGGAGGGGAACGATGTCATCACGCACGCACGGCCCTGTGCCGAGGCCCGCCTGGGCGCCGCCGGCCGGGAAACCGCCGCTGTCCGCACGGATGATGAGGGCGACCTGGCGCCGGCTTCCGGCCCGGCGGTACGCCGTCGGGTGGGAGCCGGGGCTGGCGGTACCCGCCGCCGACGGCGCCCCGCTGGTCACGGACCACTACTTCCCGCGCGCGGAGGGCGACTTCCCCACGCTTCTCGTCCGGTCGCCCTACGGCAGAGGGCTGCCGTGGTCACCGATGTACGGCCTGCTCTTCGCCGAACAGGGCTTCCATGTGGTCCTGCAGAGCTGCCGCGGCACCGGCGGCTCGGGCGGCGGGTTCGACCTGTGGCGCAACGAACCTGCCGACGGCCGGGCCACGGTCGCCTGGCTGCGTGAACAGCCGTGGTTCACCGGGATGCTGGGGACCGTGGGCCCCAGTTACCTCGGCTACACGCAGTGGGCCCTCGCCCTGGAGCCGCCGCCGGAGCTGAAGGCGATGGTGGTGCAGGTCGGCCTGCACGACCCTTACGCCCTGTTCCACTCCGACGGCGTGCTCCGGCTGGAGACCGCGCTCGCCGTCGGCGCGGGCATGACGTACCAGCACCAGGGGATGGCGCCGTTCCTCAGGTCCGCCCTGCGTCTCCAGCGCCGTCTGCGCGATGTCGTCACGGCGCGGCCGCTGCGCGGTGCGTATGTGCCCGCACTCGGGGGCGAGGTGCCCTGGCTGGACGGTGTGATGGCGCACCCGGACGCCGAGAACCCGTACTGGCACGGCGCGGCGCTGACGGAGCCGGCGCGGACGGGGCGTGTGCCCGTCGGGCTGATCTCCGGCCGGCACGACGCGCTGGCCGACCAGACCTTCGAGCAGTACGGCAGGCTCCGTGCGGCCGGCGCCGAGACCTCCCTGCTCGTCGGCCCCTGGACCCACGCCGCCGCGCTGCGGCAGGGCTGGCCGGAGGTGTTCGCGGAGAGCCTCGCGTGGCTGCGCGCCCACCTGTGCGACGACCCCTCCGGTCTGCGGCCCACCCGGGTGCGTGTGCATGTCGGCGGCGAGGACCGCCGGCGAGATCTCGACGACTGGCCGCCGGCCCCGACCGCCGCCCCGTCCTGGTACCCCGCTCCGGAGGGGAGTCTCATCCGGCAGGAACCCACCGACTCCGGGCCGCTGGTCTCGTTCCGCTACGACCCGGCCGACCCCACCCCGTCCGTCGGCGGCCCGCTGCTCTCCCCCGCCGCCGGTCCCCGTGACAACCGCGTCCTGGAGGCCAGGGACGACGTCGTGACGTTCACCAGCGCCCCGCTGACCGAGCCGCTGGACGTCCTCGGCCCGGTCCTCGCGCGGCTGAGCGTCGCCACGGACACCGGCCACGCCCATGTCTTCACCCGTCTGTGCGACGTGGACGCGCGAGGCCGCTCCGTCAACGTCTGCGACGGGCTGGGCCGGCTGCGCACGACCGGGCAGGACCCCTCACGGGTCACCGTGCCGATGGGCACGGCCGCCCACCGTTTCGCCGCGGGCCACCGCGTGCGCTGGCAGATCAGCGGAGGCGCCCACCCCCGGTACGCCCGGAGCCCCGGCACCGGGGAGTCACCGGTGGAGGCCACCGCGTTCACCCCGGTACGCCTCACACTCCATACCGACTCGGCGCTGGTGCTCGCCCCCGGCACGGGGCTCCCGTAACGCCCCTTCCCTCAGGCGTCCTCCTTCAGGAACAACTCGACGACGGGGACGGCCACATCGGGGCGGATGATCGGCAGGGTGAGGGTCAGGGTGCCCTCGGGCTGACCGCCGAGACCGGTGGTGAGGGCCTTCACCGAGGGGTCGATCTCGCGGAACGGGATCTCCGACGCGTCGTTGAGGAGTTGCGCGTACGCGACCTTGCCACCGAGCCCCGGCAGGTGCAGATGCTCGAAGGGCCAGGCGAACAGGTGGAGGTAGAGGCGGTTGCCGCGCCGGGTGTAGCGAGTGTCGGCCGGGGCGCGGAAGGACGCGGGGCCCGCGCCGCGGATGGAGCGTTCATGGCGGCGCATCCACTCCCCGATGCCCTCCAGCGCCGTGACCGCCGTGGCGTCGAACTCGCCGCGTCCGGTGGGGCCGACGTTCAGCAGCATGTTGCCGTTGTTCGAGACACCGTCCACGAGCATCCGGACGAGCAGGTCGACGCTCTTCACCTGGACGTTGTCACGGTCGTACCCCCAGCTCCCGTTGAGGGTCTGGCACGCCTCCCACACCACGGGGACACCGTCGGCCTCCATCGGCCGGTCGGGCTGGTACTGCTCCGGAGTGACCAGGTCGCCGGGGATGTCGAGCCGGTCGTTGACCACGATCTCCGGCTGGAGACGACGGGTGAGGGCGAGCAGTTCCTCGGATCCCCACTCCTCGGCGCCCTTGCCGTTCCACACATCGTGGTGGTCGTCCTGCTTGTAGGAGAAGTCGTAGAAGAGATAGTCGATGGTGCCGTACCCGGTCAGCAACTCCTCTACCTGGCCGTGGAGATAGGCCCGGTACCGGTCCATGTCCCGGCCCTCGTTGAGCCGTTGGATCTCCTCGGGCGCGTCGTCGCGGCGCGGGTGGTGGCCGTCGATCGTGAAGTCCGGGTGGTGCCAGTCGATGAGCGAGTGGTAGAAGCCGACGCGCAGCCCCTCGGCGCGTACGGCGTCCACGAACTCGCGGACGAGGTCCTTGCCGATGGGGGTGTTCATCGACGTGTAGTCGGTCAGCTTGGAGTCCCAGAGGCAGAAGCCGTCGTGGTGCTTGGTGGTGAGGACGACGTACCGTATGCCGGCCTTCTTCGCGGCGCGTGCCCACTCCGTGGGATCGAAGAGGTCCGGCTCGAAGTGGCGGAAGTACGTGTCGTAGTCCGCGTCCGTGGTCCGCTCGCGGTTCTTCACCCACTCGTGGCGGGCGGGCAGGGAGTAGAGGCCCCAGTGGATGAACATGCCGAAGCGGTCCTCGGTGAACCAGGCGGGGACAGTCATGGACGGATTCCTTCCGTGCGGGCGTGTGTTCTTGTACGGGCGTTGCCGTGCGGCGGGGTCGTGGGTCGTACGGGTGCGGCGGGGCGGGGGCCGCCGGGGTCAGCGACCGCCGAGGCCGCTGGTGACAATGCCCCGGACCAGGTGTTTCTGGAGGAGGACAAGGATGACCACGGTGGGCAGCATGGAGACCACCGATGCCGCCATGACGAGGTTCCACTGGCTGCCCTGCTGGCCGAAGAAGGCCTGGAGGCCGAGCGGGATGGTGGCGTGCGCGTCGATGTCGTTGATCACGACGAGCGGCCAGAGGAAGGAGTTCCAGTAGCTGATGAAGGTGAAGACGGCCAGGACCGCGAGGGTCGGGCGGGCGAGCGGCAGCATCACACTGAAGAAGGTGCGGACGGTGCCGGCGCCGTCGACGCGGGCGGCGTCGTCCAGTTCCTGGGGCACCGTCAGGAAGAACTGACGGATGAGGAAAGCGCCGAGCGCCGTGAACGCCCACGGCAGGATCAGCGCCTGGAAGGTGTCGACCCAGCCGACGCCCTGCATCATCACGTACATGGGGATGACGAGTACGTCCTGCGGGATCATCGGGGTCACCAGGAAGAGCAGGAACGCGAGGTTCCTGCCGCGCCGGCGCAGCCGTGAGAAGGCGTAGCCGCTGAGCGCCGCGACCGCGAGGTTGACGGCGGTGCCGAGGGTCGCGACGAGCACGCCGTTGAGGATGAAGGGGGCGAACGGCAGATACGTGAAGACGTCCACGTAGTTCTGCCACTGGATCGAGGAGCCCCACAGGGTGGGCGGGTTGGAGAAGGTCTCGGAGTCGGGCTTGAGGCTGGTCGCCACCATGTAGATGAGGGGCGCCATGAAGAGCAGGGCGATGAGGCACAGGATCGCGTATCCGGTCGCCCGCCGAATCCGCGAGCCCGGGTCGCTCCGGGCGGGGCCGCTCCCGGCGGGGCGGCTCCCGGCGCCGGGCCGTGCCGCTCCCGTGACGTCGGAAACCGGATGTCCCGCGTCGACACTCCCGTGATCCGGCTCACCGCGACTCCCTCGTACTGTCCCGTACCTCCCGGCGTTGTCAGCCAGGCGTTCCGCGATCAAAACATCGGATGTATCGCGTGTCAAGGGATCGGTTCTCCCCTCACAGCAGCGTTATTGAGCCGCGAACCGGGGAAGAGTTGGGATGAATCACCGAGGGGCGTTCGACCCTCCGGACATACGTCAGGCCGCCACCCGGAATCCGGGTGGCGGCCTGAGGGAAGCGGGCCCGCGCGGCGCGTGGGGCCCGCGCGGGCGCGTGGGGCGCCGCCAGTGGCGGAGCGGCGGGATCAGCGGCAGTACGGCACCGGTGACAGATTCTCGACGTAGCGGGCCGCGACATAGCCGGGGCGTCCGTCGCCGAGGAGGTACCAGAGGTCGTTGCCGTCCACGTTCTGGCCGACGACCTTGCAGGACAGGGCGATGACCGTGCCCGGCCGGATACCTCCCAGGTATCCGGAGTTCGAGGTCGGCCGCTCGCGGATGGACAGGGTGAGCCGCGAGACGACCCGCCCCTTCGGCTCGGCGGCGGGCGCGGGCGCCGCGGCGGGGCCGGATGCCCCGGTGGGCGCCCGGCCCGTGGCGGGCTCCTGCTTCTGCGACTCGGTGGACGCGGCCGGGGGCGCCGGGGTGGCCGTCGCCGGGGTGGCCGCGAGTGCGGCGGAACCGGCGAGCGTGAGCACCGCGAGTGCGGCGGCGAGGCGGCTCTTGACGCGAAGTGCGGACATCGTCATCCTCTTTCCCTTTTGGGCGTTACCTCCTTCATGGCATGCCGGACGGTGCGACCGCCAGAGCGAAGCGGAAACCTCACCCGGATAGGGAGTTGAGAGAGCGGGTGGTCTGTTCGTCAGATCGCCTTACCGGGGTTGAGGATGCCGCGCGGGTCGAACGCGGCCTTCAGCCGGTGGTGCAGCGCCACGCTGTCGGGGCCGAGTTCGTCGGCGAGCCACCGGCGCTTGAGCGTGCCCACCCCGTGTTCGCCGGTGAGAGTGCCGCCGAGGCGCAGCGCGGTGGCGAAGATGTCGGAGGCGGCTGCCCAGGCCGCGTCCGGGACCTCGGGGAGCGCCGGGTCGACGACGAGGATGGGGTGGAGATTGCCGTCGGCGGCGTGGGCGAGGGTGTAGACGGGTATGCCGTGGCGCGCGGCGATCGTCTCGATCTCCCGTACCGCCTCGGCCAGTCGGGAGCGGGGCACGGCGATGTCCTCGATGAGGGGACGGCCCAGGCGCTCCAGGGACGGCAGCGCCAGCCGGCGCGCGGCGAGCAGTTCCTGGGCGGCCTTCGCGTCGTCGGTCAGTTCGACGGATGTGGCACGGTCGCGGAGGAGGGCGGCGACCCGCGCCGCCTCGGCCGCCGCGCCGGCGCCGTCGCACTGGACGAGGAGCAGCGCGGCGCCCCGGGCGCGCAGGCCGGAGCCCTGGGCGTCGTCGATGGCGCCGAGGACCGGGCCGTCCAGCAGTTCGGCCATGGCGGGTTCGATCCGGGCCGTGGCGAGTGCGGTCGCGGCGGCCGCCGCGGCGGCGAAGGTGGCGAAGTACGCGGCGACGGTCGAGGTCGCGACCGGTATCGGCCGCAGCCGTACGGTCGCCGCCGTGATCACGCCGAGCGTGCCCTCCGAGCCGGTGAGCAGGGCGGTGAGGTCGTAGCCGGCGACGCCCTTGACCGTACGGCGGCCGGTGCGCAGGAGGGTGCCGTCGGCGAGCACGGCGTCCAGACCGAGGACGCTGTCGCGGGTGACCCCGTACTTGGCGCAGCGCAGGCCCCCGGCGTTGGTGGCGATGTTGCCGCCGATGGTGGAGAGTGCGGCGCTGGCCGGGTCGGGCGCGTAACGCAGTCCGTGCGCGGCGGCAGCCCGGTCGAGATCGGCGGTGATCACACCGGGTTCCACGACGGCGAGCTGGTCCTCGGGGGAGAGCTCGACGACGCGGTTCATCCGGGCCAGGTCGAGGACGAGGGAGCCCTCGGGGGCGGTGGCGCCGCCGGAGAGTCCGGTGCCCGCGCCCCGGGGGACGACGGGGACACGCAGCGCGTCGGCGTGGCGGAGAGTGGTCCGTACGTCGTCGGCGTGCGCGGCGTGCACGACGGCCATGGGCTGGCCGTCGGGGCGGGCTCCGGAGCGGTCGGTGGCGTACGCGGCGGTGGCGGCCGGGTCGGTGGTGAGGCGGTCGGGGGCCAGGTCACGGACGAGCAGGCCGAGGAGCTGGGCGGCGGCGGTGGCCTGCGCGGTGGGCTGGTGAACAGGGTGATGTGCGGGGTTCCGGTGTGGATGGGGTGGCTGGTGGTGCGGTTGGGGTGGTTGGGGCGGCTGGTGGGTGAGGGTCACGCGGGCTCCTCGGTCGGGGCGGAGGTCTCGGTCGGCGCGGACGTCTCCGGCGGCGCGGACGTCTCCGGCGGCGGGTCGGATGTCTCCGGAGGGGCGGGAGTGTCCTTCCGGTCGGGGGGCTGCGGCCGGTCAGGGGTCCGCGGGCCGGTCGCGCGGGGGCAGCCGTACGTGCCCACGCGTCCAGCGCGGACACCCCGATGGCCAGGAGCGCGGCGTCCTCCTGGGGCGCGTGCACCGGCGCGTACCGGAGGCCGCGAAAGCGGCGCTCCAGCGGCGGGCGTGCGACGGGGCCAGGGGCTCCAGGCAGCGGCACGGACCGCGAGACTCCGGCAGCGGCGCGATCAGCGGGGCTCAAGCGGCGGCGCGGGCCGCGCGGGAGGCGAGTTCCCGCCGTACCAGTGGCAGGACGTACCGCGCGTAGTCGATGGCGTCGTTGAGCGGGTCCCAGCCGCGGATGGACAGCAGTTCGCAGCCGATGTCGACGTAGTCCAGCAGTGCGGCGGCCACCGTCTCGGGCGAGCCGACGAGCGCGGTCGAACTGCCCGCCGCGTTGGTGGCGGTGGCCAGGGGCGTCCACAGCGCCCGGTCGTGGAGATCGCCCCGGGCCGCGATGTCCAGCAGCCGCTGGGAGCCGACGTTGGCGGGTCGGCCCGCGCCGGGCGCCGGGTAGTGGTGGGCGTGCTTGTTCCGCGCGCGGGCGGCGGCACCCTCCGTGGCCTGCCCGAGGATGCGGTGCGCCTTCTCCCAGGCCAGCTCGTCGGTGGGGGCGATGATCGGCCGGAACGACACCCAGATGCGCGGCCGGGTCCTGCCCGCCGCGTCCGCGACGGCGTTGACGGCGGCGATCTGCTCGGAGGTCTCCTTCAGCGGCTCGCCCCAGAGGCCGAAGATGTCGCCCTGCTGCCCGCCGACCCGGTACGCGTCGGCCGAGGAGCCGCCGACCGAGACGGGAATGGTGCCGTGGTACGGGGTGACGTCCGAGACGAAGTCCTCGAACCGGTAGTGCGTGCCCTCGTGCGAGACGGGCCCGTCGGCGGACCACACCTTGCGCAGGATCTGGATGTACTCGTCCGACCGGTGGTAACGCTCGCTCTTGCCGAGGTAGTCGCCCTCGCGGCGCTGCTCCTCGTCGCTGCCGCCGGAGACGATGTGAACGGCCAGCCGGCCCTTGCTGATCCGGTCCAGGGTGGCGAAGGCGCGGGCCGCGTGCGTCGGGAAGATGACACCGGGGCGATGGGCGAGCATCGGCTTCAGCCGCTCGGTGTGGGTCGCGACGAACTGGGCGAGCTGGAGCGCGTCGGCGGACGACGAGTGGTACGCGACGAGCGTGTAGTCGAAGCCGCCGTCGTCCAGCGCGCGGGCGTAGCGGCGGGTGAAGTCGGGGTCGATGCCCCGGCCGAAGGTGGAGGTTCCGTCGAACGTGGGGTGGGGGTGGACGGCGCTGATGAATTCGACGGGCATGGCGGACTCACTCCTGACAACTGGGCTGACGGGTGGGGTTACTTGGCGTGGAGGCTGGTGTCGACGCAGTCGGCGACCGTGACGTTCGGGTCCAGGACCTTGATGCCGTGCATCGTGTCCGCGACCTTCTGGACCGCCTGCGTCACCTCCGGGGTGATCGGGACCAGTTCGCCGTAGCTCTGGCCCACGATGGTCTTGGCGACCTCGGCGGAGGCGCCGTTGTTCTTCCGGATGGCGGCGCCGTACGCGTCGGGGTGGGACCTGGCCCACTCCAGGGCGGTGCCGAGGCGCTTGACCGCGTCGGCGAGGGCCGGCTTCTTGGCTCGGTCGGCCAGCGCCTTGTCGGTGGCTCCGATGAATCCGTAGCCGCTGACCCGGCCGTCGGCGCCGTTGACGAGCTCCCGGCCGCCCTGCTGGGTCGCCACCGCCTTGTAGACGCCGAAGATCGCCCAGGTGTCGATCTTTCCGGCGCTGAACGCGGCCTGCGCGTCGGTCGGCAGCAGGTACTTGACCTTGACGTCGGAGTACGAGAGTCCGGCCTGCTGGAGGGCGTTGGCGAGCAGGTACTCGGAGATGCTGCCCTTGGCGGAGGAGACCACGACCGTCCGGCCCTTGAGATCCGCCACCTTCCTGACCTCGGAATTCTTCTGGACGACGATGCCGACGGCCGTCCCGTCGTTGCGCAGCGCGGCCACCGTCTTGATCGGCACCCCTCCGCTGAGCGCCTGGAGCGTGGGCAGATCGGCGGCGTACGTGGTGTCCGCCGCGCCCGCCTGGGCCGCCTGGAACAGGGGGGCGGCGCCCTCGAACTCGGCCCATTTCACCTGGTACGGGGCGCCCTTGAAGGCGTCGGAGGCGTTCGCCAGGGTCTGGAGGTTCTTGGCCTGGTCGCCGAGGGTGAGGGTGACGTCGGAGGCGGCGGCCGCCGGCCCGGACGCCCCGCCGTCGTCCTGCGTACCGCATCCGGCCGTCACCAGGGCGAGGACGGACAAGGCGAGCGCGGCGGCGAGGGCGCGGGCGCCGGATCGAGGACCGGGGCCGGACCCGGATCGGGGGCCGGACAGGGCACGGGGGCTCCGGGTCATGACGGGGTTCCTTCCAGGGCCTTCGTACCCGGTGCCGCTTCCGGCGTGGGTACGGGTACGGCTTCGGGGTTGGCAGGGGCGTGGGCTTGGGCGTCGACGGGGTCCGGAGCCGGGTCGGCGGAGGCGTCCCGTACCCCCAACCAGGCCAGCAACCGGCTGCGCAGGGCGACGAATTCGGGCGAGCCGAGAGCACGGGGGCGGGGCAGGTCCACGGTCACCTCGTGCGCGATGCCGCCCGCGTCCATCACCAGGACACGGTCGGCCAGCAGCAGCGACTCCTCCACGTCATGGGTGACCAGGAGGATCGAGCAGCCGTGGCGCTGCCACAACTCGCCCACCAGTCGTTGTGCCTTGGCCCGGGTCAGCGCGTCCAGCGCACCGAACGGCTCGTCGAGCAGCAGGAGTTCGGGGTCCCGTACCAGAGCCCTGGCGAGCGAGACACGCTGCGCCTCACCACCCGAGAGGGTCTTGGGCCACACCCCGGCGCGCTGCTCGATGCCGACCTCCGCGAGATGGCGGGTGGCCAGTGCACGGTCCGGTGTGCCGGGCAGGCCGAGGACGACGTTGCGCCACACCTTCAGCCAGGGCATCAGCCGGGGCGACTGGAAGGCGGCGGAGCGGCGGCTCGGCACGGTGACCTCGCCGCTGATCTCGTCGTCCAGCCCGGCCAGGATGCGCAGCAGGGTGCTCTTTCCGCAGCCGCTCTCTCCGAGCAGCGCAACGAACTCGCCCTGGCGGATGGTGAGATCGAGCCGGTCGATGACGGTCCTGCCGTCGAAGGCCCGGGTCAGGCCCCGGATCTCCACGCTCGCGCCGGCCTCCGTACCTGTATCTGTGGCTGTAGCTGTAGCTGCGTCTGTATCTGTCTGTGTGGTCATCGCGTGCCTCACGCCCCGTCGCCGTCGAAGGACGCCCGCCAGGTCAGCAGGCGCCTGGAGAGCAGCCGCACGATGTAGTCGCAGATCAGGCCCAGGACCGCGTAGACGGCGAGGCAGAGCACGATCACATCGGTACGGAAGTACTGCTGGGCATTGCTCATCAGATAGCCGATGCCGTTGCCGGCGTTGACCTGCTCGGCGAAGACCAGTGCCAGCCAGGCGGTGGACAGGGCGTACCGCAGCCCGATCAGCGCACCGGGGAGTGCCGACGGCAGGATCACGTAACGGATCAGTCCGAGCCTGCCGAGGCCCAGCATCCGGGCCGCCTCGATGAGTTGGGAGTCGGCGGAGCGGATGCCGCCGTAGATGTTGAAGTAGAGGGGATACGTGACACCGAGCGCCACCAGGGCGATCTTCGGGGTCTCCTCGATGCCGAACCAGACGATGAACAGCGGGATCAGACCCACCCACGGGATCGCCCGGAACATGCCCATCGAGGAGTCGATGACGTCCTCGCCCAGCCGGAACAGGCCGGCGGTCAGGGCGAGCGAGAGCGCGATCACGGCGCCGATCACAAAGCCGGTCGCGGCCCGTTTCCCGGACGCGGCGATGGCGCTGGGGAGTTCGCCGCCGGCGGTGAGGTCCCAGGCCTGGCGCAGGACGTCGACCGGTGAGGCGAGGACGTTCTCCGGCAGGACACCGGTCAGGCTCGCCACGTACCAGACGAGGAGCACCCCGACGGGTCCGCTGGCGCGCCGGGCCCACCGGGGGACGCGCACCCCGTGCCGGGCCTGCCGTGCGGGCCTGATGGTGAGGCGGGGGGCCCTGGCCGGGGCCGTACGTACCTCGACGGCCGTGGCGACAGCCGTATCCGTACCGGTAGCGATGCCGGGGGCGGTGTGCTCCTGCACTGACATCTCGGCTCCTCTCGATCAGCCCGGCTGGTGGCCGGTGGCGGCGGGGCGGGCGGGGTCGGCGGACCAGGCGGACCAGGAGCCGGGGAAGAGGGCGGCCTCGGTGCCGGCGAGGGCGAGCGCGGCGATCTGATGGGCCGCGGTGACACCGGAGCCGCAGTAGACGGCGACGCGTCCGGCACCGCCCGCGCCGAGCGCCGCGAAGCGGGCACGCAGGGCGTCCGGCGGCAGAAACGTGCCGTCGGGGGCCAGGTTCCCGCCGGTGGGCGCCGAGCGGGCGCCCGGGATGTGGCCGGCGCGGGGGTCGACGGGCTCGGTCTCGCCCCGGTACCGCTCGGCGGCGCGGGCGTCCAGCAGGGTGCCGGAGCGGGCCAGTGCGGCGGCCTCGTCGGCGTCGACGGTCGGCAGGTGCCCCGCGCCGAGGGTGATGTCCCCGGGCTCCACGGCCGGCTCGCCGGTCTCCAGCGGGAGCCCGGCGCCGCGCCAGGCGCCGAGCGCGCCGTCGAGCAGGGTCACCTCCGCGACCCCGGCCCAGCGCAGCAGCCACCAGGCGCGGGCCGCGGCGGTGTTGCCGTTGTCGTCGTACACGACGACCGGCCGCCCGGCGCTGACGCCCCAGCGGCGCGCCGCCGCCTGGAGGACGTCGACGGCGGGCAGCGGGTGCCGACCGTCGTGCGGTGCGGCGGGGGCGGCGAGTTCGGTGCCGAGGTCGGCGAAGACGGCGCCGGGGATGTGCCCGGCGCGGTGGTGCGCGCGACCGTGCGGGTCGCCGAGGCCCCACCGTACGTCCAGGACGACGGGCGGGTCGGCGGAGGCGAGCAGCCCCGCCAGTTCGGCGACCGTGGTCAGGACACGGGGAGCGGGGTCGTGTTCGGCGGGGACACCGGGAGGGGTGGTGCTCCCTGGAGTGGTGGTGACATGCGCGGGCATACGGTCGCCTCCGGCGGGGTGGGGACGTCTCGACGGGTCTCAGCGGTCTCGACGGGGCTCAGCGGTCACGGCAGGGCAGCGGTCAGCCGGGCGGGAGAGGGAAGGGTGGGGTGGACCGCCCGGGGGCACCGGGCGCACCGGGGTTGCCGGGCCCACCGAGGAGGTGCGGCATGGAAAGGGAAGGGGGAGGAAGGCGCGGGGCGGGACGTCGTCCCTGCGCCCCGTCGGCCGGACGCGCGCATGACGCGGCACGACGCGACGCGGCACGGCGCGGCACGGCGCGGTGTCCTGACGGACGGCCGGCGGCCGGGGATCAGCCCGCGAGCAGGGTGTTCAGCGACAGCGAGCGCTGTTGACGAGGCCGAAGTCGACCACGCGGCGTTGCGTCAGCGGCGCGCCCACGGCGGCACGCCGCCGGGCGTCGAAGGGGTGCGGCTCGACGGCCACCCCGTGCACGGTTCGCAACATGGCCCCAGCATGGCTGACGTACATGTCACACGTCCAACGACGATTCGCACTCATCATCGATCACGTTCTCTGATCGATCGATGTTAGCGTGCGTCCATGGCACCCGTCCTGGACATCACGGCGTTGCGCAGCCTCGTCGCCGTCGCGGACCGCGGCGGCTTCCACCGGGCCGCCGAGGCGCTGGCGCTGAGCCAGTCGGCGGTCAGCCAGCACGTACGGCGGCTGGAGAAGACCCTGGGCCGCCCGGTGGTCGAACGCGCGGGCCGCGGCACCCGGTTCACGGCCGACGGCGCGCGGCTCCTGGAACAGGCCCGCCGCATCATCGCCGTACATGACGAGGCGGTCCGTACGCTGCTCGGGGACACCGTGGACTCCGTCGTCATCGGCTCCACCGAGCACGCCGCCGACCAGATCCTGCCGCTGCTGACCGCCGCCGTGCGCGAGGCGCGGCCCGAATGCCGGGTGCGGTTCCGGATCGACCGCTCGGCCCGGCTGGTGGAGGCCGTGGAGCGGGGCACGGTCGATCTGGCGGTGTACGTGACCGAGGCGGCCGCGACGGAGGGCACCCCGGTCGGCGGTCTGCCGCTGAGCTGGTACGCGGCGCCCGGCTGGGTGCCGCCCGAGGCACCGGCGCCGCTGCCGCTGGTGGCGGTCGAGGCGCCCTGCGCGATCCGGCGCCGGGCCCTGGTCGTCCTCGCGGAACGCGCCATACCCGCCACCGTCGTCTGTGACGCGGGCTATCTCGCCGGGGTCCTGGACGCCGCCCGTGCCGGTCTCGGCGCCGCACTGCTGGCCTCGGTGGGCCCGGGGCCCGAGGGACTGACCGAGCGCCACGACCTGCCGCCCGTCCCGGCGATCCGGATGAGCGCGCACGCCCGGCGGGGCGCCGACCCCGCGATGGTGGCGGGCGCGGTCGCGGCGGTCGGCGCGCTGCTCTCGACGGGGTCAGCCGCCGCCGGGCGCTGACCCCGGTCGCACGGGCCGGGCGTGACCGGGGGCCGCCGCGTCCGGTGCGGCGCCGTCGTCGGTGACGAGATGGCACGACACCCGCCGGTCGCCGGCCGCTCCCGGCGCGCCGGGCAGCGTCCGGGGTACGGGGACCTCGGTACGGCACCGGTCCACCGCGACCGGGCAGCGGGTGTGGAAGCGGCAGCCCGGCGGCGGCGCGAGCGGGCTCGGCAGTTCCCCGCTGAGGACGATGCGCTCGCGGGAGCGCTGGGCGACCGGGTCGGGTACCGGCGCGGCGGAGAGCAGTGCCTGCGTGTACGGGTGCCGGGGAGAGGCGAACAGCTCGGCGGTCGGGGCCAGTTCGACGATCTCGCCCAGATACATCACGGCGATCCGGTCGGCCAGGAACTCCACGGCCGCGAGATCGTGCGTGATGAAGAGGCAGCCGAAGCCCCGGTCGCGCTGGAGATCGGCGAGCAGATTGAGGACGGATGCCTGGACGGAGACGTCGAGCGCCGAGGTGGGTTCGTCGGCGACGAGCAGATCCGGGTCGACGGAGAGGGCCCGGGCGAGAGAGACGCGCTGGCGCTGGCCTCCGGAGAGTTCATGCGGGTGCCGGTCGATGTGTTCGGGCCGCAGCCCCACCTGGGCGAGGAGCGCGGCGACCCGCACGCGGGCGGCCTCGCCACGGGCGATCTGGTGGAGGCGCAGCGGCTCGGCGACGATCCGGCCGACGGTCATCCGGGGGTCGAGCGAGGACGACGGGTCCTGGAAGACCAGATGGAACTCTCGGCGCAGGGGACGCAGTGCGCGGCGCGAAAGACGGGTGACGTCGGTGCCGTTGACGCGTACGGTTCCGGAGGTCGGCTCGTCGAGACGTACGGCGCACCGCCCGACCGTGGACTTGCCGCTCCCCGACTCCCCTACCAGGCCGAGGACTTCCCCGCGCCCCACAGTGAGGGTGACCCCGTCGACGGCACGGACCGTTCCTTTGCCCGCGGCGAAGTGCCGGGTGAGGTCGACGAGTTCGAGGACGGGTGGTTCTGTCGTCATGGGCTGTCCTCCTCGGTGACGGGTGATGTGGCGGTGGCGGACGGTGTGCCGGTGACGGGCGTCCCGGTGGTGGCCGCCACCGCGCCGGTCGGGGCGGGGACGGGGTGGAGGCAGGCGACGAGGTGGCGCGCGGCCTCGCCCGCCGGTGCGAGGACGGGCCGTGCCTCCGTGCACCCGGCGTCGGCGCGGGTGCAGCGCGGCGCGAAGGTGCAGGCGTCCGGCTGTTCGTCCAGGCTGGGGACGAGTCCGGGAATCTCCGTCAGCCGGCGCTTCGCACTGCCCGCCCCCACACCCCCTCCCTCGCCCGGGCGCAGCACCGCGCCCAGCAGGCCCGCCGTGTACGGGTGCCGGGGTGCGGCGAACAGCTCGTGCACGGGGGCCTGTTCGACGGCGCGGCCGGCGTACATCACCAGCACCCGGTCGGCCGTGTCGGCGACGACGCCGAGGTCGTGGGTGATCAGGACGATCGCCGTGCCGAGCCGTTCCCGCAGCGCGTGCAGGACCTCCAGGATGCCCGCCTGGACGGTGACGTCCAGTGCGGTGGTCGGCTCGTCGGCGATCAGCACCCCGGGATCGCAGGCCACGGCGACGGCGATCATCACGCGCTGCCGCATACCACCGCTGAGCTGGTGCGGGTACTCCTCGACGCGCCGGGCGGGCGCCGGGATGCCGACCAGCGCCAGCAGTTCCACGGCTCGCGCCCTGGCCTGCCTCCGGCTCAAGCCCTGGTGTCTGCGCAGCACTTCACCGATCTGCCGGCCGATGGTGAGGACCGGGTTCAGTGAGGTCATCGGCTCCTGGAAGATCATAGCGATGTCCTTGCCGCGTACCTTCCGCAGCTCCTTGTCCGGCGCACCCGCCAGCTCCCGGCCGCCGAGCCTGATCGAGCCCGTCACCGTCGCGGTGGGCGGCAGGAGGCCGAGTGCGGCCAGGGCGGTGACGGACTTGCCGCACCCCGACTCCCCCACCACCGCGAGGACTTCGCCGGGTGCGAGATCGAAGGAGACGGAGTCGACGGCGTGCGCGGTCCGGGTGGCGGAGCGGAACGACACCGACAGATCGCGTACGCGCAGTACGGGCGCCACGACGGGCGACGCGTCACCCACGCCGCCGAGGCCGCCGACTCCGGTGGATCCGGTCGCCGAACCGGTGCTCATCGGGTGCCTCCCCGGGGGTCGAGGACATCGCGCAGCCCGTCACCGAGCAGGTTGAACGCCAGCGTGGCGGCCACGATCGCCAGCCCGGGGAAGACCGCCAGCCAAGGCGCGGGGGCCAGGAACGACTGGGCGCCGGAGAGCATCACACCGAGCGAGGGTTCGGGCGGCTGGACCCCGAGGCCGAGGAAGCTGAGCAGCGCCTCGCCGATGATGGCGGTGGGGATGCCGACCGTGGCCTGGACGATGAGCGCGGAGGACGCGTTGGGCAGGATGTGACGGCCGAGGACGGTGGCGTCGCCGCCGCCGCTCGCCACCGCCGCCGCCACGTAGTCGGTGTGTTTCAGCCGGAGCGTCTCGGCGCGGCTGATCCGGATGACGGCGGGGATCTGCGCGATGCCGATGGCGATGGTCGCGTTGGTCAGGGAGGGGCCGAGGACGGCGGCGAGCCCGACCGCCAGCACCAGGAAGGGAAAGGCCAGCATGGTGTCGGTGAGCCGGGAGACCGCGCTGTCCGCGAACCGGCCGTAGTACCCGGCGAGCAGTCCGAGCGGTACGCCGACCGCGAAGGCGAACGCCACCGCGACCAGGCCGACCTGGAGCGAGGCGCGCGCGCCGTACATCATCCGGGAGAGCTGGTCGCGCCCGAGGTCGTCGGTGCCCAGCCAGTGCGAGAGACCGGGCGGGGCCAGGGCGTCGGTGAAGTCCGGCCGGGCCGGGTCGTACGGGGCGATCAGCGGGGCGAGGAGTCCGGCCAGCACGAACACCACCGCGATGACGGAGCCGGTGAGCGCGAGCCGGTTCGCCCGCAGCGCCCGCGCCCGGGGACCGTGTGCCACGGCCCGGGCCGCTCTCGCCGCCGCGGCGGCCCCCGCGGCGGCCGGTCCGCGCGCCGTACGGGACGGGGTCACCGGGCACCTCCGATCCTGATGCGCGGGTCGATCACCGAATAGACCGTGTCGACCAGCAGGTTGATGAGGATGTACGCGGTGGAGGTGCACAGCACCACGGCTTGCAGTGTCGCGTAGTCGCGGGTGAAGACGGCGTCGATGGTGAGCTTGCCGAAGCCCGGCAGGACGAAGATCTGTTCGGTGACGACGGCTCCGGAGATGAGGTGGCCGAGCTGGAGGCCGAGCACGGTCACCACCGTGACCAGGGAGTTGCGCAGGGCGTGCCCGCCGATGACCTGACGCCGCGTCAGCCCTTTGGCGCGCGCCGTCCGGACGTAGTCGGCGGAGAGCGAGTCGAGCATGGCGGCGCGGGTCTGGCGCATCACGACCGCCGCGAGCCCGGATCCGAGCACGATCGAGGGCAGCACCATACGGCGCAGGTTGTCGAGCGGGTCGGTGGTGAACGGCACGTAGCCGGAGGCCGCGAAGACGGGCAGTGCGATGGCGAAGGCCAGGACGAGGACGATGCCGAGCCAGAAGGTGGGCACGGAGAGCCCGAGCAGGGCGACGGCGTTGGCGAGCCATTCCTCGGGCCGGCCGCGCCGTACGGCGGCGACGACCCCGGACCCGATGCCGACCACGACGGCCAGCAGCAGGGAGAGCGCGGCGAGTTCGAGGGTGACGGGCAGGGCCTCGGCGATGGCGTCGGCGACCGGCAGGCCGGTACGGGAGGAGGTGCCCAGATCGCCGGTGAGAGCATGCCCGACGTAACGCCCGTACTGGACGGCGAGGTTGTCGTCGAGACCGTAGCTCTCCCGGACGGCGGCCAGCGCTTCGGGGCTGCGCTCCTCCCCGGCGAGGGCGAGCGCGGGGTCGCCGGGCAGGGCCCTGACGCCCGCGAAGACGACGACGCTCACCAGGAAGAGAGTGATCAGCGACTGGCGCAGCCGGGTGAGCAGATGGCGGGTCATCGGGCGTATCCGGCGGTCGTGACGCGGACGAGTCCGTCGCCGTAGATCCGGACCCCGGCGACCGCCTTCGTGGCGACGGCGTAGTTCTTCTGCCGGTAGACATAGACGAGGGCGTGTTCGGCGTTGGCCCGGCGTGTCAACTCCTCGTAGATCAAGGCGCGTTCACTGGGGTCGGCTTCTCTGCGGCCCTGGGCGATCAGCTCGTCGATCCGTGGGTCGGAGAGCCCGTACGCGTTCATCGCGCCCCGGGTGCCGAGGAAGCTCGCGATGTTGCCGTCCGGGTCGAGCCGTCCCGACCAGCCGCTGGTGAACGCGTCGAAGGCACCGGAGTCGGTCTCCTCCAGCAGCGTGGCGTACTCGGTGGGGCGCAGGGTGACCGCGAAGCCCGCCTCCTTGGCCATGGCCTGGACGACCTGTCCCAGTCTGCTGGACTCGGGGGTCGTGGAGACCTTCAGCTCCATCCGGACGGGGGTTCTCACGCCCGCCTCGGCCAGCAGCCGTCTGGCCCGTGCGGCGTCCCGTTGCGGGCAGCGCGCGGGGTCGACGCCCGGTGCGAGGGCGGAGCCGGGCGAGACGGGGCCACAGGCCGGTTCGTACATCCCCTGGAAGACGACCTTGTTGATCAGCTCCCGGTCGAGGGAGAGGGCGAACGCCTCACGGACCCGGACGTCCCGGGCGATCGGGGTGTCGATCCTTCCCGGTTTCTCGCCGAGTCCGCGCACATTGCCGACGTTGAGGCCGATGCCCTGGTAGCCGAGGGACGGAGAGTTGAAGACCTGGAGCTTCGGTTCGCTCTGTGCGCCACGGACATCGACGGGGGTCATCTGGTCCCCGATCTGGATGTCGCCGGAGCGCAGATTGGCCAGGCGTACGGTGCCGTCGGGTATCGGCTTGTAGATCACGCGGTCGAGACGGACCCGGTCCGCGTCGTAGTAGCGGGGGTCCTTGCGGAGCACGATCCGGTCGCCGCCGACCCGCTCGACGAAGCGGAACGGACCGACGCAGGAGGGGTGGTTGGTGAAGTTCTTGCCGTACTTCGCCAGCGCGGCCGGGGACATGACCATCCCGGAACGGTCGGCGAGCACCCCGGTGAGCGGTACGTACGGCTGCTTCAGGGTGAGGCGTACGGTGTCGGGCCCGGTGGCCTCCACCCGTTCCAGCGGGGCGAGTTCGGTGGCGCGGGCGGAGCCCGGCAGATCGCGGTGGCGCAGCAGCGAGCCGGCGACGGCGCGGGCGTCGAGCCGGGTGCCGTCGCTGAACCGGGCGTCGCGGCGGACGCGTACGGTGACGGTCCGGCCGTCGGCGGAGACGGCGGGCAGCGCGGTGGCGAGCTGCGGGACGATCGTCCCGTGCTGGTCGATGTCGTACAGCTTCTCGCACATGCCCGCGAAGACGGTACGGCCGACGAGGGTCTGGGCGAGGCTCGGATCGAGCTTGTCGGGGTCCGCGTTGAGGGCGACGGTGAGGGTGCCGCCGTCGCGTACGGGCCGGTCGTCGGTCATCCGTACCTCGCCGGTCCCGGTCGCGGACGACTGGAGCGAGGCGCAGCCGGAGAGGAGCACGGTCAGGGCGAGCGCGATGAGTCCGAGAGGTGTTCGGCGCACGAGATTCTGCCTCCCGCCAGGAGCCGATCAAGGAATACCGCCGACCGTATTTCGCATACAGACCCACGACAAGAGTGAGGCCCGCGCTCGGGCGGGGTTTTCGATGAAGATCGGGTAACCCGGCACGGCAATTCGGGCGCCGTCGCCCATTCGGGAGACGGCGTCCGCCGGCGCCGGACCGATCCCCGTCAGGCCGCGAAGAGCCGGCCGAGGTCCGCGAAGGCCTTGAACTCCAGGGCGTTTCCGGCCGGGTCGAGGAAGAACATCGTCCACTGCTCGCCGGGCTCGCCCTCGAAGCGGACATAGGGCTCGATCACGAACGCGGTGCCGGCCGCGGTCATCCGGGCCGCCAGCTCCTTGAACTCCGGGACGGGCAGGACGAGTCCGAAGTGCGGTACCGGCACCTCGTGCCCGTCGACGGGGTTGGTGCCGGCGACGGCGTCCCGGGGAGTCCCGGAGGGACCGTCGCCGACCTGGTGGGTGACGACCTGGTGGCCGCCGAAGTTCCAGTCGATCCACCGGGTGTCCGACCGGCCTTCGGCGAAGCCGAGCACACCGCCGTAGAACCTCCGGGCGGCCTCGATGTCGTCGACCGGGACGGCGAGATGGAAGGGGGCGAGAGCCATGCGCTGTCTCCTTCGGGAAGGGAACGGTTCCGACGTGGGACGAGGACGGAGACGGTGGACGGTGGACGCGGGACGGTAAACGCTGCGGTGGCGGACCGGCTGCCGCCGGACGGCGGGTTACGGGCGGTCGAGGTAGGCCAGGCCGGGGTGTACGGCCCGGTAGCCGTCCAGCAGGCGGTGGGCGACGGTCACCGAGTCCACCAGCGGGTGCAGCGCGAAGGCCGCGACGGCCGAGGCGCGCGAACCGCTCTCGGCGGCGGCCAGCACCTCGCGCTCGACCGACTTGACCGCGCAGACCAGCCCGGTGGCGTGGTACGGCAGCGGGGCGACGGTGACGGGGTGCGCGCCGTTGCCGTCCACGAGGCAGGGCACCTCGATGACCGCCTCGGCGTCGAGCGCGGCGAGCGTCGACCGGTTGCGGACGTTGAGGATGAGCGTGGTGCGTTCGTCGCGGGCGACGGCCCGCATCAGCGCGAGCGCGACCTGCTCGTAGCCGCCGGACTCCAGGTCGTCGTCGTCCCGCTCACCGGCCCCCGCGGCCTCGCGGTTCTCCGCCATGTACGTGGCCTCGCGCTCGGCCCGGGTCCGGTCCCAGGTGTGCAGCGCGGGGGCGCCGGGGCGGGCCACCTCCTCGTAGAAGCGGGCCTGCTGGTCCCGGAGGAAGGCGCCGCGGGTCTGCTCGGCCTGCTGGTAGGCGAGGACGGCCTCGCGGTTGAAGTAGTAGTAGTGCAGGTACTCGTTGGGGACGGCGCCGAGCGAGCGGAGCCAGTCGGCGCCGAAGAGCTTGCCCTCCTCGAACGAGCCGAGGGCGTCGGGGTCGGCGAGCAGCCGGGGCAGTTCGTCGCGGCCGTCGACGCGCAGTCCGCGCAGCCAGCCGAGGTGGTTGAGGCCGACGTAGTCGATCCACGCGCGGTCGGGGTCCGCGCCGAGGACCCGCGCGACCCGGCGGCCGAGACCCACGGGTGAGTCGCAGATGCCGATGACACGGTCGCCGAGGTGGCGGGACATGGCCTCGGTGACCAGTCCCGCCGGGTTGGTGAAGTTGATGACCCAGGCGTCCGGTGCGAGACGCGCCACCCGCCGGGCGATGTCGACGGCGACGGGCACGGTGCGCAGCCCGTACGCGATGCCGCCCGCACCCACCGTCTCCTGCCCGAGGACGCCCTCGGCCAGCGCGACCCGCTCGTCCGCCGCGCGCCCTTCGAGCCCGCCGACGCGGATCGCGGAGAAGACGAAGTCGGCGCCGCGCAGCGCCTCGTCCAGATCGGTCGTGGCGGTCACGGTGGGCGCGTCGGGGACGGACCGGGCCTGTTCGGCGAGGACCCGGGCGATGGCGCCGAGCCGGCCGGCGTCCAGGTCGTGGAGGGTGACCTCGGTGACCCGTCCCTCCGCGTGGTCGCCGAGGAGAGCGCCGTACACCAGAGGGACCCGGAACCCGCCGCCGCCGAGAATCGTCAGCTTCACACCCGCACCACTTTCACACCGGCCTCCGCGGGCCCGGTGTGTGCGGCCGGGCCCGGCGGGGGCGTTGGTCACTCGTACGTGACCATCTTCGCGCCCCGGCGCCCGGACGGCAGCGTCAGGACCAGATACACGGCCAGCGAGGCGGCCAGCCCCACCGCCCAGCCGTAGTCCGCGAGCGGCCGCAGGAAGGGGATCAGCCCGTCCTCGGGGAAGGGGCCCTTCCCGGGCGCGGAGTGGGAGCCGCCCACCGCCAGCACCCCGCCGACGGCGAAGGCGGCCACGGCCCGCGGGTTCCAGCCGCGCGTGTACCAGTACGGTCCGCCCGGCCGGTAGAGGGCGGCGAGGTCGAGCACGGTGCGCCGGACGATCCAGTAGTCGGCGATCAGGATGCCCGCGACCGTACCGAGCAGTCCGCCGACCAGACCGAGCCAGGTGAAGATGTACAACTCGGGCGTGGCGGTGAGTTTCCACGGCATGATGAGGACGCCGATGACCCCGGTGATCAGGGCGCCCGTACGGAAGTTGATGACTTTCGGGGCGAGGTTGGCGAGGTCGTAGGCGGGCGAGACGACATTGGCCGCGATGTTCACCGAGACCGTTGCGACCAGCACGGTCACCAGTGCGAACACCAGTCCGAAGACATTGTCCGTCTTCGCCGCCAGTTCGACCGGGTCCCAGACGGCGGCGCCGTACACCGCCTGCGATCCGGAGGTGACGAAGACCGAGAGCAGTGCGAAGAGCGTCATGGTCGTGGGCAGACCGAGGGACTGTCCGCGGATCTGGGCGCGCTGGCCCGCGCCGAAGCGGGTGAAGTCGGGGATGTTCAGCGACAGGGTGGACCAGAAGGCGATCATCCCCATGAGCGAGGGGAAGAAGACGGGCCAGAACTCCGCGCCCCAGCCCAGTGCGGACGGCTGGTCGAGCAGCGGCCCCAGGCCGCCCGCCTTGACGGTGATCCAGACCAGCAGGACCAGCGCGCCGACGATCACGAAGGGCGCCGCCCAGTTCTCGAACCGCCGCAGGGTGTCCATCCCCCGGTAAATAATGGCGAGTTCGAGCGCCCAGAAGAGCACGAAACAGAGCCAGAGCGTCCAGGGCTGGCCGCCGATCCGCGACGCCTCCGCCCAGCCGCCGAAGATCTTGCCGAGCAGGACGAAGATGCCCTGCCCGCCGATCCAGGTCTGGATCCCGAACCACGCGCAGGCGACGGCGGCGCGGATCAGCGCGGGCAGATTGGCGCCACGCAGCCCGAACGAGGCGCGGGCGAGCACCGGAAAGGGGATGCCGTACTTCGGCCCCGCGTGCCCGGTCAGCAGCATCGGCAGCAGCACGATCACATTGGCCAGCGCGATCGTGAGGACCGCCTGCTTCCAGTCCATGCCCAGGGTGACCAGGCCGGACGCCAGCAGCCAGGACGGGATGTTGTGCGCCATGCCGACCCAGAGCGCGGCGAAGTTGTACGTCGTCCAGTTCCGCCGCGCCACCGGGACGGGCAGCAGATCGGCGTTGGCGAAGCGGCTGTCCTGGGGGACCTCGCCGGGCGGCAGCTCGACGCGGCCCCCGGGGTCGGCTATCGGTCCGTCGGCGGAGGATGCGGGCGGTACGGTCGCGGTCATGGCGGCGGGACCCTTCGTTCGAGGGCGGGCGGGGACGGGGACGTCGAACGAGGCCGTGCGGGCAGCGGGTTGCGAGGTGAGCGGTGACCCGGGCCGGTCCCCGGGGGCGGGGTCGAGGCCCCGCGGGTCAGTCCTGGAGCGCCGGGATGATCTCGGCGCCGTACGCGTCGATCGTCGCCTCCTTCGCGTCGTGCATGTCGTAGAGGGCGAACTGGTCGACGCCGAGCGCGCGCAGCGCCTTCAGCTTCTCGATGTGCGCCGCCACGGGACCGAGCAGACAGAAGCGGTCCACGATCTCGTCGGGGACGAAGTCCGCCGACGGGTTGCCGGTCCGGCCGTGGTGGCTGTAGTCGTACCCCTCACGCTCCTTGACATATGTGGTGAGCGCGTCCGGTACGAGCCCGGAGTGCTCCCCGTAGCGCGACACGAGATCGGCGACATGGTTGCCGACCATCCCGCCGAACCACCGGCACTGCTCCCGCGCGTGGGCGAGGTCGTCGCTCACATAGGCGGGCGCGGCGACACAGATGGTGATCGAATCCGGGTCGCGTCCGGCGTCGGAGGCCGCCGTGCGCACCGCCTTGACCATCCACTCGGTGAGGAACGGGTCGGCGAGCTGGAGGATGAAACCGTCGGCCTTCCGCCCGGCGAGGGCCAGTGCCTTGGGCCCGTACGCCGCCATCCACACCGGCAGTCTCCCGTCCCGTACCCAGGGCAGCCGCAGTGTCTTCCCGTCGACGGTGGTCTCGCGGCCCTCCGCCAGATCGCGGATGACGCCCATCGACTCCCCGAGAGTCGCGAGGGTGTTGGGCTTGCGGCCCGCCACGCGCAGGGCGGAGTCGCCGCGGCCGATGCCGCACACGGTGCGGTTGCCGTACATCTCGTTGAGGGTGGCGAAGGTGGAGGCGGTCACCTCCCAGGTCCGGGTGGACGGGTTGGTGACCATGGGGCCCACGGTCAGGTTGGTGGTGTGCTCCAGGATCCGGCTGTAGATGACGAACGGCTCCTGCCAGAGCACGGCCGAGTCGAAGGTCCAGCCGTATCGGAAGCCGTTGTGCTCCGCGCGCCGCATGAGGTCGACGACGGCGGAGGCGGGCGGGTCGGTCTGGAGGACGAGTCCGAAGTCCATCGCTGTCGCTCCTGGTTCAGTCGAGGTACTGGCAGAGAGAGCGGGGGGTGTACTGGCCGTGTCCGGCCCGGCCGGTGAACTCCCGCCGGTCGATGACGAGTTCGCCCCGGGAGAGCACCGTCTCGACCCGGCCGGTGAGCCGTTTGCCCTCGTACGCGGAGTAGTCCACGTCCATGTGGTGGGTCTCGGCGGAGACGGTCTGCTCGGTGCCCGGGTCGTAGATGACGACATCGGCGTCGGCGCCCGGCGCGATGGTGCCCTTGCGCGGGTAGAGGCCGAACATCCGGGCCGGGGCGGCGCAGGCGATGTCGATCCAGCGGCGCCGGGTGATGTGCCCCTCGACCACGGCCTGGTGGAGCAGGTCCATACGGTTCTCCACGCCGGGCAGCCCGTTGGGGATCTTGGAGAAGTCGCCGCGGCCCATCTCCTTCTGGCCGGAGAAGCAGAACGGGCAGTGGTCCGTGGAGACCACCTGGAGGTCGTCGGTGCGCAGCCCGCGCCACAGGGCCGCCTGGTGGTCCTTGGGCCGCAGCGGGGTGGAGCAGACGTACTTGGCGCCCTCGAAGTCCGGTTCCGCCAGGTTGTCGGTGGAGAGGAAGAGGTACTGCGGACAGGTCTCCCCGAAGACGGGCAGCCCCTTGTCGCGGGCGGCGGCCAGTTCGGCGAGGGCCTCCTCCGCGGAGACGTGCACGACGTAGAGCGGGGCGTCCGCGACCCGCGCGAGCTGGATCGCCCGGTGGGTGGCCTCCGCTTCCAGCAGGGCCTTCCGCACCTCGCCGTGGTAGCGCGGGTCGGTGTGCCCGGCGGCCAGGGCCTGTTCGACGAGGACGTCGATGGCGATGCCGTTCTCGGCGTGCATCATGATCAGCCCGCCGTTGTGCGAGGCGCGCTGCATGGCCCGCAGGATCTGGCCGTCGTCGCTGTAGAAGACGCCCGGGTAGGCCATGAACAGCTTGAAGCTGGTGACGCCCTCCTGGACGAGCAGGTCCATCTCCTTGAGCGAGCTCTCGTTGACGTCCGCCATGATCATGTGGAAGCCGTAGTCGATGGCGCAGTTGCCGTCGGCCTTGGCGAACCAGGCGTCGAGCCCCGCGCGCAGCGACTGTCCCGGGGCCTGGATGGCGAAGTCGACGATGGTGGTGGTGCCGCCCCAGGCGGCGGCGCGGGTGCCGGTCTCGAAGGTGTCCGCCGCGAAGGTGCCGCCGAAGGGCATCTCCATGTGGGTGTGCGCGTCGACACCGCCCGGGATGACGTACTTGCCGGTGGCGTCGATCGTACGGCCGGCGGTCCAGCCCGCGGCGGCGTCGGAACCGTGCGCGGCGAGGGCGACGATCCTGCTGTCCTCGATCAGGACATCGGCGTGGGTCTCGTCGGCGGCGGTGACGACGAGCCCGCCGCGGATCAGGGTGCGGGTGCTGCTCATGCTGGTGGCGCTCCCTTTTCGTACGGTCGGAGGAGGGGGCGGGGTGCGGTCCGGCCGCGTACGGCCGGACCGGGACGGCCCGGAGCGGGTGCGTACGCGGCCGGGGCGTACGCGGCCGGACCGGGGCTTACCCGGCCGGGCGGATCGCCGGATCAGGCGCCCCGCAGGGCCTGTTCCAGGATCGCGGCGCCCTCTTCGGCCTCGGTGACGGTCAGCGAGAGGGGCGGGGCGATCCGCAGCACGCTGGTGTTGTGGCCGCCGCCCTTGCCGATCAGCAGACCGCCCTCGCGGGCCGCTTCGAGCACGGCCGAGGCGGTGCGCGGCGCGGCCTCACCGGTCGCGGGGTTGATCAGCTCGATGCCGATCATCAGCCCCCGGCCGCGTACTTCGCGTACGGAGTCGACACACGCGCCGATGGCCCGCAGCCGCTCGATGAGCAGACCGCCGACGCGGCGGGCGTTGCCCTGGAGGTCGTGCTCCTGGAGGTACGCGAGGTTGGCCAGGCCGGCCGCCATGGTGACCGGGCTGCCGCCGAAGGTCGAAATGGAGTTGGCGTCCAGGCAGTTCATGATGTCGGCGCGGGCGACGACCCCGCCGATGGACATGCCGTTGCCGATGCCCTTGGCGAAGGTGAGCAGATCCGGCGGCCCGTTCTCGGCGTGCGCCTGCCAGCCCCAGAAGTGTTCCCCGGTGCGGCCCCAGCCGGTCTGCACCTCGTCGCTGATCCACAGAATGCCGTGCCGGTCGAGGACTTCGCGGAACGCGGCGTACAGCCCGTCGGGCGGGGCGGTGAACCCGCCGACGCCCTGCACCGGTTCGGCGATCAGTGCGGCGGGTGTACGGGTGTGGCCGAGCAGGTCCTCCAGATCGGCGACGCACGCCTCGATGAACCGCTCGTCGGTGAGCCCCGCGTAGGGCCCGCGGTTGCGGACGCCACCGTGCACGTACAGCGTCTGGAGCGGGGAGAGTCCGGTGGGCGACCAGCCGCGGTTGCCGGTGATGGAGACGGTGGAGAAGGACCGGCCGTGGTAGCTGTTGCGCATCGCGAGGACTTGGCTGGACCCCTGGTACGCGGTGGCCAGCATCAGCGCCGTGTCGTTGGCCTCGGTGCCGGAGGTGGTGAAGAAGACCCGGGCGTCCGGGATGCCCGACAACGCCGCGATGCGCTCGGCGAGTTCGACCATCGGGCGGTTGAGATAGAGGGTGGAGGAGTGGATGATCCGGCCGGCCTGCTCGGTCACCGCCTTGGTGACCTCGGGGAGCGCGTGGGCGGTCATGGTGGTGAGGATGCCGCCGAAGAAGTCGAGGTAGCGGTTGCCCTCGGCGTCCCAGACATGGCGGCCCTCGCCGTGGCTGATCTCGATCGGCTCGTCGTAGTAGAGCGCGAGCCAGTCGGGCAGGACGGCGCGGTGGCGGTCGTGGAGGTCGCTCACGCCTGCACCAGCCCCTCGTACGCGTCCGGGCGCCGGTCCCGGTAGAACGCCCACTGCTGGCGCACCTCCTCGATCACCGCCAGGTCCAGATCCCGTACGACCAGTTCCTCGGCCTTGTCGCTCGCCGGTTCACCGACGAACTGGCCACGCGGGTCGACGAAGTAGCTGGTGCCGTAGAAGTCGTTGTCGCCGTACTCCTCCTGGCCGACGCGGTTGATCGCGGCGACGAAGTACTCGTTGGCGACGGCCGCGGCGGGCTGTTCGAGCTGCCACAGGTAGCTGGAGAGGCCGCGCGAGGTGGCGGACGGGTTGTACACGATCTCGGCGCCGTTCAGGCCGAGCTGGCGCCAGCCCTCGGGGAAGTGGCGGTCGTAGCAGATGTAGACGCCGACCTGGCCGACGGCGGTGTCGAACACCGGCCAGCCGGCGTTCCCGGGCTTGAAGTAGTACTTCTCCCAGAACCCCTTGACCTGCGGGATGTGGTGCTTGCGGTACTTGCCGAGGTACGAGCCGTCGGCGTCGATCACCGCCGCGGTGTTGTAGTAGAAGCCGGACTGCTCGATCTCGAAGACCGGGACCACCACGACCATTCCGGTCTCCCGCGCCAGCTCGCGCATCCTGGTGACGGTCGGCCCGTCCGGGACGGGCTCGGCCCAGCGGTAGTGCTCCGGCTCCTGCACCTGGCAGAAGTAGGGGGCGTTGAAGACTTCCTGGAATCCGATGATCTTCGCGCCCTGCCGGGCCGCCTCGCGGGCGTGTTCCTCATGCTTGGCGATCATGGATTCGGTGTCGCCCGTCCAGGTCGCCTGGACGAGTGCGGCGCGTACGACTCGGGCCACGAGCTGCTCCTTCGGCGGGTGCTTCGGTCAGCTCTACGCACGTAGAGTTTGCGTAGGAGGAGAACGTAAGCCCCGGCTCACACGGGGGCAAGACCATCGTCGTTAACCCGCAGAGTCGACTCTGTTTCACACCCGAGCGGTCGACAGCGGTGGACGGCGGGGCCGCCCGGCTCAGCCCGGCGCGAATCCGGCCACCCGCAGAGCATGCACCACATCGCGCTCACGGGAGGCCGACACGGCGCGCGCCGCGTCAAGAAGCTGCGGTACGAGACGGCGCGGATCGGGCGCGGCGAGAAGCGCCGCCTCCTCCGGCGCACGCGCCTGTACGAAGGCGCTGAGCAGCGCCCGCGCCTCGTGCGCGCGGCCCGCCTCGCCCAGTGCGAGCACGGCGTCGGTGATCTCCGCGGCCGGCCGGGAGACCCCCTGGCGCAGCAACTGCCCGCAGTCGTCGTCACGGCCTGCGGCGGCGAGCGCCCCGGCCGCGGCGGCGAGCCGCGCGGGCGGCAGGAAGGCCGCCTCCCACAGCAGTTCGGCCCAGTCGGCGCCGAGCCCGGCGCGGTGCAGTTCCGCGGCGAGCGGGGGGAGCTGTTCCGGCGGGCGGCCCGCCGCCTCGCAGAGCACGACATGCGCCTCGCCCGTGCGCCCCTCTGCGCGCAGCCTGCGCAGTTCGGCGACGGTCTCGACGGCGGCGCGGTGGTCCTCCGGCGAGGGCGCGGGGGGCGCTTCGCGCCGGGGTGCGACGGGCGCGCCGCCGAACCGGGCGCCGCGCGGGGTGGCGGGCGCGGCGGCCGACGGTGCCGGGGACACGGGGGCGGGCGGCGGCTCCTCGGCCTCCTGGACCTCGTCGACCTCGATCCCGGCGAAGCGGGCGCCCCGTGGTGTGCGCTTCTTCCGCGGGGGTTTGGGGGCGGGGACCGGCCCGGCGGCGTCGGCGGCCCGGGCCGGAGCTGCGGCGTCCGGCCTTGGCAACGCCGCCAGTCTGGCGCGGAGTTCGGAGCAGCGGGCGGTGGCGCGGGCGAGGTCGTCGCGGATCCAGGCCAGGTCATGGGTGAGCTGCCGCCCGCCCGGCGCCCCCTCGGGTGTCGTACGGAGCAGCCGGACCAGTTCCTCGGCCCGGCCCGCCGCGTGCGTCCGTTCCCGGTCCATCAGCCGCAGCCGTTCGGTGAGCGCCTCGCCGCCGCCGGGGAGCCGGTCGTACGCCCCGGCCGCGGCGGAGTGGAGCCGCCCTGCCCGCTCGCCCTCCCTGGCGACGGTGTGCGTGTCGCGCCCGGCCGCGAAGTCCTGGAGCAGCGACTCCACCACGTCCCAGGGCGGGATCTCGGTGCCGCCGAGGCAGGCCCGCAGACCCTCGGGGTCGCGGTGGAGAAAGACTCCGTACCAGCCGGCGCCCGGGTCGAGCAGTGTCGTCAGGTCCGTTAAGTACCGCGCGAACGTCCCGATCTCCACCGGGAGTTGCCGTACCGCCATCGCTGTCTCGCCCCTCCCGTGCCGAAGCGAACCACTCCGGTCCGAGGCATTCGACCGCAGGTGTGTTACGGGCCGAATACAGACAGTTTTCGGGGAGGGTGCGATGCCCTCCTCGCCGGGCGGCGGAACCCGGGCGTCAGAAGGTGACGACGATCCCGGTGTGCGGGCGCTTGCCGCGCCGTGCGATCCGGGCCGGCACGTCGACCAGCCAGAACTGCCAGGTGTACTTGCGGGCGATGAGCTTCAGGACCCGGTCCAGGTCCGCCCCTTCGAGCAGCCGCGCGGTGCCCTCGGCGGTCGGCGCGCCGGGGGCGATCCGCCCGCGCACATCGCAGACCGCCACCACCGCGCGGGGGTCTGCGCGGAGCCGCTTGACCTTCCAGGAGTCGGAGCGGGTCCAGACGAACAGCTCATCCCCGTCCACCGCGTGCCAGACGGGGGTGGCGACCCCCGTACCGTCCTTGCGGTAGGTGGTGAGACTGACATAGCGGGAGCGGGCGAGGTCGCCGAGGATCGTCACCGTGGCAAGCCTACGCACCGCGCCCGCACCGTCCGTCCAGGGCTCGGGCGCACGGCGCCGTACCGGCACCGGTTCGGACGCGGCGTGGCGTCCCGACCGGCACCCGAGGCCGTGACGTCAGACCGGTACCGGTGTGCAGCTCTCCGCGATCCGGTCCATCGACAGGCCCAGCGCCGCGGCCAGCGCGGCCACCGTGAAGAAGGCCGGGGTCGGGGCACGGCCGGTCTCGATCTTGCGCAGCGTCTCGGGCGAGAGTCCGGCGACGGCGGCGATCTCCACCATGCTCCGTGAGCCGCGCGCCTCGCGGAGCAGATGGCCGAGCCGTTCGCCGCGCTCGCGCTCTTCGATGGTGAGAGGGGTCCGTACCATTCCGTCATTGTAATACCGGCCGGGCGATTCCGGGGCGCCCTCACCGACCGGTATAGTTATTGGAATGGTGGAGATCAAAACCGACGCGTCCCTGGACGCCATGCGGGACGCCGGCCGGGTCGTCGCCCAAGCGCTGACAGCCGTGCGCGAGGCCGCCGCCGTGGGGGTCTCGCTGCGCGCGCTCGACGAGACCGCCCGCGCCGTACTGCGCGAGGCGGGGGCCGGCTCGCCCTTCCTCGACTATCACCCCGGCTGGGCGCCCACGCCCTTCCCCGCGGTCATCTGCGCCTCCGTCAACGACATGATCGTGCACGGCATCCCCGGCTCCTACCGGCTGACCGACGGCGACCTCGTGTCGATCGACTGCGGTGCGGTCCTCGACGGCTGGGTCGGGGACGCGGCGGTCAGCTTCACGGTGGGCCGCGCCCGCCCGGACGACCTCCGGCTGATCGACACGTCGTACGAGGCGCTGGAGGCGGGCATCGCCGCGGCCCGGGTCGGCAACCGGATCGGCGACATCGCGCACGCGATCGGCCGGGTCTGCCGCGCGGCCGGGTACGGCATCCCCGCGGGCTTCGGCGGCCACGGTGTGGGCCGGGCGATGCACGAGGACCCGGGCGTCCCGAACGAGGGCCGCCCGGGTCGCGGCATACGGCTGCGCCACGGCATGGTCCTGGCGATCGAGCCGATGCTGACGGGCAGCGGTACGGACCGCAGCTTCACGGCCCACGACGGCTGGACGGTCCGTACCCTCGACTCCAGCCGCGCCTCCCACGTGGAGCACACGGTGGCGATCACCGACGAGGGCCCGCGGATCCTGACGGCGCTCTGAGGCCTGCCGGGGCCGGCCGCGCACGGTGGTGTCCGTCCACCACGCACGGCCGGCCCGGGTTCGCGGATCCCCTCCCGGGGCCGTCAGTCCAGCGGTTCGATCCAGACGTTCCGGAACCGGACCTTGTTGCCGTGGTCCTGGAGCCGGATCGCGCCCGCCGCGGCGGATTCGGCGTCGCCGGTGCCGGTCGGGCCGTCCACCGCCACGTTGTCGTGGACCGTGCGGCCGTTCCACTCCACACTGATCCTGGCGTCCTCGGTCTTGCGGCCCTCGGCGTCGAAACGGGCCGCGCGGAAGACGATGTCGTACGTCTGCCAGGTCTCGGGCGCGGTGCCGGCGTTCAGGTCGGCGGCCTTCTTGTTGTAGATGGACCCGGCCTCGTTCGCGGCCAGTTCCTCCACTCCGAAGGAGTCCAGGATCTGGATCTCGTACCGCTCCTGGAGGTAGATGCCGCTGTTGCCGCGGTCCTGTCCTGTGACGTCGTCCGGCAGCTTCGGCACCCGGAACTCGGCGTGCAGCCGGAAGTCGCCGAAGGCCTGTTTGGTGCGGATGTCGCCGCAGCACACCTCGATGGAGTTCTCGGCGGCGCGCGGCCATTCGACAGCGCGACCGTCGGTGTGCTGCCACGCGGTGGAGACGCTGCCGCCGGAGAACAGGTCGATCCGGCTTCCGGGTCTGCGTACCTCGACCATGTCGAGGTTGACGTGTCCGGTGTCCTCGGGCCGGTAGGTGTACGTGAGGGTGTTGCGGCCCTTGTTCAGGGTGAACCGCTCGGTCTTCGTGGACCAGCGGTTCCAGGCACCGGTGGAGGGGAGACTCGTCTGCCGGGTCTGCCCGCCGTTGACGCCGACGCCGATGGTCTTGGTCCCGGCAAAGGGGTTGGGGCCGTTGGCGTAGCGCAGTGCCAGGTCGTAGTCGCCCTTCGCGGGCGCGTCGACCTCGAAGGTGGCGGTGGCGCCCTGGGTGCCGAAGCCGTCGACGAAGCCGCCGCCGGTGTACCCGGCGTGCTCGGTGTCGATGTCCGCCCCGCCGGTCAGGCGCGCCGACTCGGCGTCGTACGAGGTGACGGGCTGCTCGGGTCCCGGGCGGGCGTTCAGCGTGTACCAGGCTTCGGTGGACCAGAGTTGCTCACCGATGGCCGAGGCGAACGGGCGCGGCGAGCGGAGATGCACCACCCGGTCGGTCTTCAGCCCCGGGATGGTGAGCCGGACCTTGCGCCGGTCGTCGGAGAGCCGGGCGGCCGCGACGGGCAGGACCTCCTCGTCGATCTTGGGGCCGCCGTACGCCGGGGTGGGGACGTACCGCCACTGCTCGACGGAGTAGGCGCCCTCGGTCAGCTTGGCGGCCGTCTCCTCCGACAGGGGCTGGGTGTAGGTGAGTTCGAAGCCGTCGCGGGTGGCGCGCATGGTCTTGATGTCGAAGGCGGTCTTTCCGTTCGGCGTGAGTTTCTGGAGGCCGAAGCGGAGCTTGCCCTCCTGGCCCCAGTTTCCGTCGGCGCCGAGGCCGCCCGCGTAGATCGCGCCGTCCGGTCCGGTGCTGATGCGGGTGATCCCGGCTTCCAGGCCCTGGGTGTGCCGGAACACCGCGCCCTGGTACTCGCCCTTCACCTTCTCCAGGTCGGCGCGCTGGATTCCGCCGTAGGTGACATCGCCGAAGAGCATCTGGCCGGCGAACGGCCCCTTCTTCAACAGCAGCGGTGTGCTGGGCGAGTTGGCTATCTCGTTCTGCGGCAGCCAGAGGACCGGCTTGGTGACCGTACGGTCGTCGAACGGGCCGTCCGGCTCGGTGTAGTGGTTGAAGAACCGGTCCTTCTTCACATGGACCAGCTTGGAGGCGGGCAGCCAGCCGCCCTGGTTGTCGGTGACGAACAGCTCGCCCCCGGGGCCCCGTCCGATGCCGTTGGGGGTGCGGAGGCCGCCGGCCAGGTAACTGACCTTTCCTGTCTTCTTGTTCACCTTGACGGTGGTGCCGCGGTTCGGGGCGGGCTGCGGGACGGTCGTCGCGCCGCCCAGGTTGATGGCGACGGACAGGTTCAGATAGAAGTTCCCGTCCTCGTAGAGCAGTCCGAAGGCGAACTCGTGGAAGTTGCCGCCGTACGGCCACTCGGCGACCTTGCGGATCTCGCCCGCCGTGTTCTCGCCCTTGGTGTCCGCCAGCTCGGTCAGCTGGTGCTTCTCCGAGACGTACAGCTTTCCGTCGACGTACTTGATCCCCATCGGCTCCTTCAGGCCGCCGGCGATCTTCGTGTACGTGACCTTCTCGGGGCCGGTGTCCCCCGTCACATGGTCGAGGACGTACACCTCCCCCTCCGTCTTGGCGCTGCCGCCCCAGGTGGTCACGGCGAGCCGGCCGCCGGGCAGCCAGTCCATCGCGGAGACCTGTGGCTCGAAGCCCTCGGGGCGCAGATCGGTGAGGGCGTAACCGGGGTTGACCGAGGTCAGCGGGAGTCCGTCGCCGGGCGTGTCGTAACTGCCCTCGCACTCCTTGCGGCCGGGGGCGGTGACCCGCACGACGCCGGCGTCGGTGCTGAGCACGGAGTTCGGGACGAGGGTGAAGGAGTCCGCGCCCGGTGGCTTCCACTGGAGGGTGACCTGTTGTCCGCCGCCGCGGTCGAAGTGGTCGATCCGCAGGGGGTGGTAGCCGGGGAGGAGGGCGATCTCGCCGTCCTTGGGTTCGGCGCCGTGGAGTCCGTCGTGGTCGATGACCTTCTTGTCACCGAGGAACAGACGCGAACCGTCGTCGCTGATCAGGCGGAAGGCGTAGGTGCCGTCCTCGGGGACCTGGAGGTTGCCGATGATCTGCGACACGAAGTTGTCGGTGAAGCCGAAGCCGTCGGTGGACGACCAGTCGACGGTGGGGATCAGCTTGTCGACGTTGGGGGTCTGGGCGGGCTTGAGGTCGCAGAGCTTGCTCAGCGGGGACTGGATGTCGAAGACCCGCAGGGTGACCCCGGGTTCCTGGGGCGGCAGGTCACCGAAGGGTTTCTCGTCCGCCGCGGCGACGGGCGCGGCGAGGCCGCCGGTGAGCAGGGCCGCGAGGAGCAGCCCGGCGAATCTTCGGGGGGTACGGCGATGGCTGGGGGCGCTCTGGTGCGTGCGGGGCGTCACTCTTCCTCCTGCTGTGCGCTGCGGGGCAGCGCGGCCGGGGACGGACCTTCCGTGCGAGAGCGACGCCCAGCGTACGAAGAGTGCCTCGAACCGTCCACACTTTGTCCTCATCGAGTTGAAACTCACGGGACGCCGGTGGGGACGGACCGGGATCAGCGGGGAGCGGCCGGGGTCGGCGCCGACCGGCCGGGGGCAGCGCGCGGGCCCTGGCCGGTCCGCGCCGCCCGCCGGGGCCGGCGCCGACCCGCCAGGGTCAGCGCGCGGCGCCCGCCGGGCGGACGACCATCGCCGAGCCGCCTCCCCTGCGCACCTTCTCCGCCGCCGCCAGCCAGCGCCCGTCGGGCAGCCGCTGCACCCCGGTGGCCGCGCCGATCTCCGGGTTCTGGGTGAACGTGTGCCCGAGCGCCTCCAGTCGCTGCCGTACGGGGCTGTCCCACAGCCCCGGCTCCAGCTCGGTGGCGGCCGCGTTGCGCTGGCTGGCGCGGGGCGCGGCGATCGCCTCGACCAGCGGCAGCCCGCGGTCGAGGGTGCCCGTCAGCGTCTGGAGCACGGTGGTGATGATGGTCGCGCCGCCCGGCGAACCGACCGCGAGGACGGGCTTGTCGTGCCGGTCCAGGACGATCGTCGGGGAGATCGAGGACCTCGGCCGCTTGCCCGGGCCCGGCAGGTTCGGGTCGTGGACCGCCGGGTTGGCCGGGGCGAACGAGAAGTCGCTCAGCTCGTTGTTGAGCAGGAAGCCCCGCCCCGGCACGGTGATCGCGCTGCCGCCCGTCGACTCGATGGTCAGGGTGTACGCGACGACGTTGCCCCACTTGTCGGCGACCGTGAGATGCGTGGTGTTCTCGCCCTCGAACGTGGTCGGCGCGGCGGTGCCGCCCGGTGCGCACGGGGTCGGATCGCCCGGATCTCCGGGCGCCAGCGGGCTCTTGAGGACCGCGTCGTCCTTGATCAGGCAGGCGCGGGAGTCCGCGAAGCGCCGCGAGAGCAGCCCCTTCGTGGGGACGTCCTCGAAGGCCGGGTCCCCGACCCAGCGTCCCCGGTCCGCGAAGGCGATCCGGCTCGCCTCGATGTACCGGTGCAGATAGGCCGTCTGCGACGCCTTCGAAAGGTCCGTACGGGAAAGGATGTTGAGGGCTTCACCGACGCTGGTACCACCGGAGGACGAGGGCGCCATGCCGTACACGTCGAGCCCTCGGTAGGAGACCTTGGTGGGTGCCTGACGCTTGGTGCGGTAGTTGGCGAGGTCCCGCGCCGTCAGATCACCGGGGCGCACCGTGCGGTCCGCCGCCGGGTCGACCGGGGGTGTGCGGACCGTACGGACGATGTCGCGGCCCAGGGCGCCCCGGTAGAGCAGTCCGGTGCCCTCGCGGCCCAGTTCCCGGTAGGTACGCGCCAGGTCGGCGTTCTTGAACACCGAGCCCACGACGGGCAGTTGGCCGCCGGGCAGGAAGAGCCTGGCGGTGTCGGGGAAGTCCGCGAACCGGGCCTGGTTCGACTGGGTCTGCGCGCGGAAGGTCGCGTCGACCGTGAAGCCGTCCTTCGCCAGCCGCTCCGCGGGCTTCAGCACCTGCCCGAGCGACCGGCTGCCCCACGCCCGCAGCGCGGTGTCCCAGGTGGCCGGGGTGCCGGGGGCGCCGACGCTCCGTCCGCTGGTCACGGCGTCCGCGAACGGGATCGGCTTGCCGTTCTCCAGGAAGAGCGAGCTGTCGGCGGAGGCCGGCGCGGTCTCCCGCCCGTCGATGGTGTGCACCGTACGGGACGCGGCGTCGTAGTGAACGAAGTAGCCGCCTCCGCCGATGCCCGCGGAGTACGGCTCGGTGACACCGAGCGCGGCGGCGGTGGCGACGGCCGCGTCCACGGCGTTGCCGCCCTTCCTGAGGACCTCGATGCCCGCCGCCGAGGCGTCCGCGTCGACGCTGGCGACCGCTCCCCCGTACCCCGTCGCCACCGGCACCTTCACCGGCGGCTCCTGCGCGGGCGGGCCCGGGGCCGCCCCGGGCGGCGCCGCGGCGGCGACCGAGAGCAGCGTGGCGGTGACGGCCATGAGCGAGAGATTCCGCGCGGTGGAGCGACGCATCAGGTACCTCCGGTCGGCGATGGGGCCAGTCGGTGACTGTCCGGCCGCAGCGTATCCGCCGCGTACCGGCATCGTCAGGACCGCCTCTGACACGGGCGCGTGCTGCGGCTACGATGCGCGGCCATGAATGACGACATACGCAACATCGTGCTCGGCGTTGTCGCCGCGGGTGTCAGCGCCGCCCTGGGCTGGCTCGCCCGTACCTCTCTCTGGCAGCGCAGGCTGCGCAGGAAGCAGGCGTTCTTCGGGCTGCCCGCCAACTCCGAGTGCCTGCTGGTCGTCAACCGCAAGGCGGGCAGTGACGGCGCCGTCCACCGTTACGACGTCTCCGCCCTGCTGGAGCTCTCCGCGCTGATCAAGGACTGCGGCGCGCACGCGGACATCGTCCAGCACGACACCGCGCGCCAGGGGTTCGGCGAGCGTACGGAGTTCTGTCTGGGCGGCCCGTCGACCAACCTTCGCGGTCCTCGTCACCGAGGCTGGACTCAATGGCCAGTGGCCGCAGGCTGACGCAGATCTCAGTCTGCTCCGGCCGCCAGGCCGGCACCGTCTCCGCGTCCTTCAGTTCTTCCATGGCTCGCGTCCACGTACCGGACGTTAGCCAGCGCTGCGCCTGCGTGGAAAGCGAGCGATAGTTGCCGTAGGTCTCCGGCATATCCCGCCAGCGCAGGTTTGTACGGGCCTTGTGGAGCAGTGACTCCACGACGAGCCTCCTGTCCAGCGTTGACCGGGAGCCGCCCATCAAAGGCTTGATACGCTCCCATCCTGCATCGGTCAGAATGGGCACGCCCCGCCCGCGCTCGGTGAACCACGCTCGCACGGTGCACCTCACCCCCTGCTGACGCGCGACGGCGCGAACTACGTGGGCCTCCATCTCCAATCGGGTCAACAGTTCGTGCTTCTCCGCCGGATGGAGATCGCGCAAGTTCCGCCGCGCCATCTCTGCGAGGCGTTCGAAATCCCGTAGTTGCTGTGTCGCGCTCTCTGCCTCCCGCTGCCAGGCCACGACGTCACGCCGCAGCCTCTCCAGCGCCGTACGGTTCTCCTCCAAAGGCTCGACGGCTCGCTCCACGGCCTCTTCGGCCTTGGCGCCACGCAAGCCGCGCTTGGCGGCCTGCCTCGCGGCCGCCACCATGGTCACGTCGATTACGTCCGTCTGCTCCGCAATCTGCTGATCAAGCTGCGCAATTCGGGCGGTGTAGTCCACCTGCCGATCCGCTACGGCGTTGATCCGGTCCATGGCCATGGCCTTCATGCGCTCGGCGTCACCCAGAAGCGCCATCACGTCACACCAGACCTGCGCCTCCGTGTGCTCCGCCTCCAGGGGCGGACACGAACAGGTGCCGCCTGCTCCGGCGTACTCCTCGTCGCGACCAGTGCACCGGTAGATCACGGAGTTCTCGTGATTCCGATGCCCGCGGTACAGCGCGCCGCATTCGCTGGCGAACATCCCGCGCAGGATGTAGACGCGCGTATCCGTGGCGACCGCCCTCGGTGCAGCCCTGGCTGCCACCTTCAGCTCCTCAATCTCCTCCGGAGTGAAGAACTGGGGAAGCTCGATGACGACCGGTTCCCCGAAGACGGTGTTCCCGTCCCGGTCCCGCGCGGCAGACTTGCCGCGGTAGACCACTTGCCCTTTAAGCACAGCATCGTTGAGCATCCGCATACGGATGTTCTTTCGCGACCAGGGCTTGCCGTTGCGCTGGTGCAGCCCCTCAGCGTTCAGCGTCAGGGCCACGGCGTACCAGCTTCGCTTCGCGACGAAGATTTCCCGCGCACGACGAGACGTCTTGGACTCCGACTCGCTGACTGTGTAGTGAGAGAGCCCCTTCTTCCCCTGCTCAGTCACGCACCAGCCGAACGGCACCCTGCCGCCCGGGTACAGCCCGTCCTCAGCCTTCTCCTGAATGCCGCCCTGAGTGCGCGTCCTGATATTCTCGCGCTTCTCTTCGGCGTAGTCGGCGTCCTTGCGCATCCTGCTACGGCCGGGAGCCGTCGAGTTGTCGTAATCGTCCTTGACGACGGCTACGTAGATGCCTAGCTTCTCCAGTTCCCAGCCCCAGGGCCAGAAAGCCTGGCCGAGACGGCCGATCGCGCGGCCCTCAAAAACCGTGACCATGTCGAACGGCCGCGGGCTCTCGCGGGCGTCCCGCATCAGTCGGGCGAGACCTTCGCGCTCGTGGGCGGGGAGACTGCCACTCACCCCCTCGTCAACATATGTGTTGACGTGCGCCCAGTCCTTCTTGGCGATGTACTGGGCGGTTTTCTTGCCCGTGTACTGGATGCCATAGCCCTTTTTCTGTTCTTCCGTGCTCACTCGGAGGTAGTCCACGGCTCGAATCCGAGCTCGCGTACCCCTGTCCGCCGTTTCGATCGCGGACATGAGAGTCTTGCTCATGTCAGTCCTCCCAGACTGGCCAGGCCCCGGGGCGTTGGTAGCGCCGCCGGGGTCACCCATGTGGTCGCAACCCTATGTGGCTGAGGGGCCCGGGCGGGGGGTGAATAGAATTTCGAGGATTCGCTGATAGGCGACGGGGTCAGGCTCCTCGTCGCGCCAGGCAATGCTGACCCTCGGCGCGTCGTCGTCCTTGAAGTGCTCGCGCAGCCACGCGGCAGCGTCTTCGCCTCTGGGTACTCCGTCCTGCATTACCCCTCCTGGTGCCGAGGGCACTGCCCCGTGGGGATGCCGTGCCTGCTGTAGCCCTTCTGTCCTGCGGTGTACCTCTCGGTCAGCCCGCAGACGCAGCCGGGCTTCACCTGGGCCCTGGGCCCAGCGGCCGGCCGCCCACGCGTCCAGGTCCGCCTTCAGCTCGGCGTACCCCGCAGCCTTGCGCCAGCCGCCTTCGATGAGCATCTTGGACGTCAGCGTTCGATCGCCGGCTCACGGGTCGGCGTCGTCCAGATTTCCCACGGGGAGCGCTCGCGCCAGGAGATGTACGACTGGACGAAGCCGAGCCCGATTCGCTGCCAGGTCTCGATGTCCTCGCCGGCCGACCGGCGCCACAGATTCTCGTTGGGCTCCTTCTCGCGGATCTTGTCGAGCTGTATTGCGAAAAGACGCTCCCAGGCGCGGCCGACGGCTCCCGGCGTCGTGAACGCTTTAGGGTCGTACAGCTCCGTCGTCTCATGGACGGCGGTGCCGCCTGCGCTCCATAGCGCTGGGCGTTGCGGAGCCCGTGCCATGTATTTCAGGAATTACGACTTCGCACAGCGCTCCAGAGTCTCCTTGGCGCTGTGGCTCAGGTGCTTGGGCTGCCGGATCTCAGCCGGCGCGCGTGGTGGGCTGCTCATCCGGCCTCCCGATGTAGGTGACAATCACCACCGGCTGGGGGTGATAGATCCGCACGTCCTTCGAGCGGACGAAAGCGAGGGACTGGCCCTTGCCGGTACGGAGCTGGAGCTGAATCCACGCGCCGTCCTCGGTCTGGCCGCGGTAGTGCGCATCGGTGATGCGCCCGGCGCGGCGGACCCACGCGTGACGACGGCCGGGAACCGCGGGGAAGGCGGGCTGCGGCGCGCTCCCGGGCTCCGGGAGCGGCAGGTCCACCACGACCGCCGCAGGCCGCGACGCGGTCACCGTGCGGTGCGTGACCCATTCATCGATCAGCAGCTCTCCGAGCCGGTCACCGATGCCGGTCATGGTGCGGATGCGCGTCCACGCGTGCCCCTGCTCGCGCAGGCGCTCCAGCGCCTGGCCCCAGGCCAGACGGCGTTCGGCCGGCCAGCGCTTGGCCTCCCGCGCGAGCCGGGAGCGGATCAGGTGGCGCTGATGACCGAGCGCTATCTCGCGGAGGCCGGCGTCCGCGAGTACGTCCTGCTGGCGCGGCTGACCGTCGGGGAGGGCGCGCGGCCCGGACCCCGCTGCCGGAGCCCGCCCCCGAGCCCGCCGAGTAGCGGCGGGGAGCCGAGCACAACCCGACCGGCGACAGCTGACCTTCGTCCCGTGCGCCGGCCGCCCGTCGTCTCCGCCGGGTACCGCCGCCGTACGAGAAGTGATCTCCGGCTGTCTGCCGGGCGGGCCACTGCCCTGCGCTACTGCCCGCCCGGCAGCAGCGTCCCTGGTGCGGCCGGGGCGGCTCCCACGGCCTCGGTTCTCGGGTTGTGCCGCTGACGCCCGGCCAGCCAGTGGGCGAACCAGGAGAGCAGCATGCACATCCCGATGTAGATCGGCGAAATCACCATCACCACAGGGATGAACGGCAAATCGTAGTCGAGATTCGAGGCGATGAGCTTGCCGGCATGGAGGAACTCCTCGTAGGTGATGAGATAACCGAGCGATGTGTCCTTGAGAGCGACCACCAACTGGCTGATGATCGTGGGCAGCATGGCGCGGACCGCCTGCGGCACCAGCACGTACGTCATGACCTGCGTCTTGCGCATGCCGAGCGCGTACGCGGCCTCCCGCTGACCGCGCTCCACCGCGTGGACTCCGGTACGGAAGACCTCGGCGAGCACGGAGCCGTTGTAGAGCGTCAGACCCGCCACCAGCGCGGGCAGGGCCTGCACCTTCAGCGCCACGAAGATGAAGAAGATCATCACCAGTACGGGCATCGCCCGGAAGAACTCGACCAGCACGGTGGCGAGCAGCCGCACCGGCCGGTGGTCGGAGAGCCGGCCGCAGGCGAGGACCGCGCCGAGCGCGAGCGAGAGCACCGCCGCGTACCCGAACGCCTTGAGGGTGTTGCCGAGACCGCGCAGCAGCAGGTCCTGGATCCCCTGGTACGTGAAGGGGTCCCACTTGACGGCGGTGAACTGGCCGGTGTCGAAGAGCAGGTGGATCAGCCAGCCGACGAGCGCGGCGATCACGGCTGTCGCCACCAGCCCGTAGGTGCGGTGGCGGCGCCGCGTGCGCGGCCCGGGGATGTCGTAGAGGGCGGTCGACCGGCTCATCGGGCGACTCCCCAGCGCTTCTCCATCACATGGAACAGCGCGCTGATGGCCAGGGTGATGATGAGATAGCCCACCGCGATCCAGACGAACGACCAGACGATGTTGTAGCCCCTCTCGCTGAGGACCTTGTAGGTGCCGAGGAGTTCGGTGACGCTGAACGCACCGGCGATCGCGGAGTTCTTGGCCAGCGCGATCAGTGTGGAGCCGACGGGCGGGATGACCGTACGGAACGCCTGCGGCAGTACGACGTCGCCGAGGGTCTGGCCGAAGCTCATCCCGAGGCTGCGGGCCGCCTCGCCCTGCCCCTTGTGGACGGTGTTGATGCCGGAGCGCAGCACCTCGCAGATGAACGCGGAGGTGTAGCAGCCGAGGGCGAGGACCGCGAAGAGCTGGAAGGGCAGGACGAGTCCGAAGCGCGGCAGTCCGAGGACGACGGCGAAGAAGAGCAGGGTCAGCGGGGTGTTGCGCAGCACGGTGACCCATACGGTGCCGAGCGCGCGCAGGGAGCGTACGGGCGACACCCGGAAGGAGGCCATGACGAAGCCGAGGGCGAGCGCCAGCAGCGAGGCGTAGACGGTCAGTTCGAGTGTGCCGAGGAAACCCTCGCCGTAGAGGGAGAAGTTGTCGGTGAGTACGTTCATGGCGCGGCCTCAGCTCGCCGGGTAGCGGTCGATGGGCGGCGGCGGGGTCGCCTTGCGGCCGGAGAGGCCGAGGGTCGCGTCGTACGCCTTCCGCCAGTCCCCGTCGCGTTCGTGGACGGCGAGCGCGTCGTCGAGCGCGAGGCGCAGGGCGTTGTCGGAGCGGGGGACGCCGATGCCGTACGGCTCCTTGGAGAAGGGCTTGCCGACGACCTTCAGCTCCTTGGGCACCTTGGCCGCGTACCCCTGGAGGATGGTGTCGTCGGTGGTGACGGCGGCGACCTGGTAGGTCAGCAGGTTGTCCACGCAGGCCGAGTAGGTGTCGTAGCCGACGAGCTGGACGCGCGGGTAGTCCTGCTGGATACGCTGGTACGGGGTGGAGCCGGAGGCGGAGCAGACCCGCTTGCCGTCGAGGTCCCGCGGCCCCTCGATGCCGTGCTCGTCGGTCCGTACGAGGAGGGACTGGCCGGCCATGTAGTACGGGCCGGCGAAACCGACGAGCTTCTTGCGGTTGGCGTTGATGGTGTACGTGCCGACGTAGTAGTCGATCTGCCCGTTCTGGAGGGCGGTCTCGCGGTTCGCGGAGGCGATGGTGCGGAAGCGGATGGTCTTCGGCTCGAAGCCGAGGGACGCCGACATCATCTTGGCGATCTCGATGTCGAAGCCGGAGTAGACGCCGGTGGCGGGGTCCTTCTCGCCCATGTACGGCTGGTCCTCCTTGGCGCCGACGATCAGATAGCCGCGGCGCTCGGCCTTCTCCCAGGTGGGCGAGGAGGGCAGCCGGAAGCCGGTGTCGACGTGGTAGCGGGGCAGCGCGTCGGCCCGGGGGCCCTTCACGGGCGGGCTGCCGGCCTTCCCGCACGCTGCCGCGAGGAGGGCGAGCAGGAGCACGGAGAGCGCCGTCGCGGGACGTCTCAGCGGATGTCGCAGCGGGTGCCTCAGCAGGTGTCGCAGCGGGTGTCTCACGAACCGCACCCCCGTCAGTGCTTGAGGATCTTGGAGAGGAAGTCCTTCGCCCGGTCGCTCGCGGGGGCGGTGAAGAAGTCCTCCGGGGTGCGGTCCTCGACGATGCGGCCGTCGGCCATGAAGACGACGCGGTTGGCGGCGGAGCGGGCGAAGCCCATCTCGTGGGTGACGACGACCATGGTCATGCCCTCGCTCGCGAGTTGCCGCATCACTTCGAGGACTTCGTTGATCATCTCCGGGTCGAGCGCCGAGGTGGGCTCGTCGAAGAGGAGCGCCTTGGGGTCCATGGCGAGGGCGCGGGCGATGGCGACGCGCTGCTGCTGGCCGCCGGAGAGCTGGGCGGGCAGCTTGCCGGCCTGGTCGGCGAGGCCGACGCGGTTGAGCAGTTCCCGGGAGCGCCGGTCGGCGTCCTCCTTCTTCCGCTTGCGTACCTTGATCTGCGCGAGGGAGACATTGGCCAGCACGGTCTTGTGCGCGAAGAGGTTGAACGACTGGAAGACCATGCCCACTTCGGTACGGAGCCGGGCGAGCCCGCGGCCCTCGGCGGGCAGGGGGCTGCCGTCGATGGCGATATGGCCCGAGTCGATCGTCTCCAGCCGGTTCATCGTCCGGCAGAGGGTGGACTTGCCGGAGCCCGAGGGGCCGATGACCACGACGACCTCACCGCGGTCGACCGTGAGGTCGATGTTCTGGAGGACATGCAACTGCCCGAAGTACTTGTTGACACCACGCAGCTCGATCAACGGTTCGCCGGCCATACGCTGCCCCACCCACTCACTCTCGGCTGTGTCGAGGTCAGCGCAAACTATCCAGCCCGCCAAGGGACTTCGCCCACGACACGCACATATGGGGCATAAGCCGTATTTACTGCTGAAAGCCTTTCGAGGTCAGGCCTCGGCCGCCTCCGCGTAGACCTGGGACAGCTCCGGCGCCCCGGTGGCGGCCCAGTCGAGGCCCGCCTCGACCACCTGGATCTCCCGCCCGGACGCCAGCCGTACGACGGGGTGACCGCCCGGCCAGATGTGCCAGATCGCGCCGGGGACGGTACGGACGATCACCGTACCCAGATAGAGCCCCGCGTCGTTGCCCAGCCAGGGCAGCTCCTCCGGGTCGTCGCGCCAGCGCGGGGGCAACTGGTCGAGCGCTTCCAACGAGGCCGGGGAGTCGTCCAGTTCCAGTCCGTCCTGCCCCGCTCTGGCGCGCAGCAGTTCGCACTCGGAGAGCAGTTCTGCCACGCCTTCCGGCTCACCGACGGCGGAGTCGAGCGGCGTGCCGTCCGCGCCGTCGTGCCGCTTGCGCCAGTTGTCCAGGAAGGAGAAATTCATACCGCTCAGCCTGCCACTCCCCCTGCCGGGGCACCATACGGCGCGCGGAGGGCGCCCCACCGCCCCGGCGGGGCGCCTTCCGGATCAGAGCCTGTCGGGCGACCTCTGACCGGGCGGCCACGCCCTGGCACGCACGCTTCCGGCGTTGTCGTCAGTCATCCCCAAGGTCTCGGCTTCGCTCGACCAGGGGAGACCCCATCCGCTCCCGCGTCGACTCCCGTCCTCCGCCTTGGAATCGCGCTCGGTATCCAAAGAACGAACCAATGCGCCGAGACAGAGCGAGCGGAGCGAGCGCAGTGCACCAGACCGCGTCCACTTTCCGATCGAAGGCCACCCGACAGGCTCTCAGACGTCGAGATCCACCACGACCGGGGCGTGGTCGGAGGCGCCCTTGCCCTTGCGCTCCTCACGGTCGACGTAGCTGTCCTTGACGGCGCCGGTGAACGGCTCGTTCCCGTACACCAGGTCGATGCGCATGCCCCGGTTCTTCGGGAAGCCCAGCTCCCGGTAGTCCCAGTAGGTGTACGGGCGGTCGTACTTGAGGGGGCGGGGCACCACGTCGGCGAGGCCCTGCTCGCGCAGCGCGGCCAGCGCGGCGCGCTCCGCCGGGGTGACGTGCGTGGCGCCCTCGAAGCGGGACAGGTCCCAGACGTCCTCGTCCGCCGGGGCGACGTTGTAGTCGCCGAGGACGGCGAACGGGCGCGGGCCCGCCGCGTCCGCCGCGACCGCGTCGCGCAGCGCCTCCAACCAGCGCAGCTTGTACGCGTAGTGGTCGTGGCCGACCTCGCGGCCGTTGGGCACGTAGACCGACCAGAGCCGGACCGGGCCGCAGGTCGCGGCGATCGCGCGCGGCTCCTCCACGCCCTCGTAGAGCGGGCCGCCGGGCACTCCCTTCACGACATCGGCGAGGCCGGCCCGGGAAATCAGCGCCACCCCGTTCCACCGCCCTGTCGCGTTCACCGCCGACTCGTACCCCGCCTCGCGGAGCCGCTCGGCGGGGAACTGCTCCTCGGTGCACTTGGTCTCCTGGACGCAGAGCACGTCCGTACCGCTGCTCTCCAGCCAGGCCAGCAGCCGGGGCAGCCGGGCGGTGATCGAATTGACGTTCCAGGTGGCGATGCGCATGCGTGACAGCCTATCGGCGGGGTCCGACAGCCGGGGCTACAGCTCGGCGGAGGCGCCGGAGGCCAGCCTGCTGTGCCCGGCGCCGCCGAGGGAACCGATCTGCCCGTCGTAGATGGGCCGGGCGAGGTCCGTGAGCAGCGCGTCGTGGATGTCGAAGGAGCGCACGGGCTTGACCTCCCGTACGTACTCGATCACCTCGGAGACCTTGCTCCAGGGCGCCTGGACGGGCAGCAGCAGCGTCTCGACGGGGTGGTCGGGGACGGTGAGCGCGTCGCCGGGGTGGAAGACGGAGCCGTCCACGAGGTAGCCGACATTGGTGATCCGGGGGATGTCCGGGTGGATCACCGCGTGCAGTTCGCCGTAGACCCGGACGTCGAAGCCCGCCGCGGAGAACGTGTCGCCGTGGCCCACCGTGTGGACCCGGCCCGGGTAGGCGGCGGACATCCGCTCCGCGACGCTGCCGAGCGTCCACAGCTCGGCCCCTGGGTTGGCCTCAAGACCGGCCCGCAGCCGGCCCTCGTCGAAGTGGTCGGGGTGCTCGTGGGTGACGAGGAGGGCGTCCGCGCCGTGCGTCGCGTCCTCCTCCGTGAACGCCCCGGGGTCGATGACGAGCGTGCGCCCGTCCTTCTCCAGCCGGACACAAGCGTGCGTCTTCTTGGTGAGCCTCACCGCTGACCGCCTCTCTTCCTCACACGGAACCGCTGCCGGTCCCCCACTGCCCCCGTCGCCCCGTTTCCCCCATGGTCGTCCTCCCTCCATCCTGCTACGCCTCGGGCCGGGTCTCCTCCTGGATCACGGTCCTGGCCACCCGGAACGCGGAGTTCGCCGCGGGGACGCCGCAGTAGACGGCGCTCTGGATCAGCACTTCCTTGATCTCGGCCGGGGTGAGGCCGTTGCGCAGCGCGGCCCGGGTGTGGAAGGCCAGCTCCTCCAGATGCCCGCCGGCGACGAGCGCGGTCAGCGTCACCGCGCTGCGCATCCGGCGGTCCAACCCGTCCCTGGTCCACACCTCGCCCCAGGCGTAGCGGGTGATCAGCTCCTGGAAGTCGCCGGAGAACTCGTCGGCGGCGGCCATGGCACGGTCCACATGGGCGTCGCCCAGGACCTGTCTGCGGACCAGCATCCCCGCGTCGTACGGGTCGGCGCGCCCGCTGGTGACGGGCTGGGGCTGCTCGGCGGGGGCGATCTCGGCGACCGGGCCGACCGTCGCGGAGACCGAGGGCCCTCCCCGGTCGGGCATCACGGTCAGTCCGGTGGCGGTGTCGGACGGGTTGTACCAGGCGGTGGCGAAGTGGTGCACGAGCAGGTCGGTGACGGCGGCGGGCTGCTCGACGGGCGCCAGGTGCGAGGCCCCGGGGACCAGCGCGAGCCGCGCGTCGGGTATCCCCGCCACCAGGGTGCGCGCCTCGGCGGGCCCGGTGACCTGGTCCTCGGCGCCCACCAGGACGAGGGTGGGCACGGTGATACGGCCCAGCTCGGCCCGGATGTCGAAGGCGGCCAGCGCCTCGCAGGCGGCGATGTAGCAGCCCGGATCGGTCGTACGGACCATCTGGACGGCCCACTCGACGATGGCGGGCTGCGCGGCGGCGAAGCCGGGGGTGAACCAGCGCTCGGGCGCGGTGCGGGCCATCGGGTCGAGACCGTTGGCGCGGACGATCACCCCGCGCTGGCGGAACTCGTCGGCCGTGCCGAACCGGGGCGAGGCCGCGACGAGCGCGAGCGAGGCGATCCGGTCGGGCCGGCGCAGCGCCAGCTCGGCGCCGATGGCCCCGGCGATGGAGCAGCCCACGTAACCGAAGCGCTGGATGCCGAGGCCGTCGAGGGTGGCCAGCAGCCGCTGGGCCAGCTCGGGGACGCTGGTGGCGGGGTGCGCGGGCGCGCCGCCGTGCCCGGGCAGGTCGAAGCGGAACACCCGCCACTGGCGGGCCAGCTCGGGCACTTGGCGGTCCCACATGTGCCATGTGGTACCCAGTGAGGGTCCCAAGATCAGGACCGGGGCCTGCTCTGGCCCGTCAAGGCGGTATTGCAGGGTTTTGATCTTGCTTTCGCTCACGGGTTCACACCTTCATCTGTCACGGTCTGTCACACCCCCTGCGAGACCTCCCCATGCCTCCGCCGCTGGAAGCAGGTCCGCCACGTCCGGCTTTACGTACCACTTCTTCGTCGTCTTCACATTCGTGTGCCCGGCCCACATGGCGAGCAGGTGATCTGGCACACCGTTGTTGGCGAGCGAGGTACGTGAGGCAAGACGCCCGAGCATCGTACAGACGGAGCCTGCGAAGGCCGTTCCCGTCCATGATCTTGTGGGCCCGCACCCGGAGCTGCCGACCGTTCAGAGCCGCCCCGAGGTCATCCGCGAGCACGTACCCGCCGCCCTCGTACCCTTCGCCCGCCGCCAGACTCCGCTGCCTGCGTGGCGCGGAACGTCTTCAGCGCTTCCCGTACGAGGCTCGGGAGCGGCAACACGCGCGTCAAGATCAGGTTCCGTGTGGGCCAGGAATGCGTCGGCGGTGGTGGTGTCTCGGCCGGTGAGAGCGGCGAGTACGGCGACTTAACCGACTTGGCGGCCGTCGAGCATCCGTTGCCCTGCACCACGGTGTTCTTCGATGTGGGCGAGCGCTTCAGTCCAGCGTCCGGTGGTCGGTATGGTGCGTGTCCCGTCGGCGAGGAGGACTCGCCACAGCCAGGCGCGCACCTCGTGGCGGTCGGCGCTCGCGGTGACGCTGGCGGGGACGGTGAGCCCTCGAAGTCGGCTTCGGTACCGGTGCTGACGGCGTCGTACAGGGCGAGCAGGCGGTTTACGGTCCCCCTCTGGGCGGCCGGCGCGGATCTGGAGTCGGGCCAGGTTGACGACGGGTTCGAGGGCCCGGATCGCGGACATGCCGGCAGGGGGGCGTGGAGGTAGACCGTAGCGTGCTGGTGACACATTGAGCGGGCCAGCTCTGGAACGCCGAGGTCGGAGGCGACGAGGGCGGCCTGGTTGTAGACAGCGGAGGCCAGGCCCTGGTCCGCCCTTGCGGCGGCGGTGGCCTTCCCCACCTGGCGTTCTATGTTCATGAGAAGCGCGACAGCACTGCGGCGGCTGTCGGCACGGGCATCGCCGCGCTGTGCCGCGGCCTGCTCCGGGTGGCTGTTCAGTAGAGCGGGAAGGCCCAGCCGCCGGGGTACCAGGGCTCGTGTTCACCGCGGAAGGCCGCCGAGGCGAGGGAAAGCGCGCCGGGTCGCAGTTCCTCGACGCGTCCCGCGGCCGAGAGGGCGGACAGCGTGGTGCCCCCGAGGAAGGCGGCGCCGAGTTCCGCTGGGGTCAGGCACAGATCGGCCGGGGCGGTCGTGGGCTCGCAGACCGCCGTCCCGCCCTCCGATTGCAGCCGGTGGCGTCCGGTGTTCCACGGGCAGAAGTCGTCCCGCACGTCCAGGACAAGGTCGAGCGGGAGGTTGTAACTTCTGCCCGCCAAGGCCCGGTCGACATCGACGGGCCGCACCCAGAGGCGGTCGACCGGTGAGGCATGGACCGCTCGCCCCTCGGCCAGCAGGTGCGACAGCGGCTCATCCACGGCGCCCTCGTAATCGATCCAGGTCACCAGGTCGATACCGGCGAGGAAGCGCCACAGCGCTGCGTACGCCTGGCGCGAGAGCGCCGCCAGCTCAACCACCTGCACCGCACCGGCACTGCCGCCGAGCCCGTCCGGCACGGAACCGTGCCGGTAGAGGGTGTAACCGGTGGCGCGGCCGTCGCTCTCCTGATGTACGGCGAAGCGCAGCGAGGTCGACGCGCCGCGCCGGTGCGGATAGTCGGCGAGGCGCACCGCCCAGTGGACCGCCTGTCGATCGGGCCAGCCGACCGCCATGGTGCGGGCCTGATCGTAGACCTTCTCCAGGAGAGGGCGGGCCTGGTCGGCGTGCTGCACCCGGACGGTTCCCTCCCCGAAATCCGTGTCGGGACGGAAGCGCAGGGCACGCCGGTCGCAGCGCATCTGGTTCCCGAGCGTCGCGGGACCGTAGCCGTAGCGCCCGTAGATCCCGGCCTCGGAGGGGCGAAGCACTGCGATCGGCTCGCGCCGGTGCTCGTACAGATCGGTCAACTGGGCGCGCATCATCGAGGTGAGGAATCCACGTCGGCGATGCGTCGGGGCCACTCCCACGGAGGCGATCCCCGCCACGGGAAGGACGCCCCCGGGCACGGTCAGCACCCGGCTGTAGACGGAGGCTCCGGCAACCGGCACGCCCTCATCGAAGACGGCCAAGGTACGCCCGAGATCTGTCGCAGCTCGTTGGTCCGCCAGTTCCTCTTCGGAGCGGTCCATGCCGTAGGTATCGGCAATCATGCGTGCCCAGGGAGCAAACTCCTCGTCATCGATGCTGCGAAGCGGTATCGGAGACATGGTCATCGGATATACGTACATCACGCTCGGCCGGGCGGGGAAGCCGGCGGGCGGGGCGCCGACGGCTCCGGGATCGTGGTGCTGCGCCGCCGGCCGCGGATCACGCCCTCCAGTCCGAGTTAGGCCGTCAGCCGCTCGACGGTGCAGCGGGCCGCCTCGACACCCTTGCGCCGCGGAGCGCGCGTGATCCGACGGGCGCCGCAGGTCCCGCCCGATTCCGCGTGGATCTCCTCGGTCACCGGCATGAGCTGTTCGTCGCGGAGCCGGCGGGCGGACCCGGCCGCTTCCCGCGAGCGGCCCACGCACGCCGGGGCAGGGCACTCGGATTCGCCCGTTCCCGCCCGAAGGCGCTTTCCAGCTATGTCTGGGGGAATCCCTCCCACCGCATCGCCCAGCCCTCCGGCAGGTCGTTCCCCCGGCCGTGTGTTCTCGCCAGCCGCGCCACGGCGGCGAGCAGAGCACCGTTGGACGGCAGGTATACGGAGAGGAACCCGCGCATCTGCGGGCTGTGACCGTTGGCGATGAAAACGTTCTTGGGTGAGTCGAACAGCAATGCCTCGATCGCTTTTCCCAGGTCACCGAGTTCGGCCGCCGTCATGGCCAGGATCGGGTAGTCCCACCCCCACGTGGACTGCAAGTCCCAGTCCTGCCACACGCTGTCGAACGTCGCGGTCATGGCGTCCTGGTCGATGAGGAGGCCGGGAGGCAGCCAGCCGTACGCCATGAGCATCGAGGGGTGGTCCGTGCGGACCAGGTACGGCGGTGTCGACACGGCGGCATAGGTGTCGTCGTCGAGCCTCGTCGGAGGCCGCATCCGTCGGCTGACGTCCTCCCACCGTGCGGATCGCTTCCGTTCGAGGCGTTCTCTCCACTGGTTGGCCACGTGCAGTGCCCACGACCAGTAGGCCAGCTCGAAGGTGGGGTTCGCGTTCGTCGAACGCTGTCCCACGTAGGTCTCCTGCGCGGGGATCATCGGCGGGCCGAGCTGGAAAGAGCCCTCGGCCTCGACGACGAAGTCGGCCATGAACTCGGCCGTCGCCTCGACGAGGAGGTGGTTCTCCTCCAGGAACGCCGTCGAGGGCCGCTCCTGGTAGAGCAGTTCGAGCAGATAGATGATGTGCGGCTGCTGCCAGATCAGGAAGGAGCCGATGTTGCTCGGCGACTCCCGCCCCGACAGATCCGTCTGCTTCGGCCAGCGAGCACCCTGATAGCCCTGCCGCGTGGCCGTGGCTTCCGCCGCGAGCAGGGACTTGTGGTACCAGGCGATACTGCGTTTAAGGAGGTGACCCCTTCCCCACATCGGGAAGTGAGCACCGTGGAGCCAGTGCATCTCCAGGTGGAACTTGCCGTTCCACGTGTTGTACACCAGGCCGGACTCCTGTGGAGGCGAGGCACCGGCACAGTTGACCGCGGTCAGGTACTGGGACAGCACGACCCGTCTTTCGAGCTCGGGCGCGCGTGGGTCGGTGCTTCCCTCGAAGCTGAGCGCGCCTCCACTCTCCCAGAACGACGACCACCACCGGGCCGACGCTCCGAACACCGCGTCGACGCCCGTCGGCGGCGCGACGCTCGTCCCGCCGAGGGTGACAGTGGCCTCCAGCGTTTCCCGCTCGGTGCTGAACCTCGTCCGTCGGTCGCCGACCGGCTCCATCGAGCCGGTGGTCGTGAACTCGACGACGTATTCGCTCGACTCGACCGTTCGCACGGCCGTCCGGTGCCGCTGCTCGGCACGCTTCCAGCGGACCGTCTCGCGTAGCGGGTGCTCGAACGCGGCCAGGTCGTCCTTCTGGTCTTCGAACACCCACGAGACGCCCAGACCCCGACGCAGCAGGTCCGACTCGATGCGTACCGCGAGGGTGTCCGACTCCGGATCGACGGCCGTCCGCACGACGACCGGCACTCCTTCGAGCGTGTAACGGGCCGTGAGGATCCCGCTGTACATGTCCAGCGTGGTACGCACGTCGGACAGTTGTGCCGGCTCGGTCAGCGGTGCGAGGTCACCCGACGTGTCGAGCGCCAGCCTGCCCAGGTGCAGCCGCCTCGGGTTGAAGCTCAGCCATGCGCCGGCTTCCAACTCCTCCGGGATCGCGTCGCCCGCCCGGAGGAGGCCCATCCGGTCCGGGTACTCGACCGTTCCTCGGTGCGACTCGTACGCCGTCATCGTCTCGGCCATGTCATAGTCACGCCGGCCACGCGTGGCGTACCACCCCCAACTGGACTGTATGCGGAGGGGTATCTGGAAGTCGTCCTTGGCGAACGGGCGGGAACGCTGCGGTGGAAGGCCGTTCATGTCGGTGTGCGGCACCCGTGAGGGATCGGGCCGCAGTTCGTGGTGGCCGGGGAACGTCTGCAGACCTGAGACATCCACCGTCATCGCGATGTTCCCGTTCCCGACGGTCAGTACATCGGCAGGGTGCGGCTCGTGGAATACGGGGTTGTGCCGGGAGACGAGTGCTCGCCTGTCGATGCCCGCTGAGGTCACTTCACCGCTCCCGCTGCCATTCCCGCGATGATCTTTCGATTGAAGAACAGGAACGCGATCAGAGGCGGGGCCGTGATCAGAAGGACATCCATCGCGAGCAGGTTCCATTCGGTGTTGTACTGACTTTGAAAATTGAACAAAGTGAGCTGCAGAGTGGCGTTGTCGTCACCCGGCAAGAAATACAGCGGGTTCGTGAAGTCGTTGAACACCGCGACCGAAGTGACGATGACAGCGGTCACGACCACCGGCCGCATGACGGGGAGGACGACACTGAAGAACATCCGGACGGACGAGGCTCCGTCCAGGGTCGCGGCTTCGTCGAGTTCGCGGGGCACGGTGCTGAGAAATGCTCTGAACAGCATGATGCAGAAAGCGAAGTGAAACGTCGCCTCCAGCAGGATCATGCTCCCGAGGGTCCGGTAGATTCCCAAGCTCTGCAAAGTCCAGATGGTCGGGACGATTGCCGGCGGAATGATGAGCTTCGTGAGCACGAGGAAATTGATCGGCCCATTCAGTCGGCTCGGCCTGCGCTGCAGGACGAAAGCAGCCATTGCCGCGACGACGGTGACGAGCGTGACGCTGGTGACCGTCAGCACGACACTGTTGAAGAACGCCCGGACTATCTGGTAGTTGCGAGCGGACACCACGCTGGTCAGATTCTCCCAGAAGTGCCAGGAAGTGGGCATCGAGAATTCGAGCAGCGCCGCCTGTTGCGTGTTCTTCATCGCGGTCAGCGCGATGAAGACGAACGGGAGCACGAAGACGACCAGGCAGAGGACGCTCGCCACGAGATGACGGAGAACTGACAGCGACCGTTCTTTCACAGCTGGGTCTCCCGCCGGTTCAGGAAGTACGAAAGCGGTAGCGCGACTGCGGCGACGATCACGAAGAGGACGACGTTGCCGGCCGTCGACAGCCCGTAGAACCCGGATGCGTACTGCTTGTAGATGAGCGACGCGATGACGTCGGAGTGCCCCGCGGGTCCGCCCTGAGTCATGGACCAAACCATCTCGAAGCTCTTGAGGCCCCCGATGACGGACAGGATGATGACGGTCGATGTCGCCGGGCGCAGCAGCGGCAGCGTGACGTGCCGGAACACCTGGAAGCGGCCCGCGCCGTCGACTCGGGCGGCCTCCGTGACGTCTGAGGGTATCGACACGATGCCCGCGATGTAGATGACAGCGGCGAAGCCGAGCCCCTTCCAGACGTCGACGAGCGCCACCGACAGGAGAGCGGTGTCGGGGTCCCCGAGCCAGGACGGGCCCGCGATGCCGAAAAGGGACAGCGCGTCGTTCATGACACCGTTGGGCTGGAGCAGTGCGTTGAACGTGAAGCCGACGCCCAGGGTGCTCACGATCACCGGGAAGAACACGATCGCGCGGTAGATATGGGAACCACGGATGCGCGACGCGAGGAACATGGCGATCCAGAGCCCCAGGACCACTTTGAGGACGGTCGTGACCGCCGCGTAGACGAACGTGTTCACCAACCCGAGCCGCATCGTGGGGTCTTGGAACAGCGTCTGGAAGTTCTCCAGCCCGATGAAGGTGAAGTCGTCCAGCGTCCAGCGGGTGAGACTGAAGAAGAACGAGATGATCGTCGGAATCAGGAACAGCGGTATGTAGAGCGCTGCCGCCGGAAGGTAGAACCACCGGGGGTACAGACGGTACGCGTTCCTTCTCCGGGAGGGAGGACCGCCGGCGGTCTCCTGAGGTCCTGCCGCCGATGCCCCGGAGGTGTACCTGTCCACGTGTGGTGGACGGCTTCCCTGCCCCGTGCCTGTCACCATCCCTTGATCCCGAGCTGCTTCGCCGACTTGGCCGCGGCGTCGTCATACTGCTTGGCCCCCTTCGCCGCGCTCGTCAGGCCCGAGCCGACGGCGACGGTGATGTCCGCCAGAGACGTGGTGGCCACCGGGGAGAGGAACTCCAGCGCCGGTGTGGCGTCACCGTTCTCGACGAACGGGACCATGTCCTTGACGGCCTGCGTCGCGTTGTCCGGGAGCTTGCACGAACTCACCGGTGAGATACCGGTGGCGCCGCTGGCGGCGACGTACGCGTCGCACCCCTCGGGGGAGGCGACGAACGCCACGAACTTCTTCGCGAGCTCCTGCTTCTCGCTCGCCTTCATGATGTACAGGCCCTGCGGCTGCCACGTGGTCAGCCCATACGTCGCCGGAGCGTCGCCCGGGATCGGGAACAGCCCGATGTCCTTCGCAGCCGCCGGATAGCGTTGCGTCATCGCGCGCACCGCACTCGTGGTCTGGGGGTACATCGCCGCCTTCCCGGAGGCGAGCAGTTGTTGGCCCTGGTCGTACGTAGCCGTCGCGTAGTCCTTGTTCGTCAGGCCTAGCTCGTGGACCTGTTGCAGGTGCTCGAATCCGGCCATCGCCGCCGGGGTATCGGCGAACTTCGCGCGCCCCTCGGTCCACTGGTCCGCGAAGCCGGGCACGGAAACCTGGACGTTGTGGTAGTTGGCCAGGACGAAGAACTGAGCCGTCCAGTTGTCCTTGTACGTCTGGACGAAGGGAACGAGGCCGGCTTCCTTGATGACCTGCGCGTTGTTGATCAGCTCGTCCCAGGTCTTCGGGATCTTGAGCTTCAGCTTGTCGTAGACGTCCCTGTTGTAGAGGATCCCTCCGCCGGAGCTCCCCCCGACCGGAGCGCCGTACAGGTCCTTGTCCACCGAGGCGGCCTTGTGCCACGGCTCGGACGTGTTCTTCGCCCATGCCTCCTCCGTGACCTTCACCAGGTTGCGGTCAGGGTTGATGTCCCCCAGGAGAGCACCGGAGTTGTACATCATGAGATCCCCGAGGTCGCCACTGTTCAGCCGCGTTTTCACGACACTTTCGCCGTCCGTGCCCTGCGGACGAGGCTCGACGTCGATCTTGACGCCAGGATTCTTCTTCACGAACGCTTTCGAGAGTGCGTCCATCGCGCTGAGGTCGGTGGCGGTATTGGCGACGTTGATCGTCAGCTCGTCCGAGTCCGACCCGCCGGTCGAGCAGCCCGTGAGGCCGGCGATGAGCACTGTGGCGACAGTAAGAACGATCCTTGGCTTACGGCTGGGCATCTTTGCCTCCGTGTGTGCGCTAAGGCCGCCCAAACCTGAGCGCCCTATAAGATTGGCAGACCGTAACACCCCTGTTAAATGGCATGCAAGGTTCATGAATCGATTCATTTCCAGAACCAGGGCGGGCAGAAGCAGAGGGGTGGCGCACGAGGTCGGGCGCGGCGGAGACACGACGCCATCCGCCTCTGCCAGGCGTCAACGGTTCAGCCGGGTACTCCCGCTCGGCGGGCACGGTCCGGCCGGAGGCGCTCGGCGGCCTGGATTCGGCCGCGAAGCGTCAGCGCACCGCGGCGTCGGGGCGATCGGCCAATTCGGCGACGACGCGGACGACGTGCGTCACACTCGCGCGCAGGCGCTCCGGGCTCAGGCTGCCGTCCGCGACGGCGGCGACGATGGGAGCCGTGTGGACGTCGTCAGGCGAGCCAGGGGTGATCCAGTTGTTCCCGGCGGCGACCATCTCGACCACGGCGCAGGTGTCGTATGCGTTCCAGTCCGACATCACCATGCCGTCGAAGCCGAAGTCCTGACGCAGAACCCCGCGCAGAAGCTCCGCGCTCGCGGACGCAGGCCGGCCGTTGAGAGCGTTGTAGGAGGTCATGACCGTTCTGGCCCGGTGAACGGACAGGGCTACTTCGAACGCCTTGAGGTAGAGCTCGCGCAGCGCGCGCTCAGGGACGAGCGACTGATTGCGCTTACGCGCCGATTCGGCGTTGTTGGCGGCCAGGTGCTTGTAGCAGGCCCCCACTCCGGCGGACTCGACTCCCCGCGCATAGTGCCCCGCCATCAGCCCCGCCAGGAGGGGGTCCTCGGAGAAGTACTCCGGGTGCCGCCCGTTGAGGGGGTGGCGGTGCAGGTTCAGAGCCGGGGCCAGCAGGACCTGGATACCCACGTCCCGCGCCTCCTCGCCGATCGCCCTGCCCACCGACTCCGCAAGCTCCTTGTCGAACGTCGAGGCGAGTACGACCGTGGTCGGGAAGCCGGTGTTCGGGACGTTCACGTTCACCCCGGAGTTGCCGTCGGCCACCTGGAACAAGGGCATGTCCAGTCCCTCGGGCCGGGCCAGGATGCCGGCGACGCCAATGCCCTCCATTCCCCAGCCTGCCTGCCCGCAGACCGACAGCCGGGCCAACTGCTCAACTGTCAGTCCCGCGACGAAGTCGCCGGCCAGAGCCGGGTCGGCCCACACGTCGGCGAACGTCACCGGCGATGTCACCGGGGCGGCCGGACCGGCCTGCGGGGACCCGACAGAGCCTGTCCGATCGGCAGGGGCGACTGCCGTCGGGACCGGCTTGACGCCTGAACGTCCCCCCGTGGGCCAGGTGCCCACCGGGTCGCGGGAGGACAACACAGTGATCGGCTCGGCCGGGGCCAGCCGGACGCCGACGGGGCGCACTCCAACCGGTTGCCGTAGGTCGACCGCACCGGCCTCGACCGTGTCGACCACGGATCGCCCGACATGGAAGCGGTACCTTCCGGCCGCCGCGACATGGGCGCCCGCCCGCTCGTCGTAGCCGGTCAGCCGGTCGAACGGGAGGTCGAAAGCGAGGACATGACACTCGCCCGGTGCGAGCGCCGGTGTCTTCCCGAAGTCGACGAGCTCACGCACCGGCCGCTCGTCGAGGTCGCCCTCCGGTTTGGCCACGTAAACCTGTACGACCTCCCGGCCGGCCACGGCCCCGGTGTTGGTCACCATGGCCGAAAGGGAGACCCTGTCACCATCGACGCGCGGTGGGCCTGGTTCGATGGCGAAGGTGGTGTAGCTCAGCCCATGCCCGAACGGGTACGCCGCCTCGACACCGAACGTCGTGAAGTAGCGGTAGCCGACATACACACCCTCCTCGTAGACCGTGTCGATCCACACCTCGGCGTCGCCGGTGTGACGCGGCTTACCACCGGCGCCGTCGTAGAAGTTGCGGTGGGCCGGGACGTCGGTGATGTCCTTGGGCCAGGTGTCCGGCAGGCGGCCGGACGGATTGGCGGTCCCGTCGAGGACGTCGAGCAGCGCCGGCCCGGCCAGCATGCCGCCGACCCCTGCCAGGAGGAGGGCGTCCACGCCGTACCGCTCGGCGAAGGTGACGTCGATCGGATAAGGCGTGTTGAGGAGCACGACGGTACGGTCGAAGGTTTCCGCGACCGACCGGATCAGCGACTCCTCGTCGGCGCTCAGGTAGTACTCGCCGGGGGCCGAGGAGTTGTCCATGTTCTCGCCAGACGACCGGGTGAGCACAACGATCCCTGCGTTGCTGCGCGCCTTGGCCCGTGCGAGCATCGCCGGGCCGGGCACCGTGTCGCCACCCGTACGGTAGAAGTCGGAAAGCTCACGGTTGAGGATGAAACCCCCGTGACGGTCGATCGCCTCCCGGAGGCCCACCGTGTAGCGCGCGTTGATCTTGCCTGCGCCCACTACGGCCGTACGGAAGAAGTGCAGTGCGCGGCCGAACACATTCAGCTGACCGTGGTCGAGGGGCAGTACGTCGCCGGTGTTCTTCAGGAGCACGATGCCGTCCTGGGCGACCCGGCGGGCGAGGCGTTCATACTCGGCGAACTCGGGCTCCGGCTCGCGTGCCGACCTCGTGACGACCACCAGGCCGGTCGGCGCCATGACATTGCCGTCCGTGTCGGCGAAGCCCTCCAGATGGAAGGGGTACTCACGGCCGTACTCCGTCAACACGCCGAATACCTTGATGCCCAGGAGCCAGGACGTCCCCCGCCCAGTGGCCAGTGCCTTCAGGACATAGTCCACCGGATCGCCGTCAAGCACGACAGTGCCAGGGACGGTTGGATCCATCGGCTTGGAGAAGGCGACCTGGACGGTCCCGCCCCACTCAGGGTCAAGCATGAACAGCGGTCCGTCGACGTCATTGATGTCGAACTCCGGACGAGACTCACGCCGGAGCAGGACCGGACGGTCGTCCGTCCCGCCGCACGGGACCGCTGTCAGGGGTTCCATTTCACTTCCCTCGTCCGGCCACGCCCCTCGATGCCGACGCGTCCCCAGCCCCTCGCCGGCCCCTCGCTCCAGCCAGAACCGGTTCTCGGCAGCACCGCGTCGAGCCGGCCCAGGGAAAACTGACCCGACTTTAATATTGGCGAGGGTAGCACCCGCCGGCCCGGGATCCCGGGCCGCGACCCCGGGGCTGTACCGGTGAGGCCGCCACTGCCTACACGAAGACGAAACCTTCGTCCAGTTCGAGAAGCGCACGGATAACCGCGGCGAACTCGGTGCGGATGTCGAACTCCGGACCGTGCATCCACTGCACCTGAAGCCCCTCCCACGTGGCGAGGAGCGCGCGCGCCGCGCGTCTCGCATCGATCCCGCCGGGCACGGCGCCGTCCCGCTGGAGCATCTCGATGTCCTCGGCGACAACCTGGAAGGACCTCTCCCATCGGTCGCGGAAGTACTCTCGCGCGGGATGGTTCACGTCGAAGGCCGCGCCGGACATCTCCGCCTGCAGATGGACGAGGTGTTTACGTCGGACACCGGCAGCCGCCCGCGTCGGCATGTCCGCGATCGCGCCACCGACGCCGAGTGGCCGGATGTTCTCCGCGTCGAACTGGCGGAGCGCGGCTACCAGCACTGCCTCCTTGGACGGGAAGTGGTAGAAGAGCAACGGCTCACTGACGCCGACACGATCGGCGATCTCGGCCACCGTGACGGCGCGGTGTCCCCGGTCCATGACGAGTTCGAGCGCGGCTTCACCGATCGCCTGCTTACGAAGCTCGGACTTCGCGTAGCTTCCCCGCTTACCCGCCACTGGTCGCCTCCTGGTCCACAGCCGTCAATCCAGAACTTCCCGACGCGCGGACACAGATCTCCACAACGCGCGAGCGCGACCGGCCCCCTCGCGCCGGTCGAGCGAAATTCCCGACGTGGAGAGTACACGGCCCGCCACGCTTCGGGATGCCGCTGCCACGGATCGTAAAGACTGGGACCCTGGCCAAAGGGGCGCAGGTCGCGCCCCGCGCCCCGGCAGGCGACAGGCAACAGGCAACAGGCGGACAACGACACCTGCCGGGCCACCGATCACGCCAGGCGCCCACCCGTCGGACACGTCGCCCCTCCACACCGGCGGGCCCGTCGAGACCGGGCCACATGGACGTGGAACATATGGTCCACGTCACCACAGATGCCAACAGGTTCCAACAGGCCACCGAGCTTGAATCCCCGCCCCGCCAGTCGGGCCGCCCCTGCCGTGGAGCGCGAGGGAGGCGCGGCCCGTCAGGTAAGTTGTGGCGCGCACGCCGCGTCTCAGCGCCCCTGTCGCCGTTGTTCGACCTGACCGAGGGAACGCTTTCACCAGGTCTTCCTCTCCGGCATCCCGTACAGCGAAGGCTCCGCGCACAAGCCTGAGGACTTCCCGGGCAGCTGATCGCCGATGTACGTCCTCACCTTCGCTGTCCCTGATCAGTAGCCGAGATCGCCCTCTCACTCACCTTTGAGGAGCAACGTGATCCGCACATCTTTCAACGATAATTGGCAGTTCCGTTCAAAGGTCAGCCCCTTCGCCGAACTGTCCGGCCCTGTGGTCCCGTTCAAGCCGGTGACGTTGCCGCACGACGCCATGCTCGCTCGCGACCGCGAGGCCACCACGGACGGCGGCGCGACCGCCTATTTCCCCGGCGGAGCGTACGAGTACCGCAAGATGTTCTTCGTAGCCGAGGAACACCGGGGCAAGCGGATCGTGCTGGAGTTCGAGGGCGTCTACCGGGACGCGGTCGTGTTTCTCAACGGCGACTACGCGGGGCAGCGTCCGTACGGATACTCGCAATTCTTCATCGACGCCGACCGGTTCCTGCGGTTCGGCGAGGACAACGAGATCCGCGTGGAGTGCCGGACCCATCAGGACTCCCGCTGGTACACCGGCGCGGGCATCTACCGTGACACCTGGCTGTTCATCGGGGAGGTGGTCCGCATCGGCCCGGAAGGTGTCCGCGTCACCACCCCGGACATCGACGCCGAACGTGCGGTGGTAGAGGTCGCGACCACGGTCGAGAACGACTCGATCGAGGTCCGCACCGTCGAGCTGGTCACCGAAATCCGCGACGCCACGGGGACCGTCGTCGCGTCCGACACCGCACCGGTCACGCTACAGCCCGGCGAACCGGCCACCGCCGGCCGGCGCCTCTACGTCCAGGTCCCCTCGCTGTGGAGCCCGGACTCACCCACGCTGTACACCTGCGCGGTGTCCATCACGGGTACGGACGCCGTGGAGGTCGCCTTCGGCATCAGGTCCCTGCGCCTGGACCCCCGCCACGGGATGCGAATCAACGGTGAGACGGTCAAGCTGCGCGGCGCGTGTGTGCACCACGACAACGGGCCGCTGGGTGCCGCGACCTTTGCCCGGGCCGAGGAGCGTCGCGTCCGGCTGCTCAAGGACGCGGGGTTCAATGCGATCCGCATGTCACACCACCCTATGAGCACGGCGATGCTTGACGCCTGTGACCGGCTCGGCATGCTCGTGGTGGACGAGGCGTTCGACATATGGACCTGGGGCAAGAGCCCGTTCGACTACAGCCTGAGCTTCCCTGAGTGGTGGGAACGCGATATCGAGGCGATGGTGGCCAAGGACCACAACCATCCCAGCGTCGTCCTCTACTCGATCGGCAACGAGATCCCCGAGACCGGAACCGCGGCCGGCGCCGCGTGGGGCCGCAAACTCGCCACGAAAGTCCGCGCGCTGGACGACACCCGCTTCCTGACCAACGCGGTCAACAACCTGCTGGCTCTGCTGTCCGACATCACCGCGCTGCGGTCCCAGGACGAAGAGGGCACCGGTATCAACACCCTCATGGCCGACAGCGGGAACGATGTGAACGCCATCGCCGCCTCCGAGCTGGTGACCACCCGCACAGCCGAGTCCTACAGCGTGCTCGACGTGGCCGGGATGAACTACTCGGAGATCCGCTACGAGAGCGACCGCACGCTGTTCCCCAACCGGATCATCCTGGGCACCGAAACCTTCCCCACCCGCATCGACGAGCTGTGGCGGCTGGTCGCTCAGCACAGCCATGTCATCGGCGATTTCACCTGGACCGGCTGGGACTATCTGGGTGAGGCCGGTATCGGCCGACCGCAGTACTCCACATCGGACACTCCACGCCCCACGTTCACCGCGCCGTATCCCTACCTGGTGGCCGGTTGCGGCGACCTCGACATCACCGGCCACCGACGACCCGCCTCCTATTACCGCGAGATCGTCTTCGGTCTGCGCAGCCGGCCCTATCTCGCCGTCCGGCGGCCGCGACATCATGGCAGGACCGTCCTGAGCAGCCGGTGGGCGTGGAGCGACACCATCGCCGGCTGGACCTGGCCCGGTGACGAGGCCGCCCCTGTCACGGTCGAGGTCTACAGCGACGCCGAGGAGGTCGAACTCCTGGTCAACGGCCGTTCCCTCGGCCGCAACCCGGCCGGCGAGCAACACCGCTTCCGCACCGAGTTCGAGACAGCCTACGAGCCGGGCGAACTGGTCGCGATCGCCTACCGCAACGGCCGTGAATCCGGCCGGGACATCCTGCGCACCGCGACCGCCCCCATCATGCTGCACGCCGAAGCCGATCGGCCCGCCATCACAGCGGGGGTCGGCGACCTCTCCTACGTCACCGTCACTCTGGTCGATCCGGCCGGAACAGTGCACACCGCGGCAGACCGGCCCGTACGGGTGGACGTCTCCGGTGCCGGCACACTGACCGGCTTCGGCAGTGCCGCTCCGTCGAACGAGGAACGGTTCGACGCGACCGAGCACCACACCTACGAGGGCCGCGCACTCGCCGTGGTCCTGCCGACCGGGCCCGGCACGATCCGCCTGACCGCCACCGCCCCGGACTGCGACCCGGTCGAGGTGCTGATCACCGTCGAAGAGCCGGCCAGGTAACGCCCCCACGGGGGCGAGGCCGTGGTGCGTCGCCGCCGGATCGCCACGGTCGGCGCCGACGGCTTCCGGCCGATTCGGTCAGGGGAACCGGTCGGCGCGGCACTTGATCGTGATTCACCGGACAGCGGACCGCGTCACCCGGTGGCAGAACGCCTCCCGCCGCCCACCCCGGCCACGCATCCGCGCCCTTCGGGCCGCCGTCTTCGCGAACGCTCCGCGAGTCTTCGCCTGAGTCACAGGTGCTCCCTCCCGCCACGCGCGTAGTCCGCCGTCACATAACACTATGGTCACGAAGCCGACCGGCGGTCTTCCCACCTCTTCCGATCCCGGCCTATGTTCCGAGCGAAAACCAACCGCATGGTAACAGTTGACGCTCACCCTTCGTCCTGTCCGCACATCGGCGAAGAGCCCCGGCCCACCCGGTCCCCAGCGAAGGAAAACCGCCCATGCCCACTCACCACCCGCACCCCGGCGGAACTCGCGGCCCGGCCGGTTCATCGTCTGCGAGGAACCGGGCTCGGCGCTCGGCACCGCGCCGGCACGTGCGCTCGGCCCCTTCGTCCACCTCCGGCAACGCGCCGCCGTCGCCTACCCGCTCCACTCCCCCGGCCTCGCCCTCATCCAGTACGTCAGCGAGCGGGTGAACGCCCGCTCCCGGAGCGGCACCCGCGAGAACGGCCCGGCAGGACAGGACGCCCCGCCCTCTGAACGCCCCTCCGCACAAAAGCCGTTGGCCACCGCACCCGTGCGACCCGGCCGAGGCGCCAACGCCGCCAGGCCCGTCACCGCAGACACTCAGGAAGGCAGCCGACGATGACCGAACTCGCTCCCGGATTCCTCTGGGGAGCCTCCGGCGCACCGCACCAGATCGAGGGCAACAACCTCAACAGCGACTTCTGGGCGAACGAGGGGCACATTCCCGGCATGGAACGCAGCGGCGACGCCTGCGACAGCTACCACCGATACCGCGAGGACATGCAACTGCTCGCCGCCGCCGGGCTCGACGCGTACCGTTTCGGCATCGAGTGGGCCCGGATCGAGCCCGTCCCCGGCATGATCTCGCGGGCCGAACTCGCCCACTACCGGAGCATGATCGAGGCGGCCTTCGAACTCGGCCTGACCCCGGTCGTGACTCTGCATCACTTCACCAGCCCTCTCTGGTTCGCCCAGGAAGGCGGCTGGCTCGGCGACCGTGCGGTCGAGCGGTTCCGGGCGTACGCCGAGGCGGTCGCCCCGATCCTCGAAGGCGTCGAGTGGATCGTCACCATGAACGAGCCGAACATGCTGGCCATCATGGTCGGCATGGCGCAGGCCATGCGGAACCACCAGCCGGCCGGGGAGTGGCAGAGCCCCACTGTCGATCACGAGGGCCCGCGACCGCCGCTGCCGGCCCCCGACGTGAAGATCGGCGAGCGGTTGATCGAAGCGCACCACTCCGTACGGGAGGTTCTGCGCGAGCACACCACGGCCAAGGTCGGCTGGACGATCGCCAACCGCGCCTTCGTCGCCCGCCCGGGGGCCGAGGAGAAGAAACGGGAGCTGGAGTACGTCTGGGAAGACCTCTACCTGGCGGGAACGCGCGGCGACGACTTCGTCGGCGTGCAGTCGTACTCCAGCCAGTGGGTCGGCCTGGACGGCATCGAGCCCCACCCGCGGCACCCGGACAACACGCTCGTGGGAACCGCCTACCGGCCGGACGCCCTGGCCATCGCCGTGCGGCACACCGCCGAGGTCACCGGCGGCATGCCCGTCCTGGTCACCGAGAACGGCATCGCCACCCGCGACGACACCCGCCGGATCGCCTACACCGGGGAGGCGCTGAAGCACCTTGAGGCAGCGATCGCCGACGGCGTCGACGTACGCGGCTACCTGCACTGGAGCCTCTTGGACAACTACGAGTGGGGCCACTGGGAGCCGACCTTCGGCCTGATCGAGGTCGACCGGAAGACCTTCGAGCGCCGCCCCAAGCCCAGCCTCGCCTGGCTCGGCGAGACCGCCCGCCGCGCTCGCAACTGACCGTACCGCCACCGGAAGGACACACCGTGCAAGTATCCGTGCCCGACGTCTCGTCTCGCTCCCTGGCCGAACTGATCTCGCTGTCCGGGCGGCGCGCCGTCGTGACCGGCGCCGGCCGCGGCCTCGGCCGGGCCATCGCCGAGCGCATGGTCGAAGCAGGAGCCGACGTGCTCATCGCCGATATCGAGCAGGAGCTCGCCAGCGCCGTCGCCGAGGACCTGAACGCCGGCCGCCAGGGCTGCGCGCTGGCCGCCCACATGGATGTCACCGACGCCAGGAGCGTCACCGCGGCCGCCGACCTCGCGGTTCGGGAGCTCGGCGGGATCGACATCTGGGTCAACAACGCCGGGATCTTTCCCAACGTTCCCGCACTAGAGATGTCCGACGGGACCTGGGACCAGGTGTTCGCCGTGAATACGCGCGGTGTCTTCCTCGGATGCCGGGAGGCCGCGCGCCGGATGCACGAGGCCAAAAGCGGGGGCGTCATCGTCAACGTCGTCTCCACGGCCGGGTTTCGGGGAACGGCCCCCGGGCTCGCCGCCTACGTCGGCTCCAAGCATGCGGCCCGCGGCATCACTCGACAACTTGCCCTGGAATTCGGTCCGTTGGGAATCCGCGTCCTGGGCGTCGCACCGACGTACGTGCCGACAGAGGGGAACATGGCGGCGGCAGCGGCGGCCGTGCCCCCCACGGACTCCGAGGACATCACCTCCGTGATGCGTCCGGGCCTGCTCGGCCGGCTCGGCGTCCCCGACGACATCGCCCGTGTGGTGCTGTTCTGCGCGAGCGACCTCTCGGCCTTCATGACGGGGAGCACGCTCCTCGCGGACGCCGGAGGAACGATTTGATCCCCGGCCGAACCTGTCCTCCATAGGAGCCCCATGCTCTCTCCCCGCACCAGCCCCACCCGCGAAACAGTCAGCCTCGACGGCCTCTGGCGGTTCGCCCTCGCCCCCCACGCCGGTGCCGCTCCGTGGACCTCGCGGCTCGCCCCGCCCCTCGAAGCCCCCGTTCCCGCCAGCTACAACGACCTGTTCGTCGATCCGGAGATCCGTGACCATGTCGGTGTCGCCTGGTACCAGCGCGACGTGCGAGTGCCGCGCGGCTGGGCGCAGGAGCGGGTGATTCTGCGCTTCGGCTCCGTCACCCATGCCGCGCAGGTCTACGTGGATGACCGGCTCGTGGCCGAACACACCGGCGGCTACACCCCGTTCGAGGCGGACCTGACCGGAATCGTCCACCCCGGCGCGGAGTTCCGGCTCACCGTCGGCGTCGACAACCGGCTGACGAACGAGACGATCCCGCCCGGCACCGTCTCCACCGGCCCCGACGGCCGCGCACGCCAGTCGTACCTGCACGACTTCTACAACTACGCGGGCATCGCGCGCCCGGTCCGCCTGTGCAGCACACCGCTGACCTTCGTCAAGGACGTCACGGTCGTCACCGGACGGGACGGCGCGACAGGCACCGTCGACTACCACGTGGACACCGCCGGCGAGGCCGCCGACGTGAGTGCCGTCCAGGTGCGCGCGGTCGACGAGGCGGGCCGGACCGTGGCGGAGGCACACGGCCCCGAGGGCGTCCTCCGCATCGAGGATGTCACCCTCTGGCAGCCCGGCGCCGGTTACCTCTACGACCTCGTGGTGGAGCTGGTCGCCGACGGCGAGACCGTCGACAGCTACACCCAGCCCTTCGGGGTCCGCACCGTCGAAGTACGGGGCACCGAGTTCCTCATCAACGGCGAACCCTTCTACTTCACGGGTTACGGCAAGCACGAGGACACCCCCGTCCGGGGCAAGGGCCACGACGACGCCTACCTCGTCCACGACTTCCAGCTCCTGCGGTGGACCGGCGCCAACTCCTTCCGCACCTCGCACTACCCGTACGCCGAGGAGGTGCTCGACTACGCCGACCGGCAGGGCATCGTCGTCATCGACGAGACCGCCGCCGTCGGCCTCAACCTGGGTGTCATGGGTGGTCTCACCGGCGCCGCGCCGACCCCGACCTTCGCGCCGGAGAACTTCGGAGGGACCACCCGCGACGCCCACGCCGAGCACCTGCGAGAACTGATCGAACGGGACAAGAACCACCCGAGCGTGGTGATGTGGTGCCTCGCCAACGAGCCGGCCTCCAACGAGGACGGCGCCCGCGAGTACTTCGAGCCGCTGGTCGAACTGACTCGCAAACTCGACCCGACCCGCCCGCTCACCTACGCCGCGGTCATGTTCGCGACGCCGCAGAACGACCTGCTCGGCGACCTGTTCGACGTACTGAGCATCAACCGCTACTACGGCTGGTATCTCTTCACCGGCGACCTCGCGACCGCCGAGCAGTACCTGGAGCGGGACCTTCGCGGCTGGGCCGAGCGCTTCGGCAAGCCGGTCATGATGTCCGAGTACGGCGCCGACACGCAGTCCGGCCTGCACTCCGTCTGGGACACCCCGTGGAGCGAGGAGTACCAGAGCGACTACCTCGCCATGTATCACCGCGTCTTCGACCGCATCCCCGAGTTCGTCGGCGAACACGTCTGGAACTTCGCCGACTTCCAGACCTCCGCCGGCATCCACCGCGTCGACGGCAACAAGAAGGGCGTGTTCACCCGCGACCGCAAACCGAAGACGGCCGCGTTCGCCCTCCGCCGCCGCTGGCACGGCCTGGGCGGGCGCAAGCCCGGCCAGGCCACCGACGGCTGACGCTTCTCCCCGTTCCCCTCTCCCTGGTCCGCCAGGGCCGTCGGCGATCCGTACGACCACTCGCCGACCCGTTCCCATCGCGGCATGCCGCCCGCCCCAGCGACTGAGAAGAGACGCCCCACCATGCCCACTCCCCCTCCTCCGCCGCTCACCGCGCACAGCACCATCGACGCGTGGCTGGCCCACCCGAAAGGCGCGCCGCTCATCCAGGCGCTGCTGGACCAGGCCGGGGTACCGCAGGAGATGCTCGCCCCCGTCCGTACGCTCCCGCTCCAGCAACTTGTCGTCGTCAGCCAGGGGCAGCTGCCACAGGCGGTCGTCGACGAACTGGTGCTGCGTGTCAACGACGGCGTCGTGCCCACCGAAGAGAACGAGCCGGGCGGGTGGACCGAGCGTGTCACGCCCGGACGGTTCGACGGCAAGACCGTCATCGTCACCGGCGCGGCCGCCGGCATCGGCCGGGCGACCGCCTCGCGCATCGCGCGGGAAGGCGGCCGCGTGATCGCTGCGGATGTCTCGGCCGAGCGCCTCGAAGCCTTCGCCTCGTCCTTCCCCGACCGTGCGACAGTCGTCGTCGGCGACATCACCCGACAGGATGACATCGACCGGATCGTCACGGCTGCCGACGGCCGCATCGACGCCCTCGCCAACGTGGCCGGTGTGAACGACGACTTCTCACCGGTCCACGAAACCTCCGACGAGGTCTGGGATCGCGTCATCGGCATCAACCTCACCGGCGGCTTCAAACTGTCCCGCGCGGTCCTGCCGGTCATGATCGCCGCAGGTGCGGGCTCGATCGTCAACGTCGCCTCGGAAGCGGCGCTACGCGGCAACTCCTCGGGCACCGCGTACACCGTCTCCAAACACGGTGTCCTCGGCCTGACCAGGTCCGCCGCCTTCATGTACGGTCCGCACGGCATCCGGGTCAACGCGGTGGCCCCCGGGGGCGTGGCGACCGGCATCCCGATGCCCGCGCACCTCTCCCGGACGGGTTCAGCCCGCCTCGCCCCGTTCCAGCAGGCGATTCCGAGCCTGGCCACCGCCGAACAGCTGGCGGCCTCCATCACCTTTCTGCTCAGTGACGACGGCATCAACATCAACGGCGCCGTCCTCCCGTCCGACGGGGGCTGGTCGGTCCAGTAGTGCCCGTACCCGGTGGCAGCCGATCGTCAGGCGGGCCCGACAACGCGTTGCTCCGCGTTCAGCCCCACCAGTTCATCCGCTTCATCCACGAGCCCGTGTGCCGTCCTCCGCCAACGGCCGTGCCACCTGGCCTTCACGAGACGAAGGGACCCTCATGCCTCACAACGATCGCGACATCAGCGTGGCCGGACCCCCGCCGACCGAGTCGGCGAAGGACGGCGGCGAGGAGCCGGGAGGGCCGCCGAAGGACGAGCAAGAGGAGCCGGCCGGGCCCCCTGCCTCCGGGATCGAGGCCCCGCCGCTGAAGAGAATCGGCGCGGGGTACATCGCCTGGATGATGATCGCCAACTTCGGGGCCTCGCTGGCCCTGATGGTGCCGCTGTCCTACTCGCTCGCCCTGCGGATCTCCGACCTCGCCCCCGGGCGGGAGGAGTTGCTCGGTTACGTCACCGGGTCCGCCCAGTTCGTCTACCTGGTCATCAGTCCCCTGATCGGCTTCTGGAGCGACCGGACGCGCTCCCGCCTCGGCCGCAGAACACCGTACTTGATCGTCGGGACGGTCCTCGGCGTCGTCGCGCTCTTCGGTATCGCCAACGCACCGACCGTCCTCCTGGTGGGCCTGGCGTGGGCTGTCGGCATGGTCGGCTGGTCCACGGCCGGGCAGGCCATCCAGAACATCCAGGCCGACCGCGTACCCGAGGAACAGCGCGGCCGTATCTCGGCCATGACAGGCGTCACGAGCCAGATCGCACCGGTGATCGGCATAGGCATCGCCTACGCGGTAGCCTCCAGCACCCTCCTGGTGTTCCTGGTCCCGGGCGTCCTCGGAGCTGCCTTGCTGCTGCTGTTCCCGGTCTTCAAGCCGGAAGGAGATTCTCGTGCACTCGTCCACACGAGCGCTGTGACCCTCAGGGGCCTGGTCGCCAGCTACGGGTTCGATCCCCGGAAGTACCCCGACTTCGGCTGGAACTGGCTCGGCCGCTTCGTCTTCTTCATGGGCCTGTACTTCAACACCACCTTCGGCACCTTCTTCTACGCCCAACGGCTCGACCTGCCCATCAAGGAGGTCGCCGGCGTCGTGGCCTCGATCGGAACCATCGGGGTGCTGGCAGCAGCGGGCGGCGCCATCGGGGGCGGCTTCCTCTCCGACAAGCTCGGCCGGCGCAAACTGTTCACCCTGATCGGCTCCGCGATCTTTGTCGCCGGGGCCGTCATCGAGGCGTTCGCCTACTCGCTGCCCCAACTCATCGTCGGCGCGGTACTGATGCAACTCGCCATCGCGGTGTTCAGCGCCGTCGACCAGGCGATCGTGTTCGCCGTCCTACCGGACCGGGCCCAGGCCGGCCGCTATCTCGCGGTCGTCGCGTTCGCGCAGAAGATCCCCAGCGCCATCGCCCCGCTGATCGCCCCGCTCATCATCACCATCGGCGTCACGGGCGGCGACAAGAACTACACGCAGCTCTACCTGAGCGGTGCGGTCCTCGCGCTGATCGGCGGCCTGATCATCAAGCTCAAGGTCACGTCGGTCCGGTAGCGGGGCGTTCTTCCCCCTCGCCGGGCGGCGCCCCAGCCGTACGCGCGCCGCGGCAACCGTCCTGAGAGACAACAGAGTTCATCGAGTTCCGAAAAAGGCCAGGAAGGCAGGGCATGAACAACGCACCGTACGACCTGCGCATTGACAGCGGCGGTGACCAGTTCGCCGTATCGGGCCCCGCACCCCGCCTGTCGTGGAAGCCGCCGTCAAACGCGGGACGCGCGGAGAGATACGAGCTGGAGTGCACCGTGGACGGCACGCAGCAGCGCGCGGTGCGTACCGCGCCCGGCCGACACCGGTTCTTCCCTTGGCCCTGGGCGGCGCTGCGCAGCGGCCGGCAGGTCGCCTGGCGGGTCCGGGCCGGTGACACCGAGGACCCGTCGGCGTGGTCGGAGTGGCACGCGTTCGAGGTCGGCCTCCTCGACGAGGACTGGCAGGCGCGCTGGATATCGCCGGCCGAATCCGGCGACCCCGGCTATGGCAAGCGTCCGGCCCACGCCCTGACGACCCGGTTCGCGGCACGGGCCGGGGCGCGCTCGGCACGGCTGTACGCGACGGCGCTCGGCGTGTACGAGGCGTACGTGAACGGCGAGCGGGCCGGCGCCGCCGAACTGTCGCCCGGGTCCACCTCCTACGACCGCACGCTCTACGCCCAGGCATCGGATGTGACGGCCGCCGTCAGGGCGGGCGGAAACGTGATCGAGATCGTCCTCTCCGACGGCTGGTACCGGGGCCAGGTCGGCGCGTTCCGCCGGCCGGCCGGGTGGGGGACACGGCTCGGCGCACGCACCGAGCTGCACATCGCGTACGAGGACGGCTCGCACCAGGTGATCCGCAGCGACGAGACCTGGCGGAGCACACCGTCGGCCATCACCCGGGCCGACCTCATGGACGGCCAGACCACCGACTTCCGCGGCGGGCCCGGCAGCGGGCAGCCCGTCCTCGTCGACCAGGTCGAGGCGCCCTCGGTCGACTGGTCGCCGGCGCCGCCCGTCCGCATCATGGAGTCGCGTCCGGCACACTCGGTCAAGCAACTCGAAGACGGCCTCTGGATCGCCGACTTCGGGCAGAACGCTTCCGGCTGGATCGCCCTGAGCGACCTCGGACCGGCAGACACCCGCACCGTCGTCGACTACGGCGAGCACGTCGGAGCCGACGGCGACCTGACGACCGCCCACCTGGACTCCGTGCGCCCCGGCGAGGACCCGGTTCCCTTCGTCCAGCGCGACGAGGCCGTCTCCGCAGGCCTCGGCGAGACGTTCGAGCCGCGCCACACGGTGCACGGCTTCCGGTACGCGCGTATCCGCCGCGACGGCGCCCCGCTCGATGCCGCGAGCCTCACGATGCGCGTCGTCCACACCGATCTGCGCCGCACCGGCACCTTTGCGTGCGGCGACGACGACCTCAACCGCCTTCACCAGATCGCTGATTGGAGTTTCCGCGGCAACGCCGTCGATGTGCCCACGGACTGCCCGACCCGCGAACGCCTCGCCTGGACGGGCGACTACCAGGTCTTCGTGCCGACCGCCACGCGCCTGTACGACGTCCTCGGCTTCAGCCGCAAGTGGCTCCGCTCGGTCCGCGACGACCAGTTGTCCGACGGCCGGATCGCCAACTTCTCGCCCGACGGCCGCCGCATCAAGCACCACCTCGACGACCGGTTCGCCATGATGACCGGCTCGGCCGGGTGGGGTGACGCGATCGTCGCCGTCCCCTGGGAGCTGTACGAGTCCTATGGCGACCGGGAGGCCCTCGCCGAGAACGCGGAGGCGATGGTCCGCTGGGTCGAGTGGGCGCTGCGGACCGCCCGTACCGCCCGCCACCAGTCCCGTATCGAACGTTCCGCCGAGCCGCTGCCACACGAGCAGTACCTCTGGGACGGCTCCTTCCACTGGGGCGAGTGGACCGAGCCGAGGGCGAAGGCAGCCGACGGCACCCGCGTCGACCCGATCCGGACCAACCCCCTCGCGTGGTTCATGAGCGACAAGGGCGAGGTGGGCACGGCGTTCCTGTACCGCTCGACGTCGACCCTCGCCCGCGTCGCAAGGGTGCTGGGCCGCACCGGCGACGCGGCCCGCTACACCGAGACCGCCGAGCGCGTCCGGGACGCCTGGCGCACCGAGTTCCTCACTGCCGACGGACGCACCGCCGGCGACACCCAGGCCGCCTATGTACGCGCGCTCTCCCTCGGGCTCGTCCCCGAGGAGCTACGCGGGGCCGCCGCGGCGCGCCTCGTCGAGCTGATCCGCGCCGCCGACACCCACCTCGGCACCGGCTTCCTCGCCACCGGCGACCTGCTCCCCGTGCTCTGCGACACGGGCCATGCCGACATCGCCTACGAGCTGCTCCTCGGGCGCACCGCCCCGTCCTGGCTGTACCTGCTCGACCGCGGCGCGACAACCATCTGGGAGGACTGGGAGGGCGTCGACGAGAACGGAGACGCCCACGACTCCCTGAACCACTACAGCAAGGGCGCCGTGATCCGCTTCCTGCACACCCACACGCTGGGGCTGCGGCAGGTACCAGGGTCGGTCGCCTGGGAGACCTTCGAGGTCGCGCCCGTCACCCACCCGTCACTGAAGTGGGCCCGGGGCACGCACGAGTCCCCGCAGGGCACGATCACCGTCGAGTGGCGGATGGCCGGCGACGAACTGACCATCGCCGTCGACGTGCCGCCGGCCGCCACCGCACGCGTCGTCTTCCCTGACGGCACCACAGAGACCGCCACGGCAGGCATCTTCCGTGCCACTCGCTCTGTGGCGAAGGGGCGTGGAGAATGACCGGCGTTCTCGAACGGCGTCTCGTACTTGATCAGTCGCGTGGGCAAACCACCGTACGTACGGGCGCCCTGCGGGCGACCGGGCGTTCGGAGGTCCTGTTCGAGCCGGCCGATGCCCGGTCCATGCGACCGACCCGGTTCGCTCGCTGGTGAAAGCTGGTGGGCGAGCATCATCGCGGGCCCCGCGGGCTGTGACTCCCTCCTGGCCGCGATGGCCGCGGCGACGGTGCTCACCGCGGGCTCCTTGGGCGGAGCGGTGGGGCTCGTGGCGCTGGCGGTGGGACTGCTCCTGCTGGACGTGGCGGTGCAGTGCGGCCAGGTCGCCAACCAGGCCCGTATCTTCGCCCTGCGCCCCGAGGCCCGCAACCGTCTGAACACCGGTTACATGACGTGCGCCTTCCTCGGCGGCAGTGCCGGGTCGTGGCCCGGCACCCGCGCCTACGTACAGCTGGGCTGGGGTGCTGTCTGCGCCCTCATCGCCGTTGCCGCGTTCCTCGCCCTGGCCGCGTACCTGGTCGGTCGCCGTGGACAGCGCAGCGACCGGAACACACGGTCCCAGCCCGTCAGCGCATTGCGCTGACCACGGTCCACCTCGCGATCGCCCTGATGGCCCGCCGCCCCAACGGCGAGGCCCCCACCGAAGCGCACTTCAACCGTGCCGTCCTTCAGCGCCGGCCCGCCTGTGTCCGAATGCCGCGAGCACACGATCCGCACGATCGACGCGCATCACCGGGGCGATATCTTTCACCCACCCCCGAGACCCGACGCAGCAAATCCTAACCATGTGGTAACTTTTAATGCCGAGTCGCTGCGCGGGAACTGTCCGAACGGGCTTCCTTGAAAGGGTGAGCGCACCATGGGTGAGGCAAAGGCGCGCGGGCCGTACGCCAAGACACCGGCCCGCCGAGCGGAGATCGTACGGGCAGCACGCAACAGCTTCGCCGAGAACGGCTACGCAAAAGCCTCCCTGCGGGACATCGCGGAGCGGGCCGGCATCACCCACGCCGGCCTCCTCCATCATTTCCGCAACAAGGACGAGCTTCTCGCCGAGGTACTTGCCGAACGGGACTCCGAGGAGTGGCAGTGGGGCCTGGCGCAGGTCGACAGGCTGGAGCAACTCGCGCCCTACCTCGGCGAACTCATCCGCCACCATCAGAAGGCCCCCGAGCTGATGCGCCTGTGGATCGAGCTCGCCGCCGCGTCCTCTCGCACGGACCATCCCGCCCACGACTACTTCGTCGAGCGATACGAACGTGGCCGCACGCAGTTCGCTCAGGGATTCCATGACAAGGCGGCCGACAGTCGGCTGCGGGCCGACCTCAGCCCCGAGAGCGCCGCGGTGCTCTTCCACGCCGTGCTCAACGGGCTCCAGTTGCAGTGGGTGCTCGACCAGGACCTCGACATCATCGGACCCGTCAACGACTTCGTGCGCCTACTTCTCGACCGGGACGACCACTGACCTGTCCCTCAGCGAGGGGCCCCCGGGAGTGGGGCAAGTCAGCAGCAGACCGACGGTTAGCCAAACCGGCAGCACCACGGACAATCCTCACTTGGACACTCCAGGGCGCCCGGCCACGCGGCGTACAGTCCTCCGCCCGGGGGCGGGAAATTCGTCGGCGCCCCGTACCCGGGGCCGGAACACCGTCCGTGGATCTCCCCTTTTCCGGCGAAAGATCACCCGGTGCTTTCCGCAGCACGGGCAGTGGTTATCGCGCACGGTTAATTTCCTCCCGGGATATCCGGGAAAGTCCCTCGCGAAACGCGGGGCCGGCACCCGATTTGAAATTCTTCACTTGGACGGCCGCAATCGGATCTTCACCCGGCGATCGCCCGAAACCCTGCTTCCACACCCCGCTGACCAGCGCATCTCGGCCCGGTGGAGGAGAAGGAACGCAGGCAGGCGGGGGTGAACGGTGGCGGGCCGCCGTAAAAGCGGACGAGCCGGATATCGGGCGCCGCCACGCCGGGAAACGGGCAGACCCGAACCCGTGCACGACATCCTCGCACGGCATTACACTCCGCGTATTCCTCGCCGTGCGACAGTAGGCAAAGGACGAATTATCTTATGCGGGATAATACGAACGCCATCGCCGTTGTCGGAATGTCGGGCCGGTTCGCCGGAGCCCCCGACGCCGAGAGTCTGTGGACCCTGATGACCGGGCGCGGGGAATCCATCCGCCCCGTACCCGCCGACCGCTGGGACACCGCCCGTCCCCTCGACCCCGGCAAGGACGTGCAGGCAGTCGGCGGGTTCCTCGACGGAGTGGACCAGTTCGACGCGGGCTTCTTCGGGATCTCCCCGAGGGAAGCGGCCGACATGGACCCCCAGCAGCGACTGCTCGCGGAGGCCGCCTGGCGCGCCGTGGAGGACGCCGGATTACGCCCCGCTGATCTCGAAGGCTCCCGGACCGGGGTCTATGTCGGCGCCTCGTGGCACGACTACGAGATCCTCCGTACGGAACGCGGCGTTCCGCCCACCCAGCACAGTCTGGTCGGCGGCGCGCTGGACGTGCTCGCCGCCCGGATCAGCTATCTCCTGCGGCTGCGCGGCCCGAGCCTCACGGTCGAATCGGGCTGCTCCTCCTCCCTGGTCGCCCTGCACCTGGCCGTACAGGCGCTGCGGCAGGGCGAGGTGGACGCCGCGATCGTCGGCGCCGTCAATCTGATACTGGCCCCCGACGTCTCCGTCGGTCTCACCCATTTCGGCGGGCTCTCGCCCGACGGCCGCTGCGCCGCCTTCGCCGCCTCCGCCAACGGCTTCGTCCGGGGCGAGGGCGTGGCCGCCGTCTGCCTCAAACCCCTGGAACGCGCCCTGGCGGACGGGGACCGGATCCACGGGGTCGTCGAACGTACGGCGGTGAACAACGACGGCGGGGGCGACAGCCTGGTCACGCCCGACCCGCGCGCCCAGGAGGCGCTGCTGAGCAGTGTGTACGGGGACGGTCCCGGCGCCGTCCCGGTGGACTCCGTCGCCTATATCGAGGCCCATGGGACGGGGACCCGGCGCGGCGACCCCGCGGAGGCCACCGCGATCGGCCGGGCCGTGGGCCGGCACCGTACCGGCGGCCCCGTCCCGATCGGTTCGGTCAAGACGAACATCGGGCACCTGGAGGCCGCCGCGGGCATGGGCTCGCTGTTCAAGGTGCTGCTCGCGCTGCGCCACCGGGTCGTACCGCCGAGCCTGCACGCCGACGTGCTGAATCCGGACATCCCCTTCGACGACCTCAACGTACGGGTGCTGCGCGAGCCGCTCGAACTGCCGCGCACCGGGCCCGTACGGCTCGGGGTCAGCTCCTTCGGCTGGGGCGGCACCAACGCGCATGTGGTCGTGGCCGCCCCGCCCGAGGGGACCGGCGAGGGCGCCGCGCCCTCCGCGCCCCGGACGGGTGGCCGGTCCGGTTCTCCGTCCGCCGGGAGCGGCCGGCCGGCCACCGGGCTGCCCACGTTCGTACCGCTGTCCGCGCAGTCGCCCCCGGTGCTCGCCGAGCGGGCCGCCCAGCTCGCCGAGCGGGTGCCGAAGAGCGAGGTGGCCGTCGCCGAGCTGGCCGGGACGCTCGCCTGGCGCCGTGGCCACCTTCCGGTGCGGGCGGCGCTGCTCGCCACCACGCCCGACGCCCTCGCCGCCGCGCTCGCCGAGGTGGCCGACCGGCCCGAGGACGGCGAGCACCCGGCGGTGGTCACGGGACGGGCCGTCCCCCGGGGGCGCACCGCGTTCGTCTTCCCCGGTCAGGGCTCCCAGTGGAGCGGCATGGGGCAGGAGCTGTACCGGGAGAGCCCGCTGTTCGCCGAGGTCGTGGGGCGCTGTGCGCAGGCGCTGCGTCCGCATCTGACGTGGGATCCGCTGGACGTCTTCACGGGGAAGTCCGGCGACGCCTGGCTGGAGCGGGTCGACGACCTCCAGCCCGTGCTGTGGGCGATGTCGGTGGGGCTGGCCGAACTGTGGCGGGCGTCCGGTGTCGAGCCCGACGTGGTCGTCGGCCACAGCCAGGGCGAGATCGCCGCCGCCACGGTCGCGGGGATCCTGTCGTACGAGGACGCCGCGCTCGTCGTGGCACGGCGCAGCGCGGTCGTGCGCAGGACCTGCGGACGCGGGCGGATGCTGGCGGTGGATCTGGACCGCGAGGCGGCCCTCGCGGCCGTCGCACCGTTCGGGGGCCGGATCGCGCTGGCCGCGCACAACGGGCCGACCTCCTGTGTGCTGTCCGGGGACGGCGACGCCGTCCTCGCGCTGAAGGAGTCGCTGGAGGAGGACGGTACGTACTGCCGGCTCGTCCAGGTCGACTACGCCTCGCACAGCCCCCAGATGGCCGAGCTGCGCGAGGACCTGCTGGTCGAACTGGCGGCGGCCGTCCCCGGGCCCGGGAGCGTCGTACTGCACTCCACGGTGCGCGGGGAGCCGCTGGACGGCCGCGTGATGGACGCGGCCTACTGGGTGGAGAACCTGTGCAGCCCCGTCCTGTTCGCCGATACGCTGACCCGCGCTCTGGACAACGATGTCAGCCATGTCGTGGAGATCAGCCCGCATCCGGTGCTGACCCCGGCCGTCGAGCAACTGATCGCCGAAGGCGGGCGGCCCGCCGCCGCGTTGACGACCGTACGGCGGGGCGACGGTGGCCCCGACGCGTTCGCCCGCGCGCTCGCGCGCGGCTACGCGGCAGGTCTGGAACCCTTCGGTGACCTGCCCCGCTGCCGTCCGGTGCCGCTGCCGGCGCATCCGATGCGACCGGAGCGCCACTGGCTCCCCGACGGTACGGCGGCGGCGCGCTCCGGGGCGGCCCGCGGCCTCGACGTCCGGCTCGTCCCCTCGCCCGGCGAGCGGGACGTCTGGCACGGGACCACCGAACTCGCGGTCGGCGACCTGCCGTGGCTCGCGGACCACCGGGTGCACGGCACCGCCGTCCTGCCGGGCGCCGCGACCCTGGTGCTGGCGGTCAACACGGCGCGGGCCAGGACCGGTTCGGTGCCGCGCGCGCTGCACGACATCACATTGAGCGCGGCGGTCGCGTTCGGTGAGGGGCCCGAGCGACTGGCCGCCGAGTGGCGTGACGACATCGCGGAGGGCGGCAGCTTCCGCCTCCTGTCGCTGCCGGAGGGCGGATCCGCCTGGACCGGGCACGCCACGGCGCGCGCCGACTACCGGGAGACCGCCGAGCCGCTGCCCGGCCTCCCCGGGTGGCTCGACACGGCGGCGGCCACGGAGCCGGGGCCGTTCTACGAGGCGTGCGCCGCGCGGGGGCTCGACTACGGGCCCGCCTTCCGCTGTGTACGCGCGCTGTACCGGGCGCCCGGCGGACGCGAGGCGGTGGGCGAGGCGGTGCTCGCCGAGACGCTGCTGCCCGGCGCGCGACCGTATCCGCTGCACCCCGCGCTGTGGGACGGCGCCCTCCAGGTCTCGCTCGCGCTCTTCGAGCAGGACGCGGCGCACACGGCGCTGGTACCGACCGCGCTGCGCCGGATCCGGCTGCCCGAACGCCCCGTGGGCCCGCCGGTCGACCGGGTGTGGTCCCATGCCGTCCGGCACGGGAACGGCGACGTGGACGTACGGGTCTTCGACGGTGAACGCCGCCTGGTGCTGGCCATGGAGGGGTTACGGCTGGAGGCGCTGGCCGGCGCCGAGGCGGCCGGCGCGGCGGACGCCGCCCGGCTGCACCGGCTGCGGTGGACCGAGGCGGGCTGTGCTCCACGGCCCGGCGGCGCGCCGCACGGACCGTGGATCGTCTGCGGCGCCCCGGGCGGCATCGCGGAACCGCTCGCCGACGCGCTCACGGCCACCGGCGCCGAGGTGACGCGCGTGACCACGGGCGGGAGCCGGGGCGCGCTCGGCGGCGTGGTCGACGCCGAGGGCGTCGTCTTCGCCGCTCCCCCGGCCGACGCGGGCCTCCCGGCCCAGCAGCGCGGGCTCGACGCGCTCACGGACGTCGTCCGCGCGTGCGCCGCGCTGACCGTCGAGCCGCGGCTGACCGTGGTCACGTCCCTGGGCCAGGCGGCCGCCGCCGGAGACCTCCCCGACCCGGGGGCCGCCCTCTACTGGGGCTACGGCCGGGTTCTGCGGCGCGAGCACGGGGAGTTGGAGCCCCGCGTCGTCGACGTGGACCCGGCCGACGCCGGCTGGGCCGGCGCCTGCGCCGCCGAAGTCCTCGGCGCGGACCGCGAGGACCAGGTCGCCCTGCGCGCGGGCACCCGCCTGGCCGCCCGGCTCACCCGGACAGGCGCCCTCGGGGCGGCGGAACCCGACACCCCTCGCCCGCCGCTGCGCACCGCCCGCCGCCCGTTCCGGGTCGCCTCCACGCGACCGGGGCGATGGGAGGGCGTGGTGTGTCTGCCGCTGGCCGGACGGCCGCCGGGCCCCGGGGAGATCGGGATCGAGGTCACCGCCGCCGCGCTCAACTTCATCGACGTGATGAAGGCGCTCGGCACCTACCCCGACCCCACGGGCGGCGCCCGGCTGCTCGGCGGGGAGTGCGCGGGCCGGGTCGTCTCCGTCGGCCGGGACGTGACCGGGTTCCGCCCCGGGGACCGCGTGGTGGCCTGTGTGTTCGGCTCCCTCGCCAGTCAGGTGACGGTACGCGCCGACCACGCCAGGCCGGTCCCTGACGGGCTCGGCGACCCGGAGGCCGCGGCGCTGCCGCTCGCCATGGCCACCGCCTGGTACGGGCTGGCCGAACTCGCCCGTCTGGAGGCGGACGAGACGGTGCTGATCCATTCGGCCGCCGGAGGTGTCGGGCTCGCCGCCCTGCGGGTCGCCCGGCTCCTCGGCGCCCGGGTCGTGGCCACCGCCGGGAGCGAGGCCAAGCGCCGGTATCTCACCGGCCTCGGCGTCGCCGACGTGTTCGACTCGCGGGATCTCGGCTGGGCGGCCGCGGTACGCGAGGCCACCGGCGGGCGCGGCGTGGACGTGGTGCTCAACTCCCTGACCGGGGCGGCGATCGAGGCAGGTCTCGGGGTGCTCGCCGAGGACGGCCGCTTCGTCGAACTGGGCAAGAAGGACATCCACGGCGGTCACCGGATCTCCCTGGACGCCTTCCGCAAGGGCGTCAGCTTCTCCGCCGTGGACCTGGCCGGGCTGATGGAGCGCAGGCCGCGGCGGTTCGCCCGGACCTTCGCCGACGTCTGGGAGCACATCGCCGAGGGCCGGCTCGCCCCGCTGCCCGTGCGCACCCGCCCCTTCTCCGAGGCCGCGGAGGCGCTGCGCGAGATGTCCCACGGCGACCACATCGGCAAGTTCGTCCTCACCGCCCCGGAGTCCGTCGCTGCGGTGGCGCCCGTACCGCTGCCGGACGGCCGCTTCCGGGCCGACGCCACCTATCTCGTCACGGGCGGCCTCGGCGCGCTCGGCCTGTCCCTCGCGGAGTTCCTGGCGGACCGGGGGGCGGGCGCGCTCGCCCTGCTGGGCCGGTCGGCGCCGACCGCCGACGCGCAGCGGCGGCTGGCGGCGCTGCGGGCGGCCGGGACCCGGGTCGAGACCGTACGGTGCGATGTGGCCGACGCGGCGGCCCTGGGCGAGGCGCTGGAGCACGTACGGGAGGAACTGCCGCCGCTGCGGGGCGTCTTCCACGCGGCGGGTGTCCTCGCCGACGCCACGATCGACTCCCTGACCCCGGACCGCACCGCGACCGTCCTGGCGCCCAAGGCCGTGGGCGCCCGCAATCTGGACGCGGCGACCGCGGCGGACCCGCTCGACCTGTTCGTGCTGTTCTCCTCCGCCGCCGCGCTGGTCGGCAACGCCGGGCAGGCCGCGTACGCCGCCGCCAACGCCTCCCTCGACGCGCTGGCCGAGAGGCGCCGCGCCCGGGGCCTGCCCGCGCTGAGCGTGCAGTGGGGGCCGTTCTCCGACATCGGTCTCGCGGCCTCGGACGAACGGCGCGGTGCCCGGCTGACGGAGCGTGGCATGGGCGGCTTCCCGGCGCACGAGGCCTGGCCCGCGCTGGTGCGGATGCTGGAGCACGACGAGCCGGTCGTCGGTTACGTACCCCTCGACCCGAAGCGGTGGTTCGACGCGTACCCCGACACGGCCGCGCTGCCGAGCTGGGAGCTGCTGCGCGCGGCGGCGGCCGCCGACGACGGCGCCCCCGCCCCGGCGGCGGGCGGGCTGCGCGAGCGGCTGCTCACCGCTCCCCCGGACGCCCGGGCATCCCTCGGCGAGGCCACGGTGCGCGAGCTGGCGGGGCGGGTGCTGCGGCTCCCGCCGGAACGGGTCGGCCCGGAGACGCCGTTCAAGACGCTCGGCCTCGACTCGCTGATGAGCCTGGAGCTGCGCAACCGGCTGGAGGCCGCGTTCGGCACCCCGCTCTCCCCGACCCTGCTGTGGACCCACGGCACCGTACGGGCGCTGTCCGGGGCGCTGGTCCGGGAGCTGGTGGCCGGGGAGCCGCCGACGCGCTGACCGGGGTACGCCCCGTCCGGGGGCCGGCGGACGGCCCCCGGACGTCCCCGGGCCCCCGGGATCCGTACGGGTCCCCGGCCGTCCCGGCACCGTCCGGCCGGCGGCCGACCGCACCGGCCCGCCCTTCCGAGGAGGAGACATGTCCGAGCCCTTGAGCCTGCCGCTGACCGCCTACCAACGCGACATCTGGGTGGCGAGCGCCCTCGACGAAAGCCATCCGCAGTTCAACTGTGTCGTGCACGAGCGCCTGGCGGGACGGGTGGACGTCCGCGCCCTGCGCGCCGCTCTGGCCCGCGCGGTGCGGCGCAACGACGCGTTCTCGCTCTCCTTCGACGCGCGGGACGAGATACCCCGCCAGTGGAAGGACCCCGAAGTCGGCGCCGCCCCGGACAGCGCGCTCGTCACGGTCGTGGACCTCTCCGACGAGCCCGACCCGCGCGCCGCGTGCGCCACCTGGGTCGAGCGGTCGCTGGCCCGCCCGTTCCCGCTGCGCCGCGGCCGGATGTTCGAACTCACCCTGCTCAGAGAGGGGCCAGGCGCTGTCCACCTGGTCGTCAAGGCCCACCACATCATCACCGACGGCTACGGCGTCTTCCTCTTCACCGAGCAGGTCTTCGAGGACTACGGGCGGGTGAAGGGGGGCGGCGAACCCCTGGCCGGAAGCGCCCCCTCCTACCTGGACTTCATCGAGGAGGAGGCCCGTTACACCGCCTCGCCCGAGTTCCGGCGGGACCAGGAGTTCCACCGCCGGGCGCACGCCGACACGGTGCCCGCGCTCTTCAACCGGGGCGCGGCGGCCACCGGCCCGTACTCCTCGTCCGGACCGGACTCCCCTCCCGGACCGGAGCCGGCCATGGGCCGGTACACCTTCACCGTCGACAGCGCGCTCGTCCGGCGGCTGCGCGAACAGCAGCGGCTGGTGTTCCCCGTCGTGGCCGCGGCGTTCGCCACGTATCTCGGCCGGATCCACCGGGCGCGGGACGTGGTGCTCGGTATCCCCCTGCTCAACCGCAGGACCGGCGAGGAGCTGGCGACCGTCGGCCACTTCGCCAACATCCTCCCCCTGCGGGTACGGACCCCCGGCACGGCGACGATGCGCGAGATCGGCGCGGCCATCGAGACCGGCGGCGACGAACTGCGGCGCCACGAACGCCTGGCGCTCGGCGATGTGCTCCGGGCGCTGCCCCGCGGCAGCGGGAGCGCGCCGCGTCTGTTCGACGTGACGCTGTCGTACCTGCCGATGCCTCCCAGCCCCGGTGTCGCCGGGCTCACCCGCGAGACCAGCGGGTCCGCGCCCGCGCACGCACAGGACGCCATCGCCGTCCATGTCCTGCACACCCGGGGCACCGACGACGTGCGGATCACCCTCGCCTACGGGCGGGACGTCCTGGACGAGGACTTCCCCGTGGCGGCGCTGGCCGGTCACCTCACCGCCCTGATCCGCGGGGCGGTCGAGGAGCCGGACCGGCCGGCCGGGACGCTGCCCATGCTGGGCGCGGCCGAGCGCCGGAAGCTGGCGGCCGCCGCGCGCGGGCCCCGGATGCCGTACGCGGACGGCCGGACCCTGCACAGCCTCTTCGAGGAGCGGGCCGCGCGCACCCCGGAGCGGAGGGCGGTGCTGTCGGGCGCGGCGGGCGGCGACACCTCCCTGACCTTCGGCGCGCTCGACGTGGCGGCGAACCAGGTGGCGCACTCCCTGCGGGCGGCCGGGGTCCGCCCCGACGACCGGGTCGCCGTGCTGATGGAGCGCGGTCCGCTGACGTTGGTGGCGGTCCTCGGTGTGCTCAAGGCCGGCGGCGCCTATGTGCCGGTCGACCCGGGCCATCCGCCGGCGCGGATCGCGTATGTGCTGGAGGACAGCGGCGCCAAGGTCGTCCTGGTGGGCCCCGACCGGCCCGGCGCCGACGGTACGGAGGCGACGGGCGGCGTGCGGGTGCTGCGGGTCGGCGATCTGCCGCCCGCTCCGGCCACACCGCCCGAACCCACCGCCACCGCGCGTGATCTCGCCTATGTCATCTACACCTCGGGCTCGACCGGCAGGCCGAAGGGCGTGATGGTCGAGCACCACTCGGTCGTCAACCGGCTGGCCTGGATGCAGCGCGCGTACCCCATCGGCGCGGACGACGTGATCCTGCACAAGACGCCGATCTCGTTCGACGTCTCGGTGTGGGAGTTGTTCTGGTGGGCCGTCGAGGGCGCCGCGGTCGCACCGGCCCCGGTCGGCGCCGAGAAGGACCCGCGGGCGCTGGCGCGTACCGTCGCCGAACGGCGGGTGACCGTCGCGCACTTCGTGCCCTCGATGCTCGGCCCGTTCCTCGACCTGCTGGAGGAGTCCCCACAGCGGCGCGCGGAGGTCCGCTCGTTGCGGTACGTCTTCTGCAGCGGCGAGGCCCTGCCGCCCGCCCGCGTCGACCAGTTCAACCGGATCTTCGGCGCGGACGGTGCCCACCGGCCGGCGCCCGAGCTGGTGAATCTCTACGGACCGACCGAGGCGACCGTCGACGTCTCCTGGTACGCGTGCCCGGCGGACCCCGCCCGGCCCGTGGTGCGGGTGCCGATCGGCCGGCCGATCGACAACACCGATCTGTATGTGATCGGCGACCACCCGGACGAGCCGCAGCCGTTCGGGGTGCCCGGCGAGCTGTGCATCGCCGGGGCGGGTGTCGCCCGCGGCTATCTGGGCCGCCCCGGGCTGACCCGGGAGAAGTTCACCGCGCACCCGTCGGCCCCCGGCGCACGCCTCTACCGGACGGGCGACCTCGCGCGAGTGCTCGCCGACGGCACCATCGAATACCTCGGCAGGATCGACGGGCAGGTGAAGATCCGGGGCAACCGGGTCGAAACCGGTGAGGTGGAGCACCATCTGTCGACCGCCCCCGGGGTGCGCGGCGCCGTCGTCGACAGTGTGACGTCGGAGCGCGGCACCCAGCTCGTCGGCTACTACGTCGCCGGCGAACCGGTCGAGGACGGCGCGCTGCGCGCCCATCTCGCCCTGGGTCTGCCGGAGTTCATGATCCCGGCGTATCTGGTACGTATCGACCGCGTCCCGCTCACCCCCCACGGCAAGACCGACCGCCGCGCCCTGCCCGCGCCCCGGCCGGCGGGCGCCGCGTCCGGGACGGAGGCCGCCGCGCCCCGCGACCGGACCGAGGCGACGCTCGTCTCCGTCTGGGCCGAGGTGCTGGGGCAGGAGGACATCGGCGTCCACGACGACTACTACGCGCTGGGCGGCGACTCCCTGCTGACCATCAGGATCCAGGCCAGGGCCGCCCGGCTCGGCGTCCACTTCGCCCCGAACGACCTGGTCCAGCACCCGACCGTGGCGGCGCTGGCCCCCCACTGCACCACCGGAGCGCGCGAGCAGGGCCCGGACCTGGCCCCCTTCGCACTGGTCCCCGAGGAGTCACGGGCCCGGCTGCTGCGCGAGGGGGACGTCGAGGACGCGTTCCCGCTGACCCGCCTCCAGCTCGGGCTGATCTATCACAGCGCGGCCCGCGAAGGGTCCGCCGTCTACCACGACGTCTTCCACTACTCCTTCCGGCTGCCGTGGAGCGAGTCCGCCTTCCGGCGGGCGTTCGGCCTGCTCGCCGCCCGTCATCCCGCGCTGCGTTCCTCGATCGACCTCGGCGGGCACCCGGAACCGCTCCAGATCGTGCACCGGCGGGTCACGGGGGGCCTTGTCGTCGTCGACCAGCGCGGCACACCGGAGGCGGAGGCGGACGCGGCCCTCGACGCGCACATCGAGGGACAGCGCCACCACAGCTACGACCTGTCGACCGGGCCGCTCTGCCACTTCCGGGTCCATGTCCGCGAGCACACCGTGGAGCTGGTGCTCAGCTTCCACCACGTGCTGCTCGACGGGGGCAGTGTGGCGAGCCTGCTGCGGGAGCTGCTGGAGGAGCATCTGCGCGCCCTGGGCGAGATGAGCGGCCCGGCCCCCGAGAGCCCGCCGCCCTCCCCCGCCCACCATGTCCTCGCCGAGCGCGCGGCGCTGGAGTCCGCGGAGGACCGGCGGTACTGGCGGGAGCGGCTGGAGGGCGCGCGGGCGCTCGCCCTCGACGGCTTCAGGACCGCCGCGCCGGTGACCGGGGAGCCCGGCTTCGTCTCCCACCGGGCCGCGCTGCCCGCGGGGCTGGAACAGCGGGTCGGCGCCTTCTCCCGTACCCACGCCGTCTCCGTGAAGTCCGTGCTCTTCGCGGCGCACTGCCTGACGCTGCGGCTGTTCTCCGGGCAGCACGACCTGACCACGGGGCTGCTCACGCACGGCCGTCCCGAGCGCGCCGACGGGGACCGCACCGCCGGTCTGTTCGTCCACACCATGCCCGTCCGGATGAACGACGCCGCCTCCACCTGGCTCGCCGCCGTCCGCGAGGCGCACCGGGAGGAGCGGCGCGGCCATCCGCACCGCCACTACCCGCTCAGCGCCATCCAGGAGGACTCCCCGCACGGGCCCGCCGTGCGGACCGCGTTCAACTACGTCAACTTCCATGTCCTCGCACCGGTGCTGGACCGCCCCGATGTCGCGCTGCGGTCGGTGCGCACCTTCGAGGAGACCGACTTCCAGCTCCTCGTCAACGCCGTCACCGATCCGGGCGACGGCACGCTCTGGCTGCGTGTCGACGGGGACGGCCGCACCTTCACCCCCGGCCAGGCCGCGCTGGTCGCCCGTGCCTACACCGAGATCCTCACCCGCGTCCTCGACCGCCCGGACGACCCCGCCGACCTCGGCTTCCTCGCCACCACGGGCGCGCTCGCCGCCGCACCGGCGGTACGTGACCCGGGGGCCACCGCGGAACCGCTGGACGTCGTACGGCTCTTCGCGGGCCAGGCCGCCCGCACCCCGGACTCCGTCGCCCTGGTCCAGGGGACGCGGCGGTGGACCTACCGGGAGCTGGACCGGACCGCGGACCGGATCGCCCGGCGGCTGACCGGCCTCGGCGCGGGGGCCGGGGCCCGGGTCGGCGTCGCCATGGACCGCGCGCCGGAGACGGTGGCGGTGATCCTGGCGGTGGCGAGGGCGGGCGCCGCGTGCGTCCCGCTGGACACCGGCTACCCGGCGGAGCGGATCGCCGCGATGCTGGAACAGGCGCGGCCGGTACGGGTCGTCGCCCACCGCGCCCACGCCCATCTGGTCGGCGACCCGGCCGTCCTGCTGCTCGCGGAGGACCTCGTACGGGAGACACCGGATCTGCCGGAGGACGGCCCCGCACTCCCCGGGGTGGATCCCGCCGCCACCGCGTACGTCCTGTTCACCTCCGGCTCCACGGGCCGGCCCAAGGGCGTGGTGATGCCCCACCGCTCGCTCGCCGCGATGGTGGCCTGGCAGAACCGCCGGCCCAGCGGCGCGGCCGGGGGCACCACCCTGGGGTACGCGCCGCTCAGCTTCGACGTCTCGTTCCAGGAGATCTTCTCCACGCTCTGCTCCGGGGGCACCCTCGTCCTGGCCACCGAGGCCGAACGGCGCGACATGCCGGCCCTGCTGCGCCTCCTCGACCGGCACGGCGTCGAGCGGATCTTCCTGCCGTACGTCGCCCTCCAGCAGCTCGCCGAGGCCGCCTGCGCGCTCGGCCCGGTGCCCCGCCGGCTGCGGACGCTGGTCTCCTCGGGCGAACAGCTCCGGGTGAGCGAGGAGATCCGCCGGCTGTGCGCCCTGCTGCCGGGCGCGGTCCTGGAGAACCAGTACGGGCCGACCGAGTCGCATGTCGTCACCAGCTTCACCATGACCGGCGACCCGGCCGCCTTCCCGCCGCTGCCGCCGATCGGCACCCAGGTCGACGGCGCGGAGGTCCTGGTCCTGGACGAGCGGATGTGTCCGGTTCCCGTCGGCGTCAGGGGGGAGATCCACCTCGGCGGCGTCTGCCTGGCCGACGGGTACACCGGAGCGCCCGAGCTGACCGCCGAGCGGTTCGTGCCGCATCCGGACGGCGGTGACCGGCGGCTGTACCGGACCGGCGACCTCGGCTATGTGCTGCCGGGCGGCGACATCGTCCACACCGGACGCGCCGACACCCAGGTCAAGATCCGCGGCTTCCGGGTCGAGCCCGCCGAGGTGGAACTCGCCGTCGCCCGCCATGCCGCGCCCGGCTCCGGCGTCCGCGAGGTCGCGGTCGTGGACCGGCGGCGCGGTACGGACGCCTTCCTCGCCGCGTTCCTCGTGGGCGACCCGGAACTGACCGACCTCGGAAGGCTGGGGGACGAGCTGCGGGCGGCCCTCCCGGAGTATCTGGTCCCCTCCCACTACGAGTGGCTGCCCCGGATGCCGCTCACACCCAGCGGCAAGCGGGACGATGCCGCGCTGCGCCGGGCCGAGCTGACGACGACGGCGCCCCGGCCCGGCCGCCCGGCGCGTGACGCGTTCGAGCGGACCCTCGTGGAGCTCTTCGCCGAGCTGCTGGACCTTTCCGCGCCGGGCGTCCACGACAGCCTCTTCGAACAGGGCGGCACCTCGATCACCGCCATGCGCCTCGTCATGCGGATCGAACAGCGTCTCGGTGTGCGCCTGCCGCTGTCCGCCCTCGTCGCGGCGCCCACCCCCGCCGCCATCGCGGAACACCTGCGTACCTCGGACGCCGCGCCCGGCCCCCGCGACGTGGTGGTGCCCTTCCGGCGGGAGGGTGACCGGCCGCCGGTCTTCTTCGTCCATCCGCTGGGCGGCAATGTGCTCTGCTATCTGGCGCTGTCCCGGCACCTCCCCGACGACCAGCCCTTCTACGGGCTCCAGTCGGCCGGGTTCGTGCCGGGCACCGAGCCGCACCGTTCGATCCCGGAGATGGCCGCCGCGTACGTCGAGGCCGTCCGGCGGGTGCGGCCGCACGGTCCGTACATCATCGGCGGCTGGTCGTTCGGCGGGTTCGTCGCCTTCGAGATGGCGCGGCTGCTGCGGCGGGCCGGCCAGGAGGTGCTGGCGCCGATCCTCCTCGACACGGTCGCGCTCAGCCCGGACGCCCCCCGGGACCTGAGCGACCGGTCCCTGCTCCACTTCTTCTTCTGGGAACTCCTGTGGGCGGACGGCGGCAGCGACACCCCGGTGGAGGAGCTGTCCCGCGAGGTCGGCTCCGAGGAGGAGGTGTTCCGGCGCGTGGCCGAGGTCGCCGAGCGGAACGGGATCCTGCCGCCCGGCGACTCCCACGCCGCGGTCCGCCGTCTCCACGCCGTCTTCCAGGCGAACTACCAGGCGCTGATGGACGAGCGCTCCGAGATCGGCGACCTGGACCTGACCCTTCTCCACGCCCAGGGCGACCTGCCGGACGTGCTCAGGCCCCTGCACGACGGGGCGGGCTCGCTGCACGGCGACCCCACCAACGGCTGGCGGACCAGGACGACCGGGGCCATCGAGGTCATCGACGTCCCCGGCGACCATCTTCAGGTCGTCGAGGAACCGTACGTGAAGTACGTGGCGGAACAGATCACGCACCTGGTGACGGCGAGCCTCCCGGACGCCGTCGACGGAACCCGAGGAAAGCGGTGACGAGGGACATGAGCAGCGGAAACGGAACAAGCGGTACCGGTCGCAGAACGGCGATCGTCGTGGGTGCCGGGATCGGCGGTCTCGCGGCCGCCGTGACGCTGCGCCGGGTCGGCGTCGACGTCGAGGTCCACGAGCGGGCGGCCGAGCTGCGCCCGGCGGGCACCGCCCTGTCCGTCATGAGCAACTCCATGACGGCGCTGGCCTCCCTCGGTGTCGATCTGCGCCTGGAGGAGCGCGGCCGGGCCATCGAGACCGCCGAGCTGATGACGGCCACCGGCGGCCGGATCACCACCCTGCCCTACCGGGACCTCACCGACCGGCTGGGCGCCCCCAGCGTGTGCGTCTCCCGCAGCGAGCTCCAGGCGGCCCTGCTGGAGGCGGCCGGGGACTGCCCGATCCACCTGGGGTCGGCCGCCACGGGCTACACCGTCGAGCGGGACGGGGTACGGGTCCGCTTCGCCGACGGGCGGGAGGCCCGCGCCGATCTGCTCGTCGGCGCCGACGGGATCCACTCCGCGGTCCGCCGGCAACTGGCGGGACCGGAGCCGCTGCGGGAGGCCGGCTACCTCTGCTGGCTCGCCGTCACCCCTTTCGACCACCCACGCCTCACCCCGGGCTTCAACGGCCACTACTGGGGCCGGGGGCAGCGCTTCGGACTGCACGACATCGGTCAGGGCCACGCCTACTGGTGGGGGACGCGGAACATGTCCGCCGAGTCCGCCCGCGACTGGAAGGGGGGCAGGGACGACATCGCCCGCGCCTTCGACGGCTGGGCGGATGTGGTCGGCGAGGTGATCAGGACCACCCCCGAGGACGCCGTCCACGCCGTCCCCGCGCAGGACCGGCCGTTCCTGGAGCGCTGGGGCGAGGGGCCGGTGACGCTGCTGGGGGACGCCGCCCACCCCATGCTGACCGCCCTCGCCCAGGGCGGGAGCGCGGCCATCGAGGACGCCGTGGTGCTGGCCAGGAGCTGCGCGGCGGCGTCCGACCCGGTGGCCGGGCTGCGCGCGTACGAGGAGGCCCGCCGCGCCCGTACCAGATGGCTGGTCGACAACTCGTACACCCTCAGCAGGAACGAGCAGGAGGAGCGCCCCCTGGCCATGGCCCTGCGCAACACCCTGATGCGCTACGCGCCGACGTCCCTGCTGATGCGCCCCTTCGAGAAGGCGATGACGTACACGCCGCCCCGCTTCGGCGCGGACGGCTGACCCTCCCGCCCGGTTACCGCCCCGGCCGCCGGCCGGGGCGGACTGGTCACGGCGTGGTGGTGGAGACCACGTACACCCGGGGGAACCCCGGATCGGTCAGGTCCACGACGACGTCCTGGCTGGGGCGCGGGCTCTGCCGGCTGTGGTGGGTGCCCGCCAGGTCGTGGCCGGGGAGGTCGAAGTCCCAGCCGACGGTGCGCCGGTCGCGGGGGGTGATGGTGATCGCGCCGTCCTTGAGTGCGGAGCGGCTCGTCCCCATCTCCGTGAGGAAGGCGTCGAGCCGTCCTGAGGTCACGTCGAACTGGACGTACAGCCGGCTGGTCTTCCAGTTGCTCGTCTCGAAGTAGCGCACCCCGGAGGCGCCCGGCGGGATCGGCACCTCGAAGACGCGCCGCTTCATCTTGGAGGGGCGCAGCTCCTGGAGGCCGGTGGCCGAGGACTCGATCTCCTTGTTCCGGCCGCTGTCCCGGCTCTGGCCCGCCGAGATCGCGAGATAGCCGGCCGGGACGCCGATGAGCAGCACGATGACGATCGCCGTCAGCCAGCGGCGGCGGTTGCGGTGGCGCCGGTCCTCGGGCGGCTTGGTCCCGATCACGGCCGCCTCCTCCTCCGGGTCCGGCGCGGAGCCCGCACGCGGCTGGTCCCCGGTCATGCCGGCGGCTCCTGGCCGGGCACGGCGGTACGGATCGCCTGCGCGTACCGCTCGTACCGCTCATGGCGCTCCACGCGGCGGCGGTTGGCGCGGCGGAAGCGCCGGGCGACCAGCCGGGAGAGGTCGGCGGCGCCGACCATGCCCGCCTCGGGGCCCAGCTCCGCCTTGGCGATCCTGGCCTCGGGACGGTAGCCGCGGCCGGTGAGGTTTCGGCGGAAGGCGTCGCGGGCCGGGTTGATGAGCAGGTCGTCGGCGGCGCTGACGCCGCCGCCGATGACGAAGCAGGACGGGTCGAGGGCGGCGGCGAGGTTGGCGATGCCGACGCCGAGCCACTGCCCGATGTCCTGGAACAGCTCGACGCACATGGCGTCGCCCTCGCGGGCCAGCTCGGTGATGAGCGGACCGGTGATCTCCTGGACGTTGCCCTTGACGCGTTCGATGATGTTGTACGCGACCGGCGAGTCGGCGGCGGCCAGCTCCCTGGCCTCGCGGACGAGGGCGTTGCCCGAGCTGTACTGCTCCCAGCAGCCCCGGTTGCCGCAGGCGCAGCGGTGGCCGCCGGGCACGACCTGCATATGGCCGAACTCGCCCGCGACCCCGAACTTGCCGCGCTTGACCCGGCCGTCCTCCAGGATGGCGCCGCCGATTCCGGTGCCCAGCGTGATCATGACGAGGTGGTCCTCGCCCCGTCCGGCGCCGAAGCGCCATTCGGCCCAGGCGGCGGTGTTGGCGTCGTTGTCGACCATGACGGGGACGGCGAGGCGGGAGGAGAGCGCGTCCCTGAGGGGTTCGTCGCGCCAGGCGAGGTGGGGTGCGAAGAGCACCTTGGAGCGGTCGGCGTCGACCCAGCCGGCCGCTCCGATCCCGACGGCGTGCACGTCGTGGCGGTCGGAGAGGTCGAGGACCAGCTCGACGATGGTGTCCTCGACGACGCGGGGGCTCTTCGACTTGTCCGGCGTCTCGGTCCTGATCTTCTCCAGGATGTTGCCGTCCGGGTCGACGACCCCGGCCATCACCTTCGTACCGCCGATGTCGATGCCGACGGTCGGGACGCGGGGCGCGGTCAGCAGGGAGCGGCGCTCCCGGGTGCCGACGGTCCGCAGGACGGTGGCGCGGGCGGTGCCTCGGTGCGTGAAGTCACGGTACGTACTCATCGGCCCGCTCCTCGTGTGTCGTCCGTCGGATCGGTCGTGCCGTACCGAGTGGGGCGGCGGCTGGGTGCTCGCACGAGTCGTGTCGTCCCTGCGGGGTCGGGGGCCGCCAGGCCCGGGCGGGCGGCGGCGGCGGACGGGTGTCCGCCCTGCCAGATTGTGCCATCCGGGGCGGGCGGGGTCGCTGTGCGGCCCGGCCCGCCCCGGGTCAGTCCTGGTCGGCCGCCGGGGGGTCCGGCGGCTCGGGGGCGGGGGCGCGTTCCAGCTCGTGGCTGAGTTCGGCCAGCTCGGAACCGCCCGCCATCTGCCGGGTCAGCTCGTCCAGGGTGATCGAGTCCTTGGTGTGGCTGCCCGCCATGGCGCCGCGCTTGAGCAGGACGAAACGGTCGCCGACCAGGTACGCGTGGTGCGGGTTGTGCGTGATGAGGACCACCCCGAGCCCCGCGTCCCGCGCGGCGGCCACGTACTTGAGGACCACACCGGACTGCTTGACCCCGAGGGCGGCGGTCGGCTCGTCCAGGACGAGGACCTTCGCGCCGAAGTGGACGGCGCGGGCGATGGCCACGCACTGGCGCTCGCCGCCGGAGAGGGTGCCGATCGGCTGGTCGACGTCGCGCAGGTCGATGCCCATCCGCAGCAGCTCGGCGCGGGTGGTCTCGCGCATCCGTGCCACATCGAGCCGTTTGAAGGGGCCGAACCCCTTGCGCGGCTCCGAGCCGAGGAAGAAGTTCCGCCAGACCGGCATCAGGGGGACGACGGCGAGGTCCTGGTAGACGGTGGCGATGCCCCGGTCCAGCGCGTCACGCGGGGAGGAGAGCGCCGCCGTTTCGCCGTCGATGAGGAAGTCGCCGGCGTCGTGCCCGTGCAGCCCGGCGATGATCTTGATGAGGGTGGACTTGCCGGCCCCGTTGTCGCCCAGCACACAGGTGATCTCCCCGGCGTGCACCTCCAGCGAGACGCCCTCCAGGGCGCGGATGTTGCCGTAGTACTTGCTGACGTCGTCCAGTTCGACGAGTGCGGTCATCGTGACGCCTCCGCGCGCTTGCGCACCCACGCGTTGAGCAGGGTGGCCAGAAGGAGCATCGCTCCGAGGAAGAACTTGAACCAGTCCGGGTTCCACTCGGCGTACACGATGCCCTTGCTCGTCATGCCGAAGATGAACGCGCCGACGGCGGAGCCGATCGCCGAACCGTAGCCGCCGGTGATCAGACAGCCGCCGATGACGGCCGCGATGATGTAGATCAGCTCGTTGCCGACGCCCTCACCGGACTGGACGACGTCGAACGAGAAGAGCAGATGCTGTCCTGCGATCCAGGCGCAGAAGGCCACGCCCATGTAGAGCAGGATCCTGGTCCGCTCCACCGGTACGCCGACGGCACGGGCGGCGTCCGCGTTGCCGCCCACCGCGAATATCCAGTTGCCGAGGCGGGTGCGCAGCAGGATCCAGGTGGCGAGCGCGACCAGTGCGGCCCACCACAGGATGGTGACCTTCAGGTCGACGCCGCCGAGGGTGAGCTGGGAGGCGAAGAGCTTGCGGGCGGAGGGGAAGCCCTCCATGTTGCTGATCGTCTTGGTCGAGACGGTGTCGGCGACCAGCTTCGTCACACCGAGGTTGAGACCGGTGAGCATCAGGAACGTGCCGAGGGTGATGATGAAGCTGGGGAGTTTCGTACGGGTCAGCATGACCCCGTTGAAGACCCCGAAGGCCAGCGTGACCAGCAGCGACACCAGGACGCCGACCCAGACGTTCGCCGTCATCTGGTAGCTGAACATCGAGGAGACCAGCGCGGAGCTGGTCACCATCACACCGGCCGAGAGGTCGAACTCGCCGCCGATCATCAGCAGCGCCACCGGGACGGCCATGATGCCGATCGTGGACGCCGCGTACAGGACCGTGCCGAAGCTGGAGAGCTGGAGGAACGAGTCCGCGACGAACGCGAAGAAGAGGAGGACGGCCGCCGCGCCGACGACCGAGCCCAGTTCGGGCCGGCCGAGGAGCTTGCGGAGCGGGGAGGTGTGCAGCAGGCGTTCGTCCGTGCTCACCGGGTGCCCCGCTCCGTGTACTTCTCCAGGGCGCCCGCGTCCTTCTTGGTGATGATCTGCGGTCCGGTGAGGACCGGGCGGCCGCCGCCCAGGACATCGGCGTTGTAGCGGTAGAGCCAGAGCAGGTCGACCGCCTCGTACCCCTGGAGGTAGGGCTGCTGGTCGACGGCGAAGCCGAGGGCGCCGGAGGTCAGCGAGGAGGCGACCTTGGCGTTGAGGTCGAAGGTGTCGATCTCGGCCTTGCTGCCCGCGGTCTCCTTGGCCTTGACGGCGGCGTCTGCGAAGGGCGCGCCGAGCGTGACGACGGCGTCGACGGACCGGTCGGTCTGGAGCTTGGCCTCGATGGACGCCTGGACGTCGGGCATGTTGGTGCCGTCGACGTACAGGTTCTGCAGCTGTCCGCCGAAGGTCTTCCGCGCCCCGGCGCAGCGCTGCTCGTGGCCGACGTTGCCCTGCTCGTGGATGACGCAGAGCGCCTTCTTCTTCCCGCGCCGGTCCAGTTCCTCGCCGACGGCCTCGCCGGCGATGGTCTCGTCCTGGCCGACGTGGGTGAGCGCGCCGAACTTCTTGGACTCGGCGGCGCCGGAGTTCACCGTGATCACCGGGATGCCGGCCCGGACGGCCTGGTCGACGACGGCCTTCATGGCGTCGGGTTTGGCGAGCGTGACGATCAGCCCGTCGACCTTCTTGTCGATGTAGGACTGTACGAGCTGCGCCTGCTGCTGGCCCTCGTCGCTGTTGGCGTAGAGGAACTTGATGTTGTCCTTGACCGCGGCCTGCTTGGCACCGTTCTGCACGATGTCCCAGAAGGTGTCGCCGCTGCCCGAGTGGGTGACCATGGCCACGGTCCACCGAGGGGTGTCCACCGCGGCCCGTCCCTGGGCGGCCCGCTGGGCCCGTTCCTCGGCGCGCTTGCCGCCGGTGCTGCTGCATCCGGCGAGGGCCGTGGCCCCGAGCACCGCCGCCAGTACCGCGCTCAGTGCGCGTACCCCTGTCCGAACCCTTGCCACGACCCCGTGCCCTTCTCGCGGTACTCCTCGGTGCGACCGGGGCTCGTCCCTGCGGAGCCCGGCCGCCCAAGTATCGGTCATGGCCGGTCGCGGTGGCGAGGGGGTCCCTGCGGCCCGTTCCCAGGGTGCGGCGGGCCGCGTACGACGGGCTACGTACGGACGAGGAGCTGGAACTCGAAGGAGTACCGCGAGGCCCGGTAGATGTGCGAGCCGAACTCCACCGCCCGCCCCGTGTCGTCGAAGGCGGTCCGCTCCATGGTGAGCAGCGGCGCCCCGGCGGGCTCGGTCAGCAGCTCGGCCTCCCCGGCGGTGGCGGCCCGCGCCCCGACGGTCTGGCGCGCGCTGTGCAGGGCGATCCCGGCGGAGCGCAGCATCCGGTAGAGGCCGGTGGCCTCCAGGCGTTCGGTGTCGTGGTCGAGGAGGCCGGCGGGCAGATGGTTGCGGAGGAAGGCCATCGGCTCGTCGTGCGCGTACCGCAGCCGTTCGATGAGCCGTACCTCCGCGCCCTCCGGTACCCCGAGCGCGGCGGCGACCTCGGCGGTGGCGGGGGACGGGGTGTCGCGCAGGACGCGGGTGGCGGGGCGCTGGCCGGCCGCCTCCAGGTCGTCGTAGAGGCTGCTCAGCTCCAGCGGGCGTTTGACCTGGCTGTGCACGACCTGGGTGCCGACACCGCGGCGGCGGACGAGCAGTCCCTTGTCGACGAGGGACTGGATGGCCTGGCGGACGGTCGGGCGGGAGAGTCCGAGCCGGCCCGCGAGTTCGATCTCGTTGCCGAGCAGGCTGCCGGGCGCGAGCCGGCCGCGCTCGATGGCCCCCTCCAACTGCTGTGCGAGCTGGAAGTAGAGCGGTACGGGGCTGGTGCGGTCGACGCGGAGCCGGAGCGGCGGGGCCTGGTCGGGCTCCGGGCCGGCGGGTTCGGCCGGGCCGGTCGTCTCCTGTCCGGTTCGGACTGATCTCGGCTGATGGGGCACGGGGCGAGCGTAGTCGCATGCCCTGTTGACGGGAAGTAGAGAAGTCCGGTTGTCAGGACAAAGCCTTGACACGGTGATCGGCTGCGGCCACCTTGGGGGCCATGCGCATCGGACTCATCGGCACCGGCCGAATCGGCACCTTCCACGCGGACGTGCTCAACCGCCATCGTGATGTCGGTTCCCTGGTCGTCGCGGACGTGGACGCGGCACGGGCTGCGCGGGTCGCCGACCGGATCGGCGCCACGGCGGCGCCCTCCGTGGACGAGATCTTCGCGTGGGGCGTGGATGCCGTGGTGATCACCTCGGCGACCTCCTCCCACGCCGAACTGATCAGCCGGGCCGCCCGCGCCGGACTGCCCTGTTTCTGCGAGAAGCCCATCGCCCTGGACCTGCCGGGCACGCTGGGCGCGCTGCGCGAGGTGGAGTCGGCGGGCACGGTGCTCCAGCTCGGTTTCATGCGCCGCTTCGACGCGGGGTACGGCGCGGCACGTCAGCTCGTACGGTCGGGGCGGCTCGGCCGGCTGCACACCGTACGGGCGATCACCTCGGACCCGGCGCCGCCGCCCGCCGCGTACCTGCCGCTCTCCGGCGGTCTGTACCGCGACTGTCTGGTCCATGACTTCGACATCCTGCGGTGGGTCACCGGGCGCGAGGTGGTGGAGGTGTACGCGACGGGCTCGGACGCGGGCCCCGCGATCTTCGCCGAGGCGGGGGACATCGACACGGCCGCCGCGGTCCTCACCCTGGACGACGGGACGCTCGCGACCGCGACCTCCACCCGCTGCAACGGGGCGGGCTACGACGTACGGATGGAACTGGCGGGCGAGCTGGACCAGTTCGCGGTCGGACTCGACGACCGTACGCCGATCACCTCGACCGAGCCGAAGGGGCCGCCGCCCTGCGACAACCCGTGGCCGGGGTTCCTGGAGCGGTTCGCCCCGGCGTACGAGGCGGAGCTGGACGCGTTCGTGAGGGTCGTGGGCGGTGAGCTGGAGAATCCGTGCGACGGCCGGGAGGCGCTGCACGCGCTGCGGATCGCGGAGGCGTGCGAGCTGTCGCGCGCCGAGCACCGTCCGGTGGCGCTGACGGAGATCGCCGGGGGCTGAGCGACGGGGCCGCCGGCACGGGGCCGGGGCGGGCGCCGGGGGCCCGGGGCGGGCGGGCCCGGCGGCCCCGCTCCGTCAGAACGTGCCGCCGCCGTCCGGCGCCGGCTCCGCGTCGTGCACCAGCAGGGCGATCTGGACCCGGTTGTTGAGGCCGAGCTTGGCCAGGATGCGCGAGACATGGGCCTTGACGGTGGGGACGCTCATGTAGAGCCCGGCGGCGATCTCCGCGTTGGAGCGGCCGAGGCCGACGGCGAGCGCGACCTCCCGCTCCCGCTCCCCGAGCGCGTCGAGCCGTTCCACGGCGCCCGCCCGGCGGCTGGTGGCGGCCTGTGCCGCGCCCGGCCCCGGCACCCCGCCCGCCACATGGGTCATCAACTGGCGGGTGACGGCGGGCGAGAGGACCGGGTCGCCGGCCGCCACCCGCTGTACGGCGGTGACGATCTCGGCGGGCGGGGTGTCCTTGAGGACGAACCCGGCGGCCCCGGCGCGCAGCGCGCGCAGCACCTGCTCGTCGGCGTGGAAGGTGGTCAGGACGAGGACTTCGGGGGCGTCCGGGAGGCGCCGCAGGCTCTCCGTGGCCGCGAGCCCGTCCATGACGGGCATCCGGATGTCCATGAGCACCACGTCGGGCGCGGTCCGCTCGACCAGCGCGGCGACCTCGGTGCCGTCGGCCCCCTCCCCCACGATCTCGATGTCGTCGGCACCGCCGAGCATGAAGGTCAGTCCGGCCCGGACCAGGGGGTCGTCGTCGACGATGATCAGCCTGATGGTCATGCGGCCCACGGTAGCCAAGCGCGGACGGCGAAGCCTCCGTCCCCGGTCGGTCCGTGCTCGAACCGGCCACCGGCCAGGGCGGCCCGCTCCGTCAGCCCGATCAGCCCCTGCCCGGAGCCCGGCACCTTCTCCACCTCGCCGGTGGGCGCGGCGTTGCGGACCGCGACAGTGAGCCCGTCCCCCGGGCCGCCGCTGACCTCGACGGTGGAGCCGGTGCCCGGCGCGTGTTTACGGGCGTTGGTCAGCGCCTCCTGCGCGATGCGGTACGCGGTGCGGCCGACCGCGGCGGGGACGGCGGAGGGATCGGCGACCCGGTTGTCGAGGTCGACCTCCATACCGGCGCCGCGCGACTCGGCGACCAGCGCGTCGAGCGTGGCCAGGGTGGGCTGGGGACGCTCGGACTCGTCGCCGTCCGGCGCCCGCAGCACGCCGATGATCATGCGCAGGTCCTGGAGGGCGTCGTGCGCACTGTCCCGGATCACCCCGGCCGCCCCGGCGATCTCGGCGGCCGGGGCGTCCGGCCGGAACTCCAGGGCGCCCGCGTGGACGCTGAGCAGCGTGAGCCGGTGCGCGAGCACGTCGTGCATCTCGCGGGCGATGGCCTCACGGGCGAGCCGCTGCGCCTGCTCGGCGCGGAGTTCGGCCTCGGCCTCGGCCCGCAGGGCCCGCTCGCGCAGCGCGACGACGAGCTGGCGCCTGGCCCGTACGAGCATGCCCCAGCCGACCGCCAGCAGGAGCAGGACCAGGGTCGCGACGACCAGGACGGTGAAGGAGGTGGTCGGATCCGGGCGGATGTACGCCTGGGCGACCCCGGTGGCCAGGGACACCGCGCTGACGATCGCGACGGGCCGGAAGGGCCGGTGCACGGCCACGCAGAACAGCGCGACGAGCGAGGCTCCTCCGGCGAGCGGGGCGACCGTGCTCAGGACCGACAGGACGATCGCCAGCTCCACCGGCCGGCTCCGCCGCAGCCACAGGGAACAGCAGGCCAGGAAGCCGGCGGTGAGGTCGAAGGCGTCGACCAGCTCGGAGTTGTGGGCCTTCTGGAGCGTCTCGACGGCGAGCAGCCCGACACCGGAGGCGACGACGAACATCAGCGTGTCGATGATCCAGTCGCGTACGGTACGGCGCGGCCGGGGCCGGCCGAGGTCGCCGGGCAGCTCGGGGCCCCGGGGACCGGCCATCGCCGAGGGGAGCAGCCAGGGGTAGTCCGTACGTGTCATGGCCTCCAATTTACGCAGGTGACAGGGGAGAAGACCGCTGGTGCGCGGTGGCCGCTACCAAAGTCGCGCGACTCCCGGCTTTCGTCACGCGCCCCCGACTTTGGCCGGTCCCGGCGCCGTGGTCAGCCGCCCAGTTCCCGGTGGCGGGCGGCCAGCCGGGCCGCGCCGTGCTCCGTGAGGGAGCCGAAGAGCCGGAGCCGCGAGATCCCGCCGTCGGGGTAGATGTCGATGCGTACCTCGGTGGCGACGGCGGGGGCCGGGAGCACGAAGCGGTGGTTGGTGTCGGGCTGGAGCCGGGTCCTGGGCAGGATCTCCGTCCAGCCGTCGGCGTCCGTGGCCGTACCCGGGTCCGTGCCGGTGTCGCGTACGGAGAGGGCGGCCCAGCCCGCCGCGTTGCCCTTGAGGTACGCCGTGTCGATCTCGACGGCCCGGATCTCGCCCTGTGCGGCCAGCCGGTAGCGGATCCAGTCGTTGCCGAGGTCGCGGCGGCGCCTGGTCTCCCAGCCGTCGTCCATCCGGCGGGAGCGGCCGGGGCCGATGGTGTTGGCCGGGGGCGAGTAGAAGCGGTCGGAGGCGTCCTCGGCGGTGCCGCCGTTCTCCACCGCGAGCAGGTCGAACGTACCGAGGGCGGCCAGCCACGCCGGGTCGGGCGCGACCTCGCCGTACACCCGCAGCCGGGCGATCCCGCCGTCGGGGTGCTGGTTGACGCGCAGGTGGGTGAAGCGCCGCCCGGCGTCGACCGCGAAGCCGTTGGCGGCGTGCCCGCCGACGGCGGTCCGGGGTACGAGGACGGTCCAGGTGACGCCGGGGTCGAGCAGTTCCTCCGGGGAGGGGGAGCCGGGCAGTGAGACGGCCTCGACGGAGACGGACCGCGGGTAGTTGCCCCGGAAGTGCGCGGTGTCGACGACGATGCCGTGGATCACGCCGGGCGCGCCGAGCCGGACGAGCGCCCAGTCGTGGTCCTCGGGGGCGGGGTGCGGCCGGCCGGCGGCGGCGCCGCGCCTGCGGCGGGTCTCCCAGCCGTCCATGATCTTGCCCTTGTGGCCGAAGCGCTCCGGGTCGAAGACGGCGGGGCCGGGCTCCAGCAGGTTCTCGCGCTCGGCGAAGAACTCGTCGTTGGCGGCGAGCACCCCGGCACCGAGCCGCCGGTCGGCAAGGTCGGTGAGGTGGGTGAAGGGGAGGTCCGCGGTGCGGTAGTCGGCGTACGGGTCGCCACCGGCGTACGGACGGGCGTCCCCGGTGAAGCGGGCTTCGGGCACGGCGGGGGGCGGGGCGTCGGACACGGTTCAGTGGTTCCTTTCGAGCAGTCGGCCTGAGGGTTCTGCGAGGACGCCGTCGTGGAGGATCCGCCTGCCGCGCAGCCAGGTCGAGGTGACCACGCCGTACAGGGTCCGGCCCGCGTACGCCGTCACCTGGTTGCGGTGGTGCAGTCCGGCCGGGTCGACGGTGAAGGTCCGGTCGGGCGCGAGGACGGTGAGGTCGGCGTCGCGGCCCGCCTCGACGGCGCCCTTGCGGGAGAGCCCGGCGAGCGCGGCGGGGGCCGTCGACATCCAGCGCGCGACGTCCTCCAGGGTGTGGCCGCGTCTGCGGGCCTCGGTCCAGACCGCGGGGAGGCCGAGCTGGAGCGACGAGATGCCGCCCCACGCGGTGGCGAAGTCGGCGGTCTTGAGGTCGGTGGTGCAGGGCGAGTGGTCGGAGACGACGCAGTCGATCGTGCCGTCGGCCAGCCCCTCCCAGAGCGCGTCCTGGTTGGCGGCCTCGCGGATCGGCGGGCAGCACTTGAACTCGGTGGCCCCGTCGGGGACCTCCTCCGCCGTGAGGGTGAGGAAGTGCGGACAGGTCTCGACAGTGATCCGGACGCCCTCGCGCCGGGCGGCGGCGATCCGCGGCAGGACATCCGAGGACGAGAGGTGCAGGACATGCACCCGGGCGTCGAGCCGCTTGGCCTGGGCGATCAGACGGGTGACGGCCGCGTTCTCGGCGGCGCGCGGGCGGGAGGCGAGGAAGTCGGCGTACGCGGGGCCGCCGCGCGCGGGCGCCGCGGCGAGTTCGTGCGGGTCCTCGGCGTGCGCGATCAGCAGCCCGCCGAAGCCGGCGATCTCGGTGAGGGCCCGGCCCAGGCGCTCCTGGTCCAGCTCGGGGAACTCCTCGACGCCGGACGGCGACAGGAAGCACTTGAAGCCGAAGACCCCGGCGTCGTGGAGCGGACGCAGCTCATGGACGTTGTCCGGTACGGCACCACCCCAGAAGCCGACGTCGACATGGGCCTTGGGGCGGGCGACATCCCGTTTGACGTCGAGGTGCGCGGCCGTCGTGGTGGGCGGCAGCGAGTTGAGGGGCATGTCGAGCAGGGTGGTGACACCGCCGGCCGCGGCGGCGCGGGTGGCGGTCCAGAACCCCTCCCACGCGGTGCGGCCCGGGTCGTTCACATGGACGTGGGTGTCGACGAGGCCGGGGAGCACGACGTCGTCGCCGACGTCCTCGACCACGGCGGGCCGGTCCCGGGTGCCGGGCGGCGGGTCCGCGTCGTACGGCAGTACGGCCGTGATCCTGCCCTCGGCGACGGCGATCGTGGCGGGCCGTGTGCCCTCGGGGGTGATGACGCGCGTCGACCGCAGCAGCAGGCTCACCTCGGACACCCGTACTCCTCACTGGCCCCGTGGGACTGGCCCCACGGGGCTCGTTTCAACGAACTGTTGAAGAAGTGTTCACTCCGGTTCGTACCCCGTCAAGGCCACCTGCCGCGCCGTTGTTTCCGTAACGTGAAATACTGATTTCACCAGACAGAACACCCTACCCACCCGAAGCGACCGCGCACACCCCGGACAAACACCCCCTGACCGGCAGAGACGTCTCATCCCCGACCACCCGTCCGAGCTCCGGGACCGGTATAGGCTGCTCGCTTGTCCGCCCGTCCCGAAAGGACCGTCGACATGCCGTCGTCCAGCGCCAGCAGCCCCGACGCCGCCAGATCCGCCTCCGGCAACGGTGGCGTCCAGTCCCTTGAGCGCGCCTTCGACCTGCTCGAACGGATGGCGGACGCGGGTGGCGAGGTCGGACTCAGCGAGCTGTCCGCGACCAGCGGCCTGCCGCTGCCCACCATCCACCGGCTGATGCGGACACTGGTGGCCTGCGGCTACGTACGCCAGCAGACCAACCGGCGGTACGCGCTCGGCCCGCGCCTGATCCGGCTCGGCGAGTCGGCGTCCCGGCTGCTCGGCACCTGGGCCAGGCCCTATCTGGCGCGGCTGGTCGAGGAGACCGGCGAGACGGCGAACATGGCGCTGCTCGACGGCGACGAGATCGTCTACGTCGCGCAGGTGCCGTCCAAGCACTCGATGCGGATGTTCACCGAGGTGGGCCGCCGGGTGCTGCCGCACTCCACCGGCGTGGGCAAGGCGCTGCTCTCGCACATCCCGCCGGAGGAGGTCCGCGCCCTGCTGGCCCGTACCGGTATGCCGGCCGCCACCGAGAAGACGATCACCACACCCGACGCCTTCCTGGCGGCGCTGGAGACGGTGCGCCGTTCGGGGTTCGCGATCGACGACAACGAGCAGGAGATCGGGGTCCGCTGTCTGGCGGTCCCGGTGCCGGACTCCCCCACCGCCGCCGCCATCTCCATCTCGGGCCCGGCGGGCCGGGTGACGGAGGAGGCCACGGAGCGGATCGTGCCCGTACTGCTGGAGGTCGCGCGCGATCTCTCGGCGGCGCTGGCGAACACGGCGGCGCAGCAGTCGCAGGGCTGACCGCCGGGCCGGTCAGCGGGGGCGCGGAACCCGGCCGGTCAGCGGGGGCGCGGGACGCCCCCGAAGAGGTCGACGGCGTTCCGTACCCCCATCAGCGCCGGGCCCAGGGCGCTGACCGAGCCGATGGAGCCGACGATCAGCAGCAGGGAACGGCGCATCCGGGCGGTCTCCGGGGCGCCGCTCGCCACCATGGCGGCGAGCGCGGCCAGTTCGTCCTCGGCTATCGCGCGGTCCTTGAACTCCGAGGGGTAGACCGCCAGTTCGCGCCGGAGCCGGGAGACGGCGGCGCCCAGCCCCGTGATTCTCGGGTCCTCGCCCGTCTCCGTCGCCGGCGACTTCCCCACGCTCCGCAACAAAGCTCCCCCTCGTGCTGGTGCCCCGCGTGCCACGGCACTCCTTCCGTGCCGGGACGCGGCTCCGTCCTGATAGGACGATTCCCCGTTGACGGTGGTCAATCGCCAAGGTTCGCGGGCAAGTTAACGCCATCACGCGGGGCGGGCGCCACTCGGCGTACCGAATACGGCGGGAAGACGGCCGGAATACGGAAGGAATTCCCGATGATCACGGGCGCACGCGGAACATTCACCGCGCGAAAGGGCGCGAAGGGGTGCGAGGGGGCGCGCGGGCGCACGATGCGGTAAGCAGGGCCCATGCCAGACACATACGGCGCGGACGCGCCCGCGAGCCACGCGTACGAGGCCACGGATCCGCCGGTCGCCGGACTGCTGCTCGCCGCGGGCGGTGGCCGCCGGCTGGGCGGACGGCCGAAGGCGCTGCTGGAGCACCGGGGCCGGCCTCTGGTGGAGCACGCGGCGCACGCCCTGCGGACAGGGGGGTGCGCGCCGGTGCACGTGGTGCTGGGGGCGTCCGCGCCGGAGGTACGGGAGCGGGCGGTACTGCCGGGTGCCGTTCTGGTCGACAACCCCGGGTGGGCCGACGGGATGGGGTCCTCGCTGCGCGCGGGGCTGGCCTCGCTGGCGGGCACGGACGCGCGGGCGGTCCTGGTGCTGCTGGTGGACCAGCCGGGGATCGGCGCGGCGGCGGTGGCCCGGGTGGTGGCCGGGTACCGGGGGCCGGGATCGCTGGTCTCGGCGGTGTACGGCGGGAGGCGCGGCCACCCCGTGCTCTTCGGCGCGGACCGCTGGGCGCGGATCGCGGCGGATGCGACGGGCGACCGCGGGGCACGCGCCTATCTGAAGGCACACGAACGGGACATCGTTCCGGTCGAATGCGGGGATGTCGCCCTGCCGTACGACATCGACACGGAGGAGGATCTGTCGCACCTCGAACAGACGCCGCCCCCAGGAGCGGCTTCCCCAGGAAAGCCAGGGAGGTAAAGGCGCCCACAACGGAGTGCGGAGGACATCAACAGCATTGAAGTTCCACCATGAGGAAACTATTATCCACAGGTCAGAAGCGCCCGGTATTTCGAGGGGTGCGCTCGACCCGTACGCCGGCCGCCACGGCGCCCCCGCCGCCCGCGCCGCTCGTGAAGGAGTGACAGCTCATGTCCGCAGAAGCGACCTCCCCGTCGGCCGTCGTCGGCGCCGAGCCCCTGCCCCGTCAGGACGAGGTACTGACCGAGGCGGCCCTCGCGTTCGTGGCGGAGCTGCACCGGCGGTTCACCCCCCGCCGTGACGAGCTGCTCGCCCGCCGCGTCGAGCGCCGCGCCGAGATCGCCCGTACCTCCAGCCTGGACTTCCTGCCGGAGACCGCGTCCGTGCGTGAGGACGACACCTGGCGGGTCGCGCCGACGCCCGAGGCGCTGAACGACCGCCGGGTGGAGATCACCGGCCCGACCGACCGCAAGATGACGATCAACGCACTGAACTCCGGCGCGCGGATCTGGCTCGCGGACTTCGAGGACGCCTCCGCGCCCACCTGGGAGAACGTGGTCCTCGGCCAGCTCAACCTGATGGACGCCTACCGGCGCGCCATCGACTTCACCGACCCGCGCACGGGCAAGTCGTACGCCCTCAAGGACGCGGCCGAGCTCGCGACCGTCGTGATGCGTCCGCGCGGCTGGCATCTCGCGGAGCGCCATCTCACGGTGGACGGCGAGCCGGTGCCGGGCTCCCTGGTCGACTTCGGGCTGTACTTCTTCCACAACGCCCGGCGCCTGATCGAGCTGGGCAAGGGCCCGTACTTCTACCTCCCGAAGACGGAGTCGCACCTGGAGGCCCGCCTCTGGAACGAGGTCTTCGTCTTCGCCCAGGACCACGTGGGCATCCCACAGGGCACGGTCCGGGCGACGGTGCTGATCGAGACGATCACCGCCGCCTACGAGATGGAGGAGATCCTTTACGAGCTGCGCGACCACGCCTCCGGGCTCAACGCGGGCCGCTGGGACTATCTCTTCTCGATCGTGAAGAACTTCCGGGACGGCGGCGCCAAGTTCGTCCTCCCGGACCGCAACGCGGTCACCATGACGGCGCCGTTCATGCGCGCCTACACCGAACTCCTCGTCCGCACCTGCCACAAGCGCGGCGCGCACGCCATCGGCGGCATGGCGGCCTTTATCCCGTCCCGGCACGACGCCGAGGTCAACAAGGTCGCCTTCGAGAAGGTCAGGGCCGACAAGGACCGCGAGGCGGCCGACGGTTTCGACGGCTCGTGGGTCGCCCACCCGGATCTGGTGCCGATCGCCATGGCCTCCTTCGACGCGGTCCTGGGCGACCGCCCGAACCAGAAGGACCGCCTCCGCGAGGACGTCTCCGTCGCAGCCGGTGACCTGATCGCCATCGACTCCCTGGACGCCCGCCCCACGTACGAGGGGCTGCGCAACGCCGTGCAGGTCGGCATCCGCTACATCGAGGCATGGCTGCGCGGAATGGGCGCGGTCGCGATCTTCAACCTGATGGAGGACGCGGCCACGGCGGAGATCTCCCGCTCGCAGATCTGGCAGTGGATCAACGCGGGCGTGGAGTTCGACCACGAGGGCACGACCCTCCGCGCCACCCCGGAACTGGCCCGTACGCTCGCCGCCGACGAACTGGCCGCGATCCGCGCCGAGACCGGCGAGGATGCCTTCGCGGCGGGCCGCTGGCAGCAGGCCCACGACCTGCTGCTGACGGTCGCGCTGGACGACGACTACGCGGACTTCCTCACCCTCCCGGCGTACGAACAGCTCCGCGGCTGACCCGGGAGCCGCCCCGGGGAGTTGCCCCGGGAAGAGGAGAGAGCGTCCGAACGGCGTTTCCCGCGATGAGTTCCGGCGGCTCCCGCGGTCTCATCAGGTATGGACACAGACAGAACGCAGGAGCCGCTCGATCTCGGTCCCGTCTGCCAGGAGGCGGCCCGGGTCGCGGGCGGTGTCACGGACGAGCAGTTGTCCGGGCCGACGCCGTGCCCCGCGTACGCGGTGCGGGAGGTGCTCGCGCATCTCATGGGGCTGACGGTGGCGTTCCGGGACGCCGCGCGCAAGGAGCTGGGGGCGACGACCGACACGCCGCCCGGTGACGCTCCGCCCGTACTGGCCCAGGACTGGCGGGAGGCGCTGCCCCGGCGGCTCGACGCGCTGGCCGCCGCGTGGCGGTCGCCCGCGGCGTGGGACGGGGACACCCGGGTCGGCGGGATCGATCTGCCGGGCGCGGTGGCCGGGCTGGTGGCGCTCAACGAGGTGCTGATCCACGGCTGGGACCTGGCGCGCTCCACCGGGCAGCCGTACGCCCCCGCCGAGGCGGGACTGCGGGCGTCGTACGGGATGCTGTCGCAGGCCGGGCCCGGGTCCTCCGACGTGTTCGGGCCGCCGGTGGCGACGGCCGGGGACGCACCGCTGCTGGACCGGGTGATCGGCCTCAGCGGCCGGCGTCCCGACTGGTCCCCGGGGGCCTGACCGGTCACGCCCCGGAAGCGGTGCACCGTCCCACCACCCATACCGGAACATCCGGGCCCCTCACGTAATCTCGGTGGCAGGCCGGTGCGCGCAGGGCACACCAGGGGGAAAGGTCCGTCACGTGATCCACGCGCTCCGCCGTACGCTGCACCGCCTCCTGCTGCCGCTCCTGGCCCTGTGCGTCGCGTGCACCCCCGCCGAAGGGGCCTCGGCGGATCTGGACGATCCGCCGAAGAAGGAGATCGCCATGCGGCTGGTCTCCAGCGCGGAGAACTCCTCGCTCGACTGGAAGGACCAGTACCGCTACATCGAGGACATCGACGACGGCCGGGGCTACACCGCCGGCCTGGTCGGGTTCTGCACCGGCTGCGGCGATCTGCTGCGGGTCGTCGAGCGGTACACCCGGGCGCGGCCGGACAACGCGCTCGTACGTTTCCTGCCGGCGCTCCGCGAGGTGAAGGGCGGCGACTCCCATGACGGGCTCGGCTCCGCCTTCACCGCCGCGTGGCGCGAGGCGGCCGATGACCCCCGGATGCGGACGGCCCAGGACGAGGAGCGCGACCGGATCTACTTCGCCCCGGCCGTGGCACGGGCGAAGACGGACGGGCTCGGGGCGCTGGGGCAGTTCATCTACTACGACGCGTATGTGATGCACGGTTACGCCGACGCGAAGGACACCGTCGGTTTCCGTACGATCCGCGCGAAAGCCCTCGCCCGGGCCGACCCTCCGGCGCGCGGCGGCGACGAGACGGCGTACCTCGACGCGTTCCTCGACGCGCGGGTCACCGCGATGCGCGGCGAGCGGGGCCACAGCGACACCAGCCGGATCGACACCGCCCAGCGCGTCTTCCTGGACGACGGCAACCTCGGTCTGCGTCCCCCGCTCGTCTGGAAGGTGTACGGGGACACGTATCGCATCGACCGGTAGCGCGCCGCCCCGCCCACGGGCGCCGGCCGGGGGCCGTCCCCCTCGGCCGGACGTTCCGGTGGGCTCAGCCGTCCGCGGCGATCCGCGCGAGCCGGCGGGCCTCGCTCCTGGTGGCGCGGGCGAGCCCGTCCTCGTCCACGGTGGTCAGATGGTTGTCCTCGACGACGGCCCGGCCGTCGACCAGGGAGAGTGTGACGGGCGCGGCGGCCCCGAGGACCAGCGCGGCCACCGGGTCGGCGATCGACGCGTGGGCGAGGGTGTCCATGCGCCAGAGCACGAGGTCGGCGAGCTTGCCCGCCTCGATGGAGCCGATCTCCTCGGCGCGGCCCAGCACCTGGGCGCCGCCGTACGTACCGAGGCGCAGCGCCTGACGGGCCGTCATGGCCCTTTCGCCGTGGGCACCGAGGCGGTTGACGAGCAGCGTGTTGCGCAGCTCGGTGTGGAGTTCGCCGGACTCGTTGGAGGCGGTGCCGTCGACCCCGAGGCCGACCGGCACCCCGGCGGCGAGCAGATCGGGGACGCGTGCGATCCCGGCCGCCAGCCGGGCGTTGGAGGACGGGCAGTGGGCGACTCCGGTGCCCGTGCGGGCGAAGGCGGCGATGTCGGAGTCGTTCATGTGGACGCAGTGGGCCATCCACACGTCGGAGCCGAGCCAGCCGGTCGACTCGAAGTACTCCGTCGGCCCCATCCCGAACCGCTCCTTGCAGAACCGCTCCTCCTCGACCGTCTCACTGCCGTGGGTGTGCAGCCGTACCCCCTTGCGGCGCGCCAGTTCCGCTCCCCGCCGCATCAGTTCGGTGGAGACGGAGAACGGCGAGCAGGGCGCGACGGCGATCCGGGTCATCGCGCCGAAGGACGCGTCGTGGTGGGCGTCGATGGTCTCCTCGGTCGCGGCGAGCGCGCCGTCCAGCGACTCGACCGCGAAGTCCGGGGGCAGCCCGCCGTCCGAGACACCGAGGTCCATCGAGCCACGGGCGAGCGTGAACCGTATCCCTGTCCGGGCCGCCGCGCCGATGATCGCGCCGGACAGGTCGCCGGAGCCGCGCGGGTGGACGTAGTGGTGGTCCATCGCGGTGGTGACCCCGCCGCGGGCCATCATCGCCAGGGAGCCGCCCGCCGCCGCGCGGACCATCGGCTCGTCGATGCGCGCCCAGGTCGGGTAGAGGGCGACGAGCCAGTCGAAGAGGTTGTGGTCGGTGGCGAGGCCGCGGGTGATCCACTGGTAGAAGTGGTGGTGGGTGTTGACCAGGCCGGGGGTGAGCAGATGGCCGGTGCCGTCGACCCGGCGGACGACCTCCGCCGTCCCGGAGGGGGCGGGGCCCGCGCCGACGGACTCGATCCGGTTGCCCGCGACGACGACATGGCCCGAGGCGTACTCGGTGTCGTGCGCGTCCACGGTCGCGATGGCGCAGTTCTCGATGACGATGCGTGACGTCGCCACGGCGGTACCTCCCACGGGCTCAGGGGCTGACGGACTGTGGAGCGGACGAACGGACGGACGGGCTCGCGCGCGGGCTCACAGGAGGGTCAGCTCCGCCGGTATCCCCGGCTCCGCCCCGTCCCGCAGAACGGTGGCCTCGATCAGCCCGTACGGCCGGTCGGCCGCGAGGTAGACCGCCCCGTCGCCGGTGTCGTTGGTGAGCCCGAAGGGCGACAGATCGGCCAGGAAGTGGTGCTTGTTCGGCAGCGAGAAGCGGATCTCGTCGATCTCGGCCCGGTGGTCGATGACCCGCGCGCCCATCTGGTAGAGGGTCTGCTGGAGGGAGAGGGAGTACGTCTCGGCGAAGGCCCGCAGGATGTGCTCCTTGGTCCGCTCGTACGAGGTGTCCCACTCCGGCATGGACTCCTCGCCGCCCGTCCAGCCGTACCGCCACCGCGCGGAGACATCGGTGGCGAGGATCCGGTCGTAGGACTCCTTGAGCGTCGTGTACTTGTCCTTGGCGTACCCCCAGAACTCGGAGTGGGTCGAGTTCAGTACGGTCAGGTCCTTGAGGCCCGAGACGACCTGCCAGTTCTCGCCGTCGAAGGTGATCCGGGCGACGCGTGTCTCCTGACCCCTGCGGACGAAGGAGTGCCGGGGCCCGTCGCCCGGATCGCCGTCGCCCGCAGCGATGCGCTCCCAGGCGTACTCCTCGATCCGGACGCACGCCCGGTGGATCGGTTCCTGGCTGGTCACGAAGTGCCGGGCGAGATGGATACCGAACCGCTCGGCCGACTCGATGCCGTACTCCTTGGCGAAGGCGTACACGGTGTTCTTGGTGGTGTCGGTCGGCAGGACATGGGCGTTGGAGCCCGAGTAGTGGACGTCGTCCATGTCCCCTTCGAGGGCGACGGAGACGTTCAGATCCTTGATGTGGTGGGTGGCGCCGTCCCGGGTGATCCGGACGACGCGGTTCTCCGCCTTGCCGTACTGGTTCTGGCCGAGCATCGCCGGGCGGCCCCGGCTCGCCGGACGGTCCTGGCCCGCCGGGCGGGAAAGGTCGGTCATCCCTAGCTCCCTCGGTATACGGAGTAGCCGAACGGGTTGAGCAGCAGGGGTACGTGGTAGTGCTCGCCCGGTGTGACGGTGAACGCGACCGCCACCTCGGGGAAGAACGGAGTTCCGCCCTCCCGTGGCGCGGGGGCGTCCGGCTCCGTTCCGGCCGGCTTCTCCCGGTCGAGGTACGGCCCGGTCGCGAAGGTGAGCCGTACCCGGGTGGTGCCCGGCGGCAGCGCCGGAAGGTCCGTGCAGCGGCCGTCGGGGCCGGTCACCGAGCCACCGAGCACCGCCCACGCGCCGTTGGGAGCGGCCTCGTCGCCCGTGCGGGCCGCGAGGGCGACGGAGACTCCCCCGGCGGGGCGCCCGGCGCTGGTGTCCAGGATGTGCGTGGAGACCGACGCGGGCGCCGGAGCCGGGCCGGGGCTGGGATCGGCGTCGGGGTCCACCGCGACCAGCCGGGAGAGCCGGACGCGGTTGATCCTGCCGAGTTCGGTGCGGGTGATCTCCCGCTCCCGCTCCGGTGTGTGGCCGAGCCTCGTTCTCAGCGCGTCCCGCATCTCCTCGGCGGTGGCGCCGGTCGCGCAGATCAGGAAGACATGGCCGAACCGTTCCTGGTAGGCCAGGTTCAGCTCGGCCATCTCGGCCTTGAGCGGTGCGGGGGCGCCTGCCATGCCGCGCTGTTCCCGGGCCGAGGCGGGGTCGCCCGGCTTCGGGCGGCCGATCGGCGGATGCCCGGCCAGGGCCGCGGTCAGCTCCGCGTCGGTGAGTTCCGCCGTCAGGGTGTCGCCGGTGGCGAGCAGTTCGGCCTCGGTGGCGTACGGGCGGCGGGCGAGCAGCGCCACGCCCCACGCCGGGCTGGCGCACACCTCGCGCAGCGCGGCCAGGGCCACGGCGTCGGGAGAGGCGTTGAACCGGGTGAGGCCCGGGGCGGGGGGTGGTGTCGATGTCACGGGGAACCTCCGTGGCAGTGCGCGGTGCTGGGCGGGCTGCGCTCAGCTAACGCGGTCCACGGCAGAACGTCAACACTTTGTTGAAATGTCGCGTGGCGGCGCGTCCGGCGCCCGTCCGGGGGAGCGCGCGAAGTCCGCAGAAACGATTGACGTGAACACGGCCACCCTCTACCTTCTGACCGATTTCCCGAACCCCGTTCGAAATACCGGCCAACCATCCCGGCCCCCCCGGCTGCGCAGCCCCACCTTCCGCCCCATCTCCCGCCCCACCGCCCGTCAGCCCGCGCACCGCAGCCGCTCACCCCGCTCCCGTACGCCACCTGGAGACCACGATGAGCGCAAGCCCCCACCCGTCCCGCCGGCTCTTCCTCGGCATGGCCGCCGCCACCCCACTGGCCGCGGCCGGGGCGCTGACCCTCGGCGCGGGTACCGCCCACGCCGCCGACTCGGCGTACGTGATGTGCTACTTCACCGAGTCCCCGAGCGGCAACGGCACCGACTACGGCCTCCATCTCGCCGTCAGCACGGACTCGCTCAACTGGATCCCGCTGAACCAGAACAACCCCGTGGTCACCCCCACCGCGGGCGCGCTCGGTCTGCGCGACCCGTTCATCCTGCGCAAGCGCGACGGCACCTTCGTGGTCATCGCCACCGACCTCAAGGGCACCGACTGGAGCTACGTCAGCCAGTACGTGCACGTGTGGAACTCCACCGATCTGCGCACCTTCACCGGTTACCACCGTCTCAAGCTGCACGACATGAACACCCACTCCTGGGCGCCGGAGGCGTTCTGGGACGCCGGACGCGGCCAGTACGCGCTGATCTACTCCGCCGTCAACAGCACCGGCCACAACGTGATCATGGTGAACTACACGAGCGACTTCCTGACGGCCTCGGCCCCGCAGGTCTTCTTCGACCCGGGGTACGACGTGATCGACGGGGACATGGCGGTCGGCGTGGGCGGCGTCAACTACCTCTACTTCAAGAAGAACCAGGCCCTGGTGGGGGCGCGGTCCACCTCACTCACCCCGGGCAGCTTCACCGAGTTCAGCACGGGCGTCGCCCAGGGCGGCACCGAGGCGCCGACCCTCGTCAAGTCCCTGACGTCGAACACCTGGTACCTCTGGGGGGACACGTACACCCCCAACGGTGTCTTCTACGCCTGGCAGTCCGCCGACCTGTCGGCCGGTTCCTGGACCGCGGTCGACCAGAGGAGTTACACGCAGCCGCTCAACTCCAAGCACTGCGGCATCACGACGATCACGGCGGCCGAGTACGACAACCTGCTGGCACGGTGGGGCGCCCCGGCCTGGAACCGGCTCAAGTCGTACAACCTCCCGGCCCGTTACATCCGCCACGCCAACAACGTGGGCCGTATCGACCCCTATCCCTTCGACCCGTACGCGGACTCCCAGTGGAAGCTGGTCCCTGGCCTCGCCGACAGCGCCGGGGTCTCCTTCCAGTCGGTCAACTACCCGACCCGCTACCTGCGGCACTACAACTACCAGCTCCAACTGGACGCCGCCGACGCCACATCGACGTTCGCGGCGGACGCGACCTTCTACCGTACGGCGGGCCTCGCGGACGCCGGCTGGTCGTCCTTCCGGTCGTACAACAACCCGACCCGCTACCTCCGTCACGCGAACTACGTGCTGCGCATCGACCCGGTCTCCACCACCAGCGAGCGGCAGGACGCCACCTTCCGCGTCGGCCACTGACGCGGCGCCCGGGTCAGCCGTCACCCTCCGGGCTCGGGGCTCCCCGGCGCGCCTTCGCCCGCTGTTCGTCGGCGTAGTTCAGGTAGTTGTAGACGGTGAAGCGGCTGACGCCGAGCGCGGTCGCCACCGTCTCCACTCCGTGCCGTACGGCGAAGGCGCCGCGCGCCTCCAGGGTCCGTACGACGGACTGCTTGGTCTTGCGGTCCAGCTCCGCCAGGGGCCTGCCGTGGCCGCGCTCCAGGGCCGCCAGAATATGGTCCAGGGATTCCGAGAGCTGCGGCAGCCGTACGGCCAGCAGCTCGGCGCCCTCCCAGGCGAGGACGACATCGTCCGGCTGCGCCTCCTCGGGTGCCAGAAGCTGTCCGCCCATGGCGTCGACCAGCGGTTTCACCGCCGCGACAAAGGGATGGTCGAGCTGCGCGCTCACCGGTCGTCCTCCCCGGCGGCCCCGGGCCCGCTCCCGATCACGTTGACCTGGAGCGAGACCCGGGTCGCGCCGGCCGCCAGCGACTCGCGCAGAAGGGTGTCCACCGCCGCCAGTACGGCGTCGGCGCCGCCCTCGACGGTGTTGCCGAACGGCCCGACGTCGACCGCGTCGAGGTGTGCCCCCTGGACGACCTCGCGGGCCACCACCGCGTGGGCGGGCGCCTCGTCGAGATCGAAGGGTTCGGTCGTGAACTCCACTCTCAAACGCACCGTACCCCCTGGCATAGGCTCTGACCTGCACATCCTCTCAGCCTTCCGGCCGAGAGGGCATAGCTGGGGCCGAGTCGATCACGCATCGCGACCGGTCGAGCTCTCCGCGAGAGCCGCTCGAACAGCTCCCACGGTTCATCGGCACCAGGTTACCGGCCGTTCATCGGTGGGGCCCCGCTCACGCGAGGCCCCGCGACGGGATCAGCCTCACGACGGGATCAGACGGTGAGGACGAGCTTGCCCTGGAGGTGACCGCCGCCGAGCGTCCGGTGCGCGTCGACGACGCGCTCGAACGGGAACGTCTCCTGCACGTGGACCCGGAGCCTGCCCTGTTCGACGAGTTCGACGAGACCTCGCAGGGCGACCGGATCGGGGTCGACCGCGATGCCGCTGAAGCGCATGCCGGCCGCCTCGTACTTCGCGGCGAGCTCCGAATCCCCCATGGCGACCGCCGTCACCAGGTGGCCGCCCGGGCGGAGCACTTCGAGCGACCGCTCGACGGTGTCGCCGCCGATCGTGTCGAGCACGACGTCGATGTCGCGGACCGCCTCGGTGAAGTCGACCGCCGTGTAGTCGATCACCTCGTCGGCGCCGAGCCCCTCGACGAACTTCCGCTTGCTCCCGCCGGCGGTCGTGATCACGTGCGCGCCGAGCGCTTTCGCGATCTGGATCGCGACATGGCCGACCCCGCCACCACCGCCGTGGACCAGGACGCGGTCGCCCTCGGTCACGCCGGCGAGGTCGACGAGGCCCTGCCACGCCGTCAGCCCGACGCTCGGCAGCGCCGCCGCCTCGACGTGCGAGAGCGGCGCCGGCTTGCGTGCCAGATGCAACGCCGGCGCCATGAGCGGTTTCGGTCCCGCTGGTCCCTTTCTCGCCGACTGCCCGGCGCGTCTGGCGGTCGAGCTGATCGCCGACAAGTGGACGGTGGTCGTGCTCTACGGCCTGAGCCGGGGCCCGGTACGCCATGGCGAGCTGATCGAGCTGATCGGCGGCATCTCCCGCAAGATGCTCACCCAGACCCTCCGGCGGCTTGAGGCGCACGGACTCATCCGCCGCCACGCCTACGCCGAGGCGCCGCCCCGCGTCGAGTACGAGCTCACCCAGCTCGGGGCGACGCTGATCGATCCGATCCACGTCCTGACCGAGTGGGCGAGGGCGAACGGCGACGCGGTGCTCGACGCGCTCGACGCCGTTCCCGAACCGGTCGCCCAGAGCGAGTGAGCCCCCGCCGGGGCACTGAGTATCCGCGTGGTCCCCGGCGGACGCTCCCTCTCCGTCGGCCTTGTCGGGGGCGTCGGGCGGGCCGTAGCCGTGGCGTCCGTCCGGCGCAATTCACCGGCGACGCCCGGCGTGGTTCGTCCCGTACAGGAGAAGCGCGGCAAGGATCCTGCCCCATGAACATCCTCCTCGTCGCCAGCGCCTTCAACAGTCTGTCCCAACGGGTTTACGCCGAGTTGTCCGACCGGGCGCACCGCGTGGACGTCGTACTGGCCACGCACGGGGACGAAGCGGTGCGTGAGGCTGTGCGCGAGATGCGGCCCGAGCTGGTGATCGCCCCGATGCTCAGGACCGCTCTCCCGGAGGATGTGTGGTCGGACCGTACCTGCCTGATCGTCCATCCGGGCCCGCCCGGGGACCGTGGTCCGTCGTCCATCGACTGGGCGATCGCCACGGGTGCGACACGGTGGGGTGTGACCGTGCTCCAGGCCGAGGCCGACATGGACGCCGGTGATATCTGGGCGACCGTACCGTTCGAGGTACCGCCCGGCAGCAAGAGCGATCTGTACCGCAACGAGGCATCCGACGCGGCGATGGCAGCGGTCCTGCTGGCCGTCGAGCGTTACGCCGGCGGCTCCTCCAAGCCCCTGGCCCAGGACGACCGCTCGGTGGAGATCGTGTGGCGTGACCCCTTCCGGCAGGAGCGCCGGCGGATCGACTGGCGGCGGGACACCACCGAGGTGGTGCTGCGGAAGCTGCGCGCGGCCGACTCGCGCCCGGGTGTGCTGGACGAACTCTTCGACGAGGAGTTCTTCCTGCACGGCGGCCACCCGGAGGACCAACTGCGCGGATGCCCGGGAGACGTACTCGCGACCCGTACGGGCGCGGTGTGCCGGGCCACGTGCGACGGGGCGGTGTGGATTCCCGAGCTACGGCGCCGGCGGCGGCCGGGCGGCCCGGCGACGTTCCGGCTCCCCGCGGCCCTGGTCCTGGGCGCACGGCTCGACGGCCGGCCCGAGGTGCCCGCGCCGCTGGAACTTCCCGCGCAGCGCCGCACATGGACGGACATCCGCTATCGGCAACGCTCTGACGTCGGGTTTCTGCACTTCAGCTTCCCGGGCGGCGCCATGAGCACAGACCAGTGCCGACGGCTGCTCGCCGCCTACCGGTTCGCGTTGAGCCGGCCCACCCGCGTCCTGGTGATGGGTGGCACACGCGACTTCTTCTCGAACGGAATCCACCTCAACGTCATCGAGGCCGCCGCCGACCCGTCCGCCGAGTCGTGGGCGAACATCAACGCCATGGACGACCTGGTCGAGGCGATGCTGCGCACGACGGACCGGCTGGTGATCGCCGCGCTCGGCGGCAACGCGGCCGCGGGAGGCACCATGCTCGCCCTGGCGGCCGACGAGGTCTGGTGCCGCACGGGAGCCGTCCTGAACCCGCACTACCGGCGGATGGGGCTGTACGGGTCCGAATTCTGGACCTACTCGCTGCCCCGCCGGGTCGGCCCCCGGACAGCGGAGCGGCTCATCACGGAGGCGCTGCCGGTCAGTTCCTCCGCAGGTGCCCGCATGGGCCTCGTGGACCGCTTGGTCCCCGTATCCCCGCACGACTTCTCCGCCGAAGTGGAGCGCATGGCCGCCGCGTTGGCGAGAACGCCCGATCTGGCGGAGCAGATCGCGGCCAAGCGGGCGAGGCGGGAGCGGGACGAGAACGTCCGGCCCCTGGCCGCCTATCGCCGCGACGAACTCGCCCACATGCACCGGACCTTCTTCGACCCGACGGCGCCGTACCACCGGCTGCGTTCGGCCTTCGTCGGCAAACTCGCCACCGGCCCTGCCCGGCCGCTCGCACGCCCCGAACACGCCCTGGCCACGGCCGTATTGTGACCGCACTCGGCAGAGCGGCCGGGTCAAAGCCGCGCTGAAACGGGCGTGCCGCGGCCGTCACGTGGTCCGTTGGCGGACGCCACCGACGCCCGCGCAATCTGCCGGAAGGGAAAAACGGGGGCGCTGAGTGCGGAGCACGGCGCTTGCGTCCTTGCCTGTGACTTCCGGAGATCCCAAAGACCTGGTCCGGCGCGGGTATGACGCGCTTTCGCGCGTTATGACGAGGCGTACGGCTCCGCCACGAAGTACCCATCGTGGGTCGCCGTCCTGAACGCGCGGCTTGAGGAAGGCAGCAGAGTGCTGGACCTGGGCTGCGGCAGCGGCGTGCCCGTCGTGCGTGACCTTGTTGCGGCAGGACACCGTGTCACAGGCGTCAACATCAGTGAGGTGCGGATCCGTCGAGCCCAGGAGCTCACGCTCAGGCCGACTTCATCAGGGCCGATGCCACCTCGGTGGACTTCCCGGACGGATCCTTCGATGCCGTGGTATCCCTCTATGCCCCGCACACCCACGCCGGTACGGTCACCGACGATCGGGGCGCGATGCGCGCCCACCGGGCCGCCCCCGACACCACCGCCGCGTCCTCACCAGCCGCCTACCGAAGGGAAACCGATGAGCAGCGACGACTTCACCCAGGACTTGGACCTTCAGCCCGAGAAGCCGCATTCCGCCCGGTTCTGGAACTACCTGCTGGGCGGCAAGGACAACTTCGCGGCCGACCAGGAACTGGGCGAGCAGATGAAGCGCGAATGGCCCGAGGCCGTCGACCTCGCCCTCGCGAGCAGGGCATTTCTCGGGCGGACGGTCCGTCATCTCGCCGCTGAGCAGGATATCCGCCAGTTCCTCGACATCGGGACCGGTCTCCCGACGGCCGACAACACCCACGAGGTCGCCCAGCGAGCCGCCCTTGACGCCCGGATCGTCTACGTCGATCACGACCCCATCGTGCTCGCGCACGCCCGAGCCCTGCTCACCAGCACCCCGGAAGGTGCGACGGACTACATCGACGGAGACCTGCGCGACCCGCGGAGCATCCTGGCCCAGGCGGCGCGGACTCTCGACCTCGACCGGCCGGTCGCGCTGATGCTGCTGTCCGTCATCGGCCACGTTCCCGATCCCGCCGAAGCCGCGCGTCTGGTACAGACGTACATGGACCGTCTGGCACCGGGCAGTTGCCTCGTTCTGTGCACCACGATCTCCACGCCGAGAGCCGACGCCGCGAACGAGACGTACGCGGCCTCGGGTACCGACCCCTACATCACCAGCACCGCCGAACAGATGGCCGCGTTCGCAGACGGCCTCACCATCCCCCCGCCCGGCCTCGCACCCATCAACCGCTGGTTCCCGGAGGGCACGACAGGTCCGGACGCCGAGCAGTGGGGATATGTCGCGTACAAGGCGGCCACACGGTGATATTCCGCACCGGCCTTAAGAACCGGCATGTGCCGTTGGCCCCGAAGGGCATGCCGACGAACCCGCGCTCTGCGGATTCCTCTTCATCGGGCAGGAGAGCGTGCGGCTCCACCTCGGCGCCGAGAAAGCCGATGGCCTGATCGCGGCCGACCTCAAGCTCACCGGCGCTCTGACCGCCCTGCTGGCCGCCCTGCCCTCACTCGTCGGTGAGGAGGAACGCCGGATGGCGGACGCCTCGGACCCCCACCGTGTCCACACGGTCGACCTGACCGACTGGTGAGGACCGGCCGCGAACCCGCGCACCTGGATGTCCCACCGCACGCACAAGCCCCGCCGGGGCCTCCGGCGGGGCTTCTGTCACTGCGGCCGTTCGGGGGCCGCGGGCGCGGGGACGCGGGCCTTGGCCGTTACGCGCCCTGCACGGCACCGGACGCGGAAATGGTGATCTTCGCCGAGGTCGAGCCGGTGCGGGAGCCCAGGGACTCGATCTTCCTGACCAGGTCCTGGCCCTCGACGACCTCGCCGAAGACGACGTGCTTGCCGTCCAGCCAGGACGTCACCACGGTGGTGATGAAGAACTGCGAGCCGTTGGAGTTCGGGCCCGCGTTCGCCATGGAGAGCAGGAACGGGCGGTCGTGCTTGAGCTTGAAGTTCTCGTCGTCGAACTTGGCCCCGTAGATGCTCTTACCGCCGGTGCCGTTGCCGGCGGTGAAGTCGCCGCCCTGGAGCATGAAGTCCGGGATGACCCGGTGGAAGCCGGACCCGGCGTAGCCGAAGCCCTGCTCGCCGGTGGCCAGCTCGCGGAAGTTCTGCGCGGTCTTGGGGACGACGTCGTCGAAGAGGCGGAAGGTGATCCGGCCGGCCGGCTTGTCGTTGATCGTGATGTCGAAGAACACGTTGTCGGTAGTCATGGGAGACATTCTGTCAGGAGGGTTCGCGCGCGGCCCGACGGGCTCCGACCAGGTACGGAGCCGGCATACCCGCGATCGGTCGCCCGAACGGGGGCAGTTTCAGCGCGCCCCCCGTTCGGGCGGGGCGGTTTCAGCGTGCCGCCGGCGCCACGGGGTCGCGCAGGCTCTCCGCCGCCTCGGAGACCCGCCGGAGCAGATCGAAGAAGACGGCCTGCTCGGCGGGTGAGAGGGGGCCGAGGAAGACCTGGTTCATCCGGGCCGCGCGGAGCGCCAGCTTGCGGTGGGCCCGCTCGCCGTCGTCGGTGGGGCGCAGCATGAAGCGGCGGCCGTCCTGGGGGTCGCGCACCTTGTCGACCAGGCCGCGGCGGCTCAGCCGGGTGACCACCTCGGCGATGGTGGAGCGGTCCAGGCCGACCCGTTCACCGGCGGTGCGCTGGTCGAGGCCCGGTTCGGCGACGAGGGCGTTGAGCACGGCGAACTGCGGCGAGGTGGTCTCCTCGGAGACCATCGTGTTCCACAGCAGGTAGTGCGCCTGCTGGAGACGGCGGGCGAGATGCCCGGGGTGCGTGGTCAGATCCACCGCGGCCATGTGTGCTCCTCGGGCTGCGCGACACCGGGCGTCTTCCCCGGCGAGATTTCGTCTGAGCACTGAACGATACGCGCCCCGATGGCGCTCCGCTTCCGCTCTTGACGGATGTGGTGAGGGGTGGCAGCTTGGGTCAAATCTTGAGGAGATAGTCAGTGCCCTGAGTATCTGATGCGTTGAGCGACTGACTCGCCGGACACCAGGTGCGGGCGCCGGACGAGAGGGGCTTCACGCATGGACAAGGTGGTCGCCGGCGCCGCGCAGGCCGTGGCCGACCTCGGGGACGGGGTGTCGCTCGCCGTGGGCGGCTTCGGTCTGAGCGGGGTGCCGAACGAGCTGATCAAGGCGGTGTACGCGCGCGGTGTCCGCGATCTCGCCGTGGTCTCCAACAACTGCGGCGCGCTGGACTCGGGGCTGGCCGTGCTGCTGGCCGCGGGCCGTATCGCGCGGGTGACCGGTTCGTACATCGGGGCGAACCAGGAGTTCGCCCGGCAGTATCTGGCCGGTGAGATCGAGGTCGAGATGATCCCGCAGGGCACCCTCGCCGAGCGGCTGCGGGCCGGCGGCTACGGCATCCCCGCCTTCTACACCCCGGCCGGTGTCGGCACCCAGGTCGCGGAGGGCGGGCTGCCCTGGCGGTACGACGGCCGGGGCGGCGTCGCGCTGGTGTCCCCGGCCAAGGAGGTGCGCGAGTTCGACGGCACGGAGTACGTGCTGGAGCGCTCCATCCGGACCGACTTCGCGCTGGTCCGCGCCGCGAAGGGCGACCGGCACGGAAATCTGGTCTTCGGCAAGTCCAGCCGCAATTTCAACCCGCCGGCCGCCATGGCGGGCCGGGTGACGATCGCCGAGGTGGAGGAACTGGTCGAGCCCGGCGCCATTCCGCCGGACGAGGTGCACCTTCCGGGGATCTTCGTGCAGCGTGTCGTGGCGCTCACCCCGGAGCAGGCCGCCGGCAAGGGGATCGAGAAGAGGACGGTGCGTCGCTGATGGCCTGGTCGAGGCAGGAGACGGCCGCGCGGGCCGCGCGCGAACTCCCGGACGGCGGTTACGTCAATCTCGGCATCGGTCTGCCGACGCTGATCCCCAACCATCTCCCGGACGGCGTGGAAGTGGTCCTGGAGTCGGAGAACGGCATCCTCGGTGTCGGCCCGTACCCCACGGAGGACGCCGTCGATCCGGATCTGATCAACGCGGGCAAGGAGACCGTCACCGTCCTGCCCGGTGCCTCGTACTTCGACTCCGCGCTCTCCTTCGGCATGATCCGCGGCGGCCACATCGATGTCGCCGTGCTGGGCGCGATGCAGGTCTCCGCCCGGGGCGACCTCGCCAACTGGGCCGTCCCCGGCAAGCTGATCACCGGTATCGGCGGGGCGATGGACCTGGTCCACGGCGCGCGCACGGTCATCGTCGTGATGACGCACACCGCCAAGGACGGCGGCCCGAAGATCCTGGAGGAGTGCTCCCTGCCGCTGACCGGCCGGGGATGCGTCAACCGGATCATCACCGACCTGGGGGTGCTCGACGTCACCGACGACGGGCTGGTGCTGGTGGAGTGCGCGCCCGGGGTCACCGCCGCCGAGATCGTCCGGAAGACCGCCGCCGAGGTCCGTACCGCCGACCCTGTTCAGCCGCGTCCCCGTACCCACGGAGCCGTCCTGTGACCACCACTCCCCTGCCCGAGGGGCTGAGCCAGCGCGAGATCGACGCCGAGGTCGCGAAGGCGCGGGCGTCGTCCGCGGCCGGGCACCATCCGCCGCGCGACTACCCGCCGTACCGCAGCAGCCGTCTGCGCCATCCGAAACAGCCGCTGATCCCCCTACTGGACCCGGAGGCCGTGGAGCTGACGGGGCCGGCGTTCGGCGTCACCGACGTCACCGCGCTCGACCACGATCTGACGCGGCAGCATCCGGGCGAGCCGCTCGGCGAGCGGATCACCGTCTCGGGCCGGGTGCTCGACCGGGCGGGGCGTCCGGTACGCGGTCAGCTCGTGGAGCTGTGGCAGGCCAACGCCTCCGGCCGGTACGCGCACCAGCTCGACCGGCATCCGGCGCCGCTGGACCCCCATTTCACCGGGTTCGGACGGTGTCTGACGGATGATCAGGGCGGCTACCGGTTCACCACGGTCAAGCCCGGCGCCTACCCGTGGCGCAACCACGTCAACGCCTGGCGCCCCGCGCATCTCCACTTCTCGCTCTTCGGTGCGGCGTTCAGCCAGCGTCTGGTCACCCAGATGTACTTCCCGGGCGACCCGGTCTTCCCGTACGACCCGGTCCTCCAGTCGGTGACCGACGCGTCGGCGCGGGCCCGGCTGGTGGCGGCGTACGACCATGAGCTGTCCGTCCCTGAATGGTCCCTCGGCTACCGCTGGGACATCGTCCTGGACGGGCCGTCCGCCACGCTCTTCGAGGAAGGCGGCGACCACTGATGTCCGCGTCCACCGCCCCGTCCGGGTCCGGATCCGGGTCCTTCGGGCCGACGCCGTCCCAGACGGTCGGGCCGTTCTACGGGTACGCCCTGCCCTTCGAGGGCGGCGGCGACATCGCCCCGGCCGGCCACCCCGACACCCTCACCCTGCACGGACACGTGTACGACGGCGCGGGCCGCCCCGTCCCCGACGCGCTCGTCGAGACCTGGCAGCCCGCACCCGGCGGCTCGCGCGCCGGGAAGCCGGGATCGTTGCGCCACGACCCCGTCACCGGCCGGGTCGTCGGACGCAACGGGGTCGACTTCACCGGCTTCGGGCGTGTCCCGACCGACGCCGACGGGCACTGGGCGGTCCGTACGCTGCCGCCGGGCGGTGTCCCCTACATCAGCGTGGCGGTCTTCGCCCGTGGTCTGCTCCACCACCTCTACACCCGCGCCTATCTGGAGGACACCGGCGACGCGCTGCTGGCCTCGCTGAACGCCGGGCGGCGCGCCACGCTGATCGCCGCTCCCGAGTCCGGCACGCCGCGCGCGTACCGTTTCGACATCCGCCTTCAGGGCGAAGGGGAAACGGTCTTTCTGGAGTTCCGGTGAGCCTGTACGACACACCCGGCACCGATGCGCCGGGCACCGACACACCCGGCACCGACGCCTCCGGCCCGCTCGACGCCGGGCTGCTCGCGCCCGGCCGGGCCGGCTGCCGCGCCGAGGCCGCCACCGGGGACGCCGCGTTCCTCCGCGCGATGCTGGATACGGAGGCCGCGCTGACCCGCGCGCAGGCGGCGCTGGGCCTGGCCCCGGCGGAGGCGGCGCGGGCGGTCGGCGCGGCGTGCGCCACGGCGCGCCTCGACGCCCGGGATCTCGCACTGCGCGCCCGCGACGGGGGCAATCCGGTGATACCGCTGGTGGCCGCGCTCACCGCCGCGCTGCCGGCCGCGTTCGCGCCGTATGTCCACCGGGGCGCGACCAGCCAGGACATCCTGGACACCGCGGCGATGCTGGTGGCCGTACGGACGCTGGAGCCGGTCCTGGGGGATCTGGCCCGTACGGAACGGGCGCTGGCGCGGCTGGCGTCCGAGCACCGCGACACGGTGATGCCGGGCCGTACGCTGACCCAGCACGCGGTCCCGACGACCTTCGGGCTGAAGGCGGCGGGCTGGCGGAGCCTGGTGCTGGACGCCCGCGACCGGCTGCGCGCGGTCCGCGCCACGCTCCCCGCCCAACTGGGCGGAGCGGCAGGCACGTTGGCGGCCTTCGAGGCGTACGGCCACGAGGCGGACGGCGGGGCGGGCGGCGGGCGGTCCCGGGACGAGGCGGCGGCCGCGCTGCGGCTGCCCGCCGTCTTCGCCGCCGAACTCGGCCTGGTGGAACCGGTGTTGCCCTGGCACACCCTGCGTACACCCGTCGCGGATCTCGCCGCCGCCCTCGCCTTCACGGTGGGCGCGCTCGGCAAGCCGGCCGCCGATGTCCTCACGCTCTCCCGCACCGAGATCGGTGAGCTGTCCGAGGGCGCGGGCGGCGGCTCCTCCGCCATGCCGCACAAGGCGAACCCCGTACGGGCCACGCTGATCGCCGCCGCCGCCCGGCGCGCGCCCGCCCTCGCGGCGACGCTCCTCGGCTCGATGGCCGCCGAGGACGAACGGCCCGCGGGCGCCTGGCATGCCGAGTGGGAGCCGCTGCGCGATCTGCTCCGGCTGGCCGGCGGCGCGGCACGGGGCGCGGCCGAACTCGCCGAGGGGATACGGGTCCACGCCGGGACGATGCGTGAACACCTGTATCTCACGGACGGGTTGATCGTCTCGGAGCGGCTGTCGGCCGCGCTCGCCCCGCTCGTCGGCCGGGCCCGCGCGAAGGCGCTGCTCACCGAGGCGGCGCGGCGTACCCGTACCGGTTCCACGACGCTCGCCGCCGTCCTCGCCACGGTGCTCGCCGACGAGCCCGGCCTCGCGGGGCTGGATCTCGACGGACTCACCGATCCCACCCGGTACACCGGCTGCGCCGGATCCCTCACCGACCGTGCCCTGGAGCGACGTTGACCCCCTCGGACAGGAACGAGACTCCCGCGGCCACCGCCGCGGGACTGCACCACCGTGCCGAGGGACCCGCCTCCGCGCCCCCGCTGCTGCTGGGCCCCTCGCTCGGCACCTCCCTGGCGCTCTGGGACGGCGTCGCACCCGAACTCGCCGTCTCCCACCGGGTCGTCCGGTGGGACCTGCCGGGCCACGGCGGTTCCGACGCCGCTCTGATCGGCCCCGGGGCGACGGTCGCCGATCTCGCGGACCTGGTGCTGGCACTCGCCGACTCGCTCTCCCTGGACCGTTTCGCGTATGCCGGGGTCTCCCTCGGCGGCGCCGTCGGACTGCATCTCGCCACGCACGTCCCGGAGCGGGTGACCAGCCTGGCGGTGATCTGCTCCTCCGCTCACTTCGGCGCCCGGGGGCCGTGGGAGGAGCGCGCCGCCCTCGCGCGCCGGGAGGGTATGGCCGGGATCGCGCGGGCGTCGCCGAGCCGCTGGTTCACCCCGGGGTTCACCGTGGCGGCGCTGGTCGACGACGTACGCGACGCCGACCCCGCCGGGTACGCGGCGTGCTGCGAGGCACTGGGCGCGTACGACATCCGCGACCTGCTCCCCACCATCACCGCGCCGACCCTGGTCATCGCGGGGCTGGAGGACCCGGCGGCCCCGCCCGCGCACTCCCGCGAGATCGCGGCCGGGGTTCCCGGCGCCGCGCTCGTCGAGCTGCCGGGCGCCGCGCATCTGGCGCCCGCCGAACGCCCGGAGGCCGTGACGGCCGCGCTGCGGGCCCACCTCGACGGCGCGCAGCCGTACGGAGCGGGCTGACGCCGGACGAGATCGGCGCGGTGCTGCTCCCATCGGCGGTCTACCGCGGTGCCCCCGCCGCGGGAATGTTGCGTATGAAGCCACTTCAGCGGCTGTTCGTTTCGTGGGGCGGGGTACCGGGACTGCCCGCCTCGGGGCTGTTGGGCAGCAGATGGGTCAGGGCGATGAAACTGTTGGTGCGGGTGACGAACGGTTCGGCCCTGATCCGCTCCAGCACGGCCTCGAAGTGGTCGATGTCGGCCGCCCTGATGTGCAGCAGCGCGTCCGCCCCGCCGGTCACGGTCACCGCGGCCACCACCTCGGGGTAGGTGCGCGCGACCTCGGCGAGGCGCCGGGGCGGCCCGGCGGCGTCGCAGAACACCTCGACGTACGCCTCCGTGCGCCAGCCGAGGGCCGCCGGCCGCACGATCGTGGTGAAGCCGGTGATCACCTCGGCCTCGCGCAGCCGGTCGACCCGGCGTTTCACCGCGGGGGCCGAGAGCCCGATCGACAGGCCGATCTCCGTGAAACTGGTGCGCGCGTTCCGGACGAGCGCCGCGAGGATCTGCCGGTCGAGGTCGTCCAGCGCCGGCTGCTGATAGGTCACCGAAGTCTCCGTCTCCATGTTTCCCTGACAGTACGGAAGCCCAAGCGCAGTAGAGGTGGACTCCCCATGGCCTATGTCTCCCCGCCCTGGCGCGGCACAGAGCGGCGATTCGATGTGAATCTGTCCATCCTCTTCACCGAACTGCCCCTGCTGGAACGCCCGGTCGCGGCCGGGTTCGCGGCCGGGTTCGCCGCCGCCACGGGATGCTCGGCGCTCAACACGCTGTACGGGAACCGGGTCGGCCGACTGCGCACGGCCGGTTACGGCGGCTGGATCGGCACCCAAGGGTTGGCCAAAGCCTCTCCCCTCACCTCGCTCCTGGTGGACGATGGAACACTGAGCGCAATCGAACGGAGGGGGTCGTGATGGGTGGGAGTGTTCCGGTGCGCTGTCCGTCCTGCGGCAGTGGGCACACCTTCACGGCGTCGGTCTACCCCTGCGCGTGCGGGGCCCCGGTGGCCCCGCCGCTCGCCGCGGGCGTGGCGGCGGAGCCCGTCAACCACCGCACGTGGGACGACGAATGGGTGACGGTCCGCTGCGACGAATGCGGGAGCACGTGCGCGCAGCCCCGGCCCGAACTGGGCTGCCCGTGCGGCACGGTGCTGCGGATTCCGGTACGGAGCGGGATCCCCGAGCGGCCCGCCCATATCCCGCTGCCCAGGACCGCCGCCTCGCCCCGCCCGGCCTTCCGCCCGCTGACGATCCGTACGTCCCACGACGCGGTGACCGCGGCCGGGCTCTATCTGCGCTGGCTGGGTTTCAAGAGCGTCGTCCAGGCGGACGAGCGGCCCGAGTCCGGTATCGATCTGCGCGGCCCCGATGTGATCGCCCAGGTCGACCCGACCATGAGCCCGGCGTCCGTGCGCTCCGTGGAATGCCTCTGGCTCAACGGCCTCAACGCGTCGGCGGTGAGCGTCTACTTCTCTCTTGCGGGGTACGCGGACGATGCCCGCGCCCGCGCCGACGACCTCGGGCTGCCACTCTTCGTCATGGACCTCACGGGCTCCCCGAAACCGGTGAACGGACCGGCCGACGAACTGGTCTCCGCCGGGGCGTGACCACGGGAATTCCGCGCGCCGCTCCGGCCGGGCCCGGTCATACTCGCTCCATGTCCCACCGCCCCACGCCCGTACGCCCGATACGCGTCCGCCCCGCCGCCCCGGCCGACCTGCCCGTCCTCCAGGACATCGAGGCGGCGGCGGGCGAGCCGTTCCGCGCGCTGGGCATGGCGGCGGTCGCCGACGACGCGCCGCCGCCCCTCGCCGTGCTGGAGCGCTACCGGAGCGCCGGCCGCGCCTGGGTGGCCGAGACCGTGCGCGGGGCGCCGCCCGTCGCCTATCTGCTGCACGACCCGGTCGACGGCGCCGCCCATGTCGAGCAGGTGTCGGTGCACCCGGACGCGGCCCGCCTCGGTATCGGCCGGGCGCTGATCGACCAGTTGGCCGGGCGGGCCGCCGGCGACGGGCTCACCGCCCTCACCCTCACGACCTTCGCCGACGTGCCGTGGAACGCCCCGTACTACACGCGCCTCGGCTTCCGCGTCCTCGCCGAGAACGAACTCACCGACGGGCTGCGGGAGATCCGCCGCGCGGAGACCGCGCACGGACTCGACCGCTGGCCCCGGGTCTGTATGCGCCGGGCGCTCCCGAGCCCGCTGCGGCGGCGCTGAGCGAGGCCCGGGGGTCGGCGCCGAGCGGGCCCCGCGAGCTCACGCCGAGAAGCGCTCCCGCAGCTCGTTCTTCCTGACCTTCCCGCTGACCGTCATCGGGAAGCCGTCCACGATCTCCACCTGGCGCGGGATCTTGTAGTGCGCGAGCCGTTCCCGGCAGTACGCCACGATCTCGTCCTGCGATGGCGGGTCCGCCGGGTCGCGCGGGATCACACAGGCCACGATCTCCTCCCCGTACTTCTCGTCGGGGACCCCGATCACCTGTATGTCGGCGACCTTGGGGTGGCCGTACAGGAACTCCTCGATCTCGCGCGGATAGACGTTCTCGCCGCCCCTGATGATCAGGTCCTTGATCCGGCCGACGATCTGCGCGTAACCGTCCTCCCTGATCACCGCGAGATCCCCGGTGTGCATCCAGCGCCCCGCGTCGATCACCTCGGCGGTGCGCTCGGGCTCGTCCCAGTAGCCGAGCATCACGCTGTACCCGCGTGTGCACAGCTCGCCCGGCTCGCCGCGCGGGAGGGTCACCCCGGTCGCCGGGTCGATCACCTTGACCTCGATGTGCGGCAGCGCCCGCCCGACCGTGCCCGTACGGTGCTCCAGGTCGTCCTCGCGCCGGGTCTGGAGGGAGACCGGCGAGGTCTCCGTCATGCCGTAACAGATGGACACCTCCCGCATGTTCATCTCGGCGACGACCCGCTTCATCACCTCGACCGGGCAGGGCGAGCCCGCCATGATCCCGGTGCGCAGGGAGGACAGGTCGTACGCGGCGAAGCCGGGCAGGTCCAGTTCGGCGAGGAACATCGTCGGCACGCCGTAGAGCGAGGTGCACCGCTCCCGCTGGACCGCGTCGAGGGTCGCGGCAGGGTCGAACGACGGCGCGGGGACGACGACGCACGCGCCGTGCGAGAGGGCGCCGAGATTGCCCATCACCATGCCGAAGCAGTGGTAGAACGGCACGGGCAGACAGACCCGGTCCCGCTCGGTGTAGCCGACCGTCTCCCCCACGAAATAGCCGTTGTTGAGGATGTTGTGGTGGGAGAGCGTGGCCCCCTTGGGAAAGCCGGTGGTGCCCGAGGTGTACTGGATGTTGATCGGGTCGTCGCAGGAGAGTCCGGCCTCCCGCTCCGCCAACTGATCCCCCGTCACTTCACTTGCCAGTTCCAGCAGTTGGTCCCAGCTCGGATCACCGATGTAGTGCACGGAGCGCAGTTCGGGGCAGCGTCCGCGCACCTGGTCGACCAGGGCGCGGTAGTCGCTGCCCCGGTGGGCGAGGGACGCGAACAGCACCGAGATCCCGGACTGGCCGAGGACGAACTCCGTCTCGTGCGCGCGGTTCGCCGGGTTGATGTTCACCATGATCGCGCCGATCCGCGCGGTCGCGTACTGCACGAGCACCCACTCGGGGCAGTTGACGGCCCAGATCCCGACCCGGTCGCCCTTGGCCACCCCGTGCCCGAGCAGCGCCCGCGCCAGCGTGCCGACCGCCGCGCCGAGCTCGCGGTAGGTCCAGCGCCGCCCCGACACCATGTCGACCAGCGCCTCCCGGTCGGGGAAGGCCGCGACGATCCGGTCCAGGTGGGCGCCGATGGTCTCGTGCAGCAGCTCCGTCGTCCCCGTACCGTGTGTGTACGACCGTGCCGTCGGCTCCGTCATCGCAGCTCCCCCTCGTCGTACTCGGCGTCGGAGCCCGCGGCCGTCCGCTCGCGCAGCTCGATACGGCGGATCTTCCCCGACACGGTCCTGGGCAGCTCGGCGAACTCCAGCTTGCGGATCCGCTGGTACGGCGCGAGCAGCGCGCGCGAGTGGGCGAAGAGCGCCTTGGCCGTGTCCGGGCCCGGCTCCCATCCCTCGGCGAGGACCACGTACGCCTTGGGCACGGCCAGCCGCAGCGGGTCGGGCGCGGGGACGACGGCCGCCTCGGCGACCGCCTCGTGCTCCAGCAGCGCGCTCTCCAGCTCGAACGGGGAGATCTTGTAGTCGGACGCCTTGAAGACGTCGTCCGCGCGGCCGACGTAGGTGATGTAGCCGTCGGCGTCGCGCGCCCCGATGTCCCCGGTCCGGTAGTAGCCGCCCGCCATCGCCTCCGCCGTACGGTCAGGCTCGCCGTGGTAGCCGGTCATCAGCCCGACCGGGTGGGCGGCGAGGTCGAGACAGATCTCGCCCTCGTCGACGCCCGGTTCGCCGGTGACCGGGTCCAGCAGCTCGACCTTGAAGCCGGGGGTGGGCCGGCCCATGGAGCCCGCCTTGAGGAGCTGGCCGGGCGAGTTGGCGACCTGGACGGCCGTCTCCGTCTGGCCGAAGCCGTCCCTGACCGTCACCCCCCACTCGCGGCGTACGGTCTCGATCACCTCGGGGTTGAGCGGTTCGCCCGCCGCGACCGCCTCGCGCGGCGGGGTGCGCAGCAGCGAGAGATCGGCCTGGATCAGCATCCGCCAGACGGTGGGCGGGGCGCAGAAGCTGGTGACGCCCGCCCCGTCCATCTCCGCCATCAGCCGGGCCGGGTCGAAGCGGGTGTAGTTGTGGAGGAAGACGGTGGCCTCGGCGTTCCACGGCGCGAAGAGATTCGACCAGGCGTGCTTGGCCCATCCCGGCGAGGCGATGTTGAGATGGACGTCGCCCGGCCGCAGCCCGATCCAGTACATCGTCGCGAGATGGCCGACCGGGTACGAGACATGGGTGTGCTCGACGAGCTTGGGGCGGGCGGTCGTCCCGGAGGTGAAGTAGAGCATCAGCGGGTCGTCCGCGTGGGTGATCCCGTCGGGCTCGAAGACGGCCGGCCGGTCGCGGGCGTCCTCGTAGGCGTGCCAGCCCTCGGGGGCGCCGCCCACGGCGATCCGGGTGAAGCGGCCGGGGATGTCCGCGAACTTTCCGGTGTCCTCGGCGCGGACGATCACATGGGCGGCCCGGCCGCGTTCGACACGGTCCCGCAGGTCGGCGGTGCCGAGGAGAGGGGTGGCGGGGATGACGACGGCCCGCAGCTTCATCGCGGCGAGGGCGGTCTCCCACAGCTCGGCCTGGTTGCCGAGCATGACGACGATCCGGTCCTCGGCCCGCACGCCGCGCTCGCGCAGCCAGTTGGCCGTCCGGTTGGAGCGGGCCGCCATCTGCGCGTAGGTGACACGGGTGCGGCTGCCGTCCTCCTCGACGATATGCAGGGCGAGCCGGTCGTTGCCCCGCCCGTCGGGGCCCTCGGCGACCCGGTCGAACCAGTCGAGCGCCCAGTTGAAGCGTTCGGGGCGCGGCCAGCTGAACCCCTCGTACGCCGTCCTGTAGTCCTCGCGATGGGCGAGGAGGAAGTCCCTGGCGGCCCGGAACCGCTCGGTCGCGGCGCCACCGGCCGTACCGGTGCCCGGACCGCCCCGACTGGCCGGTGTCCTTGCCGTCATGTGTCCTCCTCATTGCGGGACCGTTCACTAACATCGTGTAATCAGTGACGCAGGTCTCACCACCCCCGGACGGGGGTGGTGGCCACGCGGGCGGAAGGAAGAGGCATGGCCGAAGAGGGCGGGGCCGAGGTGGCCGAGGCGGTGGAGATGCGGGCCGCGCTGGGGCGGCTGCGCAGGACGACCGGGCTGCCCGTCGCCTTCGGCGGGCTCCTGCCCGAGTCGGGTCGGCTGCGGATCGCCGAGCTGAACGGCACGGCGACCGGCGCGCTGCGGGCCCTGGCGATCTCCTCGGGCAACGGTCTGGGCGGCAGGTCCATGGTCCTGTCGCGGCCCTGCGCGGTGACGGACTACGCGGTCGCCCGCCACATCAGCCACGAGTACGACGCGGCGGTGGCGGCGGAGGGCCTGCGCTCGGTGCTGGCGGTGCCCGTGGTCGTACGGCGCAAGGTGCGCGGTGTCCTGTACGGCGCCCTGCGCAGCGCCCTGCCGATCGGTGAGCGCACCTTCGACGCGGCGGTGGCCGCCGCGCGCGACGTGGAACAGGCACTGGTGGTACGGGACGAGGTGCGGCGGCTGCTCTCGGCGACCCGGGAGCTGCCGGCGGGCCCGGACGCCTGGGAGGAGGTCCGCGCGGCCCACAGCGAACTGCGGGCCCTGGCGCCGCGGATAGTCGACACGGAGCTGCGCGAGGAACTGCTCACCGTCTGCGGGCGCCTCGCGGGCGCGGCCGGCCCTGCGGACGCCCGGCGCGGCCGGCCGCCGCTGATGGCGCTGGCGCCGCGCGAGACGGACGTACTGGCCTGTGTCGCGGCGGGCTCGACCAACGCGAAGGCGGCCGAACTGCTGGGACTGCGCCCGGAGACGGTGAAGGGCTATCTGCGCTCGGCGATGCGCAAACTGGGCGCGCACACCCGGCTGGAAGCGGTGGTGGCGGCGCGCCGGGCGGGGCTGCTGCCGTAGCGGCTGCCGGCGGCACAGGGCATCGTGGGCCGCTGGGGGGCTTGTCGGCACGTCTACAGCGCGGTCCCGAGCGACCGCGGCTTCGTCGGGCCCGGGTCCGAGGAGGACGCTGCGTGGACCTGGTGGCGGTAGTCGCGGGGCGAGAGGCCGTATGCGGCGGTGAAGGCGCGGGTGAAGACCGCGTGGTGGGTGAAGCCCCAGCGGGCGGCGATGCGGTGGACGGGGGCCGTGTAATGGGCGCGGTCGGCCAGGTCGCGGCGGGCGTGTTCCAGGCGCTGGTGGCGAATCCAGGCCGAGACGGTTCGGTCCTGGTTCCGGAAGAGGGCGTGCAGGTAGCTGGTCGAGATGTGGTGCGCGGCGGCGATCGCGCCGGGGGTGAGACCCGGGTCGTGCAGATGGTGCTGGATGAATGTCCGGATGCGCAGCGGCAGGGTCCGGTGGCGGGTCTCGGGCGGCAGGTCGTCGTCCGCGTCGAGGTGATGGGCCAGGGTGGCGGTGAACAGATCGATCAGGACCGTCTCCAGCCGCTGTTCATCGGCGGGCTTGTACGCGGCGCTGTCCTCGGCCAGGCGGGCCAGGAATCCGCCGAGCAGCGCGCCCACCCCTTCCTGGGCCCGCATCCGCCGGGTCAGCAGTCGGCCGACCGTGTGCACGGGCAGCGGCACGAGTGACTTGGGCACTTCGAGCCCCACACCGCGCAGGGGTCCGTCGAACACCCGGCATTCATAGGGTTGCGAGGTGTCGACGACATACATCTCGTCGGCGCCGTGCACGGCCTCGCGCCCGGCCTGTGAGACGGCCATCGAGCCATTCATCGGCAGGGAGAGGTGGTAGTTCTCCGGATCGGACTGCCGGATCAGCCGGGGAGTCCGCCGGCAGCGCATCGACTGCTGCATGGCTCCCGGCCAGATCGAGAGTGCGCCGAGCTGGAGGAGCCGCGTCTCCGCGCGGAACGTGGAGTCGTCGTCACTGCTCATGTCCATGGGGCACAGCAGCCGGGTCATGCACTCACGCCAGTATCCGAATCGTTCCGCCGCGGGCACGCCCTCGGTCCGGAACACCGTCTCGATCATCGTCTTCTCCTCGCTGCGTTCGGCCCTGCCCGGTCAGCTCCAGGGCAGCGCGTGCGGCATCGGCGAGCACCGTGGCCCCTGGCCGCGACGGGCCGCGACCTGGGTGCGAGCCGGCCGCGACCTGGCCCCGCGGTGCGCTCCTCTGCCGCTGTTCGGTGGTCACGACGTCTTGGACGGAACGACTCCCACACGTTGTGACATGGGCGGTGAAGTCCGGCCGCCGGCAGGACCTTCTTGCGCCGATACGCGGAAGCCCCGTCGGACCAGCGGGGGGTTTCGGTCGTCGCGGGGTGCCCTTTCGCAACTGGCTGATCATGGCCACCGATGCGGCTTGCGAGAGCGCCTCGGCCTGTAGTTGATGGCAGGCCGTCAACATGGGCAGTACGGAAGCACTTTCACGGTCCGGATGTCCCTGGGCCTGGGACTCCGCGTAGCAGACCACGGATCGATCCGGCAGCGTCAGAAGGTTGACCGGCAGGTCGAAGGTGCGGCGCTCGCCTATCTCGAACGGTGCCACCTGGAGCAGTGTGTTCGGCAGCTCGGCGAACGCGATCAGACGCGCCAACTGGGCGTCCATGACCGCAGGCCCGCCGATGGGCCGACGGTTGCAGCTCTCGTCTCTCCGGGCGCGTCCGTCCTCGCGGGGAGTCACCCTCCCGACGTCCCGGCCGAACTCCGGCGCCGGTGCGTCGGCTTCGGGGCGCAGAAGACGGCGCGGGATGGGCTCGTCGCCGGATCGGGGGTCGTCCTGACGGCAGTTGATGACAGCGGGGTCCACACGTTCAGGGTGGTTTCCGTGCCGCGCCCACTCCCGCGCCCACCCCTCCCCGTCTGCCGCGCCCCGGCGCTGAGGTAGGCGGGATCTCTCCGCCGTACGGGAATGACTGCACCCTGCATTGACATGGCCACGAGCCCTCCCTATGGTCCAGGCCAAGCCCGTCCGTATTGAGGAACTGTGTTCAAATTCGTGACTTGAGAGGTCATCGGATGACACGAACCAGAACCGCACTGCTCAGCGTTCTCGCCCTGCTGGCCGGGGTACTGAGCCTCCAGTTCACCGCTCCGGCCCCGCGCGCGACGGCCGCACCCGCCGCCTTCACCCACCCCGGTGTGCTGGTGAGCCGGGCACAGCTCGACTTCGCCCGGTCCAAGGCCCAGGCCGGCCAGCAACCCTGGAAGGGCGCCTACGACGGCATGTTGGCCAGTTCCTACGCCTCACTGTCGCGTACCGCCAAGCCGCGGGCCGTCGTCGAGTGCGGCTCGTCCTCCAACCCCAACTACGGTTGCACCGACGAGCGTCAGGATGCCATCGCGGCCTACACCGACGCGCTCGCCTGGTACTTCACCGGCGACAGCCGGTATGCCAAGAAGTCGATCGAGATCATGGACGCGTGGTCGGCGACCATCACGGATCACACCAACAGCAACGCCCCGTTGCAGAGCGGCTGGTCGGGCTCGACCTGGCCGCGCGCCGCCGAGATCATCAAGTACACCTACGACGGCGGCTGGCCCAACGCCAACCGCTTCAGGAACATGCTGCGCGATGTGTACCTGCCCGAGGTGATCAACGGCGCCGCGACCAAGAACGGCAACTGGGAACTGGTCATGACCGAGGCCGCGATCGGCATCTCGGTCTTCATCGAGGACCGCACCAGCTACGACAAGGCGGTCAGCACCTTCCTCGCCCGGGTCCCGGCGTACATATACGTGACCGGTGACGGCGACCTGCCCGCCCCGCCCGCGGGCAGCAGCATCGACACCCGCGCGGAGATCATCACGTACTGGCAGGACCAGAGCACCTTCACCGACGGCCTCGCCCAGGAGACCTGCCGCGACTTCGGTCACACGGGCTGGGGCATCGCCTCCGTGGCGGACATCGCGGAGACCAGTCGTATCCAGGGCCAGGACCTCTACCCCAGGATCCAGGAGCGGTTGCGCCACGCACTGGGCTTCCACACCTCCTACGAGAACGGCACCGCCGTGCCGTCCTGGCTGTGCGGCGGCTCCGTCAGCACCGGGCTCGGCCGGGTCACGGAGGTCGGTTTCAACGCCCTCCACAACCGCCTGGGCATCGCCATGTCCAACACCCAGAAGTACACCGAGGCACACCGGCCGTCCGGCACGGACAACTACTTCAACGCCTGGACGACGCTCACCCACGCCGACAACCCCAACTGATCGTCACGGCAGCCGCCATGAGCAGGGGCCGCTTCGCGCGGGCGCCTGCCCCACGCGCGGCAGGCCGGCAACAGCGGGAGGCGGCCCGGGGGTTTCCCCGGGACGCCTCCCGCCGATCGTCGCTCGTCGCTCGTCGCCCGCGCTATGCGGCCGGACGGCGCGCGGGGCGCGCCAGGGTGTAGCCGCCGATGCCCGCGAGCGCGCCGAGCACGCCCCCGGCGAGGGTCCACAGCCAGCGGTCCGACCACCAGCCGGAGGACCAGCCGCCCTCGGGCTCGACTCCGGACGCGGCGAGCCGCGCGCCCTCGGCGGACGCGCCGCCGCCCGCCTGGGAGACGGTGGTGCGGCCGGGCGTCAGCGGTACGGCCAGCTTGCCGTCGACCGCGTGGGCGCCGCCCTGGTCGGGGGTCTCGGCCTTGATCTCCGCGCGGACCGGCAGGCCGAGGTCCTTCTCGTCGGCGTTCAGAACGGTGAGCCGTACGTAGTAGCTGCCGGGCAGCGGATCGTTGGACCACGGCTCGGCCCAGGCCCGTACGGTACGGAGCACGCAGCGCAGCTCGACCGTGCTCGCGCCGGCCGCGAGCGCCTTCGTCTGAGCGCCGTACACGCACGGCTGGCGGCGGCGCAGCCCGTCGTAGACGTCCACCTGCCAGGTGGCCGAGCCCTTCCGCGCGGCGGCGGACTCGGGGAGCGTGACCTTGGCGGTGACGGTGGCGCGCTGCCCGGTGTCCACGGGGAAGACCCAGTAGAGGTAGTCACCCGAGGAGCCGTCCGCCGTGGCCGTCTGGCCCGGCCGGAAGGCGGTGGCCGTACGGAACGACGTACCGGCCTCGGTCGGCGCCTGCGCGCCGTCGGAATCGCCGGTGGCGTCGGAGTCCCCGGCGGAGGGCGAGGGGGACTCGTCGGCGACGGCGGCGCCCGCCGTACCGAGGAGCAGCGCCCCCGCGAGCAGAACCCCGGTGGCCAGGGAACGGGAGGCCCTGGTGCGTGCGAACAGACCGGTGATACGCATCAGTTGCTCCTCCAGACGATACGCAGGCGCGAGATCCAGCCCCACAGCAGTCCGGCGAGCAGACCGGTGAGCGCCAGTACGGCGAGGAGCCACCAGCCGCGGCCGAGGCCGAACGCGGCGATGTCGGAGGCCGTGTCGGGCGCGTCGACGAGGTCGACGGTCAGCTCGACGGGCAGGCCCGGGGTGGTCTTGACGGAGGCGGGCGCGGAGAACGCGTTGCTGACCTGGAGGCAGACGGTCTCGGCGGCCGGCTTCTCGTCGCCTTCCAGTTCCTCGTCGGAGTCGGACTCCGGCTTCGGGTAGCGCAGCCCGGCCGAGATCACGTCCGTACGTCCGTCGCCCGCTTCCGAGCCGCGGACGATCTCCCGGCCGTGGACGGTCACGGCGCGCAGCAGCACTCCGTAGTCCCGGTCGACGGCGCGGTCGGCGGCGACGCTCACCGAGGCGCGCAGTTCCTGGCCCGGCAGGACGTCCACCCGGTACCAGCGGTGCTCGGAGAACTTCTCGCGGTCGCTGTAGAGCCCGGGCTTGATCGTGGGGGCGTCGGCGCAGCGCGCGGCGCCCTCGGTCGCGACGGGGGTGACGACGGGGTCGGCGGCGCGGTCGACCAACTGCGTGACCCGGCGCGAGAGTTCGTCGGTGTGCTGGACGGAGGTGAAGGTGCCGCCGGTGGCCTCGGCGATGCAGGTGAGCTGCCGGCGGGTCTTGTCGTCGGGGACCAGGCCCAGGGTGTCGATGGTGAGGTGGATGCCCTTGGCGGCGATCTCGCGCGCGACCTCGCAGGGGTCGAGCGGTGCGCAGGTGTCCTCGCCGTCGGTGATCAGGACGATCCTGCGGGTGGCGTCGCCGTCCCCTTCGAGGTCCTGGGCGGCGCCGAGGAGGGCCGGGCCGATGGGCGTCCAGCCGGTGGGGGCGAGGGTGGCGACGGCGGTCTTCGCCTCCGTACGGTCCAGGGGCCCGACGGGGTAGAGCTGCTTGGTGTCCTTACAGCCGACCTTGGTGTCCTTCCCCGGGTAGTCGGCGCCGAGGGTACGGATGCCCAGCTCGACCTCCTGCGGAACGGCGTCGAGCACCTCGTTGAACGCCTGTTTCGCGGCCGCCATCCGGGACTGGCCGTCGATGTCGCGGGTGCGCATCGAGCCGCTGACGTCGAGGACGAGATCGACCTTCGGCGCCGGCTGACCGGTGGGTTCGTCGGCGGCGGCAGCGGCGGGAGGAAAGAGTCCTACGGCCAGGGTGGCCACCAGACCGCACACAGCGGCTGCTGACCGTCTACTTATGATCATCGCCGGATGATAGTGATAACGCACCCGGTGGGACAAACGGAAACTGACAGACCGTCAGCACTCCGTACGGGAGGTGACGAGGCGGTGTCCCTGGCGGTACGAGGGATACACCTCAGGGTGATTTCGTGCATGGGAGCGCTCCCAGTGGTTGGATGACTGAAGCCCGTGCCCTGCGCACCGATCAGGCCGGGTTCAGGCTGACTGGAGGTCGCACGATGGTGACGAAGGCACGCACGGGCCAGCCCACTCTGGAGGAGGTCGCCGCGCTCGCGGGCGTCGGCCGGGGCACGGTCTCCCGCGTCATCAACAACTCGCCGCGAGTGAAGGACACCACCCGGCATCTGGTCGAACAGGCGATCGCCCAGCTCGGCTACATACCCAACCGCGCCGCCCGCGCGCTCGCCGGAAGCCGTACGGACGCGGTCGCGCTGGTCATACCGGAGACCGAGAAGCGGTTCTTCGCCGAGCCGTACTTCTCCGACATCGTGCACGGTGTGGGCGACGGGCTCGCCGACACCGATCTCCAGCTCCTGCTCACCCTCGTCCGCACCGAGAGCGAGCGGCAGCGCTTCCTCCAGTACGCGCGGGCCCGCCGGATCGACGGCGTCCTGCTGGTCTCCGTGCACGGCAGCGACCCGCTGCCCGATCTGCTCGCGGAGATGGAGATGCCGACGGTCCTGAGCGGCCGGCGCTCCGGGGAGGAGTCCGTGTCGTACGTCGACTCGGACAACGTGGGCGGCGCCCGCGCCGCCGTGCGCCACCTCTGGGAGTCCGGGCGGCGCACGATCGCCACGATCACCGGGCCGCTGGACATGTACGTGGCGCAGTGCCGGCTCCGGGGGTACGAGGAGGCCGTACGGGACACGGCGGACGGCGGCCCGGGCCCCGGCCCCGCATGGATCGCGCACGGCGACTTCACGGAGGAGAGCGGACGCCGCGCGATGTCCGAGCTGCTGACCCGCAACCCGGACATCGACGCGGTGTTCGCGGCCTCCGACGTGATGGCGGTGGGCGCCCTGCACGCACTGCGGGCGGCGGGCCGCAGGGTGCCCGAGGACGTGGCCGTGGTGGGGTTCGACGACTCCCCCATCGCCCGCCACACCGATCCCCCGCTGACGTCCGTGCGGCAGCCGGTGGAGGAGATGGGCCGCACGATGGCCCGGGTGCTGCTGGAGACGATCAACGACTCCTCGGCGGCCTGGCAGCACGTGGTGCTCCGTACGGAACTGGTCCGGCGCACCTCGGGGTGACGCGGCCCGGCGCGGCGCCCCGGAGCGCCGCGCCGCGCCCTGGCCGAGAACACCACCGTCCGACCGCCGACTCCTTCACCGGCCTTGACAACGGACGACGCCTCGACAAGGCTCATGGGAGCGCTCCCACACCGGAGGAGGCGGTTCCCTACATCGCCGCCCCGCTCGGACTGCCGTAACCCGGCGCGGGGGCGCGACCCTGCCCACCAGGCGGGCCCAGGCGCCGTTCCGTTCCGCATCCGTGGGGGACGCGGAACGGAACGGCGCCCGACGGGCCGACGGGAGCCATGCCGGGAGGGCGCCCCTCGGTGCGCCCACGGCGATGTCAGGCGCCTATGCCTTTCCGACCGCTCGCGAAACCGACGAACGTGCCCCATCCTCGGCCTGCGACGCGCAGGACCGGCCCGTTGACGTTCTTCGAGTCACGGACAAGTACCGCACTGAGGCCAACCGCGACCTCCACACACTCGCCGCCGCTGGTGCCGCTGTAGCTGCTCTTGATCCAGGCCGGGTCGGAAGGACGGTCCGGGAACTGGTTGTTGCTCATAGCTCTCCCATGACTCGCTCGATGAGACGTGCCGACTCTCCAATGTTGAGGGCCTGCGACCGGAGCATTCCATAGCGCAGTTGGAATTCACTGACCTGGCTTGCCTCGGAGATCACCACACCGGTGTCCTGCGCTTCGATGTACGCGACATTGCGGTGCTGCACAGTCTCCACGAGCACCATGGATCCGTTGAGGCCGGCATGCGCGCCGAAGGATGTCGGCATGATCTGAACTTGGATATTGCGCGCTTCGGCGCGCTCCAGAAGCTGCTTGAGCTGCCGCTTCATAACCTCCGCGCCACCCACCGGCCTCCGAAGGACGACCTCCTCGATCAGGAAGACCGACACGAGAGGCGGCTTCTCGCGCTTCAGCAGCGCCTGGCGGTCGAGCCTGGCCGCCAGGCGCTCGTCGATGGTTTCGACATCCAGCGGCGGGAAGTGGGCCGTCAGCAGTTCGCGCGCGTACTCCTCGGTCTGGAGCAGCCCAGGCATGACGTATCCGCCGTACCAGAAGAGGCTGATGGCCTCCAGCTCGATCAACGCGAAGTTCTGGAAGAACGCGGGCAGTCGCGCCAGATCGACCTCATCCTGCAACACGGTCAGCGCGCCACCGGTGTTCAACTCCTCATCGGCAGCATCGGTGAACGCCGGCTTCGCAGGCCGCCGCCCCTGCTCGATCGAGGCCACCTGCTCGTACGAGTACCCGACCGCGTCTGCGAGTTCCTGCTGTGTCAACCCCGCCCGCTCGCGGAAGAGCTTGACCAACTTGCCGTAGCCGACCCAGATGCCAGGCCGGTCGTCGGTCTGCGACCGTTGCTTCTTCTGACGGCTGCCGTTGCTCCTCATGCGCCCTCACACCCCAACGTATCGATGTGCGAATGGTGTTCACGTACACAACGTGGGACACCAGACCGGGTCACGTCCCGCGACCCGTACAACGGCCCACCTGACCCGTACAGCGAACACGCTCGGGAACCCCGCCCACAGAGGGCTCCGCCCTCGATAAGCGGGGAGCGTCCACCAGCAAGCTGACGGACCCTCATTCGGACATCCACCGCGCCGGGGCGCATGGTTAACCGATGTTCAGCCAGGGTGACCACTGGGTGCGGTTGTGGTCGTCTCCTTCCGCGCCATCGCGTCGGAGGACACGGAACCTGACCTTGCTGTCCTCCCGCATGTCGTAGTTGCAGTAGCCAACCGCCCCGTTGCCCCCGGACTGGTGGCACTCACCCGTGCGGCCGTAGTCGGTCTCCCAGTCGGCGACGACCCGCATGCCATCAGCGCGGAAGTCGGAGACCTTGAACTTGTCCCCGTACGACACGAAGCACGACTCGCCCGACTCGTCTCCGGTGTAGTCGTAGACAAGCTGACACCAGTCGCCGGCGGCGGTCGCCGACACCGCGCTGTTGTCGGCCGTGCTGACCCCGACACTGTCGGCCGCCTGAGCGGAACCTGTTGTTACGACAATGCTGGCGACACTGATGGCAGCCGCTGCTGCCAGTCGAATCCGCAAGTCTTAGACCGTGTCCTATGTGGTGAGCTTGAGGAGTCGTTTGTAGCAGCAGAGGGCAGCGGCGAGGACGAGGAAGGCCAGGTAGTTGCGGGGGTAACGTTCGTAGCGGTGGTTGAGCCGACGGTAGCCAGTCAGCCAGGACATCGTCCTCTCGATCACCCACCTGCGACGTCCCAGTCGTTCGCTGGACTCGATTCCTTTCCGGGCGATGCGCACGCCGATTCGCTTACCCTTCAGCCATCTGCGCAGGTCAGGGATGTCGTACGCCTTGTCCGCGTGAAGTTTGCCGGGCCTGTAGTTCCAGCCGTTTTCCGGGTCGTGTCTCGTTTGGAGACCGGCCACGATCGGCTTCAGGCCCTGACCGTCGTGAGTGTTGGCGGCGGAGACGCCGACGACCAGGGGCAGTCCGGCCGCGTCGGACAGGACGTGCATCTTGGAACCGGGCTTACCCCGGTCCACGGGGCTCGGGCCTGTGAGTTCGCCCCTTTTTTAGCCCTGATGTGCGCCGAGTCGAGGACCACACGGGAGAGATCGAGCAGTCCGCACTCGTCGATCCGGTCGATGACCGCCTCGTGCAGCCGCTCCCACACACCGGCCCTCGACCAGATCACGAACCGGCGGTGGGCCGTCGACTTCGAGATCCCGAAACACGGCGGCAGAGCCCGCCACGCGCACCCGCTCACCAGCACGTAGACGATCGCCGCGAACAGCGTCTCATCAGGCGTGTCCTGCGTACCGCCCCCTTGCGGACGCACCTTCGACGCAGGGATCAGCGGCTCCGCGATCTCCCACAGCCCGTCCGGAACAATCCAACTCCACATACCCCGCCCCATGACCAGACCAACGAGCGATCACCACATAGGACACGGTCTAAGAGGGCGTTAACGAGTTGGTGCGTGATAGCGGGTGGGGCGTGTTTGGCCTGGTCGTGGCCTATTTTCAGCTGGCGATGGTGCGGTCGGATACGAGGCCGGCGATGGCTCGATAGGTGTCGGGCAGGCGGTCGCGGCGGTGGGTCCAGCGCATCAGTTGCTTCCAGCGTTTGTGATCGGCAAGGGCATGCTCGACGGTGATGCGGTCGGATGAGTGCCAGTGGCGGTCGCGTTCCCACTGTTCGACTCTGCCGGGCAGTGCTCCCGGCCGCGGTTTTCTGGGCGGTGTGATCGCTTGCCCGCGGTGGTCGCGGCTCAGGCCGAGGTAGCCGTCGTCCAGGAGAACCTCGACGCCGGGGAAGTGCTGGAAGCAGACGGCGATGCCTTCGTTGCGGGCGGCCGTGGCGTCGTGCATACGTCCAGGTCGAAGGGTGTCGGTCCATAACGTGCGGCCCCGCCGGTCGGCGATGACGGTGGCCTTCATCGTGTTCTGTTTCTTCTTCCCGGAGACGAACGCGCGCCGGCCGCCGCGGTTGGCCGGCGGTCGGCGGACCTGGATCTCGGTGGCGTCCAGCCGCAACTCGACGCCTTCGGCCTGGGCGTAGGCGAACACGTCGGTCAGAGTCCGCAGTCGCAGGCCGGGACGCTCGGGGACCGCGCGCCCCCGCTCGGCCAGGAGCGCGCGTATCTCCGCGATCGCGCGGGTAACGGTGGAGCGGTCGACGCCGAACAGCAGCCCCAGCACCGAGTGCGGCAGGTCGTGGCGCAGATGGATCAGCGTGGCCACCAGCCGGTCGACGAAGACCAGCTGGTGGCGGGCGCCGGCACCAGCGGCTCGCTTCCTGGCCCCGCCTCGCGCCGCATGGCGGCGGCCCTCAAGGCCGGCCTGCCACGGCACCGCCAACTCCTCAACCAGACACGCGAGATGACGCCGAGAAATCCCCGTGAACTGCCGATGCGCCAGCACCGCCCGATTGATCATGATCGCCACAACCGGATCATGCCACCTGCCAGGCACAGTGCCCCACCCGCTATCACGCACCAACTCGTAAGGCTCCGGCCACCACGGCACGTGGCCGGGGGCGTCGAGGGGAAGCTCGCTGATCGTCGCGTCCGCGTGTTCCCACGTGCGCCGGTAGAACCCGGTGATCTGATCGCGGGTCTCGTCCTCGGTCGCCCACATATCGCTGCCGTTGTGGTCCTGCCACCGGGGCAGCGGTTCCGGGGAAGGGCGGTCGAAGACCTCGCCGAAGTACCTGGCCTCGACGGTGGCCACGTGTTTGACTAGGCCGAGGAGGTTGGTCCCGGTCGCCGTCAAAGGACGGCGAGCGTCGTATTCGGACAAGCCGTCAAGTTTCCAGATCAGCGCCTCGCGGTCCCGCCGCAGTCTCCCGTGCAGGTTGCCTTTCGCGAATTCATCGATCATGCGGCATGAGCGTGCCATGGGCTGCTCGTGGTCTCAAGATCCCGTACGCGGTCCAGCAGCCGCTCGACGACCTCATCCACGAGCTTGTCCTCGACCGGTTCGACGGCTGGGATCTCGTTGTGCTTCATGTCCGTCCGTCCCGGCTGGTCAAAGGCCCAGGCCAGAACCCCCGACCAGCCTGTCACATCACGGACTTACACGATCTTTCAGACACACTCCGGCCCCGCATGTAGTGGTCCTCGGGAGAGGAGTGTGGGTGTGCGGGGCCGGAGCTTCAGGAACTGCTCATCGGTGACCCTTGAGTCTCTGATCGGGGTGCACCGTGTGGTGGAGGTTTGTTAGCTGATGGTCTGGTATCCGGTCCAGTCGCCTGCGACGGGGACCTTTGTCTTGCGGTCGGTTCCGAGGTCGAGGTAGGCGATCAGGCTTGATGCGCCGTCGGTTTTGCGGGTGTACCAGATGTCGAAGGCTCCGCTGTGGTCGGCGTCGCCGGGTGAGGTGATGAGGGGGTTGGCGGCGATGGTGAACTGGCTGCCGGCCTGGATCTTGGTGCTGTGGTCGGCGAGGCCGTCTCCGTTGTCGCCGCTGCCGCGGTAGATGAAGATGTCGCCGGTGGTGCGGTCGCGGGCGCCGAGGTCGACGCGGCCGTTGCCGGTGGTGTCGCCGGGGGCGAACAGGTCCATGTTCTTCCAGCCGTCCGTGCCGATGAGGACGGGTTCACGGTCGGTGTCGAGGCGGTTGTCGGGTGCTCCGTAGTAGAGCCACAGGAGGTTGCCGTTGCGGACGAGGAGGTCGGGGTAGCCGGGGATGTCGGGAGTCCCGTCGTTGTCGACGTCGAGGGGGCCGTCGACGTCGCCGATGGCGAGGATGGCGTCGGCGTCGCTCCAGTGGTTGTTCGCGGGGTCGTAGACGGTCAGTTCCTGGCGGTCGGTGGTGTCGCCCTCGCAGTCGGTGCAGGCGAATCCGAAGCCGTTGTTGGGGTGGATCCACAGGCGGTTGGTGCCGGTGGTGGTGTCCGGGCGCAGGGCGATGAGATCTTCGTATCCGTCGCCGGTCCAGTCGCCTCGGTGGGTGATCTTCACCCCGGTCCAGTTGAAGTCGGAGGCGGTCTTGGGGTTGTCGGTGAGGGTGCCGTCTCCTGCGCCGTAGTAGCGGTGGAGGGCGCCGTCCTGGTCGACGGCCCACATGTCGGGGTTGCCGTCGCCGTTGATGTCACTGGGAGTGTCGGCTTGTTTGAGGCCGTTGGCGTAGAAGATGTAGTCGGCGCTGTCGGACTTGTTGCCGGCTTTGTCCAGGCTTCGTGCGTAGAGGTGGTTGGAGCCGGCGGTGGTGGGGGTGAGTTTGACGCTGACGCTTCCTCCTGTGGCGGAGGGAGTTGCGGTGCGTACGGTGAGATCAGTGTCGCTCCAGTACTCGTACTTGGCGACGTCGGTGACGCCTGCGCTGGAGAGGGTGAAGGTTCCTTCGGTGCGTACGGAGCCGGTGTTGGAGGGCCATCCGTCGGTGCCTTCGGGAAACTGGTTCGAGGCGATCACCGGCGGGGTGCTGGGCCGGTTGGGGTCGAAGACGAACCGGCAGCCTGGTTTTCCTGCGGCGGGGGTCCAGTCCGAGGTGGTCTTGCCGTCGTCCGCCCGGGCCTTCCACGAGAAGTTGCCGCTGGCTGTGCCGAGGTACTTGCTGAGGGTGCTTTTGGTGACCTTCAGCTTGGCGACGGTGCCCGAGGTGACGGACACGGTCTGGTTGACGATCATGACGCCGTTGGGGTCGTCGTTGGGGTGGTGCCCGGTGGCCCAGAGGTTGAACTGGACCTTAACGGTGCCGCCGTCCTTGTCGGTGCCCTTGGCGGTGAGGTAGATGTCGGTGTTGCCGATGAGGCCGTAGGGGGCTGTGTCTCCGCAGCCCTTGGAGTTCTTCGTGCTGGGGATGGTGTCGAGGCCTGTGGGCGCGCTGGGGGGTGTGTTGTACTCGGTGGAGAGCACGGCGGACTTGGCGTCGAACTTCTTCCACCCGTACACGTCGGACTCGTTGTTGGCGGCGAGTTCGAAGATGATGGTGTTCCACTTGCCCGAAGCCGCGTCCTTGGCGCCGGAGGTGACGTCGAAGGCGAGGTTGCCTGCGGGGCAGCCCGAGCCCCAGCCCTTGGCGTCGGAGACGCTGTCCAGCTTTTCCCTGCGGGTGGGGCGCTTGTTCCAGGTGGTGGAGGAGTCGATCTCGGTGGTGCGCCAGAGGTCGACCGGCTTGTGGGTGCAGGACCAGGACCAGGTGTTCTTGATCCGGAAGGTCGACTTGACGACCTGCTTGTCCGTGCTCCACAGGTTCTTGGTGTTCATACGGAAGTAGGAGCGGGCCAGGCCGTTGGTCTCATCCTCGTATCCCGCCCGAGCGGTGGACGTGCCGGAGCCGCCCCAGCCGGCTCCGTTGAAGAAGGCACTGTCGGGGTGCTTCTTGTAGGCGATGGTCCACGAGTAGCGGGAACCCTCGACGTAGGGATCGATGTAGACCGGGTACCGGGTGCCCGCACCGGTCATCAGCTCCGTGTCGGGTGTCAATTCCAGTGTGTCGTCTTTGACTTCGACCGGCATGGCTACCTGTTGGGCCCCATGCCCGGGTTCGAACTCGTCGGTGTCCTGGGGAGGGCCGGCCGCATCGTCCGTGGTGCCGGCTGCGGGCCGAGGTGCTGTCCGCGAGGCGGGGACGTTCGTGAGCGTGGTGCTGTCCCACATGCGGGGAGTGGGTGCGGTGAAGAGCTCCTGGCCGCCGGGGTTGACGGCGCTGAGGTTGCCGTGCTCGTCCGCGGTGACGTCGACGCCCTGGCTGGACATGCCGTACGCGATGGTCTTCAAGTCCGGATTGGCCGCCGCCTGAGGCGTCTTGACGACCAGGAGCTGGGCGAAGCCCGAGGCGCCGGCGCGCAACCTCAGGTCCACGTCGGGCAGCACGTCCGGGTAGGTGACGGTGTCGTCCGCGATCAACGGTTCGGGCAAGGGCGTGGGCCAGGACAGGGAGATGCTGCGTCCGTCACGGGTGATGGTGGCCAGTGGCCCCCCGCCGCCACTGGAGAATTCGAGTCCCACGCCGGTGGCCACGGGAGTGATCGTTCCGTCCGGGCCGCGCCGCAGGCTGGTGTCGATGTCCACCAGCCGGTTGCCCTTGCGGGCCCACTGGGCAGTGGCGAACCGTTCCTCGGTGAAGGTTCCTGACGGGTTGGCGAAGACCTGGGACGCCTCGGTGCGCTGCGAGAGCACCTCGACAGGCTCACCGGACTCGGCCGCCCGGGCGAGGGCCTTGGCCTCGGCAGTGGTTTCCGAGACCTCTGACGCTCCCGTCTTTGCCTCAACTGCGTTTACGGGGTACGTGGTTATGAGCACAGTGACCATCGACAGCGCGAGCGCTAGGGCAAGGCCGACACGCCGCGGAGCCGCAAGTTTCGGTCTCTTCCGGTGAACTCTCATCACACTTCCTTTTCGGTTCGCGCACGTCATTTCGCGCACCATATAACCCCGGTCCCCCCGAGGCATGAATGGACCACGGAGCACCACCCTTGGAATCTCTTGCCGAATTGAAGACAAAGAGAATAAAGGGGGTGAAATGTCTCATAAGTTCAATTACCCTCCGTTTTTACCTCTATCGCGACGGTGACTACCTACAGGTCAGGCCGATCCTGTAGATCACTGGGCACCCCCTCCATCTCGGCGCCTTTCGCAGACATGAACGCACCACTTGATTCCACCTCCACCCATCCCCGCCTTTGCATCACCACCGGGGGATCTGCTGTTTACCGTTCCATTACATGCTGCTAGGGTCCCTGACTGATCTTCATACTTGTGAACTTCCCGTGGGGGGAATCGGTGCCAGGTCTATGGGCGAAGCCATTTCGCCGTTCCACGCACACGGTCAACAGACCTGTGCGCGCTGTCCGTTGGGTCGCGCTGTCACTTGTGGCCTACCTGGTGGTAGGTCTGCTCGGAGGCCCGGTGGCTGCCGCGGCCGAGCTGGACCTGCTGAACCTGAAAAAGCCAGACCCGGTCCCTAATTCCGCGGTCGCAAAGCACGCGCTCGCCCGTCCGGACCAAACCGCGCAGCAGTCTGAGAAGAACACGAAGAGTGTCTTGCCGAAGGCTGGCACCACCCGGATGTCGGTGCCGCGGAGCGGGGCGAGCCAGGGCCGTACGGGTTCCCTGCCCGTGCAGTTGGCGCGATCTGCTGCCAAGCGGTCCGGCGCTGAGGGGCCTGAGCAGGTGCAGGTGCAGGTGCTGGATCAGAAGGCAGCACAGGTTCTGGGGGTCGACGGGGTCCTTGTGGCCGTCGAGCCCGTGGGCGGCTCCGCAGGGTCGGTCAGTGTGAAGATCGACTACAGCGGCTTCCGGCATTCTTTCGGCGGCGACTGGGCATCGCGCTTGACACTGCAGCAACTGCCTGCCTGTGCCCTGACCACGCCGCAGGCCAAGGGATGCGGCAGGGGCAAAATGCTGCCAACGGTCAATGACACCAAGCAGGCAAGCGTGTCAGCCCCGGTCACCCTTCCTGCTGCGGCTCCCGGAAACAAGCAGGAGACCACTCCGGTCGGCAGGGCCGCTGCCTCCGAGCGCTCGGCCACGGGACTGTCGGCAAGCAGGCAGTCCGTCCTTCTGGCGGTCACGGCGGCCGCGTCCGGCGCGTCCGGCGATTTCAAGGCCACCTCGCTCGCCCCGTCGGCCTCCTGGTCGGCCGGTGGAAGCAACGGTGGTTTCGCCTGGACCTACGATATCAACGCCCCCGAGGTGCCCGGCGGGCTGCAGCCCGATGTGTCTTTGTCCTACTCTTCCCAGTCAGTGGACGGCCGCACGGCGGCGACCAACAACCAGGCGAACTGGATCGGTGACGGCTGGTCCATGGAGCCCGGCTACATCGAGCGCCGGTACATCGCCTGCACCGACGACACCAAGAGCAGCAACGCCACCGGCAAGGTCGGTGACCAGTGCTGGAAGAAGGACAACGCCGTCCTCAATCTCGGCGGGCAGACCACCGTGCTCGTCAAGGACGACTCCGTCAAGGACGATCCCGAGGGCGAGTGGCATCTGGAGGGCGACGACGGCACCAAGGCGGTCAAGCTCACCAGTAGCGGCCGGGGCAACGGCGACAACGATGGAGAGTACTGGCGGGTGACGACTCCCGACGGCACCCGTTACTACTTCGGCTACAACCGGCTGCCCGGATGGGTCGAGGGCAAGCCGGAGACCAACTCCACCTGGACCGTGCCGGTCTTCGGCAACCAGAGCGGTGAGCCCTGCCACGCCACCGCATTCAAGGACTCCTGGTGCCAGCAGGCCTGGCGCTGGAACCTCGACTACGTCGTGGACCCGCACTCCGACGCCATGGCCTACTACTGGGAGAAGGAGACCAACTCCTACGGCCGCAACGTCAACGACACCACCGGCGCATCCACCGCCACCAGCTACACGCGCGGGGGCTACCTCAAGAGCATCGAGTACGGCCTGCGTTCGAACACCATGTACGGCAAGAAGGCCGCCGGCAAGGTCGACTTCACCGTCGCCGAGCGCTGCCTGAGCAACTGCGGCACCTTCGACAAGACCAACGCGAAGAACTGGCCCGACGTACCGTTCGACCAGTACTGCGCCTCAGACACCGAATGCAAGGACCGCTACTCGCCCTCGTACTGGAGCCGCAAGCGGCTCACCCAGGTCGACACCTCGGTCCTGACCGGTGGCGCCTACCAGGCCGTCGACACGTGGAAGCTGGCCCACGACTTTCCTTCCACCGGTGACGGCACCGACCCCGCCCTCTGGCTGAAGTCGATCACCCACACCGGCCACACCGGAACCGGCGACGTCACGCTGCCCGCGGTCACCTTCAAGGGCCAGCAACTGGCCAACCGCGTCGAAGGAGCCACCACCGGCGGCAACGCCGACCCCATACCACCCCTCGTACGCTACCGCGTCTACGGCATCGACACCGAGACCGGCGGCACCATCGGCATCACCTACTCGGCCGCCGACTGCAAAGCCGGTGACGTCCCCTCCCCCGCCTCGAACACCCGCCGCTGCTATCCCGTCATGTGGTCCCCTCCGGACGCACCTGCAGCCGACTACGAGCCCTACCTGGACTGGTTCCACTCCTACGTGGTCACCCAAGTCCTGGAGTCCGACAACACCGGCGGAGCACCGGTCAAGCAGACCGACTACTCCTACCTCGACGGTCTGGCCTGGACCAAGTCCAAGGACGACGAGTTCACCAAGGTCAAGCACCTCACCTACGACGACCGCAAGGGCTACGGACGCCTGCAGGTCCGCACCGGCGCAGGCGCCGACAAGCGGACGCTGAAGGAGTACCGCTACTTCCGCGGTATCGACGGCGCCCAGGTCAAGGACCAGGAAGGTATCGCCGTCACCGACCGTCCTCCCTTTGCCGGGATGACCCGGGAAGAGGCGACGTTCGACGGAGACAGCGGCAAGCTGATCGCCGCGACGAGCTACGAGCCGTGGATGTCGGCTGCCACCGCGACCGAGTCCCGTTCGGAGGGGCTGCCCGCGGTGAAGGCGTACGCCACCGGCATCACCTCGGAGAAGACCCGAACCGCAGTGGACGCCGCCTGGCGGAACACGAAGACGGAGCGCACCTTCGACACCTACGGCCAGGTCCTCACCGAGTCCCGGCTCGGTGACACCGCGAAGACCGGTGACGAGGAGTGCACCACCACCAGCTACGCGCAGAACACCGAGAAGAACCTGCTGACGCTGCCGGCCGAGGTCAAGGCGGTCGCGAAGGCCTGCGACACCACGCCGTCGCTGCCCGCCGATCTGATCTCGCTGGCGCGGTACTACTACGACGACGCCACCAGCATCACCACCCCTCCGGCAAAGGGGGACGAGACCCGTCTCGACGAGCAGGACGCGGTCGGCACCGGCTACCTGACCACCGCCACCACCAGCTACGACCAACACGGCCGGGAACTCACCACCGCAGACGCCGACGGCAACAAGACCACCACCGCCTACACCCCGGCCACCATCGAACCCCCGACATCGAAGCGCGAGACGAACGCTCTGGGCCACACGGCGACGGTGGAGTACGACCCCGCACGAGGCGTCGCCGCCGCCAACGTGGACGCCAACGGCAAACGGACCGAGGCCGTACGCGACGGACTGGGCCGCGTGCTGAAGGTATGGAACCCCGGCTGGCCCAAAGCCGATCACGCCGCCCAGCCTTCCGCAGAATTCACTTACACGATCTCCAAGACCGTCGCCAACTCCGTTGCGGCCAAGACCCTGGAGTTCGACGGCACCTACTCCACCTCTTACACCCTCTACGACGGTCTGCTGCGGGAAAGGGAAACCCAGGCCCCGGCCATCGGCACCAAGGACAGCGTCATCACCGAGACGCTGTACGACACCCGTGGCTTCACCTGGAAGACCTACTCCCCCTACTACGCCACCGGCGCACCCTCGAAGTCCCTGGTGACCGGCACCGACAACAAGATCCCCGCCGCCACCGAGAACCTCTACGACGGGGCCGGCCGGGTCACCGCCGCGATCTCCCGCACGTTCGGCGACGAGGAGTGGCGCACCAGCAGCGTCTACGACGGTGACCGGACCACGGTGATACCGCCCAAGGGCGGTACCGCCACCACGGTCGTCACCGACGCCCGCGGCCGGACCACAGAACGGCTCGAATACACCAACACGCAGCGCACGACGTCGCAGAAGACCAGCTATACGTACGGCAAGTACAACGAGCCCACCGCGGTGACCGACCCGGCCGGCAACACCTGGACCTACACCTTCGACAACCGCGGCCAGCAGACCAGGACCGACGACCCCGACAAGGGCGCCACGACCACGGTCTACGACAAGCTCGGCCAGGCCACCTCGACCACCGATGCCCGTGGCATCACCCTGACCACCAGTTACGACCCGCTGGGCCGTCAGATTGATGCCAAGCAGGGCAGCACGGTCCTGGCGAAGTGGACCTACGACACCATCGCCAAGGGCCAGCCGGCCAGCAGCAGCCGCTTCATCGCCGGCAAGGAGTACCGCACTGCCACGGACTCCTACAACGACAGCTACGAGCCCCTCTCCAGCACCCTCACCGTCCCCGCCGAGGCGGGAACGCTCGCGGGCACGTACACGTGGACGTTCGGCTACAACACGTACACTGGCCAGCAGGAATGGATCAAGCACCCCGCCGTGGGTGATCTGCCGAGCGAGCGCCAGACCACCGTCTACAGCGAGGGCAACCTCCCCCAGAAGACCACCGCCGGATCCATCACCCTGGTCAACTCCACCGCCCATGATGTCTTCTCACGGCCCGTGCGCACCGAATACGGAACGCTCGGCAAGAAGGTCTACAGGTCCCAGGTCTACGACGAGCACACCGGCCGGATGACCCGCCAGACCACCGACCGCGACCTCGCCCCCCAGCGCATCGACGACACCACCTACGCCTACGACCCCGCAGGTAACGTCACCGGCATCACTACCGCCAGCGGCCAGGACACTGCCAAGACCGTCGACACCCAGTGCTTCACCACCGACATCCTGGGCCGGCTCGGCGAAGCATGGACCGCCAAGACCAACTGCGCCACGGCCCCCACGACGGCCACCGTCGGCGGACCGGACGCCTACTGGCAGACCTACAGCTACGACACCCTCGGCAACCGCACCAAACTCGTCGACCACGCCACCAGCACACAAACCAGCACGGACGCCACCACCACCTACACACATCCCGCAGCCAAGACCGGCCTGCCTCACGCCGTACAGCAGGCCAGTGTCCAGGGCGGCGCCAACAACGGGCAGACAAGCAGCTTCACCTACGACAAGGCAGGCAACACCACCCAACGCGCTGTCGGAACCCGGACCCAGAAACTGACCTGGGACTCCGAAGGACACCTCGCCACCCTCACCGAAGCCGGCAAGACCACCAGCTACCTCTACGACGCCGACGGCAACCGCATGATCACCAAGGACGCCGACGGCAGCCAGACCCTCACCCTCCCCGGCGGCAACGAACTCAAAGCCACCAGCACGGGAACCAAGGAAGCCGTCCGCTACTACACCCACGGCAGCGAAACCGTCGCCGTCCGCACCAGCAAGGGCTTCTCCTTCCTCCTCCCCGACCACCAGGGCACCGCGATGGCCGCGATCGCCATGACCAGCCTCGCCGTCACCCGCCGCAAACAGCTCCCCTTCGGCCAGACCCGCACCGAACAGGCCGAACAGTTCCCCGGCACCCGCGGCTTCGTCGGCGGCACCAACGACCCCACCGGCCTCACCCACCTCGGCGCCCGAGAATACGACCCGGCCCTGGGCCGCTTCCTCTCCGTCGACCCCGTCATCGACATCAACACACCCGCCCAGATGAACGCCTACAGCTACGCCCACAACAACCCCATCACCCAATCCGACCCCACCGGCCTCTGCCCAGCCGACCTCTGCGGCAACGGCTACCCCATCGGCGGAACCGGCACCAGCAAAAACAACCCCACCCGCTACGTCACCAACGCCTCCACCGGCAACCGCTACGAACTCGGCCCATATATCAATAAAAGCGGCAAAGCCATCAGCACCTCGGGCTACAAATCACCCCAGCAAGCCAAAGCCCAAGCCGCAGCCAATGCAGCCGTCCAAGCACAAGCCGCGGCACAGGCAAGAGCCAAGGCGGCAGCACAGGCTCAAGCAGCCAAAGCTGCCCGACAAAAAGCAGAAGCGGAACGACGCAAAAAGGATGGAATCTTCGGAAGCATAAACCGGAGAATCAATTCGACGGTTTCCAAAGTTACCAGCAATAGATTTCTAACACAGACAGCAGCTAACATCGGTGTAGGCACGCTGGCAGGCCTCGCAGCCGTTGCCGCATGCGCGGGAACCGCTGGACTGGGATGCGTCGTAATTGCTGGAGCAGTGACTGCAGCGCTAATCGGCACACCGACCAATCTAGCCATAGACAAAGCATACGGACATCAAACCACAGGGCCAGAATCGGTCGGATATCTGGCTGGCTCCCTGACCCGAGGAGGCTTCCAAGGGGCATTCAGGCAACTGACAGGCAAGGGTCCGGCAGGCTATTATATAGGGCAAATCTGGGGAAAAATCCGCAGGTGAAACCACCAATTAGCACTTCAAGGGTTCCTTACGCGAGGCACCCTGCACGGAAACCACAAAACAGAGCCTTTCTGGAATAGGACTGGGTTCGCCGTCGGCTCCGCACCGAAAATAACGCGCGGAGCCGACGGCGAACATTCCGGGGTTGAGGAAGATTTGAGATTCAAAATCGCACGAAAACTTCATTCGTCATTGCTGGAATACTCGGAGCCAGCACGAGAGGAGCGTTGCTACGCCTCCGCGGAAACCCCTATCGGGATAGTAAGTCTGATTCGCTCCCCGTCCAGAGGTAAATCACCGGACGCACTGGCAAACAAGCATGAGGACTGGAGGCTTCTTCTCAATGGAGAGATTCGGATGACGATCGAGGAAATCGCAGCCCCTGGCTATCCAGCAAGAAGCCGCCTGAGAAGCGGAGTCAATGGAACCATCGACGGAAACCGTTGCCAGATAAGGGCCGGCGGGGGCCTGCGGCCGAGCAAAAGACTCTTCGAGGTAAAGCTCTCCGACTCGTCAGCGATCAGATTTCACACAAACGGAACTAGTATCAAACTAGAGGGAGCGGACGGGCGCACCGCAGGAAAAAGGTCAGTTGGACATTGGGAGATGAACCCCCAAAAATCTCCGGAGTTCTTCACTGTTTGCCTGTTCGAGATCGGAGACTTCGATTACTTCCTTTCCTCTCCCCTACTGACCATCTTCTGACTGTCGAAAATACAGGCGTCCGGGCGGGATGTGGCTCAACTCAAGCAGCGACTGGAGGACACCGACTACATCCACCCCAGGAGAAGGTCGTCGGGATAGCGAAGGAAGCGATGGAAGCCGCCAAGACCGCACGCGATGTCCGACGGTCGGCCCTGCCACCGGGAAGCCGACAGCCACCTACGAGGCGTGGGATGCGGCGTGGATCGAGGCCACCGTGGCGCGGGCGCACGCCGCCTCCCGCGCCTGGGCCCGCGTCCCCGGTGCCGAACGCGCCGAAAGCGCGGCGCGGCTCGCGCGCACCCTGCGCGAGAACGCCGCTCTCCTCGCCGGCCTGGCCGTGGCCGGGGTCCCGCCGCAGTCTCCCGTGCAGGTTGTCTTTCGCGAATTCATCGATCATGCGGCATGAGCGTGCCATGGGCTGCTCGTGGTCTCAAGATCTCGTACGTGGTCCGCAACGACCGGCAAGAATCGCTCTTCGTGTACGTACCCGTACGCCAGTTCATAATTTCCGCCATAAATTTGCCTCTCTAAACAGATTCCATCTGCTCGAAGTGGTGGCTGGCGTTCAGAATCAGGTCTCTCGCCGCCTTTCCGTACATCGCTGATCGCTTCAGGGTGGCGAAAGCCTTGCCATAAAGCGCGATCTCCCGAGGTTGAGTCACGGAGAATTCGGCGGAGTAGGTCTCGACGAGGACAAGCTTGTCGTCGAATATTGAAAAGAGTTGCCGGGCCAGATGCTCAGTGGAGCGGAGCGAGGGATGAAGCCCAGGCTGAGCCGTGGGAGCCCTATGACCGCCAGCAGGCGGTCCAGCTGTCCTCTCATCACCTCCGGACCGCCGAAGTTGGAGTACAGGGCCTGCTCGGCGAGCAGGACGTTGAAAATGCGGTTGCCCTGGGTCAGGTACCTCTGTCGTTCGAGCCGCTTGGCCGTGGCCACTTCGGTATCGTCCGGGATCTCGAAGAACTCGATGACTTGCTTGAACGTCTCCGCGGCGTACTCCGCGGTCTGGAGAGTCCCCCAGATGAGGGTCGGGTGCCAGACCCGGAAGACCTTGGTCTTGGAGTAGACCGGCAGAGCCTTGGCCTGGCGCTTCTCAGCACCGTCCTGGAACTGTCGGCGCCACTCCAGCCACAGTTCGTCGATGTGGCGGACCGTGGCAATCAGGTCGGCAACCTGCTCCTGGGTGTTCGTCCTCTCACACCAGGTGCGTATGCCAGCTTCGCTGGCAGCCTGCTTGCCGTTCTCGATCCGGGAGACCTTCGACTTGCCACCTGGTGGCAGCAGCGAATGCCCGGCCGCTGGAGAACCCCGCGTCCTTGCGGAATCCCCGCAGCCGAGCACCCAACGCTGCCCGTGCTTCCTGTGCTGGGAGATCGGCCCCGGTCTCCACCTGATGGTCGACCTCCTCGTCACGGACCTCGTGATCGTCAACAGCGGCGCCGACGGTGGCGGCTCGGCCTCACGGCTCCCAGGCGTCGTGGTCATGAGCCCTGGCGATAAGTGGGGTGTCCTCGACTACGCGATGTGTCTCGTCCACGAGGCGATGCACCTGAACCTCTTCGTGGGCGACATGGTGTACGGGACCTTCGCCCTGTCCTCGCGTGAACTCGATGCGGACCGGTTCCGCGCCCTGTCGGCGGTGAAGATCGGCCGGCGCAGGCCACTCGACAAGGCGTTCCACGCCGCCGTCGTGACCGTGCCCCTGATGTTCATGGAGCACCACCAGGACAGGACGACTCTCGTAGACCTCTACACGGCTTCGCTCCGGGACGCGTGCGCGGACCTGAAGAAGCAGCGCGAGCACTTCACCGCGTACGGGCGGATGTTGCTCGATGAGCTGTGTGCCTTCGGCGAGAGCATCGACTTCGAGGTGGTAGCCCGCACAATCTCCAGTCCGGAGTACGCGGGCTACCTGCCGGTCGCTGCTTGACGGCCTACGGCTCGAACAGGATTCCCGCTTCGCGGGCAAGGCTCAGGGCCAGCTCCATCGACCCTGGGCCTTGCACCGTCGCCCCCTTGAGACTGGCGCCGCCGCCTACGTCGATGAGGGTGCAATTCTCGAAGCGGACGACGCCCGTTTTGGCGTTTGCGAACTGCGCTCCGGTGAGGTCGCAGTTTTCGAAGCGCACGTTGTTCATTTCGGCTGCCTGAAAGTCGGCTCCGATCATTTTGCAATCACTGAATACGACGCTGTAGAGCTTCATGTGCCGGTACATCGCAGGGCTGATCTGACACCCTTCGATGCGCACGTCACGGAACGTTCCGGATTTCCATGAGGCTCCGGTGATGCGGCTTCCGGTGATGTGACAGCGGATGAGCGAGACGTCCTGCGTGACCAGCTGGGCGAAGTCGCAGGTCTCGAACCGCGAGTCGCTGAACTGGGTTTGCCGCAGGTCAGTGCCGGTGAAGCGGACACTCTCGAAGCTGCACCCCTCGGCTTCGAGGGCTTCGACCGAGAGGCCGACGAGGCTGGTCCCGTCGTACCTCACCCCCCTGATGACCGCATCGTGTTCGAAGTTGTCACGGGGCATCTCCGCCAATCGCGGATTTGCCGAAAACTTGGGCGCTACGGGGTTCTTGACTCGCGCGTTCCTCGCGCCCTTCCAAGCAATCTGAGCCATGCGGTTAATCCATTCCCGGGGTTCCTGAGACGCGGCCCAGTCTAAGGGAAAATGCCGCCCACCCTTGCCGGTCAACCCACTTCAAAGTGAATCCGAATCCGTGACACTCGGAAAGGAGGGGATCTCAGCGGCTCCTCCCCGCCCGTCACATACCGGCGGCGGAACCGATCCGGCGCCGCGGTGTCCGCGTCGCGTCGTGGTGGATCGGCGTACGCGCGCCCGTCAGGGAGGCGCCGCTGCCGCCGCGCCGGGCGGCGACGATCTCCGCCGCGATGGAGAGCGCGGTCTCCTCGGGTGTACGGGCGCCGAGGTCCAGGCCGATCGGCGAGTGCAGCCCGGCCAGTTCGGCGCCGGTGAGACCGGCCTCGCGCAGCCGCCGCTCACGGTCCTCGTGGGTCCGCCGCGACCCCATCGCGCCGACGAAGGCGACGGGCAGCCGCAACGCCACCTCCAGCAGCGGCACATCGAACTTGGCGTCGTGCGTGAGCACGCAGAGCACCGTACGACCGTCGACGGCGGTCCCGGCCAGATAGCGGTGCGGCCAGTCCACCACGACCTCGTCGGCGGCGGGAAAGCGGGCGCGCGTGGCGAAGACGGGCCGTGCGTCGCAGACCGTCACGTGGTAGCCGAGGAACTTGCCCGCGGCGACCAGCGCGGCGGCGAAGTCGACGGCCCCGAAGACGATCATGCGTGGGGGTTCGGCGCACGTCTCGACCAGCAGCGTCAGCGGCCGTCCGCACCGCGATCCCCGTTCGCCGATCAGGACCTGGCCCGTACCGCCGGTGTCCAGCAGGGCGCGCGCCTCCTCGGCCACCGTACGGTCCAGGTCCCGATGGCCGCCGAAGCCGCCCTCGTACGAGCCGTCGGGGCGTACGAGCAGGGCCCGGCCGAGGAGTTCGGCCGGGCCCTCGGTGATCCGTGCGAGCGCCGTGGGCTCCCCGTGCGCGGCGGCGGCGAGGGCTCCGGCGAGCACCGCGCCGAGCGGGGTGCCGGGCCGGAGCGGGGTCACCAGGACGTCGATGGAGCCGCCGCAGGTGAGTCCGGCGGCGAAGGCGTCGTCGTCGCTGTGGCCGAACCGCTCCAGGACCGTGCCGCCGTCGCGGAGCACGCCCCGGCACAGCTCGTACACGGCGCCCTCCACACAGCCGCCGGAGACCGAGCCGATCGCCGCGCCGTCGCCGTCGACGGCGAGCGCGGCCCCCGGCTGCCGGGGCGCGCTGCCGCCGACGCCCACCACCGTGGCGACGGCGATGTCACGGCCCTGCCCGACCCACCGGTGCAGCTCCTTCGCGATGTCCAGCATGTCGGTCTCCTCAGGTGATCGAGTGCCGGTGGCGGTCAGGTGCGTGACGGTCAGGTGCGCGTGACGGTCAGGTGCCGGTGAGGTGTTCCGGCCGTACGGGCGTCCGGTTCAGCTCCAGACCCGTCGCCGCCCTGATCGCGGCGAGCACCGCGGGTGTGGACGAGAGGGTCGGCGCCTCGCCGACGCCGCGCAGTCCGTACGGCGCGTGGTCGTCGGCCAGTTCCAGGATGTCGACGGGCATGGTCGGCGTGTCGAGGATCGTGGGGATCAGGTAGTCGGTGAAGGACGGGTTGCGCACCTTCGCCGTGACGGGGTCCACGATGATCTCCTCCATCACCGCGACGCCCAGGCCCTGGGTGGAGCCGCCGTGGATCTGGCCGAGGACGGAGAGCGGGTTGAGCGCCTTGCCGACGTCCTGCGCGACGGCCAGTTCGACCACCTTGACCAGCCCGAGTTCCGTGTCGACCTCCACCACGGCGCGGTGCGCGGCGAACGAGTACTGGACATGGCCGTCGCCCTGTCCCGTACGGAGGTCGAACGCCTCGGTCGGGCGGTGCCGCCACTCCCGCTCCACCTCGACCGCCTCGTCCCCCAGGACGTCCACCAGGTCGGCCAGCACCTCGCCGCCGTCGGTGACGACCTTGCCGCCTTCGAGCAGCAGCTCAGCCGTGGCCCAGGCCGGGTGGTACGTGCCGAATCTGCGCCGGCCGATCTCCAGGACCCGTTCCCTGACGTGCTCGCAGGAGTTCTTGACGGCGCCGCCGGTGACATAGGTCTGCCGGGAGGCGGAGGTGGAGCCCGCCGAGCCGACCCGGGTGTCCGCCGGGACGATGGTCACCTGTGCGACGCCCAGTTCGGTACGGGCGATCTGCGCGTGGACGGTGACCCCGCCCTGCCCGACCTCGGCCATCGCTGTGTGCACGGCGGCGACGGCCACCCCGCCCACCACTTCGAGCCGTACCCGCGCGGTGGAGTAGTCGTCGAAGCCCTCCGAGAAGCCGACGTTCTTGATGCCGACCGCGTAGCCGACGCCGCGGACCACGCCCTCGCCGTGCGTGGTGTTCGACAGGCCGCCGGGCAGCGCCCGTACGTCCGCCTCCTCGCCCGCGAGGAGCCACTGACGCTCGGGCGGCAGCGGCCGGGCCTTGACACGGCGCAGCAGTTCAGCGACGGGCGCCGGGGAGTCGACGCGCTGGCCGGTCGGCAGCAGGGTGCCCTGCTCCATGGCGTTGATCCGGCGGAACTCCACCGGGTCCATGCCGAGCGCGGCGGCCACCTTGTCCATCTGCGCCTCGTACGCGAAGCACGCCTGGACGGCGCCGAAGCCGCGCATCGCGCCGCAGGGCGGGTTGTTGGTGTAGAGGGCGAGGGCTTCGATGTCGACGTCGTCCACGGCGTACGGTCCCGCGGACAGGGAGGCCGCGTTGCCGACGACGGCCGGGGAGGACGAGGCGTACGCGCCGCCGTCGAGCACGATCCGGCACTTCATGTGGGTGAGCTTGCCGTCGCGGGTCGCGCCGTGCTCGTAGTGGAGCCTGGCGGGGTGGCGGTGGACATGGCCGAAGAAGGACTCGAAGCGGTTGTAGACGATTTTCACCGGCCTGCCGGTGCGCAGCGCGAGCAGACAGGCGTGGATCTGCATCGAGATGTCCTCACGGCCGCCGAAGGCCCCGCCGACGCCCGAGAGCGTCATCCGGACCTTGTCCTCGGGCAGGCCGAGGACGGGCGCCATCTGGGCGAGGTCGGCGTGCAGCCACTGGGTGGCGACGTAGAGGTCGACGCCGCCGTCCTCGGCGGGTACGGCGAGGCCGGACTCCGGCCCCAGGAACGCCTGGTCCTGCATGCCGAAGACGTAGTCGCCGGTGATGATCACATCGGCGCGCCCGGCGGCCAGCGCGGCGTCGCCGCGCACGACGGGCTGGCGGTGCAGGACGTTGGGGTGCGGGACATGGCCCGCGTAGTGGTCGGCGCGGTGCTCGTGGATCAGCGGGGCGCCGGGGCCGGTCGCGGACGCCTCGTCGGTGACGACGGGCAGTTCGGCGTAGTCGACCCTGATCTTCGCGGCGGCGCGGCGGGCGGTCTCCGGGTGGTCGGCGGCGACGAGGGCGACCGGCTCGCCGTGGTGGCGGACCTTGCCGTGGGCGAGGACGGGGGTGTCCTTGATCTCCAGGCCGTAGTGCTTGACGGCGGCGGGGAGGTCCTCGTACGTCAGCACGGCGTGGACGCCGGGGGTGGCCAGGGCCTCGGAGATGTCGAGGGAGCGGATCTCGGCGTGGGCGACGGTGGAGCGCAGGGTGTGGCCCCAGAGCATGTCCTCGTGCCACAGGTCGGAGGCGTACGCGAACTCGCCGGTGACCTTGAGGGTGCCGTCGGGGCGGAGGGTCGACTCGCCGATGCCGCCGCGGGTCCTGGAGCCCTGGGTGAGGCTGGTGGGTATGCCGGTGGTGGTCATGTCCTTCACACCGCCTCGTCCTGGCGGGCGGCCTGCCGGGCGGCCGCGAGGCGGACCGCGTCCAGGATCTTCTCGTACCCCGTGCAGCGGCAGAGATTGCCGGAGAGGGCTTCTCTGATGTCCCCGTCGCTCGGGGAGGGGTTGCGCTCCAGCATCTCGTCGGCGGCGACCAGCAGGCCGGGGGTGCAGAAGCCGCACTGAACCGCGCCCGCGTCGACGAACGCCCGCTGGACGGGAGAGAGTTCGCCGGATCCGGGCGTCTCGTCGACGCCGGATCCGGAGGTCCCGTCAAGGTTGGCCCCGGATGTCTTGTCGGCGCCGGAGCGTGCCCTGGCGTGGTCCGCCAGGCCCTCGACGGTGAGGATGTCCCGCCCCTCGGCCTGCCCGGCCGCCACCAGGCAGGCGCAGACCGGGACGCCGTCGAGCCGTACCGTACAAGAACCGCATTCACCCTGTTCACAGGCGTTCTTGGAGCCCGGCAGGCCCATCCGTTCGCGCAGCACGTAGAGCAGGCTCTCGCCCTCCCAGACGTCGTCCGCCGTCTGTTCGCGCCCGTTGACCGTGAATTGGACACGCATGGTCACGCAGCTCCTTCGAGTCCGCCGGGGCCGTGGCCGGAGGCCCGGTACCGTTCCCAGACCCAGCCGAGCTGGCGGCGGGCCAGGACGCCGACCGCGCGCCGCCGGTACGCGGCGGTGCCTCGGACGTCGTCGATCGGGTCGCAGGCCGCCGCGGCGAGGTCGGCGAACTGCTTCGCCACCGACGGTGTGATGGCCTTTCCGCTGTCCCAGAAGCCGCCCTCGTCGAGCGCCGCGTTCAGGAAGAGTTCGGCGTCGCGGGCCCTGACGGGGGTGGGCGCGGCGGAGCCGATGCCCGTTCCGACCGTACGGGTCTTCGGGTGCAGCGCCAGTCCGAAGGCGCAGACGGCGATGACCATCGCGTTGCGCGTGCCGACCTTGGAGTACTGCTGCGGCCCGTCGGCCTTCTTGATGTGGACGGCCCTGATGAGTTCGTCGGGCGCGAGCGCGTTGCGCTTCACCCCGGTGTAGAAGGCGTCGATCGGGATGCGCCGGGAGCCGCGTACGGACTCCGCCTCCACCTCGGCGCCCGCCGCCAGCAGCGCCGGGTGCGCGTCGCCCGCCGGGGAGGCGGTGCCGAGGTTGCCGCCGACGCCGCCGCGGTTGCGGATCTGCGGGGAGGCGACGGTGTGCGAGGCGAGCGCGAGGCCGGGCAGCTCGGCGCGCAGATGCTCCATGATGTGCGTGTACGGGACGGAGGCGCCCAGCGCGACCTCGTCGGCGCCGACCTCCCAGTCGCGCAGTGCGTCGATCCGGTTCAGGTCCAGGAGCTGGTCCGGTCGCCGGTGGTCGAAGTTGATCTCGACCATGATGTCGGTGCCGCCCGCTATGGGGACGGCGCCGGGGTGCTCGGCCTTGGCGGCGAGCGCCTCCTCCCAGCTTCCGGGGCGAAGGAAGTCCATGAACGGCTCTCTTCCCGATCGTCGCGATCGTGGTCGCCGGGGCCGGGACCGGCTGGGGGCGGGGCCGGGGACGGAGCCGGGGCGGCCGGTCCTCGCACAGGGATGACGGATGAGTGGCACAGGGTGACGCGGGCGGCACATGAGCGGCACGTGAGCGGCTGAAGCTCCGTACGGCCTCCCACCAGTACACAAGCCGCCGTCGCACCCGGTGCAGTCACCGAAACCATGAAGGAGTTGGCTGGTCCGCCACTCAGTCTTGTAGATTCGAACGAATGATGGGGTACAGGTAACCGAAGGGTCTTCCCATCGAAACGTAAGACACTTCCGTCGGGGTGGCAGCTCCGGGAGCGGCCCCCTGGGCGGCGGACGAGGAAAGAGATCGGCGGCGACACGATGCGGCTGCGCGCACTGCTGGAGACCGATGCGCTGGGGCTGCGGCTGCTCGGCGGCGAGGACGAGCTGAACCGGGCCGTACGCGGGGTGATGACCACCGACCTGCGCGATCCGAGCCGTTATCTCTCGGGCGGCGAGCTGGTCCTCAGCGGCCTCGCCTGGCGTCGGGCGGCCGAGGACTCGGAGCCGTTCGTCCGTATCCTCGCGGGCGCCGGGGTCGCCGGGCTCGCGGCGGGCGAGGCGGAGCTGGGCGACATCCCCGCCGATCTGGTCGAGGCCTGCGCCCGCCACCGGCTGCCGCTCTTCGCGGTGCACGAGAAGGTCGCGTTCGCCACCATCACCGAGCATGTGGTCCGCCAGGTCTCCGGGGAGCGCGCCGGTGATCTGGCGGCGGTCGTCGACCGGCACCGCAGGCTGATGACCTCGGGGCCGGCGGGCGGCGGCCCCGAGGTGGTCCTCGACCTCCTCGGCTCGGACCTCGATCTGCGCGCCTGGGTGCTCTCCCCCACCGGCCGGCAGATCGCGGGGGCGGGCGCGCCGCTGCCCGTGGCGCGGGCCGCCGCGCTCGCCGGCGACCATCTCTCCGCGGTGCGCGCGGGCCTGCGGAGTCCGTACCGTACGGCCGTCGACGGTACGGCGTACTCCCTCTTCCCGGTCCGTCCGCAGGGCCGGGGCGAGGCCGGGGCGCGCGGGGCGGCGCTGGCCGACTGGCTGCTCGCGGTCGAGGCGGACGCGGGCGACTGGCCGGAGGCCCGGCTCGATCTGCTCCAGGGCGTCACCCAGCTCATCGCGGTCGAGCGCGAGCGGCGGGACACGGCCCGTACGGTACGGCGCCGGCTCGCCCAGGAGGTGCTGGAGCTGGTCCAGGCGGGCGCGGCCCCGGCGGAGATCGCCGCCCGGCTGCGGGTGGCCGCGCCGCTCCTGCTGCCGGGGCTGAGCGGTACGGCGCCGCACTGGCAGGTCGTCGTGGCGCGGATCGCGTGGACGGAGGACGGCGCCGGGGAGGGCGGGACCGCCGGGGGCGGCGGGACGGCTGGAGGCGGCGCGGACGATGTGTCGGGCGCCGCGGTGGTGCGGTCGCTGCTGGAGGAGATCCTGGTGGGGGCGGCCGGTGCGGCGAGCCCGGCGGGCGGGCCTGCGGGGGCCGACTCGGCGGACCGTATCGCTGTGGGCCACATGGGTGACGAGGCGATCGCGCTGGTACCGCTGGCGACGCCGGAGGAGGGCGCGCGTCCGCCGTCACCGGCGCAGGGGGCGGCTCCGAACGACGCGGAGGCGGCGGCCGGTCCGGAGGCAGCCCGCCCAGAGGCGGCCGGTCCGGAGGCGGAGGATCCCCGGCTGCACGCGGACACGCTGCTGGCCGCCGTACGGGCCCCGCTCGCCGCGGGGCTCGGTGACGGCGGCCGGCTGACGCTCGGGGTGAGCGCCGCGGTGCACTCGGCCGAGGGGCTGCGGGGCGCCCTGGAGGAGGCCCGGCACGCCCGACGCGTGGCGGCGGCCCGGCCGGGCCGGGTCAGCGCGGCGGGCCATCACGAACTGGCCTCGCACGTCCTGCTGCTGCCGTTCGTCCCCGACGACGTGCGCCGGGCCTTCACCGCGCGGCTGCTGGACCCGCTGCGCGACTACGACCGCCGCCACCGCGCCGAGCTGATCGCCACGCTGGAGGCGTTTCTCGACTGCGACGGCTCCTGGACGCGCTGCGCGGCGCGCCTGCATCTGCATGTGAACACGCTGCGGTACCGGGTGGGCCGGATCGAACAACTGACGGGCCGTGACCTGTCGCGCCTGGAGGACAAGCTGGACTTCTTCCTGGCGTTGCGCATGACCTGAGGCGCGCCCGGCCCCTGCCCTCCGCGCGCCACATGGCCCGTGCCCGCTGTCGCATCCGGTTGACCGCCGTCACCCTGAACGGCCAGGGAGAGTTCAGCCGTCGGGCCCGGCGGAAGCGGAGGCCGGGCCGCGGTGTCCGGCGGTCGCCGGGCGCACCGTGGAACGGGGTGATCGCCCCAGGTGGCAGCCGTGCCGGCCGCTGGGCCGGGGGCGTACGGCCGGACCGGAACCCAGGGCCCGGGGCCCCGGCCGCGCGCCTTTCCCGCCACCACTGACGCCCGGGTGATTGTGAATTCTTTCACCTGACCTATTGGCCCGGCGTGCTGATCCATGCTGAGATGCGTCCACACTCACAGCACAATGGCGCGCTAGGGGAGGGCAATGTGGCGTATACCGCCATGTCTGGTTCCGCGAGCACCGCTGGTGACGACCCACTCCAGACCGCGGTATGGCGGCTGCGCTCGCGTGGTTGCTGGAGCGACGCGGCGGCCCTGCTGACGCCCCACGCCGACTCCCCCGGCCCCGCGCTCCAGCGGGCCGCGCTGCTCGTGGAGCGCTGCCTGTTCACCGGGGACGGCTGGCCGGAGGCCGAGGACGCGCTGCGCGCGGCGGAGGCCACGGCCCGCGAGGACCGCGAGCGGGGCGCCGCCGCGTGCGAGCGCGGCCATCTCGCCTACGCGTCGACCGTCCTCGGGGTGCGGGACCGCGCGGACGAGGCGCGTTCGGCCCTGGGGCGGGCGGCGGCGCTGCTGGACCCGACGGCGTCGGGCCGGGCCCTGCTGGACTTCCGGCGCGGGCTGGTCGCCGAACACCTCGCGGACTCCCCCCAGTCGGCGCGCGCCGCGTACCGCCGCGCGCACGCCGCGGCGACGGCGCACGGACAGACGCTGCTGCTCTCCTTCACCTGGCGCCATCTCGCCGGACTGGCCCTGCGGGACGGTGAGTTGGCCGAGGCGCGGCACGGCTTCGGTGAATCGCTCCGTATCCGGGAGGAGTTGGGCTACCTGGTGGGCACGGCCCCGGCCCTGGCGGCCCTCGCCGACGCGGAGCCCGAACCGGAGGCCACCCGGCTGCGCGCCGAGGCGGGCCGCCTCTTCCGCCTTCTGGGCGGCGTCCCCACCTGGCTGGCGGACCAGCTCACACCGACGCCTCCGGCACCGGTGGTCTGAGCGGGCCCGGAGGCGCTGCCGGGCATGGCCTAGGCGGAGGCCCGTACCACCAGTTCGGGGCGTACCCACGCGTCCGCGCCGCTCAGGGGTTCCTGGCCGGCGCGGAGCCTGGCCACCTGTTCGACGGCCAGCCGTCCGAGCTGCCGCTTGTCGAGGTCCAGGGTGGTCAGGGCGGGCTCGACCAGTTCGCCCAGGGAGAGCCCGTCGAAGCCCATGACGGCCAGGTCGTCCGGTACCCGCCGGCCGTGGCGCCGGGCGGCGCGTATCGCCCCGACGGCGATCAGATCGTTGAAGCCGAAGACCGCGGTGGCCTCGGGCCGTATCCCCAGCAGCCGTTCCAGCCCGGCCTCGCCGCCCGCGACGCTGTGGTCGGGGCAGCGTACGACCCAGCTCTCGTCGACGGGCAGCCCGTGCCGGCGCACCTGCGTCAGGAACGCCTCCCTGCGGGGGCCGGGGGCGTCCGGGCGGTCACCGTCCAGCATGCCGATCCTGCGGTGTCCCGTACGGACCAGATGGGCGATGCCCTGTTCCAGCCCCGCCGCCGCGTCGATGCCCACGGCGGCGAACCGGGTCTGCTGCGGGCCGCGTTCCAGCAGGACGAGCGGTACGCCGCCGAGGTGCCGGGCGAGGATGTCGTCCTCGTTCTTGAAGTAGCCCACGACCGCGTCCGCCTGATGGGACAGCACGTCGAGGGCCTCCCGCTCCCTGGCGTTGTCGGTGCGCGAGTCCCACACCACGACCTGCCAGCCGCGCTGCTCGGCCGCCTCCAGCACACCGGCGGCCACCTCGGGGAAGAAGGGGTTCATCAGGTCGGGGATCACCAGGCCCGCCGTCACCGCCCCCTTGCGGACCAGGCCCCGTGCGAACCGGCTCGGCCGGTAGTCCAGCAGGCGCGCGGTCTCCAGCACCCGTGCCTTCGTGGCCGGGTCGATCTCCCCCTTGTTGTTGACCGCCCGGGAGACGGTCTGGCGTGACACCCCGGCCAGTCGCGCGACATCGTGGATGGTGGCCCGGTGGTGCGGGCCCTCAGGCTCGTCGATCGTGGCTCCCGTTGCTGGTAGTCGGCCCACGCGCTGTGCACTGTAGCCGGTGACGACGGCGCCGGAACCGGGCGGCCCGTACGGGCCGAACCGGTCATGTCCCGGTCGCCGTCGGCCGGTTCCGCGCGCGGTCACATCTTGGTGGCTCCGGCGGCGAGGTCCCTCAGGAAGTGCCGCGCACCGATCAGGAAGACGACGATCAGCGGGACGACGCTCATCAGCGCCCCGGCCATCACCACCGCGTAGTCGGTGTTGTAGGCGACGTTGAGGTTGGCGAGGGCGACCTGGAGGGTGAGCCGGTCGGGGTTGACCAGGACGACCAGCGGCCAGATGTAGTCGTTCCAGATCTGGATGAAGGTGAAGATGCCGAGGAAGGCCAGCGCGGGCCGGAAGAGCGGCAGCGCGATCTGCGCGTACAGCCGGAAGAAGCCGGCCCCGTCGATCCGTCCGGCGTCGAGGAGTTCGTCGGGCAGCGAGTTCTGCGCGTACTGCCGCATCCAGAAGATGCCGAAGGCGTTGGCGGCGCCGGGGATGATCAGCGCCTTCAGTGTGCCGGCCCACCCGAACTCGGCCATGGTGACGAACTGCGGCACCAGCGAGAGCTGCGCGGGGATCATGTACGTCGCCATCAGCGCGCCGAAGAGGAGTTTCTTGGCCGGGAAGTCGTACTTGGCGAAGGCGAAGGCGGCCAGGGAGTCGAAGAACAGCACCAGCACCGTGCCGGTCACCGCGACCACGACGGTGTTGAACAGCGAGGTGAAGAAGTCGATGCGGTGGATCACCTCCTGCATGTTGTGCAGCAGTTGGGTGCCCGGCACCAGCCTGGGCGGGTAGCTCAGGATGTCCTGGGTGGTGACGGAGGCCATCACCACCAGCCAGTAGAAGGGGAACATCGAGACGAGCACCCCGAGGAGCAGCACCACCCTGACCCAGATCCGGGCCGCCCTGCTGCCGGCGCCGATGGTGAGTCCGGCGTGCGAGTCCGTACGTTCAGCGGCCATCGCGGGCCCCCTTGCGGGGGCTGATCCCGCGGCGGTCGTCGCGGTCGGAGCCGGACACCAGCCGCCAGTTGATGATCGCGAAGAGCGCGATGATCGCGAACAGGAGCCAGCCCATCGCGGCGCCGTAACCGAACTGGAGGTCGTTGAAGGACCTCTGCCACAGATAGAGCACGATGGTCATACCTTCCTGGCCGGGACCGCCGGTGGATCCCGGGTCGTCCGAGTAGAAGAGCACCTGGGGCTCGGTGAAGATCTGCAGGCCGTTGATGGTGGACGTGATGACGGCGAAGAGGATCACCGGCCGCAACTGCGGGACCACGACCCGGAAGAGGAGCTGGCGGCTGTTCGCGCCGTCGACCCGGGCGGCCTCGAAGAGTTCGGTGGGGATGGCCTGGAGACCGGCCAGGAAGATCAGGGCGTTGTAGCCGACCCACCGCCAGATGATCATGATGGAGAGCGCCGACTTGATGCCGAGGGAGGAGCTGAGCCAGCCGACACCGTCCAGCCCGATCCCCTTGAGCAGCGAGTTGGCCAGGCCGGTCTGCGCGAAGACCGAACCGAAGACGATGGTCATGGCGACCATCGAGGTGACGTTGGGGATGAAGTAGGCGACCCGGTACGTGGCGGAGAAACGCACCTGCGAGTGGAGCAGGAAGGCGAGCCCCAGGGACAGGAACAGCATCGGCACCGTGGAGAGGAACCAGATCTCGAAGGTGTTGAGGATCGAGTGCCAGAACACCGGGTCGTGGAGCAGCCAGTAGTACTGCTGGAGCCCCACGAAGCGCATGTCACCGATGCCGTCCCAGTCCTGGAAGGAGAGGTAGAGCGAGAAGAACACCGGGAAGGCGCCGAAGACGGCGAAGAGCAGGTAGTACGGGGAGATGGCGAGGTACGAGGGCAGATGGCGCCGCCACCGGCCGCGCGGGCCTCCGGCGCGTTCCCGTCGGCCGCCGGTCGCCCTGCCGCGGTCGGCCGCCGGGGGCCGGCCCTGTTCCGTCACGGTCGCCATGTCAGCTCACCCCCCGCTGGGACAGGGCGGTCTCGGCGGCGTTCATGGCGTCCCGCCAGGCCCGGTCGGGGTTCTTGCCGAGCGTTTCCACGTTGGTCAGCTCCTGGAAGACAGGGGTGTTGGCGGTCGCCTCGTAGGGGCTGGAGTAGGTGACCGGGGCCTTCTCGGCGGCCGGGCCGAAGACGTCGACGGGGATCTGGCCGCCGAAGAAGGGGTCGGGCCGGCGCATCTGGGACGTGGTGTAGACGGCCGGGGTGGTGGGGAAGAGCGCCATCTCCTGATAGCTCTTCAACTGGTTCTCCGGACCGAACATCCACTTCAGGAAGGCGAACGCCCCTTCCGGGTCGCGGCAGAAGCGGGTGATGCCCACGTACGAGCCGCCGTAGTTGGTCGGCCCGGCCGGCATCGCGGTGAGCCGCCAGGAGCCGGAGGTCTTCGGCGCCACGTTCTTGAGGCCGTTGATGCCCCACACCGCGTTGAGCAGCGTGGCGACCCGGCCGCCGCTCACCGCGGCGTTGTAGTCGGGCTGGTTGTCCTGGAACCCGGCGCTGAGCCCCTGCCGGTGGGCCTCCACGGCCACGTCCCAGGCGTGTTTGACGTGCTCCTGGTCACCGATGAAGCGGTCGTCCGCGTCGACGAACTGGCGCGGGCTCTGGTACAGGACCATCCGGAAGATGTAGCTGATCTGGGAGACCAGGAAGGGCCTGCCGGGCGCTTTGGCCTTGAGGGTCCGGCCGGCCGAGAGGTACTTCTCCCAGGTGGAGGTGGATTCGGCGACCTCCTCCGGCTCGGTGGGCAGTCCGGCCTTCGCGAAGAGGTCCGGGCGGTAGAAGAGCGCCGTGGGGCCCGCGTCGAGCGGGAAGCCGATCAGCCGGCCGGACGGGCTGGTGCCGCTCTTCCACTTCCATTCCAGGTACTGGTCCTCGACGGCCGACGCGCCGAGGTCCCGCAGGTCGAGGAACTCCTCCTCGTCCGGGAAGAACTCCGAGACGCCGGAGTTCACGCAGGCCAGGTCCGGTACGTACGCCTGGGCCGCCATGCTGGTGCGCAGCTTGGACTTGTAGTCGCCGGCGATCGGCGCGCCCTTCACCTTCAGCCCGGCCACCCCGGGTACCGCTCGCGCGGAGGCGGCGAGCAGCTTCTCGCTCAGCGCTCCGTTCCAGTACCAGATGCTGAGGTGGTCGGTGCCCGCGGAGGCCGAGCCGCTGCCCGCCCCGCATCCCGACAGGCCCAGCAGGGCGGCGCCCGCGCCCCCCAGGGAGGCGCCCAGCAGACGCCTGCGGGACATCGTTCGGTGTTCCATGCGCTCGCACTCGCTTTCCGGACACGACTCGGCCAGGGCATGGCGCCGAATCTGCCCGCTGACGGGGGGAGGGATCCGTGGACGGTTCTGCCCACCTTGACAACGTTGTCGGCGATGGTTCCTGGGCTCTGGCCGACAGCGTTTTCGGGGACCGTGAACGTTCACGTGAACGTTGCCGTTGAGTATCGGCGCGGCCGAAAACCACTGTCAAGGGACGTGCGGCACCTATGTGATCGTCATCGCGGCGGGCCGCACGCGGGCACCGCGCCCGCCGCTACCCGGGGGGATCCCCGTGCCACGAGCGCCACAGCTCCGCGTACGCGCCGCCCCGGGCCACCAGGTCGTCGTGCGTGCCCAGCTCGGTGAGGCGGCCGTCGTCCAGTACGGCCACCCGGTCGGCGTCGCGTGCCGTCTGGAGCCGGTGGGCGATGGCGATGACCGTACGGCCGTCGAGGACCGCCGCCAGCGCGCGTTCCGCGTGGCGCGCGGTCGCCGGGTCGAGGAGTGCGGTGGCCTCGTCCAGGATCAATGTATGCGGATCGGCCAACACCACGCGCGCCAGGGCCAGTTGCTGTGCGCGTGCACCGTCGAGGAAGGTCTCGCCCGGGCCCGGCCGGGTGTCCAGGCCGTCGGGGAGTTCATCGACCCAGTCGGCGCCGACCGCCGCGAGGGCGACGCGGATCTGCGGGTCCGTGGCCGTGGGCGCGGCGATCAGCAGATTGTCCCGGACGCTGTCGAGGAAGACATGGTGCTCCTGGGTGACCAGGACCACCTGCCGGCGCAGTTCCTCGGGGCCGAGCGCGGCGATCGGTACCCGCCCCACGGTCACCGACCCCTCGCGTGGCGTGTCGATGCCCGCGAGCAGCCTGCCGAGGGTGGACTTGCCGGCGCCCGACGGGCCGACGACGGCCAGCCGCTCACCGGGTCGTACGGTCAGATCGACCCCGCGCAGCACATCGCGCCCGCCGTCGTACGCGTACCGCACTCCGGCGACCTCGATCCGGTCGTCCGCCGGGACCCGGGGCCGCGGGGCGCGGGCCTCGGCGCGGTGGTCCCCCGGACGACCGCCGCCCTCGGGCCCGCCCTTCTCCGCCGGGGCCGTCCCCAGCCCCTCCACCCGGGCGAACGACGCCCCGCTGCTCTGCATCTGCTCCACCCACCGCAGGATCTCGTCGAGCGGCTGGTCGAGCTGGCGCATGTACAGCGCGCAGGCGACGACGGCCCCGAGGCTCACCGCGCCCCGGTCGTGCAGTGCGCCGCCGGCCAGCAGCACGGCCACGACCGGGACGATGTACGAGGCGTCGATCGACGGGAAGAGGACACTGCGCAGGAACAGGGTCCTGGTTCGGGTGCGCCCGCACCGGCCGACGGCCTCCTCGCAGGCGTCGAGGCGGCGCCGCTGGAGTCCGAACGCCTCGACCGTACGCGCGCCGGTCGCGGTCGCCGAAAGGATCTCCGCCAGGGCCGAGTTGGCCTCGCCCTCGGCCAGGTACGCGGTGCGCGCGCGCCGCAGGTACCAGCGGGTGGCGCACACGATGGGGACCAGGCCGAGCAGGGCGCAGGCGCCGAGCGGCGGAGCCAGGACGACGACCGCGCCCAGGATGAACAGCACCTGGAGCCCGGCGATGAAGATGTCCGGGCCCGCGTCGCGCAGGGTGGTGCCGACGAGGGTGACATCGGCGGTGCCACGGGCCGTCAGGTCTCCGGTGCCCGCGCGCTCCACCACCGAGGCGGGCAGTCCGAGCGCCCGGTCGACGAACTGTTCGCGGATCCGGGCCGAGGTCCGCTCGCCGAAGCGGTGTCCGACGAAGCGGGCGTAGCGCGCCAGCAGGAGCTGTGCGAGCGCGCAGACCAGGAGGATCAGCGCGTACCGGTCGACGGTGGCCACGCCCTCGCCGGCCCTGACGGCGTTGACGATACGGCCGAGCAGCCAGGGCCCGGCGAGCCCGGCCGCCGCCGCCAGGGCGTTGAGGCCGATCGCGGCGGCGAAGGCGCGTCCGTCCTGGCGCAGCAGCCCGAGCGCGGCGCGGCGTACCTGCCGGGGACCGGCGACCGGCAGCCCGCTCGTCGTGCTCGTCCCGGGTACGGTCATCGCACGGCCTCCTCGTACCGGTCCGGCTCGTCGTCGTCCGTGCCGCGTGACACGAGGGCGCGGTAGCCCGGGTGTCCGGCGAGCAGTTCCCGGTGGGTGCCGACCGCTTCCGTACGGCCGTCGACCAGGTAGTGGACGGTGTCCGCGTGTTCCAGCATCAGCGGCGAGGTGCTGGTGACCAGGGTGGTGCGACCCGAGCGGGTGGCGCGTACTCCGGCGGCGAGGGCCGCTTCGGTGTGGGCGTCGACGGCCGAGGTGGGTTCCACGGCGATCAGGACCTCGGGGTCGGCGAGCAGCGCCCGTGCCAGCCGTATGCGCTGGCGCTGGCCGCCGGAGAGGTTGCGGCCCTGGCCGAGGAGGTCCGAGCCGAGTCCCTCCGGCAGGCCGAGGACGATGTCCTGGGCCGCCGCGGCGGTGACGGCGGCCTCGACGGCCTCGTCCTCGCGGCTCCAGCGGCCCTCGACGGCGTCGCGCAGGGTGCCCGCGAAGAGGTCGGCCTCGTTGTCGGCGACGAGGACGCGGTCGCGGACCTCGCGGAGCGGGACCCGGTCGAGCCGTACGCCGCCCCAGGTCGCGTCGGAGGCGGTGAACCGGCCCAGCCGGTCGGCGACCTCGGCGGTGTCCGAGGGGCGGGCGCCGACGAGCACCGTGAGTCTCCCGGGCGCCACCTCGACGCCGGAGGCGGGGTCGCGCAGGGCGGCGGGCGAGGCGGGCGCCCGCTCCGGGGCGCCGGCGCCTCCCTCCGTCGCCGCGGTGTCGGTGTGTTCGGGTTCCAGGTCCAGGAACCGTACGACCCGCCGGGCGCAGACCAGGCCGCGGCTGAGGTCGTAACCGGCCTCGATGAAGAACGCCACGGGGACGACGAGGACGGCCGTGTAGCCGTACACCGCGACCAGTTCGCCGAGCGAGATCTCGCCCCGGGCGGCCAGCCGCGCCGCCAGCCAGACCACGGCGGCCAGGAAGACCACCGGCAGGCCGAGGCCGAAGGCGGAGATCCAGCTCGTCACCGCCCCGACCCGGTACCCCTCGTCCCTGAGCCGGGCGGAGTCGCGGCGGTAGCGTGCCGCGTACACGTCCTTGCCGCCGAGTCCGCCGAGAACACGCAGGCCGCCGACGATGTCGGTGAAGCGCGCGGCCAGCGCGCCCTGCCGCTCGCGGTAGGCGCTCTCCGTGCCCTGCAACCGCCCCAGCAGCGGGCCGACCGCGACCGCGAGCAGCGGTACGCCGAGCAGGACGACGGCGGCGAGGACGGGTGACACGGACATCAGGAGTCCGGCGATCGCGGCGTAGGCGAGGACCGCGCCGACGCCGGGGCCGGTCACGGTCAGGCACTGGCTCATCGTGAGGACGTCGGAGATGCCGATCGTGACGACCTCTCCGGCCGTGATCCGGTGCGGCAGTGTCGCGCCGAGCCTGGTCGCCTGGCGGACCACGACGCGTACGGTGCGGAAGGTGGCGTCCATCCGGACCCGGGTCATGGTGCGGTGGCGTGCCATACCCACCAGCGCGTTGGCCACCCCGACCGCGAGCAGCGCCCCGGCCCAGCCCCACAGCGCGCGCCGGTCGCCCGGTTCGAGGCCGTCGTCGATCGCGCGCGACAGCAGGTACGGCGACAGGGTGAGCCCGACCATCCAGACGCTGCCCCAGAACGCGCCGGCCGCCACGCGGCCGCGCTGACTGGTCGCCAGCCACCACAGATAGCGGGCGGCGCCGCGCCGGTCGGGTGTGCCGGGATCCCTGTACCTGTCAGTCATTCCCCGCACCCTAACGACACCTCCGTCACACACGGTCGCACGCATCCGCACGAGCTCCCCACCTCGTCGACACGGGGCCACCACGAATGTGCCTCTGGCACGTGACCACCCATGGAGCAAATGGGAGATTTCGCCGCAAGGACAGGCAACGCTCCCACGCCGGAGGGGTTCACGACGCGCTCGTAACGATGCCCAACGACCCCAAAAGGGAAACGCTGCTGAATTACCGTCAGATGCCAGAAAAAGAACAGAACGACCTGGCCGGAGGCACATGCCGTGGTGATAAGATCGCCAAGCTTGCCAAGTGGCACCAAACCCGCTATGGCATTGAGGAAAGTCAGCGCATCGGCCCAGAAATCCGCCACCCCGGGGAGAACTATGCCATTAGCCGGGCCTTTCGAGGCAGTCCGGCAGGCGAGCGTGCGCGGCCTATTCCGTCTGTCTGTGACCGCGAGCCCATTTCAACGCACACTCCAGACATTCAGCACCCGGTGGCCCACTCGCCCGAAGAGAGCCTTATGACGCAATACTTCCAGGATCCAGCGGTTTGGGGTTTGATCGCCGGTACTCCTGTCGCCGCGGCCGCGATCATTCGCGGCAGAAGGACGATCGTCGAGCTGAGAAAGGAGAAACAGGAGCTCAAGGCGCACTACGCGAACCTGGAGGAGCATTACTCCGAGGCCGTCGAAGAAGCCAAGGACAGGGCGGAAGAGGACACCAAGACCGCGCTGAAGTCGGCGATGCGAACGCTTCAGGGTCTGGCGAGCGAGCAGCAGCTCGCGATCACCAAGCTTCAGGAGAAGTACGGAGAACTCCAGATTCTCCAGGACCTCCTCGACATCGACCACATGAACTCGCAGTTCGCCCGGCGTGCGCAGTCCATCGCCGTTCTCTGCGACGGATGGCTGGGCAGGCAGCGCACCGCGGCGTCGCTCTACGACGTGGTACGCAGCGCCAAGGGCCGCATTCGCCACTTCACCCGTGTGGAAATCCGGGCCCAGAGCAACTTCGCCATTGTCAGCCGGGCCGTGGAGCCCGTCGCGCTCACACTCGCCGAACTCCTCGACAACGCCACCAGTTACTCCGCGCCGGAAACGATCATCGAGATCAATATCCGGCCCGTGCCCAAGGGCGTCTGCATCATTGTCGACGACGCCGGTGTGGGCATGAACGAGGAGGAGAAGAGCAGGGCGGCGAAGCTTCTGTCGAGCGAGCGTTCGCCCGGTGTCTCCGGTCTCGGCAATCCGCCGCAGTTCGGTTTCACCGTGATCGGCGTACTCGCCGCGCGGTACGGCTTCACCGTGTCCGTGGATTCCACCTCGCCCTACGGTGGGGTGCGCGCGGTCGTGCTGCTCCCCGACGAGCTGCTCACCGCCATGCCGGATCCCGAGTCGAGGCCCGCGCCCCAGCCCGAGCGCAAGCCCACGCCCCGTACCGCGCCCCAGCCCGAGCCCAAGGAGTTGTTCCCCACCGTGGCCGCGTCCTCCCCGATGCCGCCCGACGAGACTCCGGCGGCCCCTTCGACCACCTTCGGCGGCCTCCCGAAACGCCGTCGCAGAGGCGCGATATCGATCGTTCCGTCCGCCGAGAACGAGGAGGCGCCCGCTCGCGACAGTGAGCAGGCGGCTTCCGTGATGGGCGCGTTCCAGCGCGGAACACAATCCGGCCGTCGTTTCAACAACACCAGCAGCGAAGGGCATGAGAATCAGTGAATTACGATCTGTCATGGATGCTTGACAGTGCTCTGGAAGTGCCCGAAGCGCGTCACGCGATTCTCGTCTCCGCCGACGGCCTGCTCATGGCCCGGTCCAAGGAGGTCGGCAAGGACCACGCCGACACCGTCGCCGCCGCGATGAGCGGTATGCAGTCACTGAGCCGCACCCTGGCCGACTTCTGCGGCACCCCGCCGAACAACCGGGCCCAGTGGCGTCAGACCGTGGTCGAGTTCGACCACGGCTGGGCCTTCCTCATCTCGGCCGGCGAGGGCGCCTATCTCGGAGTCTCGGCAACACCGGAGGTGGACATGGCCGAGATCACCTTCCGTATGCAGCAGCTCGTCGGCCAGCTCGGCAAAGCCCTGACCAGTCCCCCTCGCGAGATTGCTGACACGAAAGCATGACCACACCGGAAGAGCCGGATCAGGAACCAGAAGCCCCGCAATTAGTACGTCCGTATGTCATCACCAACGGCCGCAGTCTGCTCGATGACCACGAGTTCTCACTGATCACGCTGGTCACGACGGCTCAGGACGCCCCCAGAGCGGAACATCTCGATCCTGAGAAGCGCGATCTTCTGGAGTTGTGCTCGGGCGGTCATCTCTCCGTCGCCGAGATAGTCGGACACACCCAGCTTCCCGTCGGGGTCGTGAAAATCCTGCTGTCCGATCTCACGCAGGAGGGGCATCTCGTCACGCGTGCCCCCATACCTCCCGCGAAGCTGGTCGAACGGCACATACTTGAGGAGGTGCTGAATGGCCTTCAAGCCCGTTTTGGATGACGGTGTCTATCTACGTGAGTCGGTACAGACCGCGGCGAAGATTCTTGTGGTCGGGCATTTCGCCGTCGGCAAGACGACATTCATCGGGACCATGTCCGAGATCCCTCCGCTGCGTACCGAAGAGGTGATGACGCAGGCGGGCGAGGAGATCGACGACCTCAAGGGCACCCCCGGCAAGACCACCACGACGGTGGCGATGGACTTCGGCCGTCTCACCCTCAGCGACCGGCTGGTCCTCTACCTGTTCGGCACACCGGGCCAGCAGCGCTTCGTCCAGGTGTGGGAGGACATGACCCGGGGCGCCCTCGGGGCTCTGGTCCTGGTCGATCCGGAGCGTCTGGAGGAGTCCTTCCCCGTGATGGACCTCGTCGAGCACTACGGGATCCCGTACGCGATCGCGGTGAACCGTTTCGACGACCGTCCGAACCACGCGGACCAGGAGATACGGGAAGCGCTCGACCTGCTCCCGGAAACCCCCCTGGTCAACTGTGACGCGCGTGACCAGCGTTCCTCGGCGAACGCCCTGATCACTCTCGTCCGTTACCTTCAGTCACGCCTCAACTAGGAGTTCGGCAGATGCATTCTCCTTCGGAGTTCCCCGCACCGCCACCGGGTTGCCCAGCGCACAACAGCGGCCGGGGAGTTCCCCTGTACACGCCGGAGTTCGTCAAGGACCCGGCCACGCACTACACGTACATGCGGAACTTCGGTCCCGCCGCGCCCGTGGAACTGGCCCCGGGCGTCGAGGCGTCGCTCGTCACGGATTACGCGGCGGCGCTCCATGTGCTCCAGAACCCCGACATGTTCGTCCGGGACTCGCGGCGCTGGCGCGCCCTCAACGAGGGCCGGGTGCCCCTGGACAGCCCCGTCCTGCCGATGATGGCGTACATGCCGGGTCCCCTCCTCACCGACGGCGCGCAGCATTTGCGGCTCCGCCAGGCGGCGACCGACAGTCTGGCGCGGATCGACACCCACCGGCTGACGCGCATGGTGGAGCGCACCGCCACCTATCTGATCAGCCAGTTCAGCGGTCGCGGCAAGGTCGACCTGGTCGGCGAGTACGCACAGGTGCTGCCCCTGCTCGTCTTCAACGACCTCTTCGGCTGCCCCGGTGAGCTGGGCGACCGTATGGTGTTCGGCATCTCCGGCATCTTCGACGGGGTCGACGCGGCGAAGGCGAACGAGGTCCTCCAGGAGGCCCTGGTCGAACTGGTGATGCTGAAGCGGTCACAGCCGGGCGACGACATCACCTCGTGGCTGATGCAGCATCCGGTCAAGCTGACCGACGAGGAGATGATCCCGCAGATCCTCCAGCTCATCGGCGGTGGCACGGAGCCGCTGTCGAATCTCATCTCCAACTCGCTGCGGGTCCTGCTCTCCGACGACAAGTACGCGGACGGCGAGCACTCCGGCAACCTGCTGGTCGAGGACGCGATCAACGACATCCTCTGGAACAGCGCCCCCATCGCCAACTGGGCCACGCACTTCCCCGTACAGGACGTCGATCTGTCCGGGGTCAAGCTCGACGCCTGGGACCCGGTGCTCATCAGCTTCGCTGCCGCCAACACGGACCCGAATCTCTCCATGGGCCGGCAGACGCTGAGCAAGCGCGCGCATCTCGCCTGGGGCGCCGGGCCGCACGCCTGCCCCGCCAAGGATCCCGCGCTGCTGATATCGGTGCAGGCCATCGAGAGGCTGCTCAACGGCCTGCCCGACATCGAGCTGGCGGTCTCCCCGGACGACCTGGTCTACCGGCCCGGTCCGTTCCACCGGGCGCTGGGCTCGCTGCCGGCCCGCTTCACCCCCGAGCGGAAGGTGCAGCCGCGCCCCGGACCCGGCGGCCCCGCGGCCCGTACGCCCGGCGGCCCCCAGGCCCCGGAGCCGCACACCGCGACGCCGAAGGGCAAGTTCTGGAGCGGCTTCCTGGCCTGGTGGAAGGGGTAGCACCCCCACCCGGCCCGGCGGCCGTCACCGTACCGCGGCCTCGTGCCGGTCCGAGGTGCGCAGGCTCCAGGTGGACCAGGTGTCCTCTTCGTCACCGATCCCGCCACCACTGGCGATCGGGACGGCGGAGAGGAACTCCGCGGGCAGGTCGAACGCGTCCACCAGCGTCATCATATGAGGCGCCAGACCGGCCACCAGGGCGTCGCCGGTCTCGTGGAACGCCCGGACGTGATCGGCGGTCAGCTCACCCTCGGCGAGCAACGTCCCCGTGTGGGGGGCGAGTTGACGGACCAGGAACAACAGGCACACATCCTCCAGCAGATTGCGCGCCATCGGGTCGGCAGTCCGGGCCGCGGCGGCGATGAAGGCGTCGGCGGCCTGGAGGCAGGCATGTGCCGAGACCATCTCCAGGGCCGGGGTGGACGCCTCGTTCCACCGGCCGAGCGGGTCCCCCGACGGCCCTCCGCGCAGGGCCTCGCGCGCCCGCGTCTGCGCGGCGGCCTCGACCCGGGCGAGGAGATCACGCAGGAAGCCGAGATCGTTCAGCGATCTCTCGGCCAGTGGCGTCGCGGTGTCCGGGCGGCGCTCCGCCTGGTGGTTGAAGACCATCTCGGAGGCGGCCTTCACCCAGATGACAAGGTTGTCGCCTTCCGCGGTGATGCTGCCTTCTATGTTCAGCGGCAGGTCCGACAGGCCGTTGACCGGAAAGAACCCCTGCGCCCCGCACCGCTCCCGGGACTCGATGGCGATCGCGCGGGCCTGCCAGGTGATCCATCCCTTGGCGATCGCGACCAGGCGTTCGGTGTCCGCCCGGTTCTCCGGGGTGTGCGCGATCCACCGGTTCACCACCTCCCGGTGGAGGAAGGTCATGGCGTACGCCGTCGCGATCGCGTCCAGCAGCCTTCCGTGATGGCTGCGGTGCGCCACCAGCGGGACGCGTTCACCGAGCTTCGGCCCGCTGATGTGCCGGGAGTGGGCGTGCCGTACGGCGATGACCAGCGCCGCCCGTGACACACCGACACTGCCCCCGCTCATGCAGAGCTTTCCGCTGGTGACACGCCCTATCGAGTGCAGGAACCGCTTGCGGGCGCTGCCCAGGTTGCTGTGCAGATTCCCTTCCCGGTCGAGCCGGCCGTGCTCCCCTTCGAGCAGCGCCTCACGCGGCAGCCGTACCCGGTCGAAGGAGGTGAGGCAGTGGTCGACGGGGGTGCCGGTACGGTCCGGGAGACGCCGGACATGCACGCCGGGCCGATGGCCGCGGTGGTCGCTCAGCGGGGTCAGGAACAGGAAGATTCCCTGGTCCTCGCCGTCGATCAGCAGCCGCGCCGCCACGACGGCGCTCTTGGGGCCGCCGGTCAGGCTGGTGTTCGGCATGAACTTCTGCGCGCCCGGCGTGGGCGTGTGCAGGATGAACTCCCCGGTCGCCCGGTCGAATTCGGCGGTGGTCCGGAGCGCCGAGGCGTCGTTGCCGTGGTCCACCTCGGTGCACAGGAACGTTCCCGTACGCCGCATCGAGGTGAAGTCGGACAGGTCGCGGGGGGCGGCGCCGCCGTCCTGTTCGAGGAGGCTGCCGAGGAACAGGTTGTAGTGGATGCCCGCCAGGGTGCCCAGACCGCTGTCCACGACCCCGGTCCACTCATGCAGCGCCGCGAGCCGGCGCGGGTCGAGAGCCAGCTCCCGGGCGTCGCCGGCGGCGTCGTTGACCAGGGCGAGCCGCGAGTACGAGAGCTGGACGCGCTCGGCGGTGGACAGCACGGAACGGTGCCGGAAGTCGTCCCTGGCGATCAGTGCGCGCCAGGCACCGTGCACCTGGGCCCGGTCCTCTCCGTCGAAGAGGAGGTGGGTCAGCTCGTGGCTCAGCTCAGGGGCGCGGCGCGCACGCTCCGGCTCAGCCCCAGGGAGGTCCTTGTCACGGAATGGCAGCATGGTCATGAATTGCTCCGCATGGACGCCTTACACCGGTGGACGGAAAGTTGAAACAATTGAATACCGGCCAACGCATCCTGTTCCAGAGCTGACATGATCTTTTTTTGAGCCGAAGATCACCGGCCGGTGGGCTTGAGAAAACACCCGGGCTCCATTACCCTCGGCTCTCACCCGACTCCACGGCGTAAACATCCGAATCGGCTGAAAACCGAGGTTACACCCCATCAGGTCCGGGAAGTCATAGGAGATTTGCCCGTCCGCAGGGAGACAGGTGGGGTGGCGGCCCGTCCGGACGGCCGAACGCGAACCGCCCGAAAAGACGGAAAGGACATTCGCCCCCGAGGGGAAATCACGGGTATATGGAAGAATTTTTCACGGGGCCGGAGAGCCCATCGGGGAATTACCCGCAATTCCGCTCAGGCGGTGTTCCGCTCCCCTGTGAAATGCGCGCGTACCAGCGACTGCACCAACGGCAGATCGCCCGCGCCCAGCGCGTCCAGCAGCGCCAGGTGGTCCGCCGCGTGCGCGATCAGGTCGGCACGGCGTACAGCGGGGGCGCCGACCGGCGGCCACTGCGAGCGCCGGTGCACGTCGTCGGCGATGGCGACCAGGTGCTGATTGCCGGAGAGGGAGAGCACCGCGCGGTGGAAGGCACGGTCGCACTCCGCGTAGGCCGCGCGGTCACCGAGGGCGGCGGACGCGTGCGTCGCCTCCGCCAACGGCCGTATCTCCGCCCAGCGTTCGGCGGGGACGGTACGGGCGAGCCGCAGCATCACCGGGACTTCGAGCAGGGCCCGCACCTCGGTCAGTTCGGCGATCTCGCCGGGGGTGCGCAGGGTCACCCGGAACCCCCTGTTCGGGACGGTCTCCACCGCACCCTCCAGGGCGAGTTGCTGCATGGCCTCGCGTACGGGGGTGGCGGAGACCCCGAAGCGTCCGGCGAGCACGGGCGCCGAGTAGACCTCGCCCGGCACCAGCTCGCCGCCGACGAGCGCGTTCCGCAGCGCGGCGAGGATCTGGCCGCGTACCGAGTGACGCCGTACGGAGTGACCGGGACCACTCGTCCGGCCCACGCTCCCGGAGCCGTCCGCCGTCCGGGTCAGCCCCCGCGGCGGCTCGGGACGCTCACTGTGCGTGTGCTCCCCGCGCACCGGCTCACACACGTCCGCACGCGCCTGCTCCGGCACCCGAACGCCTCCGGACGCCGCCGCCTGCGCCCCTTCGAGAGCCCCGGACGCCCCGGACGCCGCGGCCCGGGGCGCGGGCGCCACCGGCGCGGTGGCCTCACGCGCTCTGCCCTGCTCCACTCGGGTCCTCCTCGGCCTTCCCACCAGCCCGGCTCGCGGGAGGGCCGGATCCTCCCTGTGCACGATAGGCCGACCGGGGCGCAGTTCAAACCTCGATCACATCGGGTAAGGTAAGGCTTACCTGTAAACATTCCCGATTCGGTGGTCCCTGCATGACCGTGCCCACTGTGCTGCCCGGCCTTCTCGCCTCGCCCGTGACGGGCGCGTACGCCCGTCTGACCGAGGCCTTTCCCGCGCTGAGCATCCATCAGCTCACCGACAGTGAGCAGCCGCCCCTCGGTGGCGGCTGGGTGGGCGCGGCCGAGCTGGCGGCCGGCGGTCCGGCCCTGGACACCTTCCTCGCCTGGGACGAGTCGCAGGTGCTGCGCGACTACGGGCAGCGGGCCCGGCCCGATGTGATCGCCGGCTTCGCGCTGCACCGGTACGCCTGGCCGGCCTGTCTGCTGATGACCGTGCCGTGGTTCCTGCACCGCCGGGTGCCCCGGATCCCGGCCGGGTCCGTCTCGTTCCAGCGGGCGCTGGGCCGGATGACCGTCCGTGTGCACGAGTTCGCCTGTCTGCCGGACGACCCCGCCGCCTCACTGCCCGGCGCCCGGGTCGTACCGGACGAGAAGGCGCTGCGCGACGAGGTGCGGGCGGCCGTCGCCGAGCATCTGGGGCCGGTCCTGGAGGGGTTCGCCCCGCGTATGCGGCGGGGCAGGCGGGCGCTGTGGGGCATGGCGACCGACGAGATCGTCGAGGGGCTCTGGTACGTCGCGCATCTGCTCGGCGAGGAGCGGCGCGCCATGGCGGAGCTGGAGCTGCTGCTGCCGGGGGCGACCAAGCCGTACGTCGGTGCGGCGGGCTTCCGTGAGCTGACGGGTCCGGGAGGCGAATCTTTGCCGACCCGTGACCGAGCGAGTTGCTGCCTCTTCTACACGTTGCGCCCCGAGGACACCTGCGTCACCTGTCCGCGTACCTGCGACGACGACCGGGTCAGGAAGCTCAGCGCGACCGCCTGACCCTCCGTCACCCGTGGATTCCACGCCACCCTCAGTAGTGATATTAATCGAACATGACAGCCACCTGCCGAACGGCAGCTCTAGCCGATCGTGCATATTTGTGTGCCTCACCGCCCCGTTGGTGTTCTCTTGTCCCAAAACCCTCTGAGGGGCACCGCACTTCCGCCAAAATGGCGTCTCAAACGCCCTACTGCGATGCAAGGAACACCGCATGCGACTGACTGACATATCGCTGAACTGGCTGATTCCCGGCGTCGTGCTGGTCGTCGGAGCCCTGGTGACGGTTGCGGTACTCGCCGGTGGCAAGCGCTCCCGGGAGAAGCCGGCTGTCGAGGACTCGTGGGAGCGCAGCGAGGAGCGCCGCAGGCGCAAGGAGGCCATCTACGGGATGGCCTCCTACGCGCTGCTCTTCTGCTGTGCCGCCGTGGCGGCGGCTCTCTCGTTCAAGGGTCTGGTCGGCTTCGGCCAGGAGAACCTGGGCCTCACGGGCGGCTGGGAGTATCTCGTCCCGTTCGGTCTCGACGGCGCGGCGATGTTCTGCTCGGTCCTCGCGGTGCGCGAGGCCAGCCACGGTGACGCGGCCCTCGGGTCGCGGCTGCTCGTGTGGACGTTCGCCGGTGCCGCCGCCTGGTTCAACTGGGTGCACGCGCCCACGGGCCTCGGCCACGAGGGCGCCCCGCACTTCTTCGCCGGTATGTCCCTCTCGGCCGCGGTGCTCTTCGACCGCGCGCTGAAGCAGACCCGCCGGGCGGCGCTGCGTGAGCAGGGGCTCGTCCCCCGCCCGCTGCCGCAGATCCGGATCGTGCGGTGGCTCCGGGCACCGCGCGAGACCTTCGCGGCCTGGTCCCTGATGCTTCTGGAGAACGTGCGGACGCTGGACGAGGCCGTCGACGAGGTGCGCGAGGACCGGCGCCAGAAGGAGCAGGGCCGTCTTCGCAGGCGCGAGCAGGTGAAGCTGGAGCGGGCGCAGATCAAGGCGCTCAACCGGCAGCACCGCGCCTGGGGCCGTGGTCGCGGCGGCCGTCAGGTCGCCCTTCCCGCGGCGAACTCGGGGTCGGGCTCGCCGCCGGCCGTCGAGGCCGCAGCGGAGCCTGCCATAGGAGAGCAGCCGCAACTTCCCCAGCGTTCCCGGCTCTCCCTTCAGCCCGTGAAGGGTACTGAGGCCCGTACGGTGGACCTCACCGCCGAGGACGACACCCAGGCACTGCCGAGGCTCGACTCCCTGGAGCGCAAGCTCAAGGAGATGGAGCGTCAGTTCGGCTGAGCCCCGAGGGCTCGGCGGATCACCACCGGCGCACCGCACCGCACCACAGGTAACGGCGCCACCCGTGTCACCACTGATACCAGCACTACTGAATACCCGCACCACCAGTGATACCAGCGCCACAGGCACCACCCGCACCGGCGTGTGCGGCGGCATTCCTCGGACCGGCGTGACGGACGACCGTCACGTCGGTCCGCTGCCGTTGCGCCCCCACCGGCCGCCGTGGCGGCCTCCGTTCAGGATCCATCGGCTAGGCGGCCTCACCGTCCAGCTCGAACCAGATCACCTTGCCCACCGGCCTCGCCCTTATCCCCCAGTCGTCCGCGAGACTCCTGACCAGCGCCAGCCCCCTGCCGTGCGTGGCGTCGTCGGGGACCGGCCGCTGCGGCTCGGGCGGCGCGGGCAGGGCCGCGACGAAGTCCCGCACCTCCACGCGCAGTCGCGAGTCGGCGACGGTCGCCGTGACCACCGCGCCCGTCTCCGTGTGGACCAGCGCGTTCGTCACCAGTTCGCTCATCAGCAGCTCGGCCACCGCGGCGCTGTCCCGCTCCCGCCAGTGGCCCAGCATCTCCCGTAAGGCATGCCGCACCTCGGGGACGGCGGCCAGATCGGCGCCCCCCACTCTGCGCCGTAGCCCTCTCATCACTCGGTCCCCCCGCTCGTCACTTCAAGCCCCCCGCCGGAAATGGCTCGTGGCGCATGCGTACAAGAGGTGTATTCCCCTTGCCGGAATGGGCCACTCATGGCGTTCGTCACCTGTCGCCGTCCTGGCCCCGGTCCGCCACGGCCGGGTGGGTGCGCACGGCGGCCGCGGGGAAGTCCTGGGGGGAGCGATCCCGAGGAGCGAGGAGCCCCGATGCACGACGACCGCACGCAGGTGGAAGGGCGGCTGGAGCGCGCGCTGCGCCAGTTCATCCGCCCCGCGCAGTACGCGGCGCGGCAGCCGCTGACGCTCGCCGTCTGGCATGCCCCGGGCGAACCGGTGCCGGTGGAGCGGGCGCTGCGCGGGACCTACGAGCCCTTCGCGACCGGTACGGAGTGGGGTTCGCCCTGGTCGACGAGCTGGTTCCGGCTGACCGGCACTGTGCCCGAGGGCTGGGCCGGGAGCCGGGTGGAGGTGGTGATCGACCCCGGATTCACCGGTGAGGGGCCCGGGTTCCAGGCCGAGGGGCTGGTGTACGACGCTTCGGGCGTGCCGGTCAAGGGCATCCATCCGCGCAACCGGCACATCCCGGTGGCCGCCCCGGCGGCGGGCGGCGAGTCCGTGGATCTGCTGCTGGAGGCGGCGGCCAACCCGGCCGTGCTGCGTTCCTTCGAGCCGACGCTCCTCGGGGACGTGCTGACGGCGGGCGACCGCCCCCTCTACCGGTTCGCCTCGGCCGAACTCGCCGTCCTGGACGAGGAGGTGTGGCATCTCGTCCTCGACATCGAGGTGCTCTCCGAGCTGATGGCCGAGCTGCCCGCCGACCGGTCGCGGCGCCACGAGATCCTGCGCGCCCTGGAGTCGGCCCTGGACGCGCTGGACCTGCACGACGTGGCGGGCACGGCGTCCGGGGCGCGCCGGGAGCTGGCGGGCGCGCTGTCGCGGCCCGCGTCACCGAGCGCGCACCGCGTCTCGGCGGCGGGCCACGCCCATATCGACTCGGCGTGGCTGTGGCCGCTGCGCGAGACGGTCCGCAAGGCGTCGCGGACGTTCGCCAATGTCACGGCGCTCGCCGGGGACTATCCGGAGCTGGTCTTCGCCTGTTCGCAGGCGCAGCAGTACGCGTGGGTGCGGGATCACCAGCCGCACATCTGGCGGCGTATCAAGCAGGCGGTGAAGGACGGCACCTGGGCGCCGGTGGGGTCGATGTGGGTGGAGTCCGACGCCAACATGCCGGGCGGTGAGGCGCTGGCCCGGCAGATCGTGCACGGCAAGCGTTTCTTCCAGGAGGAGCTGGGGGTGGAGACGGAGGAGATCTGGCTGCCGGACTCCTTCGGATACACGGCGGCCTTCCCGCAGTTGGCGAAGTTGGCGGGGGTGAAGTCGTTCCTCACGCAGAAGCTGTCGTGGAACCAGACGAACCGGATGCCGCACCACACCTTCTGGTGGGAGGGCATCGACGGCACCCGGGTCTTCACCCACTTCCCGCCGGTGGACACCTACAACGCGCAGTTCCACGGCTCCGAACTGGCGCACGCGGAAAGGAACTTCACGGAGAAGGGCCGGGCGTCGCGCTCGCTGGTGCCGTTCGGCTGGGGGGACGGCGGGGGCGGCCCCACCCGGGAGATGCTGGAGAAGGCGCGGCGGCTGAAGTCCCTGGAGGGCTCGCCCCGGGTGGAGATCGAGCACCCGGCGGCGTTCTTCGCCGCGGCGCGGGAGGAGTACGGGGAGCGGGCGCCGGTCTGGTCGGGCGAGCTGTACCTGGAGCTGCACCGGGCGACGTACACCACCCAGGCCAAGACCAAGCAGGGCAACCGGCGCAGTGAACACCTGCTGCGCGAGGCCGAGTTGTGGGCGACTGCGGCGGCGCTGCGCGGCCATCTCGCGCCCGGGGCACGGCCGTACGCGTATCCGTACGAGGCGCTGGACCGGATCTGGAAGACGGTGCTGCTGCACCAGTTCCACGACATCCTGCCGGGTTCGTCGATCGCCTGGGTGCACCGGGAGGCGCGGGCGACGTACCAGGCGGTACGGGAGGAGTTGGAGGCGATCGTCGCGGACGCGGTGGCGGCGCTGGGCGGGGGCCGGCCCGCGGTACTGAACGCGGCGCCGTTCGCGCGCCGTGAGCCGGTCGAGTTCGACGCGGCGGACGTGCCCGCGTCGGTGCGGGCGCAGCCGCTGCCGGGCGGCCGGGTGCTGGCCGCCGCGTTCACCCGGTCGCTGGCGACGGGGTCGTTCACGGGCGCCCTGGACCGGTCGGGGGTCTCCGCGTCCGTGGCCGCCGAAGGTGCCTCGGGAAGCGGTTCGATCACGCTCAGGAACCAGTTGGTGGAGGTGGTGGTCGACGCGGACGGGCTGCTCTCCTCCGTACGCGACCTCGTGGCGCGCCGCGAGGTGCTGGCGCCCGGCGGCCGGGGCAATCTGCTCCAGCTCCACCCCGACCACCCCAACCAGTGGGACGCCTGGGACATCGACCGGCACTACCGGCACCGGCACACCGATCTGGACGAGGCGGAGTCCGTCGAGGTGACGGAGCGGGGCCCGCTGCGCGCGTCGGTGCGGGTGGTACGGGTGTTCGGGGCTTCGCGGATCACGCAGGAGATCCGGCTCACGGCGGGCAGCAACCGGATCGATGTCGTCACCGACATCGACTGGCGTGAGTCGGAGAAGGTCCTCAAGGCCGCGTTCCCGCTCGATGTGCACGCCGAACGGTCCACCGCCGAGATCCAGTTCGGCCATGTGCACCGGGCCACGCACGACAACACGGGCTGGGACGCGGCCCGGTTCGAGATCTGCGCCCACCGCTGGCTGCGGGTCGCCGAGCCGGGGTACGGGGTCGCGGTGCTCAACGACTCGACGTACGGGCACGATGTGACGCGCACGCCCCACGCGGAGGGCCTGGGCACGACCGTACGGCTGACACTGCTGCGCGCCCCGCACAGCCCGGACCCGGAGACGGACCAGGGGACACACCGCTTCCGTTACGCGCTGCTGCCCGGCGCCACGGTGGAGGAGAGCGTGCAGGAGGGGCTGGCGCTCAATCTGCCGCTGCGTGTGGCGGCGGCCCCGGAGCTGGCGCCGCTGGTCGACATCGACAACCCGGCGGTGACCGTGGAGGCGGTCAAGCTCGCCGAGGACCGGAGCGGCGAGGTGATCGTACGGCTCTACGAGTCGGCGGGCGGCCGGGCCGACGCCACGCTGCGCGTCGGCTTCCCGGTGCGCGCCGCGCGCGTGACCGATCTGCTGGAACGGCCGCTGCACGACGCGGAGCCGGGCGAGGACGGGGTACGGCTGCGGCTGCGGCCCTTCCAGATCCTGACACTGCGGCTCACCCCGGCGTGAGCCCGCCGGCCGGGCGGAAGGTCTGACGTTCTGACGGCGGGCGGTTCGACGGCGGGCGGCGGGGTCAGGGCCGGGGCACGTTCCGCAGGTTGGAGCGGGCCATCTGCACCATGCGGCCCACCCCGCCGTCCAGCACGATCTTGCTCGCGGAGAGGGCGAAGCCCGTCACCATCTCGGCGCTGATCCTCGGCGGGATGGAGAGCGCGTTCGGGTCGGTGACCACGTCCACCAGAGCCGGGCCCCGGTGCTTGAAGGCGTCCCTGAGTGCGGACGCGAGCTGCCGGGGCTTCTCGACCCGTACCCCGTAGGCGCCCGCGGCGCGGGCGATCGCGGCGAAGTCGGGGTTGTGGTTGGTCGTGCCGTACGAGGGCAGCCCGGCCACCAGCATCTCCAACTCCACCATGCCGAGCGCCGAGTTGTTGAAGAGGACGATCTTCACCGGCAGGTCGTACTGGACGAGCGTGAGGAAGTCGCCCATCAGCATGGTGAATCCGCCGTCCCCGGCCATCGCGACGACCTGCCGGTTCCGGTCGGTGAACTGCGCGCCGATGGCCTGCGGCAGGGCGTTGGCCATCGAGCCGTGGCTGAAGGAGCCGATGACCCGGCGGCGTCCGTTGGGAGTGAGATAGCGGGCCGCCCAGACGTTGCACATCCCGGTGTCCACGGTGAACACGGCGTCTTCGTCGGCGAGTTCGTCCAGTACGAAGGCGACGTACTCGGGGTGGATCGGGGTGTGTTTCTCGACCTTGCGGGTGTACGCCTTGATCACGCCCTCCAGCGCGTCGGCGTGCTTCTTCAGCATCCTGTCGAGGAAGCGGCGGTCCGTCTTGGCGCGCACACGCGGGGTCAGGCAGGTCAGCGTCTCGCGGACGTCGCCCCACACGGCGAGGTCCAGCTTGGAGCGGCGGCCCAGCCGCTCGGGCCTGATGTCGACCTGCGCGATCTTGACATCGTCGGGGAGGAAGGCGTTGTACGGGAAGTCCGTGCCGAGGAGGAGCAGCAGATCGCAGCCGTGAGTGGCCTCGTAGGCGGCGCCGTAGCCGAGCAGTCCGCTCATGCCGACGTCGTACGGGTTGTCGTACTGGATCCACTCCTTGCCGCGCAGCGCGTGGCCGACGGGCGACTTGATCCGCTCGGCGAACTCCATCACCTGGGCGTGCGCCCCCGCCGTACCGCTGCCGCAGAAGAGTGTGACCCGGTCCGCCTCGTCGATCAGGCGGACGAGCTTCTCGATCTCCGCGTCGCCGGGGCGTACCGACGGCCGTGAGGTGACGAGGGAGTGCTCCATCGCCTTCTCCGGGGCGGGCGAGGAGGCGATGTCGCCGGGCAGGGTGACGACGCTGACGCCGCTCCGGCCGATGGCGTGCTGGATGGCCGTCTGGAGCAGCCGGGGCATCTGCCGGGGGCTGGAGATCATCTCGTTGTAGTGGCTGCACTCGTTGAACAGCCGCTCGGGGTGGGTCTCCTGGAAGTAGCCGAGGCCGATCTCGGCGGAGGGGATGTGGGAGGCGAGGGCGAGGACGGGGGCCATGGAGCGGTGCGCGTCGTACAGGCCGTTGATGAGATGCAGGTTGCCGGGGCCGCAGGAGCCCGCGCAGGCGGCCAGTCTGCCCGTGACCTGGGCCTCGGCACCGGCCGCGAAGGCGGCGGTCTCCTCGTGCCTGACCTGGATCCAGTCGATGGCGGGGGTGCGGCGGATGGCGTCGACGACGGGGTTGAGGCTGTCGCCGACGACTCCGTACAACCGCTGGACGCCCGCTCTGACGAGGATGTCGACGAACTGTTCCGCCACGTTCTGCTTGGCCATGGATCTCCGCGCCCTCTCCGGTGACGGTCAGGACGGCCGGTCCGCCCTGCGGTCTCCATCAACCCACGGCGGGGCCGGTCGCGCATGCTCAGCCGTGCGCGCCGGGCGGGTGATCGCGTGGGCGGGCGCGCGTGGGCGGGCGTCTCCTCCGTCATGCCTCCCAGACGCCGACCGCCGTACGGTCGTCGGCGTAGCCCTTCACCCGGAGCGCGGTGTCCGCGAGGAAGCCGGCCAGCCCCGGCGGTTCCGGCGCCGCCCAGCGGCCGGCCAGTTCCCCGGCGAGCGCGGGCTCCCCGCGCAGCGGCTCGGCCAGCCCCGCGCTGCACAGCAGGAGTGTGTCGCCAGGACGGCCGACCGACGCCCGGAACCGGAACGGCTCGGGCGCCGGCGGGAGCGGGCCCTCGATGTACGGGGCGTGGCTCTTGGTGATCTCCAGGTCCATGGTGGTCCGGTCGCCCGCGGGGGTCTCGGCGGCGGGGGCAGGGACAGCGGCGCTGACCGGGGGCTCCAGGTCCTGCCAGCCGCCGTTCCTGAGCCGGAAGAGGCCGCCGGGGCCGACGCCGAAGGACACCCGGGTGCGGCAGTCGGGGTCGGCGGAGAGCAGCAGACAGCGCAGGCTCGCGGTGTACTCCTCCGGCGCCAGGCCCAGTTCGGCGGCGCGGGCCCTGAGCTTGCCGAACCCCCGGTCCGTGAGCCGGTGCAGACCGGATTTGAGCGCGCCCCTGCGGTCGGCCCTCAGGTCCTCGGAGAGCCTGCTGTGGCTGCGTCCGACGGCGCCGCCGATCCAGTGACACACGTCGCCGGCGGCCCGGTGGGCGCCCTCGGCCGCGCGGGCGCCGCCGGCGACGGCGACGAGGACGAGCGCGCCGGGCCCCGTCCCGAAGCGGGCGGTGAGCAGCGCGTCGCGCCGGGGCTCGCCCCGGTACCGCGCGGAGTCGCCCCGTACGGACACGGCCCGCAGGGTGTACGTCCCGTAGGCGGCGCCGTCGAGGACGGTGTCGGCGGTGAGTTCGTCCAGCCGGTCGGGGTGTGCGGCGGGCAGTGCGGTGGGCTCGGGATCGTAGGTGGGCGGCCGGTCACCGAGATGGGTGACCCGGGCGCGCTCCGGAGCGGGGGCGGGGGCAGGAGTGCGCTCCGGCGCGGACCGGGGATCGGGGACGGCACGCGGACCGGACGCGGGCGGGGGTACGGGCGGGTCCGGGGCCCGGTCCGGGACGAGGCCCAGGTCCGGGGCCAGGCCCAGGTCCGGGGCCGGCACCGCGTCCTGGGCGTCCGTTCTCGGCAGGGGCCTGGCGTCGCTGGGCGCGTACGGGGCCGGCGCGGGCGCCTGCTCCCACCAGGCGCGTGGCCGAGCCCCCGTAGCCCCGTCGCCCGGTTGCGCCGGGCGGCCTTCGGCCGGGTCCGCGTTCACCGCGCCCGCCGCCGAGTCGAAGCGGTCGTCGAGCGTGTCCCCGGACTTCGCGGCGGGGCCCGTGTCGGGCGCGGACGCGTCGTACAGGCGGGCCCACCAGTCGTCCGTGTTCGGCCGCTCCCCCTGCTCGCTCATGTCCCTTATTGTCGACCGCTGCCGGGGAGCGAAAACGGGCATCGCGAAAAATGAGTCCGCCGGGCGACCCCACCCCCCACGGGAAGGACGCCCGGCGAACGGTCACAGATCCAGCGCGGGCCGATACGCGGGCGCCGGGCCGCACGCATCGCTCTCCCGAGCACATCCCGGCCGAAGAGGCACAGAGGCATATGACCGGGACTGTTGCTGCTGTGATGGCGCCACCATGACAGAGTGCCGGGGCGAACAGGGGATGATGGGCACGGCGGGTTTACGCCGTGGCCGGTATCCGCCACGGTGGGCCGGGGAACGGACGCGTCCGAGGAGGTCGCGCGGCGCGAGCGGGGAGGGGTGGGCAGGGTGCTGGGAGCCATAGGCCTTGACGAGAGACACGAGGCCGCGTATCGGGCGCTGGTGGCGATCGGGGCCGCGGAGGTCGCGGATCTGGCGCACCGGCTCGCCCTGCCCGAACCGGACACCGAACGGGCGCTGCGCAGGCTGGAGCGGCAGGGCCTGGCCGCCCAGTCCTCCTCCCGGGCGGGCCGGTGGGTCGCCGCGCCGCCCGCCGTCGCGCTGGGCGCGCTGCTGACCCAGCACCGTCATCAGCTCGAACAGGCGGAGCTGGCGGCGGTGCTGCTCGCCGAGGAGTACCGCGCGGAGGCGGCGGAGCCCGCCGTGCACGATCTGATCGAGGTGGTGACGGGCGCCAGCGCCGTGGCGCATCGTTTCCTCCAGCTCCAGCTCGGTGCCACGGAGGAGGTCTGCGCCCTCGTCACGGGACAGCCCGTCGCCGTGACCGGCCGGGAGAACGAGGCCGAGGACGGCGCGGCGAGCCGGGGCGTCGCCTACCGGGTGGTGATCGAGCGCGAGGTGCTGGCCCAGCCCACCGGACTCACCGAACTGGCCGCCGCGCTCGGCCGGCAGGAACGGGTCCGGGTCACCGAGCGGGTGCCGACCAAGCTGGTGGTCGCGGACCGTGCGCTGGCGATGGTGCCGCTGACCGGCCGCGGTATCGGGCCCGCGGCGCTGGTCGTGCACGCCAGCGGGTTGCTGGAGTCGCTGATGGGGCTCTTCGAGGCGGTGTGGCGGGAGGGGCTGCCGCTGCGGCTGGGTACGGACGGGGCGGTACGGGAGGACGGTCCGCCCGGCCCCGACCCCACCGATCTGGAGATCCTGTCGCTGCTGCTCGCCGGGATGACGGACGCGAGCGTCGCCAAACAGCTCGACCTGGGGCTGCGGACCGTACAGCGCCGGGTGAAGGGGCTGATGGAGCTGAGCGGGGTGACGACCCGGCTCCAGCTCGGCTGGCACGCGTACGAGCGGGGCTGGGTCGCCCGCGGCCCCGAGGCCTGAACACGCCGCACGGCGCGGACGCGACCTGCGGGAAGGGGCGGCGTACCGCACAGTTGGCGGATGGAAGTGTGGCAGCTCGTGCTGGTCGCCCTGGTCATGCTGCTCGGTCTGTTCGGCGTGCTCGTCCCCGGTGTGCCGGGACAGGCGATCGTCTGGGCCGCCGTGCTCTGGTGGGCGCTGACCGACGCCACGCGCCCCGCCTGGGCGCTGCTGATCGGAGCGACGGCGCTCCTGCTGCTCAACCAGGCGCTCCGGCCGCTCCTGCCGGCCCGCCGGCCGCGTGGGGCGGGGGTGCCCCGCCGCACCCTGCTGACCGGCGGCCTCGCGGGCATCGTGGGGTTCTTCGTGGTGCCGGTGGTGGGCGGGATCCTGGGGTTCGTGGGCGGGATCTACGGCGCGGAACGGGCACGGCTGGGCAGCCACCGGGACGGCTGGGCGTCGACCCGTACGGTCATGCGGACGGCGGGGGCGTCCCTGCTGGTGGAGCTGTTCGCGTGTCTGCTGGTGGTGGGCGCGTGGCTGGGCGTGGTGCTGGCCCGGGGCTGAGGGCGTGGTCGTACGACCGCCACCCGGGGGTCGTACAACGTCGTACGGCCCCCGCCTGTACCAGGGACCGGTGCGGCGGCCCGGTCCCCCGTGTGAGGGTGGGGGCATGACCGAATTCAGCGAGGCCGAACGCGCGTATCTGCGGTCCCAGCGGCTGGGCCGGATGGCGACCGTCGATCCCCAGGGGCAGCCGCAGGCCAATCCGGTCGGCTTCTTCCCGCAGGACGACGGGACCATCCTGATCGGTGGTTTCTCCCTCGGTACGACGAAGAAATGGCGCAACCTCCAGGCCAATCCGCGGGTCGCCCTGGTCGTCGACGACATCGTGAGCACGACTCCGTGGACGGTGCGCGGGGTCGACATCCGGGGCGAGGCGGAGCTGCTGACGGGCCCTCACGACCTCGGCCCGCACTTCAGCGAGGAGCTGATCCGTATCCACCCGCGGACGATCCACAGCTGGGGTCTCGACTGACATCCGGCGTCACCGACTCCCGCCGCCGGGCGGCGCGCAGATGCCCCGCGGCGTAGGACCGCCACGGCCGCCATGCCTCCTCGTCGCGCTCCCCCACGGGCGCCACATCCGGGTCGCCGAGGGCCCGCATCCGGATCAGCGCGGCGGTGGCGGGGGTGAGCCCGGGGACGGCCAGGAGCGCCTGTTCGGCCGCGTCCCGGTCGGCGCCCGCGTCGAGCCGTACGGTGCCGTCGGCGAGCGCGGTCGCGAGGGGGCCCGCCACCGGGTCGTCGCGCAGCGCGGTGGGCCCGGGGAAGAGCCGGGTGAGCCCGCCGCAGGGGTGCTCCAGCGTCTCCCCGTACGTCTCCACGGCCCGCGCGGCGCCGGTGTCCCCGAGGAGCGCGCGCAGCGCGTACTCCACCGGATCCGCCGCGCCGGGCGAGCGCAGCCCGGGGCGCGCCGCGACAAGAGGGGCGAGAGCGGGGTCGGCGCCGAGGCGTTCGTCCACGGCGTACGGGTCGGCGTCGAGGTCGAGGAGGCGGCGCAGCCGCTGGACGGCGGTGGTGAGGTCGCGCAGCTCGGTGAGGTGGATCCGCGCCTCCAGCCAGCCGTTGGCGGACCGCCCGGCCGCGTCGCCGTGGGCGGGACGGGCCTCGTCCACGGCGACGATGCCGGGGCCGTGGGGCAGCCGCAGCGTACGGCGGTAGGTGCGGGCGCCGGACGGTCCCGTCATCTCCTCGACGGAGGGAAGGGCCTCCTGGGCGAGCAGGTCGAAGACGCCGGAGGCGGCGTAGGGGCCGCGGTAGGCGAGCCGGAGGGGGATCCCGGCGAGCGCGGGCACGGCCGGCCCGGCGCTCCCGGACGCCGCACGGGCGTTGCGTCGGGTGCCCGTTCCCGTACCGGATTCGGTACGCAGGGCGCTGGGGGTACGGGCGTAGATCTGCCGGATCGTGTCGTTGAACTGGCGCACGCTCGCGAACCCGGCGGCGAACGCGATCTCGGTGACCGGCAGTCCGGTCGTCTGGAGCAGGACCCGGGCCGTGTGCGCCCGCTGGGCGCGGGCGAGGGCGACGGGCCCCGCGCCCAGCTCGGCGGTGAGCTGGCGCTGGATCTGGCGGGTGCTGTAGCCGAGCCGCCCGGCCAGCCCCGGCACGCCCTCCCGGTCCACGATCCCGTCCCCGATCATGCGCATCGCGCGGCCGACGACATCGGCGCGCACATTCCACTCCGCCGACCCGGGCACGGCGTCCGGCCGGCAGCGGCGGCAGGCGCGGAAGCCGTGGCCCTGGGCGGCGGCGGCGGTCGGGTAGAAGCGGACGTTCCGGCGTTTGGGGGTGACGGCGGGGCAGCTCGGCCGGCAGTAGATGCCGGTGGTCTCGACGGCGAAGAAGAACGCGCCGTCGAACCGGGCGTCGCGGCTGGCGACCGCCTCGTACCTGGTCTCTTCGTCCATCACGAGTCCAGTGTGCGCCGGCCGGAACGGGGGTGCTCGCGGCTTTCGGACATCACATCCGGCCGCCCGATCACCGCCCGCCCCGGCCGCCCGAGGGTCCGGCCGCCGCTCAGCGGATCCGGCCGCGCTTGGCCTCGATCGCGGCCCGCCCCTCCGCGCCCTTGCGCTTCCAGTCACGCCGGATCTCGCTGCGCAGCCGGGCGTCGGTCTTGGCGACGATGCGCTGGTTCTCCCGCAGCAGCTTGCGGTAGCTGTCCAGCCGCCGCACGGACAGCGAACCGTCCTCGACCGCGGCGAGCACGGCGCATCCGGGCTCCGCCGTATGGGCGCAGTCCTGGAAGCGGCACTCGCCCGCCAGGTCCTCGATCTCCGAGAACACCTGGCCGACCCCGGTCATCGCGTCCCACAGCCCGACACCGCGCAGCCCGGGGGTGTCGATGAGCACGCCGCCCCCGGGCAGGACGAGGAGGTTGCGGGTCGTGGTGGTGTGCCGGCCCTTGCCGTCCACGTCACGCGCGGCCCGTACCTCCATCACCTCCTCCCCGAGCAGGGCGTTGGCGAGCGTCGACTTCCCGGCCCCGGACGCGCCGAGCAGCACGCTCGTGCCGCCCGACAGCACGGCGGACAGGACCTCGACCCCCTCCCCCGTCTCCGAGCTGACGGCGAGTACCTGCACCCCGGGGGCGGTGGTCCTGACGTCCTCGACGAGATGGGCCCGTACGGCGGGGTCGGCGACGAGGTCGGCCTTGGTGAGCACGACGAGCGGGAGGGCGCCGCTCTCCCAGGCGAGGGCGAGGAACCGTTCGATCCGCCCCAGGTCGGGTTCGACCGCCAGGGAGATCGCGATGATCGCGTGATCGACGTTGGCGGCGAGGATCTGCCCCTCGGACCGCTTGGAGGAGGTGGACCGTACGAAGGCGGTACGGCGCGGCAGACACGCCCGTACGAACCGGGGCGTACCGTCCGGGTCGACGACCGCCCAGTCACCGGTGCAGACGACCCGCAGCGGGTCGTGCGGGGTCACGAAGGCCGTGTCGGCCCGGATGACGCCCGCGGTGGTGGCCACGTCGCACTGGCCGCGGTCGACCCGTACGACCCGGCCGGGCAGCAGTCCGCGCTCGGCGTACGGAGCGAACTCCGCGGCCCAGCCCGCGTCCCAGCCGTACGGGGTGAGCGGGTGCGACGAGGTGGAAAGAAAGGACAGACTCAAGGCAAACCCTTCGAAGGGTGGCCCCGGCACGCCCGAGCGGGCGTGAAAAGAGAAGGAGAGTCAGCCGGAGACCACAGGGATGAGAACGATGAACTTCTGAACCTGGGCAGCGCCCAGCACCGTGACAGTCATCAATGTCCCCACCTCTCGCGTCTCAACGGTTCGACAGCACTCCAACAAAGGCCCGCCAGCGGCTCGTTACGTCCACCGCTCCGGACGACGCCCACCATAACCGGACCCCTCACCACACCGCGACGCATTTTCCCGGCCGAGCCTCCGACCCGGGCCTCATTGGAGGGCGCCGCTCGGACCGACGAACGGTTCGGCCCGATCCGACGGCGAAGAAGCCAGGAAGAAGACCCTCGCCCCGGGCGTGCCGGCCGGCCGAAAGTCCATCCGCATCTCCGGCCTGGGGCCACGGCCGGACTTGGCCGCCGCCTTCCGGTCGGCGAACGCCGTAACACAACCGCAGCGCACTCCACGCTTGCCCGCCGGCTCCAGAAACCCGCCTCCGTCGCAGACATGGAAGACCTTGTCCATCGCGTCCGCCACTGCCCGGTCTCCAGTGGTGACGCGCCAGGACGACAGAGCCACCGGGCTACCCCCTTGCTGCCGTGCCACATGAACCTGCCCCGCGTACACGTCCCCGTTCTCCGGGCGGACGACGGCGACCCGCTCGGCCTTGTCGCCGACCAACCCGCCCAGGAGGTCGCAACGGCTTACCGCCGACGGTACCGCCGAGCTGGATCCGGGTTGATCGCCTCACTCACGCTTCCCTCAACTCCAGTGTCTCCAGGGCAGCTTGGGTGACCTCTTCGGGCGTACGGCCGTTCGTCGGCACGACGGTCGTGGCGATCCCCTCGTACAGATGCCTCCGCGCCGCCATCAACCGTCGGCGTGCCAGGATCCGCCACCATCTTCGTGGTGATCGGACGCCGGCGGGAAGGCCCTCCAGCGTCGCGACGAGTGCGGGACCATGGGACTCCCCCGCGGTCAGCCAACGCAACCTGCTCATCAGGATGGGATTGCGCTCTGACATCGATATGTCCTCTGTCTGGTGGGGGGTGGGGTGCCTGTTCGCAAGGCCCGGGACGTGGCCGTCCCGGGCCGCTCAGGATGGCCCGCACGGGGTGCGACGGTCCGCCGGACCGCGCCGTAGGAGACGAAGCCGTGGTCAGCTCCGCGCCCGCGTGTCAGCCGGCCAGCCTGTTCATCTTGCGGATCTGCTTGTCGAAGGCCCCGGCGGGAGCGACACGGCGCAGTACGCGCGCACGTCCGGCCATGGGGCCTGCGGTGTAGCGCAGCTTCGGCTTGGCGTCGGTCGCTGCCGCGACGATCGCCTTGGCGACGACGGCCGGGTCGTCACCGCCCCTGATCGCCTCCGCCATCACCCGGTCGACGGCCTGCCCCTGCTTCGCGTAGACAGCGAGCGGCGTGTCGGGCTTCGCGCTGTTGGCCTCGAATCCGGTCCTGGTGTAGGCGGGTTCGACGATGAGCGCCCGGATGCCGTGGTCACGGACCTCGTGGTCCAGGGACTCGGAGTAGCCCTCGACCGCGTGCTTGGAGGCGGCGTAGGCGGCCATGTAGGGCTGAGGCAGGAACCCGAGTACGGAGGAGAGGTTGATGATGCGCCCGCGCCCCTGGGCGCGCATGTGCGGCAGGACCTCGTTCACCATGCGCATGACCCCGAAGACATTGGTGTCGAACATGGCCTGTGCCTGTGCGACGGAGGTTTCCTCGGCCGCGCCCATCGAGCCGACGCCGGCGTTGTTGACCAGGACGTCGATCCGCCCGAACCGCTCGATCACCTGCTGGACCGCGGTGGCGACCGAGGTGTCACTGGCCACGTCGAGGTCGAGGAGCGTCACACCGTCGAGCGGGGTCACGCGGGATGTGTCGCGGCCTGTGCCGGCCACGTCGAAACCCGCCGCGACCAGCGCGAGCGCGGTTTCCTTGCCGATGCCGGATGACGCACCTGTCACGAGTGCCACCGGCCGGGTCGTCGTCATCATGGATTCCTGACTCGTTGAGAAACTGATCGGTTTCCATCCACTGTAAACCGATCGGTTTCCGTGTGCAAGCCGCGCGGTGATCGCCAAGCGGGCAGGTGACAGGTGTCCTGCGGCCGTATCCCTTCCGGCCCTTCCCGGACAGGAGGGCGATCCCCGTCGCCGCCTCGGCGCGGAGCATGGAAGAGACCCGCCCGGCTCTCGCAAAGGCGGCCGAAGGGGTGCAGGGTGGCGAGCAAGCCCGTCAGCGCCCCTGACGCGGAATGCCCGGCAACGCCCTTACGGCGACCAGGCTCCCCCGGGCGACGGGCGGTAGCGGAGTGTTCCGGAAGCGACGACTCAGCGCATGTCCGCCGCGTCGAGCAGGGTGGTCACCATGGGTGCGATGAGCCCCGTCAGCGTGTCGGCCCCGATCCCCGCCCGGGCGCTGGCGCCGTCGAAGACCAGGCTGAGCTGCCGGGCCAGCAGGTCGGGATCGCTCGCGCCGCCCCGTTCGGCCTCGGCGCGGAAGAAGGCTGTCAGGTTCTCCTTGATCCGGTGGGCCACCAGGCTCGCGGGGTGGCTCTGGTCCTTGAGCTCGATCTGTGCGGCCAGGTAGGGGCAGCCGCGGAACTCGGGCGCACCCGCCTGCGATTCCACCTGCTCGAAGACGTGCGTGATCCGCTCGCGGGGCGCCCGGCCGTCGTCCGGCGCGGGCAGGAGCCCGGCCGCGAAGGCGGAGGCGCGCCGCTCCAGGCTCGCCGCCAGCAGTTCGTCCTTACTCTCGAACAGCTGGTACATGGAGCGCTTCGACACTCCCGCCGCCCTGCACAGCGCCTCGACGCCTATGCCGACACCGTCCCGGTAGGTGAGCGTGGCCGCTGCCTCCAGCAGCCGCTCTCGGGAGCTTGACTTCGCCTCGGTGGTCATATCGCGAGGTTAACTCGATTCCGACAGAAAGAAAACTGATCGGTTTCTGGGATGAGGCCCGGACAAAGACCCGGCGACGGCCTGAGCGTCGCCTGGCCGTGGTGGTGTGTGCGCCCGACCGTCCTCGCAGGCGGGACACACCGGGGCCGCTGCGCACGGCGGCCCGTTCCGCGCGATGAGAGGGCGCGTTCCGCTATGCCGGGACGGAGGTCTTCTCGGGCTTCGGCTTCGTCTCGGCCGGGATGCGGTGCATCCCCTTGCGGTCGTACCACCCGAACCGGCGCCAGCCCGACACGGTCACCGACCTTCCATGCCTCCATTCCTGGGCCGACCTCACTGATCACCCCGGCGTTCTCATGCCCGAGCGTCATCGGGATGCGCGGGAACGACGTCATCCACTGCGGGTCGTCGAGCGCGCCGACGTCGGAGTGGCACAGGCCGGCGGCCTTGACATCGACGACGACCTCGCCCGGACCCGCGTGCGGGGCCGGCACCTCGTCCGGGGTCAGCGGCCGACCGGTTCCGTGGAATCGCCACGACTTCATGGGTCTCTCGTGTGCTTTCTACGGCGGACGCGTGCGGTCGGCGTTTTCGCCCACCACCCGTGCCGCCCGGGTGTGTCCAGGGGTGTGCTGCTGTGTTCAGGGGCGGCCCGGGGCGCATGCGGCCGACGGGCCAGGCGGGCCCGCCCCGCCTGGCCCGTCGGCCGTTCATCGGCACGAGCGATGCGTGTACGAGCGGGGACGGCACCGGTGTCAGCGGTGGGCGGCGCGGTTCATCTCGACGACGTCGTCCAGCGTGGGCTGGGGCGGGAGGGTGGCGAAGCGCTCCATCATGCTGTCGCGGACGCGTGCGTCCTTGTCCCGGTCGGCCGAGGCGAGGGCCGGGCCCAGCTCGTCCATGGTCAGCTCGGTGCAGTAGGCCGGGCCCATGGGCTGCTGGCGCCAGGAGTCGGCGAGTACGCCGGCGTCGTAGGGGTCGAAGCCGGTGTCGTCCACGAGTCGCATGGCCAGGCGCCGTGCCTCCTCGGAGTCGGCCGCGACAGGAATCGCGATCCGGCCCGGGGTGCCTGCCGGAACGCCCTTGGTGCGCTGGGTCTCGGCCAGGGCGGCGTTCCACGCCTTGACCACGGGACGGCCCAGCAGCTCGGCGTTGCGCACGCTCTCCACCTGGCCGTTCTCGACGGCCTCGATGCGGCCGTTGAGGTGGGGGTAGTAGTTGGAGGTGTCGATGACCACGGTCTCGTCGGGAACGGTGGCCAGCAGATCGGCCAGTTCCGGAACCCGGTCGAAGGGGATGGACAGGATGATCACGTCCCTGTCCTGCGCGGCGGCGTCCAGAGGCAGGGCGCGGGCGCCGGACTCCAGCACCTCGGCCGGAACCGCCTCAGGGCCCCGGGCGTCGGCGACCTGTACGTCGTGACCGGCTGCGCTGAGCTTGTTGGCCAGGTTGCCGCCGATTACCCCGGCGCCGATAACAGTAATTTTCATGATTTGTCCCATCAGAAGTTTCACTGCCCCTGGTGGACAGCGTGGAATGAGTGCGTTCTCAGGAAGCCGTCCACCGACGTCCGCGATGAAGTCCCGGCGGGCCGGCCGGCTCCGGCGGGCCGCAGGTGTCCGGTCGTACGGCGGCGGGTTATCCGGCCACGGCGTCCGTTTCCCGCAGGTAGCCCATCGCCTGGTCCGTGAGGTCCGCCAGCGGGACGGCCCCGCCGCAGGCGGTCCAGGCGTCGGTGGCAGCGTCGAAGCAGGAGATCGCCGCCGCCGCGAGCGCGTTGGCCCGCAGGTCGATGGCGGGATCCGGGCCGCCGAGACGGCGGGAGATCTCCGGGGCCAGCATGCTCTGCCAGCCCTGCGTCTTCTCCCACTGCCGGGTCATCAACGCACAGGCGTCGCTGAGCAGCCGGATGGCGTCCATCGGCGCTCCGGCCTCACCGGGCCGAGGCCCGGCGACCACATCGAAGGCCCGGCGCAGAGCTTCCCAGGGCCGCTCGTCGGCAGGCCGGGCGGCCAAGGCCTCGGCGACCTCGCGGCCGAACTCGCCGACCCTGCCCAGCACGAGTTCCTCCTTGGTGCCGAAGTACCGGAAGAACGTGGTGCGCGACAGACCGGCGGCGTCGGCGATCTGCTCCACGGTCGTGTTGTCGAAGCCGCGCTCGGCGAAGAGCCGGAAGGCGACTTCACCGACCTCGGCACGCATCGCGGCACGCGTCCGCTCACGCAGCGAGGAACGCCCGGACGGTGCGGCGCCGGAGGTGGATGAAGACTTCGCGGGCTCGACCATACCAAGAGTGTACACAGGCCCTAAGTGGAACTCAATACCACCTTGAACTTCCATTGCAGTTACCAACTCAGTTCCACTATGGGGGTCGATTCCACTCCTCGTCCGCGACGCCGGCTCCTCGGCGGGGCTCGCGGTGAGGAGATAGTCTCCGTTTCGCGATCCAGGGATTGCGATCCGGGGGATACGGAGACTCGCTCCCCGCCGTCGCAGGAAGGTGTGAGGCCATGGGTGTCTCAGGTGTGGACGGGCGTCGGCCGCGTACGGACAAGCAACGTAATCGCACACATATCCTGGAAGTCGCGGACCAGTTCTTCGCCGAGCACGGCATCACCGGCTCCATGGACGCCATCGCCAAACGGGCCGGCGTCGGCCCGGGCACCCTCTACCGGCACTTCCCCAACCGGGAGGCGCTGCTCGCCGCTCTCCTCCAGGCTCGCGACGCGGAGTTGGAGGCCAGGTGCGTCGCCATCCAGCGCGAGGAGACCGATTCCAGCACCGCGCTCGCCCGGTGGCTGGAGGCCCTGGGTGAGTGGGTGACCGCTTTCGACGGGCTGCCCGAACCGTTGCGGGCCGCGCTGGCCGAGGGCACGTCTCCTCTGGCGATCACCTGTCAGGGCTTCATCACGGTGACCGAGGATTTCCTCCGCGCCGCTCAGCGCGATGGCGGCGCCCGGCCATGGGTGCGGGGAAGGGACCTGTTCCTCAGCACGCTGGCGACAGCGTGGGTGCGCACCGCCGCCATGGCCGACGCGTCATCACCCCAGGCACTCAACGCCCTCATGCGATCCGGGTGGGAGACCCCCGCGAACGGAGGGTGAGACTCCCAGACGGTGGCGTCGCGAAACGCCCGCGGGGCCGCGGCGCCGACTGGCTGAGCCGGGCTCGCGGGCCGGTCCGCGCGGGGTCCAGCCTTCCCGGGCCACTTCCAGGGCACGGGCGGAGCGCGGGTCGTGCGGGCTGGGCACGGCGCCGGCCAGCCGGTCCGCGGTCAGCCGCTCGTCGATCTGGTCGAAGGAGAGCGGCAGGCCGATCATCGCACCGAGGTAGCGGACGCGCTGTCGCAGGTCGACGGATTCGTCCAGGAACCGCCGCCGGTCGAGGGCGGCCCGGCGCGAGGAGGCGATGGTCGGCATGAAACCGGCGAACATCTTCACCTCGTCGGGGTCGCGCCCGGCACGCTGGGCGGCGTCGCGCAGTGCGTCGCGCTGGGCCTGGCCGTCTTCGAGGGTGTGGGGGTTGGCGTAGACGCCGTCCGCGTAACGGCCCGCCAGTTCCAGGCCGTAACCGCCGCCGCCGGCCTGGAAGATGACCGGCTGGCCCTGCTCGGAGGGAGGGATGGGCAGTGGGCCACGGGAGGCGACGTGGCGGCCCTGGAGGTTGACCGGCTGGATCTTGCTCATGTCGGCGAACCGTTTCCCGGCGACGTCCCGGACCCATGCGCCCTGTTCCCAGCTTCCCCACAGGGCCTGCACGATCTGGACGGCCTCGTGGGCCCGCTCGTACTTCTCCGCACGGGGCGGGACCTGGCGGCCGAAGTTCGCCGCGGCGGCGGGGTCCGAGGTGGTGACCGCGTTCCAGCCGGCCCTGCCGTGACTGATCACGTCCAGGGCCTTGAACTGGCGAGCGAGGTTGTACGGCTCGTTGAACGTGGTGGAGCCGGTGGAGACCAGCCCGATCCGCTCGGTCTCCCGCGCGACGGCGGTCAACACCAGAAGCGGGTCGATCGCGAAATGCGGGGCCTGGTCGTCGAGATCCACGTCCAGGACCGGAGTGTCCGCGAAGAACAGCAGCTGGATCTTGCCGCGCTCGGCCGCCTGCGCGTACCGCACGAACTGATCCATGTCCGTATAGCTGGACAGGTTCACCCCGGGCAGCCGCCATGCCCCTGGTTCGGCTCCGTAGCCACTGGTGAACTGCATGCACAGGAGCATCTGTTCGCTTGCCATGGTCGCTTCTCCAGCGAGTCGACAAAGCGGAGAAGCCCTCCGCTTTACGGCCAACGATACGGAGACACTCTCCGGATTGTCAAAGGACGGGCGTCCGCGCCGCAGCTCCCTGTGGCGCCCCAAGTCGTTACCCACCGGTGCTCGGCCCGGTCCCGGAACCCGCACTTCTCGGCCTCCGCGATGGATAGGATCACGCCGCACGCTGAGCGGGCGGCGGTTCGAGCCGCGCCGCGCACAGCACAGACCGAAACGTCGGGGGCGCACGGCATGAGTACGAACGGCAATGGTTACCGGGGTCCGGCGGGCGGACCCGGACCCGGAGGGCAGGCGGGCCCAGGCCCCGGCCATCAGCCCTATCCCGGGGCCGGACATCACCCGTACCCCGGCGGTCCCGGCGTGGGGCCCCACCGGCCCTACCCGCCGCGGCCCGCGCCCGTGCCGCCGCAGGGGCACCCGGGGCATCCGCAGAGCTGGGGCCCGTACCCGCCGCAGCCGCACCGCGGTGGCCCCCCGCCGCCGTTCCCGCGCCCGCCCCGGCCGCCGCTGACGCGCGGGCAGCGGATCCTCAAGTGCGTCTACAACCCGTTCTACGCCGCCCAGCGGGCCTTCCGCCCCTCGCGGCCGGGCGCCGTCGAGGACCTGACGGTACGCAAGATCCAGATGTGGCGGACCGGGCTCGGCCTCGCCGCCTGGCTCGTGCTGACCATGTCGTACAAGCCCGTCGACACCGCCAAGGGCGTCGAGACCGTCGCGGACGACAAGTTCAACCAGAGCTGGATCAGCACACTCGTCCTCGTGTGCGCCTTCCCGTTCGTGATCGCCCTGTTCGCGTTCGCCGCGCAGGGTGCGCTGCGCGGGCTCTACCTGCGTCGGTCCCTGAAGCCCTTCGGGGCGGTGGCGGCTCTGATGGGGTCCATGGCCACGTTCCCCCTCGCCGTCGCGCCCGACCCGCAGACCGCCGGGTTCCGTGACGCCATCGGGATCCCCGGCATGGTCGTCCTCATCACCCTCTGCACATGGTCGCTGGGCTTCGCCCTGTACGGGATCGCGCTCTGCCTCCTGCACGTGTTCCGCACCGCCGACATCCACGAGGTGCTGCCACCGGTCCTCGCCACCTTGCTGGTGTGGGTGATGGCCGCCCTCGACGTGATCAACAACGAGAACGCCGAGGTCCCCGGCCTTGCCCGGATCGTGTTCCTGCTCGGCGCTCCGGTGTCGGTGACGGTGTTGTCGTGCTGGGAGCTGTACCGGCTACGGAAATACCACAACCTGAGCCTGCTCCGGGCCCTCGGCCGATAGGGCCTCCCGTCCGTCACTCCCACCGGCCCCCGGGACACGGCGCGAGGGGTTTCCGCGCCGTGTCCCGGGGTCTGTTCACCGGTGCGGAGGGCTACTTGGCGGAGGGGTCGAGCGTCGCCAGCGCCTGCGCCCAGCGGGCGTACTTCAGGTTGGCCAGATCTGCCACCGTCTTGACGCCGAACGCCTCGTCAAGAAGCTTGCCCTGGCGGTCCGAGACCCCCTTCAGCGCGGAGACCGGCGCGTCGAGCACGGCGGGCAGGTCCTTGTCCGCCCACGCCTTGTCCAACACCTTGTCGAGGTCGATCTGGGCCACTGCTGCCTCCTGGAGTACGGGGTGCCCCGCCGCTGCGGCGGGCGGCCGCGGGTACGGCCGGAGGCTGAACGCGCCCGCAAGGTAAAGAGGTTCCCAAGGATCCGGTCGTGCGATCGCTTCCGGCCATTCGCCGGGCACCCTGCGTCGCGGCGTTTGCCGGTGGGGCGCGCCGGACGCAGGCTGGAGTCATGGCCCCTTCCGTGCCCGCGAAGGACGAGGGCGGCGCCGGTCCGCTGGTGAGCGGCTGGGCCGTGGGGACCCCCGGCCCGGTCTCCACCGGGCCGCTCGTGCGGGTGCGCCGTGCGGCGCCGGTGCCGGGCCCGGGTGAGCTGCTGCTGCGGGTCGAGGCGTGCGGGGTGTGCCGGACGGATCTGCATCTGGCCGAGGGCGATCTGGCCCCGCACCGCCCGGCCACCGTGCCGGGCCACGAGATCGTCGGCCGGGTGGCGGCGGTGGGCGAGGGCGTGGCCGTGTTCCGTACCGGTGACCGGGCCGGCGGGGCATGGCTCCGCGCGACCTGCGGGGAGTGCCGGTGGTGCCGGTCCGGGCGGGAGAATCTGTGCCCCCGGTCCCGTTACACGGGGTGGGACGCGGACGGCGGCTTCGCCGGCCTCGCGATCGTCCCCGAGGCGTTCGCGTACCGGCTGCCGGAGGACCGGGACGCCGCCTCGCTGGCGCCACTGCTCTGCGCGGGGATCATCGGCTACCGGTCGCTGCGCCGCAGCGCGCTCCCGCCGGGCGGGCGGCTGGGGATCTACGGATTCGGCGCGTCCGCGCATCTGGCCGCGCAGGTCGCGCTGGCCGAGGGCGCCACCGTCCATGTGCTGACCCGGTCGGCGCGGGCGCGGGCGCTCGCCCTGGAGCTCGGGGCCGCCTCCGCGGGCGGTGCCGACGATCCGCCGCCGGAGCCGCTGGATTCGGCGGTCCTCTTCGCCCCGGTGGGCGATCTGGTGCCGGTGGCGCTGGCTGCGCTGGACCGGGCGGGCACGCTCGCCGTCGCCGGGATCCATCTCTCCGACATTCCGGTGCTGAACTATCAGCGCCATCTCTTCCAGGAGCGCGAGCTGCGCAGTGTCACCTCCAACACCCGACAGGACGGCCGCGACTTCCTGGCGGTGGCCGACCGGATCGATATCCGCGTCACGGCCACCCCGTACCCCTTCGACCAGGCGGACCGGGCGCTCGCCGATCTCGCGGCCGACCGGGTGAGCGGCGCCGCCGTGCTCGTGGCGGGCTGACGGCCGCCCGTCAGGTCCGGTCGTCCGTGTCCGTGTCCGTCGCCGTGTCCGTCGCCGTGGCCGTGGCCGTGGCCGTGTGACGGTGGCTCCGCTCTTCGAGGTAGTGCCCGGTCTCGGCGGAGGCGTGGAGCATGGCGAGGGCCCGGATGTGGAGGCGGTGACGGCGGTCGGCGATCGCGGACGCCGCCGAGGCGGGCGAGGCGGCGTCGCGCAGTTCGGCCAGGAGCGGCGCGATCTGGGTGAGGAGGTACCCGCCGCGCCGGAGCTGGTGCACGAGGTGGGCGTCCCGGACGTCGGCGGGGGTGTAGGTCCGGTAGCCGGTGGCGGGGTCCCGCGCCGGGTGCAGCAGACCGGCCCGTTCCCACCGGCGCAGGGTGGCCGGGCGGAGGCGGAGCCGGTGGGCCAACGCCCCGACGGTGGCGGGGCGGTGGGTCGCGTCCGGTACGTGGGCGAGTTCCGTGAGGGCCCGCTCGATCGCGTCCAACGTCTGCCGATCGGCGAGGAGTTCGGCGTGGCCGCGGTCGATGACGGTGAGCGCCTCGACGGTCCGGCCGGTGTTGAGCAGCGTCATGATCGAGCGGGCGGCGGCATGGCCGTGGGCGGGGATCAGGGCGAGAAAGGTGCGCAGCGCGGCGGCGTGCTCACCGGTGTAGCGGCGGTAGCCCGAGGAGGTGCGCTCGGCGGCGGGCAGGATGCCGGCGGCCTCGTAGTTACGGACCGCCTGGCCGGACAGTCCGTGCGGCCGGGCCAGATCCACGGGCCTCATGGTTGCTCCTCCAGGCCTTCGGGTGTCTTCCCGTTTGAAGGTTTTCGGCGATGTTCCTGGGCGTTTTTCGGCTCAACCTTCAACCGAAACATCAACGATAGCGTCGAAGCCATGACGACAGACGAATCGATGTACGCGGCCGTCGAGCGTTTTCTCGATACACGGGCGCGGCGGCCCCGTGTGCTGGCCCTGGGTGAGGCGCTGCACGGCGACGAGACCTTCCCGCGGCTGCGCGACGACCTCCTTCGGGGGCTCGTCGCACAGGGGCGGTGCCGCTGTGTGGCGCTGGAATCCGACTGCCTCGCGGGGCGCCTGGTGGATGACCATGTCCGTGGCGGCGACGGGCACCTCGACGGGGTGATGGCCGACGGCTTCAGCCACGGGTTCGGGGCGCTGCCCGCCAACCGCGCGCTGGTGGAGTGGATCGCCGCGCACAACCGCACCCGTCCCCCGGCCGAGCAGGTGCGTTTCGCCGGATTCGACGCGCCGATGGAGAACGACGACCGGAGCGGGGCGCACAGCCCCCGCGCCGCCCTGCGCATCCTGCACACCTTCCTCACCGCGCGCGGCGCGACGGTACCGCACCCGTGGAGCCGGATCGAGGAGCTGCTCGGCGACGACAGCCGGTGGTCCGATCCCCGCGCCACGATGGACCCCTCGTACTCCGTCGGTGGGACGGCGGAGGCCCGCGAGCTGCGCGTGATCACCGATGATCTCGGCCGGCTGCTCACCTCCGGCGCACCTCACTTCGCCGAGGACGGCTCGGCGGAGGCTCTGTACGACGCCGAACTCGCCGCCCGCAGCGCCGCCGGGCTGCTCGCCTACCACGCGGTTCTGGCCCGGACCGATCCCCAGGAGCGGCTGGCGCGGTGCACGGGGATCCGCGACGCGATGATGGCGGAAAATGTGAGCGCGCTCGCCGCCCGCGAACAGGATCGGGGCCCGGTCCTTGCCTTCGCCCACAATCTGCATCTGCGGCGCCACGCGGCGCGGACCCGGTTCGGCGCCATGGACGTGGAGTGGAGCCCGGCCGGTGCCCATCTCGCCCGTGGTCACGGTTGCGACTACGTGGTCGTCGGCACGGCGATCGGCTCCGCACCGCACCTGGGCATCGGCGCACCGCCGGCGAACACCCTGGAGGGTCTGCTGGCCGCGACCGTGTCGGCGCCGTCCCTCGTGACCGCCGCCGAACTGGCCGAACTGGCCGCACAAGCAGGCGAGTTGACCATGCGCGGGAGCGAGTACCCCAGCTACTTCCCGCTCGACCCGGGTGTGCCCGACGACTTCGACGCCCTCCTGTTCCTGCCCCGCCTCGACCCGCCGGGACCGGCGGCCGCACCACGGTAGCGACCGCTCCCCGCGCCGCTCCCCGCGCGCGTTCCGGGAGTGCGGCCCAACCGTTCGCGTGACGGCAACCTTTCGGCGTCCGGCGGAGACCTGGGGGTGTGGGCGTCCGCGCCCACACCCCCTGCCCCCCACACTCGGGAAGAGCCGTGATGTCCTTGCATTCGCTCCGTACCGCTGTGATCACCCTCGCAGTCGGCGCCCTCACCGTCCTCGGTCTTGTCACCCCCGCCGGCGCGGTACCCGTCGTCGCCGGGACCGCGCCCGCCGCCGTGGCCGCGGCCGACTGGAACCCGCCCGCCCAGCTCGTCCGGCCGCTGGACGAGGTCTGGCGGCATGTCGAGTCCACGTACCCCGACCTGTACGGCTTCCGCAACTACGGCTGGGACCAGGTGATGGCCAACAAGGGCCGGGTCTCCTACTGCGTCCGCTGGGAGTCGGACCAGCCGGTCAGCGCGCAGTTGCGCGACGAGATCCACACCGCGCTGAAGCGCCAGTCGAAGAAGTGGACGGACACCGTCGCGGGCTTCGAGGGCTTCCCGTACCAGAACGTCCCGGTCGACATCGTCGGCTGGGCCGTCAAGAACCGTTCCACGCTCCAGTGGACGGACAACTCCGTGGACATCTACACCAATGTGCTCGACGGCGAGGGCGCGCCGCAGTGCGCGCCCGACTGCGGGCGCTTCTTCCACCAGAACGGCGACTACTCCAAGTGCCCCGGCGGAGCGGCCCGCCACTACGACCAGTCGCTCTGGCTGACCAAGGGGTTCCAGGGCGGCGCGGGCGGTGACTGGGGGCAGCGGATCGGCAGCGAGTACATGGTCGGTGCGCGGGGCCAGGAGGACATCCACATCCTGGAGCACGAGATCGGGCACACCTACGGGCTCGACGACTTCTACGACTGGACCCCGACCGGTGTCGGCGGCTTCATCATGAAGGCGGGCAGCGCCACCCGTATCACCGAGTTCGACCAGTGGATGTACCGGGACTTCTGGCGTCATCTGAAGGGCCGTTACGGGATCTGACGCGTCCGGCGGGACCCGGACGGGCCCTGCGGAGCGGTGTCGGCCCAGGGGCGGGCGGGACGGGTGAGGTTGGTCCCGTCCGCCCCGTTGACCTCCCTGTAACACGCCTCTACGGTTTCGGCGTTCGGAATCACAGATGGTGTTCGATTTCTCGAACGCGACTCTCTGTCCCGGAAAGGGAGACTGCATGAGCCGCAGTGATGTCCCCGGCCGCCGCCTGCTGTTGAAGGGGGCGCTCGGCGCGGGCGCCCTCGCCGCACTTCCCGGCCTCGCCCACGCCGCGGCGTCCGGCGCCCCGCACGCCGCACCGCCCGGCGCCCCCGACGCCGCGAGTCCCGGTGCGGACCGTACGGCCGCGGCGGGGCCCGTGTACCGCAACCCGCTGGTGGAGCAGCGGGCCGACCCGTACATCCACCGTCACACCGACGGCCGTTACTACTTCACGGCGACGGCGCCCGAGTACGACCGCATCATCCTGCGCCGTTCCCGCACCCTGCGCGGGCTGTCGACCGCCGAGGAGTCGGTGATCTGGCGCAGACACACGAGCGGCGACATGGGCGCGCACATCTGGGCGCCGGAGCTCCATCACATCGACGGGAAGTGGTACATCTACTTCGCCGCGGGGCGCGCCGACGACGTGTGGAAGATCCGGATCTGGGTGCTGGAGAACGAGCACCCTGACCCGTTCCGGGGCACGTGGACGGAGAAGGGGCGGATCACCACCGCCTGGGACACCTTCTCCCTCGACGCGACCACCTTCACCCACCGCGGCACCCGCTATCTGGCCTGGGCGCAGCAGGAGCCGGGGCTCGACAACAACAGTGGTCTCTTCCTCTCCGCGATGGCGAACCCGTGGACCCTCAAGGGGCCCCAGATCAGGCTCACCACACCGGAGTTCGACTGGGAGACGGTCGGGTTCAGGGTGAACGAGGGGCCGGCCGTCATCCAGCGGAACGGCCGGGTCTTCCTCTCGTACTCGGCGAGCGCCACCGACCACCACTACTGTGTGGGGCTGCTCACCGCCGACGCCGACAGCGATCTGCTGGCGCCCGCCTCCTGGTCGAAGTCGCCCACACCGGTTTTCGTCAGCAGTGCGGCGAACGGGCAGTACGGTCCGGGCCACAACTCGTTCACGGTCGCCGAGGACGGGCGGACGGACGTCCTCGTCTACCACGCGCGGCAGTACAAGGAGATCAACGGCGACCCGCTCAACGACCCGAACCGCCACACCCGGATCCAGCCGCTCGGCTGGAAGGCGGACGGCACACCGGAGTTCGGAGTGCCGGTGGCCGACGCGCCGGTCGCGGACACCTCCGCGGCGGTGACGCGGTACACGATGACGGCGTTCACCAACTCCAGCGAGTCCAACATGTACGTGTACGAGTCGGCGGACGCGCTGGGGTACACCCTGCTGAAGGGGCCCGCGTACACCCCGCCCTCGGGGCTGATCCGCGACCCGAGTGTGATCCGGCACACCGACGGCTACTACTACATCGCGCACACCACCGACTGGACCGGGAACACGATCGGTTTCGCCCGCAGCAGGGACCGTACGAACTGGCAGTTCTTCGCCCGCCACACCCTGCCGGTGGCCGGGCTCGCGCGTACCTGGGCGCCCGAGTGGTTCGTGGACGCCGACGGCCGTACACACCTCGTCGTCTCGCTCGACACGACGAACACCTACACCTTCCGGCCGCATCTGCTCACCGCGACGGACGCGTCGCTGGGCACCTGGACCACGCCGAAGCCGCTGGCCGGTCTCGACCGGTCGAACTACATCGACACGTTCGTCGTACGGCACGACGGCAAGTACCACGCGATCACCAAGCAGGAGACGACGAAGTATCTGGAGCACGCCGTCGCCGACCGGCTCGAAGGGCCGTACACGTTCACCGGCACCGGTGACTGGGCGGGCTGGGGCAGTTGGCGCGAGGGGCCCGCGCTCGTCCAACTGGACAACGGCGGCTGGCGGATCTACTTCGACGGCTACGCGGAGCAGAAGTACTACTACAGCGACAGTCTGGACGGGCTGCGTACCTGGACGCCGATCCGCCAACTGCCCGGACTCTCGGGCTTCGCACGGCACTTCACCGTACTGAGGGAGCGTGTCTGAGATGAACCGCGTGTACGAGAGAGGCCAGGCGTACGGGGCCGGGCGGGCGAACCGGAGGCGGCGGGCGTACGGGACCGGGCGGGCGTACGGGTCGGGGCGCGTGGTGACGTTCCTGCTCGCGCTCTGTGTCGCGGTGGCGGGCCTCTTCCTCCCCGCGAGCGCCGCGCAGGGCGCCGAGGCCCCGGACACCGCCGCGCGCGGCGCCGAGGCCGGGCCGGTGTCCGTCACCAACGGCGGTCAGTTCACCGACACCAGCGGCCAGTTGGTGCACGCCCACGGCGGCGGGGTCGTCAAGGTGGGCTCCTGGTACTACTGGTTCGGCGAGAACCGCAACGCGGACAACACCTTCCGGTACGTCTCGGCGTACCGCTCCGCGGATCTGAAGACCTGGGAGTTCCGCCGGCATGTGCTGACGCAGGCAACTGATCCGGAGCTGGCCGCCGCCAACATCGAGCGGCCGAAGGTCGTCTACAACGCGGCGACCGGCCGGTTCGTGATGTGGATGCACAAGGAGAGCGCCACGGACTACAGCCAGGCGCGGGCCGCCGTGGCCACGTCCGCCACGATCGACGGCGACTACACCTGGAAGGGCAGCTTCCGGCCGCTCGACACCCATATGTCGCGTGACATCACCCTCTTCACGGACACCGACGGCACCGGCTACATGGTGTCGGCGGCCCGCGAGAACTACGACCTCCAGATCTACCGGCTCACCTCCGACTACACCGGTGTCGCGAGTCTGGTCGCCAATCCCTGGCCGGGCGGCCACCGCGAGGCGCCGGCGCTCTTCAAGCGCGGCGGGGTGTACTTCATGCTGACGTCCGGCGCCACCGGCTGGAGCCCCAACCAGCAGCAGTACGCCACCGCGACCTCGCTCGCCGGGCCGTGGAGCGCGATGCGGAACGTGGGCGACTCGACGGCGTACAACTCCCAGACCGCGTACGTCCTGCCCGTCCAGGGCACGTCGGGGACCGCGTACCTCTACCTGGGCGACCGGTGGGGCAACTCGTTCGGCCAGAAGGTCAACGACTCGCGGTACGTGTGGCTGCCGCTCGCCTTTCCGACCAGCACCTCGATGACCATGGACTGGTACCCCGAGCTGTCCATCGATACGGCGGCGGGCACCGTGACCGGTTCCGGCGGGCCGTACGAGACACTGACCGCCCGGCACAGCGGCAAGTGTGCCGACATCCCGAACCAGTCGGTCGTCGACAATGTCGCCGTCACCCAGTACACCTGCAACGGCGGCGGCAATCAGCGCTTCTGGTTCCGGAACACCGGTGACGGCTATGTGCAGTTGATGGCCCGGCACAGCTCGCTCTGTCTGACCGGGACCGCCTCCGACGTCCAGCAGCGCGCGTGCGGCAGCGCGCCCGAGCAGCAGTGGCGGGTGGCGGTGAACGCGAGCGGGTACACGACGCTGACCGCCCGGGCGAGCGGCGAATGCCTCGATGTCGCCTCGGCGTCGACGGAGAACTCCGCCAAGGTCATCACGTACACCTGCACGGGCTCGACCAACCAGCAGTGGCAGCGCGGCGCCTGACGAGCCGTCAGTTCTGCTGACCGTACGCACGGTCCAGTCCGACCGGCGCCGGGGGCGGCAGGGGGGCGGCGCCCTCGGCCCGGAACGACTGGAGCAGATAGCCCATGAGCCGGCGGGAGGCGACCGGCGCGGCGTCACCGGTCCCCGCGGCGACGCCGCTGTTGGCCAGGAGGACGAGGGTGAGGTCCGCCAGAACGAAGTCGGCGCGCAGCCGTCCCGCCTCCTGCGCCCGCCGGATCAGTCCGGCGAACACCCCCTCGGCGCGCTCGCGCTCCCGCTCGAAGGCGAGCGCGCCGGGGAACGCGGTGAGGAACGCGGAGGTGAACCCCCGGTCGACGGCGTGCAGGGCGCACACCTTCTCGATGACCGCGCAGAACCCGCGCCACGGGTCGGGGTCGGTGGCGGCGTCGTCCACGACCGCGACGCACTCCGCGAGCTGGTCCGTGAAGGCCTCCGTGACCAGCGACTCCTTGGTGGGGAAACGCCGGTAGAGCGTGGCCGCGCCGACGCCGGAGCGCCGGGCGATCTCGGACATCGGCACGTCGAGCCCGAGTTCGGCGAAGGTCTCGCGGGCCGCCTCGACGATGCGCAGCCGGTTGTTGAGCGCGTCGGCGCGCAGGATCCGAGACGGTTTCGCGGGCATGTCTCTCACTTTAGCCCAAGTGGAAGAGGTCGTTCGGTTAGCGTGCTAGCGTGACAGTTAAGTGAAAGACCTCTTCCATTTACCTTCCCCCGGCTCCACTCGGACCGCTCCCCACTTCTTCCTCTCCTGATGGGCAAGGCATTGAGCGAGATGCGCGCAGCGCTGTACGACCGTTACGGCCCCCCGGACGTGCTCTACGAGGGCACGGTGCCCACGCCCGTCGCCGGCCCCGGCGAACTGCTGGTACGGGTGCACGGCACCAGTGTGAACAGCGGTGAACTCCCCATGCGGGCCGGGAAGTTGCGGGCCCTGGGCGGTCGGACCTTCCCCCGGCGCACCGGGGTCGACTTCAGCGGCGAGGTCGCCGCCCTGGGCCCCGGACTCACCGGCCCGGCGGTGGGCGCCCATGTCTGGGGCATGGTGCCCCGCGGCGATCTTCCGCGCGGCAAGGTGGGCAGCGCGGCCGAGTATGTGACCGTACGGCCCCGGCAGGTGGCCCTCGCCCCCGCCGGACTCGATCTGGTGGAGGCCGCCGCACTGCTCGCCGGTACGACGGCGATCACCGCCCTGCGCGACAAGGCCCGTATCCGGCCCGGTGAGCGGCTGCTCGTCCGGGGCGCGAGCGGCGGGGTCGGCCATGTCGCCGTCCAGCTCGGGCGGGCGTACGGCGCGCATGTCACCGCGCTCGCGAGCGGCAAGAACCTCGAACTCGTACGGGAACTCGGTGCCGACGAGGCGTACGACTACCGCGAGACCGGGCCGGGCGACCTGCGGGACCTCGGCGCGTTCGACGTCGTGTTCGACAGCGTGGGCAGCGAGGCGGGTGCCTACCGGCGGCTGCTCGCGCCCGGCGGGCGCATGATGGGGATCGCCTTCGACACCAGCCGGTTCGGCGCCTCGGTCGCGTACACGCTCGCGTCCGCCGTGTACGGCTCCCGGCGGGTCCGGTTCTTCAGCGGCAACCCCCTGCACCAGGACTTCGCCGACCTGACCGGATATGTGGAGAGCGGGGCGCTGCGGCCGGTGGTGGACACCGTCCATCCGCTGGCGGAGATCGCGGCGGCCCACCGTGCGCTGGAGGCCGGAGGGGTACGGGGCAAACACGTCGTCCGCGTGATCTGACACCCCTGTACTCCCCGCTCCCCCGGTGCGGAGTCCCGCTGTGCCGGTTACTCCCGTGCGTCCAACCAGACCGCCGTGTCCGGCGCGAGCAGCGGCGCGCCCGTCGCCTCGTCGCGCTCCGGTGCCTCGCTGCCCAGCAGCCGGACCGCCCCCGTGGGCAGCGGCAGCGGAACGCCGGAGAAGTTGACGCGGCACTCCAGCCCCGCGCCCTTACGGAAGGCCAGTTCGCCCTCGGCCGACGGCAGCCACGCGAAGCGCTCGTCGCCGCGGAAGCCCCGGCGCAGGCTCAGCGCCGTACGGTACAGCTCCAGGAACGAGCCGGGGCGGCCCGTCTGCGCCTCGACGGAGTACGCGCCCCAGCCGGCCGGCTGGGGCAGCCAGCTCCCGCCGGGCCCGAAGCCGTGGCTGCTGCCGGACACCGTCCACGGCAGCGGCACCCGGCAGCCGTCCCGGCCCTTGACCGTACGGCCGGTGCGCTCCCACATCGGATCGCGCAGCGCGTCGGCGGGCAGGTCGGCGACCTCGGGGAGGCCCAGCTCCTCGCCCTGGTAGAGGTAGGTCGTACCGGGCAGGGCGAGGGTCAGCAGTGCGGCGGCGCGGGCCCGCCGCCGGCCGCGCGCCTCGTCGGGGGCGGGCGTGGGGCCCTCGCTCATCAGCCAGGCGCGCGGGTCGGTCCCCTCGGGCAGGGCGTAGCGGGTGAGGTGGCGGACCACGTCGTGGTTGGAGAGCACCCAGGTCGGCAGGGAGCCGACGGGCGCGGCGCCGGTGAGGGACAGGTCGATGGTCTCCCGGAAGGCGTCGGCCCCCCAAGGGCAGCGCAGATGGAAGAAGTTGAACGCCTGGTGGAGTTCGTCGGGCCGGGTGTACAGCGGCAGCCGCGCCGCGCTGACCCCCGCCTCCGCGACCATGATCCGGGCCGGGGCGTACGAGTCGGTGATCTTGCGCCAGGCGCGGTAGATGTCATGGACCTCGTCGCGGTCCCAGAAGGGGTGGTCCTCGCCGCTGGGCGGCGCGTTCAGGGGCGCGGTGTCGCCGCCGCGGGTGTCGCGCAGCGGCGGGGTGAGGTCCTTGCGCAGGCCGTGCGCCACGTCGATCCGGAAACCGTCGACGCCGAGGTCCAGCCAGAAGCGCAGGGTGCGCTCGAAGTCGGCGATGACGTCGGAGTTCTCCCAGTTCAGATCGGGCTGCTCGGCGGCGAAGATATGCATGTACCACTGGCCGTCGGGGACGCGGGTCCAGGCCGCGCCGCCGAACTTGGACTGCCAGTCGGCAGGCGGCTCCGCCCCGTCCTCGCCACTGCCGTCCCGGAAGACGAACCGGTCGCGGGCGGCGGATCCCGGCGGGGAGTCCAGGGCCTCCACGAACCAGGGGTGCCGGTCGGAGCAGTGGTTGGGCACGATGTCGACGATCGTACGGAGCTGGAGCGTCCGGGCCCGGGCCAGCAGCGCGCGGAAGTCGTCCAGAGTGCCGTGGCGCGGGTCGACGTCCCGGTAGTCGGCGACGTCGTAGCCGCCGTCGGCCAGCGGGGAGGGGTAGAACGGCGTGAGCCAGACGGCATCGGCGCCCAGTTCCGCGACATGGCCGAGGCGGTCGGTGATCCCCCGCAGGTCGCCCATGCCGTCGCCGTCCGCGTCGGCGAAGCTCGGGACGTAGACCTGGTAGACGACGGACTCCCGCCACCAGTCGCGCGGGCCGCCGTCACCCTCGCCCTGGCCGCTGCCGCCACTGCCGTCCGGGATCGCGTGCTGAGTCACTGGTACCTCTCGTGCCGGGGTGAAACCGGTCTGAAACTCTAGTAGTGCGGTGCGATCATCCCTTGAGCGCACCGGCCCGGTCCCCGGTTCAGGAGTTACGGCAGCTTCTCCTCCGCCGATTTCAGCGAGCGCAGCGCCATCAGGAGCACCCCGATGTCGTCGAGGTACACGGGGTCGGGCAGCAGATCGACGGGCAGGACCAGATAGCCGAGGGCCGCCCAGAACAGCCACTTCTTCGTCTGCGGCAGGCCCGCCTTCCGCAGCGCGCCACGGGCCCGGACCAGCCGGACGGCCAGGACGATCGCGGCGCCCAGGGTGAGGGCCACCAGAACGACGGCTACGGCGACCAGGATCTGGAGCTCGCTCATGGCGTCCTCCCCCTTCGGGCTCCGGATGGGTGTCCGGGGCGTACGGCTCGCCCCGCACTGTCCGGATACCCGTCCGGCGCCGGATCAACGGCACCGGTCACCCGTACGTGCCGGGGCGGACCGGGGAAGGACCTTCGCGAGCCGGCGCCGACCAGGACCACCACCGGCGGCGGGACGCGGTGCACCTGACACCTCCCCGCCCGCCCCGAGGGGCGGACGACGCCACTTCGGAATGACTCGTCTAGTTCTCCGCGAGCACCACGACCGTGTCGCGCTCGCGCAGGGTCAGCGGCGCGGTCTTCGACGGGTTGAGACGCACCCCGTACAGCGGCGGTTCGTCGCTGTGCTCCGCGAGCCGGTAGCCGATGGCCGTCCCCCCACGCTGCCGGGCCGCCTCGATCACGGTGGCGAAGTTCGCCTCGGCTCCCGGGAGGAGATAGCTCGGCGCCGGTTTGAGATAGATCTCCGAACCCTCGGGGTCGAAGAGGTCGGCGAACACCGCGTCCAGCCGGCGGTTCTCGCTGAGCTGGGTGAGCAGCAGGCTGATCACCTTGGTGCTGACGATGAAGTCGTCGGCCTTGGTGACCTGCGCGACCTCGCGGTTGGCGTCATCGTTCATCTCCGTGACGATCGAGTACGGATCGCCGAGCCGGATCTCGATGTCGCGCAGGTGGAGCAGGGTGACCAGGGTACGGTCGTCGGCCCGGCCGGGATCGATCGTGTCGTCCGTGAGCACCACGATATGGCGATAGCCGTCCAGCTCCAGGGACTCCAGCGACGGCCGGCTGACGGGGTCGCAGTGTTTGAAGCCGACGGTCAGGTTGTCCCGTCGCCCGGCCAGGTCCTCCCTCGGCTGCCGGGGGGCCGCGATGTCCACCACGGAGCCGGGCTGCACCAGACGGTCGAGCAGCGAAACGATCTCCGCCGCACGGGGGTTCCAGCCGATGATCAACGTCCGGTCGGGCGACGGCTCCGGAGCCTCGGCCGTGGTGATCGCCGACCGTACGATCGTGGGCGGGACAGCCGCCCGCTCGATGAGCAGATCGTCCTCGGCGATCAGCAACAGCCGGTCACCGCGCTCGATGACGGTGTCCATCGGCGGGTTGACCCGTATCTCCCCGTCCTCCCGCTGCAGACCGATGGGGATGCCGCGTTCGAAAGCCGTCAGCGATTCCCCGTAGGTGGCACCGGCCAGTGCCGGCTCGCTCCAGGGGTAGATCTCGTTGCCCATGAAGCTGAGCAGTTCGTTGAAGACGGTGGACAGCCCGGACTGCCGGTGGGCCTGCACGATCAGCCGTACGGCGATGTCGTCGACGTCGATCACCAGCGCCGCGTCGCCCGCGGCAAGCCGGGCCGCCGCCAGGTTGGTGGAGTTCTGCACCGCGGCCACCACATGGGGGCGCCGCCCCGGCCACCTACGGTTGTTGAGCAGCAACAGCACCTTGATGACGTCGATATCGCTGTCGTCGGTGAGCGGCGGCAGCACCATGATCGCCTTGGCGGTGTCCGGACTGACCAGTTCCAGGTCCTCGCGTTGCAGGGGACTGCCGGAGCGGCAGATCACCCGGGTCTTCCCGGTGTCCGGGATGCGGCGCCGGATCTCGTCGTCCATGTCGACCTTGTCGCGGTCGGCGAGGATCACCACACAGGAGCGCCGCTCGCTCTGATTGGCCTCCACCAGCTCGGCGATCACCGTGAAGATCTGGTCCGACCAGCCGAGCACGATGGTGTGCCCGCGCTCGATCAGTTGTGACTTGCCCTTGCGCAGTTCCTGGATACGGGTCTCCAGGCCGGTCGTGATCACACCGATCAGCGCGCTGACGATGAAGATCCCGCCGATGGTCACCGTGAGCATGAGGATCAGGAACAGCGGCTGCCCGGTGTCCCCGCCCATCGTGCCGGGATCGAGGGTGCGCAGCAGACTCATCCAGACGACGCCCGGCCAGCCGCCGTTCTCCTCCGTATCCTTGCGGGCCAGCACCACCACCGTGCTGGAGACCAGGGTGATCAGTGCCAACGAGGCCAGCCCCAGCCAGCCGATCAGCGCCGGGGTGCCGCGGTCCATCGTTCCGTCGAACCAGTACCGCAGCCGCTCCCGCAGCGTCTTGCGCATGCCGAAATCCTCCATAGCTCCATCCGCCGCCGTACCCAACAGGGGTGTCCGGACGGCGTGTTACCCATAGGAGGGTGTGGCCCGACCCCCTGACCACGCCAATCGTGGTGACAAAGTCGCGCAGAACGGTGTCACGATCTTCGCCGGAGGCGGCCGGTTCGACGGTCACCGCGTGCTCTCCCCCGGCACCGCCGAACTCGTCCGCGAGGGTCAGGGAAGCTGCCGGGACCTGGTGCTGGGCGCGGGCCTCGGCCATGACACGGAGGCCGGTCTCGGGCTCTGGCTCAGCGGCCCGCACGCGATGTACGGCCCCAACCCGAGGGCGTTCGGCCATGACGGCTTCGGCGGGTCCTTCGGGCTCGCCGACCCGGAGGCGTCCCTCGGTATGGGGTACGTCATGAACCGGATGGGCCCGCACATCGCGGACGATCCGCGCAAGGCGGGGCTGGTCGACGCCGTGTACAGCGCCCTGTAGCCCTGTTCCTTCCCGCCTCGCGACCCCCAGGCACTGCACAGGTCACCGGGGAACACAAGAGCGCCCCTCCGGCCGAATCCCGGCACGGTCCGGCTCGGTTCGGTGTCCACCTCCGTATCGGATCGAAAAGATTCGGCCATGATCATCACGAGAGCATTTCGCCGTACGCCGCCGCCAAACGGACGTTCTACGCGCAGAGATTCCCGCCGTTCGGCCGCAACTCCGAGGTGATGGAGAACCGTTGCGTCATCCTGTCGACACCCTCGGTGAACCATGTGTGTTCGTGACGGTCAACCGCATGGCCGAATGACGCCAGCGGAGGATCACCCCCGCTCAGCACGGGTGCTGACGGGCTGTCACCCTTCGTGGCGCCCCGCACCACGGGCTTTGCAGGAGCTCATTCGCGGGGGCCGGGCGGGGCGGCCGGGCCGGCCGCCCCGCCCGGCCCGTGAGGGCTCCGGCGACCGCGTTCCCGGGCGTCACGGCAGGTCCGTGGCGGCGGTCCAGAAGTCGGTCTTGCCCGATGGGCGGAGGGACCCAAGGATTCACATCGTGCGATTGACAGGTTCACGGCCAAAACCGAATGGCGGTGAACGGTCGTACGCAGCGGCCCGCTTACCCAACGGGCCGCAACGCTCCCCCACTCAATGGAGGATGTTGTGACCATCAAGCGCCTTTCCCCCCTCAGCGCGGTGTCCAGACGAGCCCGGCTCCTCGCCGTCGCCTCCGGTCTGGTGACCGCCGTCGCGCTTGCGGCCCCGAGTGCCGTCGCCGCCCCGGCGCCGGCCCCCGCTCCTTCCGCGGCGCAGCTCGCCGCCGCCAGCAGCGCCATCGGCGCCGCCGACATCGCCGGTACGTCCTGGTACACGGACAAGGCGTCCGGCAAGGTCGTCGTCACCGTCGACAGCCGGGTCTCCGACGCGGAGATCACCGAGATCAAGAACTCCGTGGCGGACACCGCCGCGGGCGTCACGATCAAGCACACCGAGGGCAAGTTCAGCAAGCTGATCGCGGGCGGCGAGGCCATCTACGCCGGCGGCGGCCGCTGCTCCCTCGGCTTCAACGTCCGCAGCGGCTCGACGTACTACGCGCTGACCGCCGGACACTGCACCAACATCGGCAGCACCTGGTACACCAACTCCTCCAGCACCACCACGCTGGGCACCCGCACCGGGACGAGCTTCCCGACCAACGACTACGGCCTCATCCGCCACGCCAACTCGGCGGCGGCCGACGGCCGGGTCTACCTGTACAACGGCTCGTACCAGGACATCACCAGCGCGGCCAACCCCACGGTCGGCCAGAGCGTGCGGCGCAGCGGCTCCACCACCGGGGTCCACTCCGGTACGGTCACCGCGCTCAACGCGACCGTCAACTACGGCGGTGGCGACATCGTCTACGGCATGATCCAGACCAACGTCTGCGCCGAGCCCGGCGACAGCGGCGGCTCGCTCTTCGCCGGCAGCACGGCGCTGGGCCTGACCTCGGGCGGCAGCGGCAACTGCTCCTCCGGCGGCACCACGTTCTTCCAGCCGGTCGTGGAGGCCCTGAACGCCTACGGCGTCAGCGTCTTCTAGCCCGCCCCTCCGTACCGGCGAGGGCACCCGGCGGGGTACGGCCCGGCCCTCGCCGTACGGACGCACCACCGCACCACCGTATGACCGTACGGGATCCCCCACACCCGTACTCGCTCCGCGCACGACCGGCGGGCCGCGCAGAGAATGCGCGGCCCGCCGTGTCCGTTCCCCGGGCGGGGAGGGAGCGCGTCCGTCGCGGCATCGCGTCCGATTCGTTCAAGACCGGCCGGGAGCCGTGCTCCTACGGTGGACGCATGACGAGAACACCCGCTCCACGCGGCGTTACGCCGTCGTCCTGGACCCGGACGGCTGCGGGGTCTCACTGTTCGCGGACGCCGCGTAGGCGCGCTCGTAGGCGCCGAGGGTGAGCCCGGCCAGCGCGCGCACCTCCCTGGCGAGATGCGCCTGGTCGGCGCAGCCCGCGGCGAGCGCGGCGTCGGCGTACGGCACACCGCGCCGTACCAGCTCCAGCGCGCGCTGGAGCCGCAGCACCCGGGCGAGCGTCTTGGCGCCGTAGCCGAAGGCGTCCAGGGAGCGGCGGTGGAGCTGCCGGGCGCCGAGGCCGACGGCGTCGGCGGTCGCGGCGACCGGGCGCCCCGCGTTCAGCCCGGCGACGACCGCCCGCAGCAGCGGGTCGGGCGGACCGGCCCCGGCGGCGCACCGGAGCGCCACCGTCTCCAGTGCGGTGGCCGGGTCGGTGGCGGCGGCGAGACGCGCGGCGAGCCCGGTGACGGCGCGCGCCTTCGCCGGTGACCAGAGGTCGGCCAGCCCGACCCGCCGGTTCCGTAGTTCGCGCGCCGGCACGCCGAGCAGCGCGGGCGCGGTCCCGGGCGCGAAGCGCACTCCGGCGCAGTGCGATTCCGCCGTGCCCTCGGGGATGTACGCCCGGGTGTCGGGGCCCGCGACCAGCAGTCTGCCGCCGATCCACAGCAGATCCATGCAGCCGTCGGGGAGTACGGGGTAGGGGGCGGCCCCGGGGTCGCGCGCGCCGCTCGTCGAATCCGCCGCCGTCACCGTCCGGGTCCAGACGATCGCACCGTCGAGCCGCGATGCCCGTTCCTCATACATACGATTCAGGCTAAAGCCTCGCCCCGCCGACGGCCATTGATCCAGAATGGTCGGTCTGCGGGTGTCCGGACGGGGATACCGCGGGTTCGTTTCCGGGGGCGACCGATGACAGCACTGATGGAGTTCACCACCGACAGCGGGGCGACGGTCACGGTCGAGGTGGCGCAGGACGCCCCCGGCGCCCGGCCGGTGTCGCGCGCCGACTCCCTGACCCAAGTGGGCCGCAGCTTCGACGCGGCGCTCCAGGGCATCCGTGCGGCGGCCGAGTCGGCGCTCACGGTGTTCCGGGACGGCTCGCTCAAGCCGGACGGGGTGGAGCTGGAGTTCGGTGTGAAGATGATGGCCGAGGCGGGCGCGGTGATCGCCAGGACGGCCGCCGAGGGCCATCTGACGGTGAAGCTGTCCTGGAATCCGGGCGCGGCCCCGGCAGCGGCGGCGGATCCGGGAACGGCGGCAGCCGGGACTCCGGGTACGGCGGCGGCAGCCGGGAATTCGGCGGCGTCAGGGGCCCCCGGAGCGGCGGGCCGGTGACGCGCTCGCCCGCCTGGCACGCGCGGATCGACATCGCGGGGGCGGTCGAGGGCTCGGGCTTCCTCGTCTCCGACCGTACGGTGCTGACCTGCGCCCATGTGATGCGCCACCACGACCGGGCCGAGGCGGTCTTCCCCGGCGCCCCCGGGCTCGCGCCGCTTCCCGCCCGTATCGTGGCCCGGGGCGCATGGGCCGGCGGCGACCGCGACCCCGGGGATCTGGCCGTGCTGGAGCTGGAACGCCCGGTGCCCATCGCGCCCGCGGTCTTCGCGGCGGTCGACGCGCCGCACGCCTCACCGACGCCGACGCTGGTGGCGTACGGCTTCCCCCACGGATACGACGAGGAGGGCGTCCCGGGCGAACTGCTCGTCGCCTCACGTCAGTTGATCGGTGACGAGTGGGCGCATCTCGAATTCCCCCGGGGGTACGACGATGGCCATGTGGCAGCCGCTGGCCCGTGATCTGTTCATGGCCTTCGGACAGACGGGCGCGTTCCGCACGGTGGAGCTGGTCCGGCTCGGCGCCGACGGCACCGTACCGCCGCGGCAGTGGACGGCCGGGCGCACGCTGGCCCTGGTCATCAGCGACGCGATGGGACCCCAGTGGCGGGAGGGACCGGCGGGGCAGCGCTGGTACGACACCCTGCGCGGCTGGGCGCGGCGGCTGCCGGTGGCGGTGCTCCAGCCGCTGCCGGAACGGATGTGGCAGCAGACCGCGCTCGCCCCGGTGCCGGGCCTGTTCACGGCGCCGGGCCCCGGCGCGCCCAACACCGCGCTGCGCTTCGCGCCGTACGACGGTCCGGCGTCGCGCGGCATCCCCGTACCGGTGCTGGAGCCGACGGCGGGGTGGCTCACGCAGTGGGCGGGGCTGGTGGCCTCGCCGGGCGGCGCGTCGTTCCCCGGCGCCGCCGCGCTGCTCCCGGCGGGGAGGTCACACGCCGTCCCGGAAACCTGGGAGAGCGGGGCCGCGGACGCGCTGGTCCCCGAGGCGGTCCCGGCCGACGAACTGGTGCTGCGCTTCCGCGCGGCCGCCTCCCCGCAGGCGGTCCGGCTGGCCGGTCACCTCGCGGTGGGCCCGGCGCATCTGCCGGTGATGCGGCTGGTCCAGGCGGCCGTCGAGGAACACCCGCGACCGCAGCACCTCGCGGAGGTGGTCCTGAGCGGCATGCTCCGCTCCGTACCGGGCCCGCCCGGCTCGTACGACTTCCGCCCCGGCGTGCGCGAGGTCCTGCTCCACTCGCTGCCCCGGACGAGCCTGGCCCGTACGGTGGGCCTGCTCGACCGCGTGGGCGCGGAGATCGAGTCCCGCGCGGGCTCGGCACGCGGCGTTTTCCGGGCACTGCTGGGCGGCGGGGCGGGCGGCGAGCCGTTCGCACTGGTGAGCCCGGAGAGCGTACGGCTGCTGCGAGGGCCCGAGCCGGACGAGGTGCCGGTGGCACCGCCGCCGGACCCGGCGAACGAGGTGGTGGCCGGGCGGTACGAGCTGCTGGAGGTCATCGGGCGCGGCGAGCGCAGTGTGGTGTGGCGGGCGCGGGACCGGCGGGACACCCCCCGGATGGTGGCACTGAAATGGGTGGACCGGACGGGGCCGGAGAACGAAGAGGTGCAGACACAGCGCTTGCGCGAGTTGCGGTTCCTCACCGGAGTACGACACCCCGGTATCACGGCCATCAGCGACTCCGGCAAGGACGACGACGGCACCTATCTGGTGATGGAGTTACTGGCGGGCCGCAGCCTCCGCCAAAGGCTTGAGGAGCCCGGAGGCCGCCCACTGCCCGTGGCCGACATCGCGGATATCGCACGGCAACTGATCGATGCGCTGGCCTACGCACATCGACGGGGTCTGGTCCACCGGTGTCTGACCCCGGAGAAGGTCATCCAACTGCCGGACGGCACGGTCAAGGTCCTCGGCTTCGATCCAAGGCCGGCGTCACGGACGACCGCCACAGGCGCCACCACAGGCACCCCGCAGTACATGTCACCCGAGCAGATCAGCGGTGGAGTCGTCGACGGGCGCAGCGACCTGTACGCGCTCGGCTGCATCCTGTACGAACTCGCCACCGGGCAGCCGCCGTTCGCCGGGGACAGCCCCGTGAGCACTTTCTTCGGGCACCGTGAGCAGCAGCCACAACCGCCCGGCGAGCTGCGGCCCGGCCTGCCCGCAGCGCTGGAGAACGCGATCCTGGATCTGCTGGCCAAGGACCCGGAGGAGCGGCGGCGCGGCGCGGAGGCGCTGGCGTCGGAGGTCCTCCCGGTTCCGGAAGCCCTTCCGGAGTCCACGTGGCAGTACGGAGTGCTGGGCCCGCTGCGGCCGCTCAAGGACGGGTGGGGCCATACACCCGGAACGGCCGCCGGACGGGTTGTGCTCAGCATGCTCCTGCTGTCCGAGGGCGATCAGGTCTCCTTCCGTGAACTGCAACTCGCCCTGGGCAGCACTCCCAACCGACAGACCAACCGCATGATCTCCGCGGCCATCGGTGAACTGCTCGCGAGCGGGCACGACATCGAGGAATCCGAAGGCCGCTTCCGTCTGCGGCTCGACACGGAGCTGGATCTGACGGTCGCCAAGCGGCTCGCCCGACAGGCGGCACAAACCCAGGACCGCCGACACCGTGCCGCGCTCTACGAGGAGGCGCTGAGTCTCTGGTACGGCGAACCTCTGGGCGGTGTCGAAGGCACGTGGGCCGAGCAGCAGCGCGACAAAATCCACGCGTGGAGGGTTGCGCTGAAGGCCCACCGCCAGGTTGCGGCCCCTCCTCCTCCTGCCTCCGGCGGTGCCGTCCACCTCACCATCGGTGGAGCCGAGCTGAACAGCGTTCCCCCGGACAGCCGATCCGCCGCGCAGGCCGTCTTCCTCTCGCTGCTCCGGCAAGCCTGCCGGGAGGCCTTCGGCTCGTCCGGCACCTTCGTCGATCCCGACGTGCGGCTGAGCCTTCCCACGATGGCGCTCCGAGTGGCGGCCGACCCCGCGTACACCGTGCCGGAGGTGCTGAACCGGCTGATGGGCCCGTTCGCCGAGACCCTCACGGCCGGCATGTCCTCGCTCTTCTTCCCCTTGACCGTCCCGATGACCGTGCTGATCGACGAGGGAGAGCCGGAAGAGGTGGCCAGAGCACTGGAGCGGGGCTTCCCGGCACCGGTGTCGGTGGGGGACTCGAAGCCCGGAAAGATCTCGATGATGGTCGGCCTTCCGGACGAGGTGTACCAGCGGAGCGGCGCTCCCGAGGGATTCGTACGCCGGGACATGAAGAGGGCGAACAGCGTCACACGGCCCGTCTGGTACCTGACCGTCGGGTATCCGCCGGAGAAGCCGCGCCAAGGGCCGTCCCGGCTGCGCCGGCTGTTCGGCGGCGGCCGTGTCGCGGACGCGGAACCGGACGCGGCGGCACCGCCGCCGGAGGAGCCCCGCTAACCGCCCGTACCGTTCTCCTTCCCGCCCCCGTTCACCTTCCCGTCCCCGCTCCCGCCGCCGCCCCCGCTCGCGCCCGGCCGCTTCGGGTGGCGCTGCCGCCCTCCGTGCAGCCGTGCCGTCATCCGTGACTTGACGTCGTCCGGCGGCAGGAACTTGGACCAGCGCTCCGGGAACTCCGACGGCATGTCCGGGTCGGTCACGTCGTCGTCCTGCGGGCCCTCCGCGGACGCCGCGGCGCGGGCCATCAGCTCCGCCGCCTGCGCCGCGCGCAGCCGCTCGTTGGCCGCGCGGGCCGCCGCCGTGGAGACCGAGGGCCAGACCCGGTCGATCGCCGCGTTCACCGCCGCCCCCACCAGCACCGCGAACGCGGAGACGCCGATCCAGAGCAGTACGGCGATGGGCGCGGCCAGTGAGCCGTAGATCGTGGGGCCCTCGACCGCGTTCGTCAGGTAGATCCGGAGCAGGAAACTGCCCAGGACCCACATACCGAGGGCGACCAGTGCGCCCGGCATGTCCTCTATCCAGCGGGATCTGACCGGTACGGAGACGTGGTAGAGCGTGGTGAGGAAGGCGATGGAGAGGACGATCACCACGGGCCAGTACAGGACGCTGACGACCTCCGTGCCCCAGGGGATGAGTTCGACCACCCGGTCGGGGCCGACCACCGCGAGGGGCAGCACCACCGCGCCGATCACGATCGCCACGACGTACAGCAGGAAGGCGAGCAGCCGGGTGGCGACGATGCCGCGCCGCCCGTCGAGGCCGTACATGACCGTGATCGTGTCGACGAAGACGTTGACCGCCCGGGAGCCCGACCAGAGCGCGATGGCGAAGCCGAGGGAGATGATGTCGGGCCGGCCGCCCCGGGTGAGGTCCGCGAGCAGGGGCTTGGCGATCTCGTCCACGCCGCGCGCCGAGAGGACCGTGCCGGAGGCGCTGAGGATGTTCCGTTCCATGGAGGCGACGGTGGTCGAGTTGGTCCAGTCGTCCACGTAGCCGAGCAGGCCGATCAGTCCGAGGAGCAGCGGCGGCAGCGAGAGCAGCGTGAAGAACGCCGCCTCGGCCGCGAGTCCCAGGATCCGGTACTCGATGCACGAGTTGACGGTGTCTTTCAGCAGCAACCAGGCCATCTTCCGCTTGGATACGTTGCGGTAGAGGACTCGGGCCCGGTGGAGTCGGCCAGTCGGCCGCTCAGGTGTTTCTTTTGCTGCCTGCACCTCCTTACCGTATCGGCATGGCAGCGAGCACCCACACAGTGACCAACCAGGTTCCGCCCCTGGTCGGGTATGACGTCTTCCGCGCCGACCGGGTCCTCGGCGAGGCCGTGGAGCGGCACAGCGCGCCCGGCCTCCTCGACGGGACCCGCGCGGAGCTGACGGCTCTCGGCGACGCCGCCGGGTCCGCCGAGGTCCAGGAGTGGGGGGCGCGGGCCAACGACCATCCCCCGGTCCTGCGCACCCACGACCGGTACGGGAACAGGATCGACGAGGTCGACTTCCACCCCGACTGGCATCACCTGCTCGGGCGGGCGGTCTCCGCCGGGCTGACCGACGCCTGGGGCAGGGCGGACGGCCATCTGCGGCGCGCGGCCGGTTTCCTGGTGTGGAGCCAGGCGGAGGCGGGGCATCTGTGCCCGGTGTCGATGACACACGCGGCGGTGCCGGCGCTGCGGGCGGATCCGGCGCTGGCGGCCGAGTGGGAGCCGCGGCTGACGGCGCACGCGTACGAGCCGGGGCTGCGGCCCGCCGCGGGGAAGAGCGGCGCCCTGTTCGGCATGGGGATGACGGAGAAGCAGGGCGGCAGCGACGTACGGGCGAACACGACGGCGGCGGTCCCGCTGGACGCGTCCGGGGAGTACGTCCTGACCGGGCACAAGTGGTTCTGTTCCGCGCCGATGTCCGACGGGTTCCTGGTGCTCGCGCAGGCGCCGGGCGGGCTGACCTGTTTTCTCGTACCGCGGGTGCTGGCGGACGGGACGCGCAACGTCTTCCGCCTCCAGCGCCTCAAGGACAAGCTGGGCAACCGGTCCAACGCCTCGGGCGAGGTCGAGTTCGACGGGACGTGGGCGCGCCGGGTCGGCGAGGAGGGGCGCGGGGTCCGGACGATCATCGGAATGGTCGCGGCGACCCGGCTGGACTGTGTGCTGGGGTCGGCGGCTCTGATGCGGCAGTCCGTGGCGCAGGCGGTGCACCACGCCACGTACCGCGCGGCCTTCGGCGGTGAGCTGATCGACAAGCCGCTGATGCGCAACGTACTGGCCGATCTGGCGCTGGAGTCGGAGGCGGCGACGACGCTCGCGCTGCGGCTCGCCGCCGCGTACGACGCGGACACGGAGGAGGAGCGGGCCTTTCTGCGGCTCGCGGTGCCGGCCGCCAAGTACTGGGTGACCAAGCGGGCCGCGCCGCTGGCCGCCGAGGCCCTCGAATGCCTGGGCGGCAACGGGTACGTGGAGGAGTCGGGGATGCCACGGCTGCTGCGCGAGTCGCCGCTCAACTCGATCTGGGAGGGCGCGGGCAATGTGCAGGCGCTGGACGTGCTGCGGGCGCTCCAGCGGGAGCCCGCGGCGCTGAACGCGTTCCTCCAGGAGGTCGGGCTGGCCCGGGGCGCCGATCACCGGCTGGACCGTGCGATCAAGGGTCTGCTGACCGAACTGGCGGATCTGGCCGGGATCGAGGCCAGGGCGCGGCGGCTGGTGGAGCGGATGGCGCTGGTGCTCCAGGGGTCGCTGCTGGTGCGGTGGGCGCCGCCGGAGGTGGCGGACGCGTTCTGCGCGTCGCGGCTCGGCGGGGACTGGGGCGCGGCCTTCGGCACCCTGCCGCACACGCTCGACCTGGCGTCGGTGGTGGAGCGGGCGCGGCCCGTCGTCTGACCGGGCGCGGCCCTCGTCCTGAAAAGGCGGGCGCGGCCCGTCGTCCGAGCGGGCGGGCTCGGTGGTCAGAGGTGGTGCCGCGCCGACACGGCACCGCCTCTGACCGGTAGTCACTTTCACGCACGGGTCAGCGATGCGCCAGGGTTGCAGGCCGTTGCAGGCCATTGCAGAAGAATCGATACGGCACTTTGAGACTCGACACAGCGCCCCTGGTGGCCGGGAGAACCCGATGAAGAACGGTCCGCCGAAGGACACCCCCCTGAAGGATCTGCCACCGAAGGACCCGGCGCTCGATCTGGCCCGGCTGATGGCGATGGACGGCGACCGCGCCGGGCGGCTGCTGCGGCGGGTACGGGACGCGGCCCTGGCCGGCGAGCGGCCCCCGGTGGCGCCCCGGCCGGTGATCGGCGCCTCCTGGTCGCGGGCGCTGGGCATGGGTCTCGACCCCGACCGTCCGGCGGGCGGCGGCGCGTTACTCGGCCGGGACGAGCTGGAGCACCGGCGGCGGACATCGACGCTGGGCGAGGTGACACGGTCGCTCACCGCGACGCTCGGCGCCCTGGTGAACACCTCGGCCCAGATCATGGTGGTCGGCGACGCCGAGGGCCGAATCCTCTGGCGCGAGGGCAGCCTCGGGGCGCTGCGCCGGGCCGGCGATGTCTGTCTGGAGGAGGGCTCGAACTGGTCGGAGCGGGGCACCGGGACCAATGCCATCGGTACGGCGCTGGCGTTGCGCGGGCCGGTGCAGGTCCACTCGGCCGAGCACTTCGCGCACGCCCTGCACTCCCTGACCTGCGCGGCGGCCCCGGTGCACGACCCTCGGGACGGGCGGCTGCTCGGCGTGATCGATGTGAGCGGCCCCGCGGCGGGCTTCCATCCGACGACGCTGGCGCTGGTCACCTCGGTCGCCCGGCTCGCCGAGAGCGAGCTGCGCGAGCGCCACGCGCGGAGCGTCGAGCGGCTGCGCTCGGTGGCCGCGCCGATCCTGTGCCGGCTGGGCGGGCGCGCCTTGGCGGTCGATGTCCACGGCTGGACGGCGGCGGTCACGGGCATGGCGCCCGTGGACCGGCTGCCACTGCCGAAAGCGCTCAGGGCGGGCCCGGTCTGGCAGCCGTCGCTGGGCATGTGCACGGCCGAGCCGCTGCCCGGCGGCTGGCTGATCCGGGTGGACGAGGCGCGCCGCGCGGACGGGGCGCCCGCCCGGGTGGTGCTGGACCTGAGCCGGCCCCGGCGCCGGTCGGTCACCGTGTCGAGCCCGGCGGGGAGCTGGACGCAGGAGCTGACCCCGCGCCACGCCGAGCTGCTGTACGTCCTGGCGGCGCACCGCGCGGGCCGCAGCGCCGCCGAGCTGGCCGCCGATGTCTTCGGGGACGCCGGCCGTACGGTGACGGTCCGGGCCGAGATGTCGCGGTTACGGCGCCATCTCGCGGGGGTGCTGGCGCACCGGCCGTACCGCTTCAGCGAGGAGGTCGAGGTGGAGGTGGTCGCCCCGGAACACCCCGCGGAGCTGCTGCCGCGCTCGACGGCGCCCGCGGTGGTGAGCGCGCGGGGCCTGGACCGGCCGTGAGGGCCCGCCGCCCGCGTACCCACAGAACGGACGGGGGGCGCCGCGCCGTCCGCCGCCGCGCCGTGTTCTCCTGACCCGTATGAGCATCACCGTGACCACCTGGTCCCTGGAGCAGACCTCGGCCGCCGATCTGCGGCCCGCCGCGGGTTCTCCGGCCGACGGGGTGCGGATCGTACGGGCCGAGGTGCCCTCGCCCGAGTTCAGCAGGTTCCTGTACACGGCCGTCGGCGGGGACGTCCGCTGGACGGACCGGCTGCCGTGGACGTACGCACGGTGGTCGGCGTATCTGGCCCGGCCCGGTGTGGAGACCTGGGTGGCGTACGAGAACGGCACCCCGGCCGGGTACATCGAGCTGGCGGCGCAGGAGGGCGGGGCGGTCGAGATCGCGTACTTCGGGCTGATACCCGCCTTCCGCGGCCGCCGGATCGGCGGGCAGCTCCTGTCGTACGGGGTGGCGCGCGCCTGGGACCTGGCCGAGCGATGGCCGGAGGCCGATCCGGTGAAGCGGGTCTGGCTGCACACCTGCTCCAAGGACGGCGAGCACGCCATGGACAACTATCTGCGGCGGGGCTTCCGGCTCTTCGGGACGAAGACGGAGGAGGAGCCCGAGGTGGCGGCCCCCGGCCCGTGGCCCGGCGCGCACCCGGCGGCCTGACCCGGCCCGGTCCGGCCTGACCGGGCGTGCGGAACGGCCCGGATCAGGGGTTAAACACCGACACTCCGTGACGGACAACACACCGTCTCACATAGCGGTACGTTATGGTCCACATGATGGATAACGGTGGACTGGCCGGAGATCCGCGTGCCACGCTTCCACCATGTCCAGCTCTGGAATTGCCTTGGTGAGTCGACGCCACGTCGATCTCTGCCGCATGTCCAGCGCCATCTGTCCGGCGGGCTGAGAGTCCCAGCACCGCCGCGTTCACCCCCTTTCCTGTCCCTGTTTCCCGCGCACCGCCGCGTCCGCGCGCGTGTGCGGCTCGGAGCAGCCCTCCCGCATGTCTCGAATGGACGTAACCGCCATGGCCGCCACGCCGGAACAGCCGTCCCCCGCCACGCCACGCCGCAAGGTGAGCCGTCACCGCGGCGAGGGCCAGTGGGCCCGGGGTCACTTCACTCCGCTCAACGGCAATGAGCAGTTCAAGAAGGACGACGACGGTCTCAACGTGCGGACACGCATCGAGACGATCTACTCCAAGGCCGGGTTCGACTCGATCGACCCCAACGATCTGCGCGGCCGGATGCGCTGGTGGGGGCTGTACACCCAGCGCAGGCCCGGGATCGACGGCGGCAAGACCGCGGTTCTGGAGCCGGAGGAGCTGGACGACGAGTACTTCATGCTGCGGGTACGGATCGACGGCGGCCGGCTCACCACGGAACAGCTCCGGGTCATCGGCGAGATCTCGCGGGAGTTCGCGCGCGGTACGGCCGACATCACCGACCGGCAGAACGTCCAGTACCACTGGATCCGGATCGAGGACGTCCCGGAGATCTGGCGCCGTCTCGAAGAGGTCGGGCTCTCCACCACCGAGGCCTGCGGCGACACACCCCGCGTGATCCTCGGTTCGCCGGTCGCCGGGGTCGCCGAGGACGAGATCATCGACGGCACGCCCGCCATCGACGAGATCCAGCGCCGGATCATCGGCAACCCCGACTTCTCGAACCTGCCGCGCAAGTTCAAGACGGCCATCTCCGGATCGCCGTCGCTGGACGTCGCCCACGAGATCAACGACATCGCGTTCGTGGGCGTGAACCACCCCGAGCACGGCCCCGGCTTCGACCTGTGGGTGGGCGGCGGGCTCTCCACCAACCCCAAGATCGGCCAGCGGCTCGGCGCCTGGGTGCCGCTCGACGAGGTGCCGGACGTCTACACCGGGGTCATCTCGATCTTCCGTGACCACGGCTACCGCCGGCTGCGCACCCGCGCCCGGCTGAAGTTCCTGCTCGCCGACTGGGGCGCGGAGAAGTTCCGCCAGATCCTGGAGGACGAGTACCTGGAGCGGAAGCTGGTCGACGGGCCCGCCCCCGAGCAGCCCCTCCAGCGGTGGCGCGACCACGTCGGCGTCCACCGCCAGCGCGACGGCCGCTTCTACGTGGGGTTCGCGCCCCGGGTCGGCCGGGTGGACGGCGCGAAGCTGACGGAGATCGCCGCGCTGGCCGAGGCCCACGGGTCGGGCCGGCTCCGTACCACCGCCGAGCAGAAGATGATCGTCCTCGATGTGGCCGAGGACCGGGTCGACTCCCTGGTCGCCGGTCTGGAGGCGCTGGACCTGCGGGTCAAGCCCTCGCCGTTCCGGCGCGGCACCATGGCATGCACCGGCATCGAGTTCTGCAAGCTGGCGATCGTCGAGACCAAGGAGCGCGGTGCCACGCTCATCGACGAGCTGGAGCGCCGTATCCCGCACTTCGACGAGCCGATCACCATCAACATCAACGGCTGCCCCAACGCCTGCGCCCGTATCCAGACCGCGGACATCGGTCTCAAGGGCCAGCTCATGCTGGACCAGGACGGCAACCAGGTCGAGGGCTTCCAGGTGCACCTGGGCGGCGCGCTGGGCCTGGAGGCCGGGTTCGGCCGCAAGGTCCGGGGGCTGAAGGTCACCTCGCAGGAGCTGCCCGACTACATCGAGCGGGTCCTCGGACGCTTCGAGAAGGAGCGCGAGGACGGCGAGCGCTTCGCCACCTGGGTGGCCCGGGCCGGCGAGGAGGCCCTGTCATGAGCGAACGCGCGGCCCCCTTCTACTGTCCCTACTGCGGCGACGAGGACCTGCGTCCCGGCGAGCAGGGTCATGGCGCCTGGGAATGCGGAGCGTGCAATCGGGCCTTCCAGTTGAAGTTCCTCGGGCTGCTCGCCCGAGGGCTCCAGCGGAGTGACGGAGGGGAAGAGACAACATGACGGCACTGACGGAGACCGACGATCGCCGGGCCCTCGCCGAAGAGGCGGGGCGCGCCCTGGAGGACGCGTCGGCCCTGGAGATCCTGACCTGGGCGACGGACACCTTCGGCGCCCGGTTCTGCGTGACCTCATCGATGGAGGACGCGGTGGTCGCCCACCTCGCCGCCCGGGTACGGCCCGGCGTCGACGTGGTCTTCCTGGACACCGGCTACCACTTCCCCGAGACCATCGGGACCCGGGACGCCGTGGACGCCGTGATGGACGTGAACGTCATCACGCTCACCCCGCGGCAGAGCGTCGCGGAGCAGGACGCCGAGTACGGCCCGAGGCTGCACGACCGCGACCCTGACCGGTGCTGCGCGCTGCGCAAGGTCGGGCCGCTTCAGGAGGGCCTGACCGGGTACGACGCGTGGGCGACCGGGCTGCGCCGCGACGAGTCCCCGACCCGCGCGAACACCCCGGTCGTCGGCTGGGACGAGAAGCGCCGCAAGGTGAAGGTCTCGCCGATCGCGCGCTGGACCCAGGACGACGTGGACACGTACATCCGGGAGCACGGGGTGCTCACCAACCCGCTGCTGGAGGACGGTTACGCCTCGGTCGGCTGCGGACCGTGCACCCGCCGGGTGCTGGCGGGCGAGGACGCGCGCGCCGGCCGCTGGGCGGGCCGGTCCAAGACCGAATGCGGGCTGCACTGATGACGGTCCGCCAGGAACACGACGCCCGCCAGGAACTCGATGTCCGCCAGGAACTCGGTCTCCGCCGGGGGGACGAGGTCCGCCGGGAACAGGACGTCCGGCCGGAACAGGATGGGGAGAAACGGTTGAGCACGACGGAGCGGGGCGCCACGGTCTGGCTCACCGGGCTGCCGAGCGCCGGCAAGACCACCATCGCGGTCGCGCTGGCCGAGCGGCTGCGCGGTGAGGGACACCGGGTGGAGGTCCTCGACGGCGACGAGATCCGGGAGTTCCTCTCCGCGGGCCTCGGCTTCAGCCGCGCGGACCGGCACACCAACGTGCGGCGCGTCGGCTTCGTCGCCGAACTGCTCGCGGCCAACGGTGTCAAGGCGCTGGTCCCGGTGATCGCGCCGTACGCGGACAGCCGGGAGGCGGTCCGCGAGCGCCACCGGGCCGAGGGCACCGGGTATCTGGAGGTGCACGTGGCCACGCCGGTCGAGGTGTGCTCCGTGCGCGATGTGAAGGGCCTGTACGCCAAGCAGGCGGCCGGCGAGCTGACCGGGCTGACCGGGGTCGACGACCCCTACGAGGCCCCCGAGAAGCCGGACCTGCGCATCGAGTCGCACACCCAGTCCGTCGAGGAGTCCGCCGCCGCGCTCCACGCGCTGCTCACCGAGAGGGGTCTCGCGTGACCACCACCGTCGCAGCCGTCACCGAGGGCACGGACGCCCCGTACGCGCTGAGCCACCTGGATTCCCTGGAGTCCGAGGCGGTCCATATCTTCCGTGAGGTCGCGGGCGAGTTCGAGCGGCCGGTGATCCTCTTCTCCGGCGGCAAGGACTCCATCGTCATGCTGCACCTGGCGTTGAAGGCCTTCGCCCCGGCGGCGGTGCCCTTCTCGCTGCTGCACGTCGACACCGGACACAACTTCCCCGAGGTCCTCGACTACCGGGACCGCACCGTGGCCGAGCACGGGCTGCGGCTGCACATCGCTTCCGTACAGGAGTACATCGACGCCGGGAAGCTGCGCGAGCGCCCGGACGGGACGCGCAACCCGCTCCAGACCGTGCCGCTGACGGAGAAGATCCAGGCCGAGCGGTTCGACGCGGTCTTCGGTGGCGGGCGGCGCGACGAGGAGAAGGCGCGTGCCAAGGAGCGGGTGTTCTCGCTGCGGGACGAGTTCTCGCAGTGGGACCCGCGCCGCCAGCGCCCCGAGCTGTGGCAGCTCTACAACGGGCGGCACGCCCCGGGCGAGCACGTCCGGGTCTTCCCGCTCTCCAACTGGACCGAGCTGGACGTCTGGCAGTACATCGCCCGCGAGGGCATCGAGCTGCCGGAGATCTACTTCGCGCACGAGCGCGAGGTGTTCAGCCGCAGTGGCATGTGGCTGACCGCCGGTGACTGGGGCGGTCCCAAGGAGTCCGAGACCGTCGAGAGGCGCCTCGTGCGCTACCGCACCGTCGGCGACATGTCCTGCACCGGCGCCGTCGACTCCGACGCCACCACGCTCGACGCGGTGATCACCGAGATCGCCGCCTCCCGGCTCACCGAGCGCGGCGCGACCCGCGCCGACGACAAGATGTCCGAGGCCGCGATGGAAGACCGCAAACGCGAGGGGTACTTCTAGCCATGCCGAGTACGCACACGCACACCACCGATCCGCTCGGCGGGCCGCTCGCGGCGACCACGCTGCTGCGCTTCGCCACCGCGGGCTCCGTCGACGACGGCAAGTCCACCCTGGTGGGCCGGCTGCTCCACGACTCCAAGTCGGTCCTCACCGACCAGTTGGAGGCCGTCGAGCGGGTCTCGCTCGGCCGCGGCCAGGAGGCGCCCGACCTGGCGCTGCTGACGGACGGGCTGCGCGCCGAGCGCGAGCAGGGCATCACCATCGATGTCGCCTACCGCTACTTCGCCACGCCCCGGCGGCGGTTCATCCTCGCCGACACCCCGGGCCATGTGCAGTACACCCGCAACATGGTCACCGGCGCGTCCACCGCCGAACTGGCCGTGGTCCTGGTCGACGCCCGCAACGGCGTCGTCGAACAGACCCGCCGGCACGCCGCCGTCGCCGCCCTCCTGCGCGTCCCCCACGTCGTCCTCGCCGTCAACAAGATGGACCTCGTCGACTACGCGGAGCCCGTCTTCGCCGCGATCGCCAAGGAGTTCACGGCGTACGCGGCCTCCCTGGGCGTCCCGGAGATCACCGCGATCCCGATCTCGGCACTGGCCGGGGACAATGTCGTGGAGCCGTCCGCGCACATGGACTGGTACGGCGGCCCGACGGTGCTGGAGCACCTGGAGACCGTCCCGGTCAGCCACGACCTGACGAGCTGCCACGCGCGGCTGCCCGTGCAGTACGTGATCCGGCCGCAGAGCGCCGAGCACCCCGACTACCGGGGGTACGCGGGCCAGATCGCCGCGGGCACCTTCCGGGTCGGCGAGGACGTGACCGTCCTGCCGTCCGGCCGTACGTCGAAGATCGCCGGAATCGACCTGCTGGGCGAGGCGGTGGACATCGCCTGGACCCCGCAGTCCGTGACGCTGCTGCTCGACGACGACATCGACGTCTCGCGCGGCGATCTGATCGTGCCGACCGGCGACGCGCCCGCCACCACGCAGGACATCGAGGCGACCGTCTGTCATGTGGCCGACCAGCCGCTCTCGGTGGGACAACGGGTGCTGCTCAAGCACACCACCCGTACGGTCAAGGCGATCGTGAAGGACATCCCGTCCCGGCTCACCCTGGACGACCTCTCCCAGCACCCCGCGCCCGGGCAGCTCGTCGCCAACGACATCGGCCGGGTCGTCGTCCGCACGGCCGAGCCGCTGGCGCTGGACGCGTACGCGGACTCACGGCGTACCGGATCGTTTCTGCTGATCGACCCCGCCGACGGGACGACGCTGAGCGCCGGTATGGCGGGCGAGGCGTTCGCCGACGGCACCGCCGCCGCCCCGGCGGCCGACGACGAGGGCTGGGACTTCTGATGGCGGGCGTCGCACACGACGTCTACGCGACGTTCGCGAAGGAGGGCGGCCGGGTGGGCAGCGGTGCCCTCGGCGCGGGGACGGGCGGGGTGGCGCGATGTGCGTGATGACGTACGCGCACCGCTCGCGCGCCCGTATGCCCCACCAGCCCCACCCGTACCACTCGTATCGCCGAAGATCTGCCGACCTCCCGGCCGCGCCCCCGTATCCGACCAGGGCGTGAGCACCGGGCCAACGAGAGGAACCCCTCCCGTGCCTGCCTCCCGCACCGTCACGCGCCGCCGACTGGCCGCCGTCGCCGCACTGCCGCTGCTCGCCGTCGTACTCTCCGCGTGCGGCTACGGCTCCGCCGCCGACTCCTCCTCCGAGGAGTCGGGACCCGCGCCCACCGGCAAGGCGCTGTCGGCCGACACCGTACGCGTCGGTTACTTCCCGAACCTCACGCACGCCACGGCCCTGGTCGGTATCGGGAAGGGCATCCTCCAGAAGGAGCTGGGCGGCACGAAGGTGTCGGCCACGACGTTCAACGCGGGCCCCTCCGAGATCGAGGCGCTCAACGCGCGCTCCATCGACATCGGCTTCATCGGCCCCTCCCCCGCCATCAACGGCTACACCCAGACCGCGGGCAAGGGGTTGCGCATCATCGGCGGCTCCGCCTCGGGCGGGGTGAAGCTCGTCGTCAACCCCCAGAAGATCAAGTCCCTGGCCGACGTCAAGGGCAAGAAGATCGCCACCCCGCAGCTCGGCAACACCCAGGACGTCGCGTTCCTGAACTGGATCTCCGAGCAGGGGTGGAAGGTCGACGCGCAATCCGGCAAGGGCGACGTCTCCGTCGTCCGTACGGACAACAAGATCACCCCGGACGCGTACAGGTCCGGGGACATCGACGGCGCGTGGGTGCCGGAGCCGACCGCCTCCAAGCTGGTCGCCGAGGGCGCCAAGGAGATCCTGGACGAGTCGACGCTCTGGCCGGACAAGCAGTTCGTGATCACCAACATCATCGTGTCGCAGACGTTCCTGAAGGAACACCCGGACGTCGTCGAGGCGTTCCTGCGCGGCACGGTGAAGACGAACGAGTGGATCAACGCCAACGACGCCCAGGCGAAGGCGGCGGCCAACGACGCGCTGAAGAAGCTCTCCGGCAAGGCGCTGCCCGCCGATGTCCTGGACCCGGCGTGGAAGTCCATCAAGATCACCGATGACCCGCTGGCCTCGACGCTCCGCTCGGAGGCGGACCACGCGGTCAAGGCCGGGCTCCTGAAGAAGCCCGACCTGAACGGGATCTACGACGTGAAGCCGCTCAACAAGGTGCTCAAGGCCGAGGGGAAGACCGAGGTCACCGACGCGGGCCTCGGTGCCGAGTAGCCCCGTCGTGCCGTACGCGCGGACACCCGTCGTGCCGTACCCACGGATACGCGCACACGCCTCGCCTGTACGCACCCCCGAAACCCCCGAGATCCCCGAACCCCGAATCCACACCGTTCCCAGGAGGTGACGACCGTGGCATCGACCCTTGCCAAGGCCGCCGAGGCCACCCCGGCGGTGGACCACGCCGCCCGTATCGCGCACGTCTCGAAGTCCTTCGCGACCCCCGCGGGACGGCAGCTCGTCCTGGACGACATCACGCTCGACGTCGCGCCGGGCGAGTTCGTCACCCTCCTGGGAGCCTCGGGATGCGGTAAGTCCACCCTGCTCAATCTGGTCGCCGGGCTCGACCGGCCGTCCGCCGGGTCCATCGAGACGCCCGGCGGCCGGCCCGCGCTGATGTTCCAGGAGCACGCGCTGTTCCCGTGGCTCACCGCGGGCAAGAACATCGAACTGGCGCTGCGGCTGCGCGGTGTGGCCAAGCAGGAGCGGCGCGGCGAGGCGGAGCGGCTGCTCGGGCTCGTCCGGCTCGAAGGGGCGTACGGCAAGCGGGTGCACGAGCTGTCCGGCGGGATGCGCCAGCGTGTCGCGCTGGCCCGCGCGCTCGCCCAGGACAGCCAACTGCTGCTGATGGACGAGCCGTTCGCGGCGCTCGACGCGATCACCCGGGATGTGCTGCACGACGAGCTGACCCGGATCTGGCGGGAGACCGACCTGTCGGTGCTGTTCGTCACGCACAACGTCCGTGAGGCGGTACGGCTCGCCCAGCGCGTGGTCCTGCTGTCGTCGCGGCCCGGCCGCGTGGCCCGCGAGTGGCGGGTGGACATCCCGCAGCCGCGCCGTATCGAGGACGCCGCGGTCGCGGAGCTGTCCGTCGAGATCACCGAAGAACTGCGTGGGGAGATCCGCCGTCATGGCCAGCACTGAGACGACGTCCGAGCAGGGGACGCCGCACGAGGACGCGGCGGCACGGGGCGACGCCGGGCGGGGCGCCGCGCCCGGCGTCGACCTGGCCGGTCTGGGGGCCGGGCTCGACGCGCTGGACACCGTACAGACCGGGCGTACACCGCTGCGCCAGACGCTTGTCTCGAAGGCGCTGCCGCCGGCGATCGCCGTCGCGGTGGTGCTGGTGGTGTGGCAGGTGCTGGTGTGGGCGAAGGTGACCGACAGCTACAAGCTGCCGTCGCCGGGCGCCGTGTGGGGCGAGGTCTCCGACGCGTGGACGCAGGGCACCCTGCTCGGCTATATCTGGACCAGTGTCTCGCGCGGCCTGCTGGGCTTCCTGCTGGCGCTGCTGATCGGCACCCCGCTGGGGCTGCTGGTGGCCCGGGTGAAGTTCGTCCGCGCGGCCATCGGCCCGATCCTCTCCGGGCTCCAGTCGCTGCCGTCGGTGGCCTGGGTACCGCCGGCCGTGATCTGGCTCGGTCTGAACGACTCGATGATGTACGCGGTGATCCTGCTCGGCGCGGTCCCCTCGATCGCCAACGGGCTGGTCTCCGGTGTCGACCAGGTGCCGCCGCTCTTCCTGCGCGCCGGGCGCACGCTCGGCGCGACGGGGCTGCGGGGCACCTGGCACATCGTCATGCCGGCCGCGCTGCCCGGCTATCTGGCGGGGCTCAAGCAGGGCTGGGCGTTCTCGTGGCGCTCCCTGATGGCTGCGGAGATCATCGCTTCCTCGCCGGATCTCGGTGTGGGGCTCGGGCAGTTGCTGGAGAACGGCCGTACGGTCGGCAGCATGCCGATGGTGTTCCTCGCCATCTTCCTGATCCTGATCGTCGGGATCGCCATCGACCTGCTGATCTTCAGCCCGCTGGAGCGGCGGGTGCTGCGCGGGCGCGGCCTGCTGGTGAAGAGCTGATGGCGATGCCAGGACCTGTGCGCCGCCTCCTGACGTACCGCGCGCCGCGGCCCGTGCTGCTGCTCGTCGCGCACGGCAGCCGCGATCCCCGGCACGCCGCGACCGTACGCGCCCTGACCCGGCGGCTGCGCGCGCTGCGGCCGGGGCTGCGGGTGGAGACCGGGTTCCTGGACTTCGACACCCCGTCCGTGGAGAGCGTGCTCGACCGGCTCGCGGTGGAGGACGTACGGGAGGTGGTCGCGCAGCCCCTGCTGCTGACGCGCGCCTTCCACGCCAAGTCCGACATCCCGGCGGTGCTGCGCGCGGCGACGCTCCGCCATCCGCGCCTGCGGATCCGGCAGGCCGGGGTGCTCGGCCCGTCGCCGCTGCTGGGCGCCGCGCTGGAGCGGCGGCTGTACGAGGCGGGCCTGACGCCCGCCGACAAGTGCTCGACCGGGGTCGTCCTGGCCTCGGCGGGCTCCTCCGACCCGGAGGCGATCGCAGTGATCGCTGAAATCGCGCGGGAGTGGCGGCACACCGGTTGGTGCGCCGTGCGGCCTGCGTTCGCCTCCGCATCCCTGCCCCGCACCGAGGACGCGGTCCGCGCGCTGCGGGCGGAGGGCGTCCGGCGGGTGGCGGTGGCCCCGTACGTCATCGCCCCCGGCCGGCTCCCCGACCGGATCGCGGCGGGCGCGCGGCAGGCGGGCGCCGAGGTGCTCGCCGGGGTGCTGGGCGCGGCGCCGGAGGTGGCCTCGCTGCTTCTGCGCCGCTACGACAGCGCGGCGGCCGCCCCGGCCAGGGAACTCGTCGGCCACGCGTGAGCCGTGGGCCCCGCGTGAGCCGTCAGCTTTCAGCCGCCGACGAGGGCCGTCAGCCGTCGGCGTCGATGAGGGCCGTCAGCTCCGCGACGCTCATCGAGCCCGCCGCGCGGCGCTCCCGCGCGAAGGTGTTGGCCGTGCGCTGAAGCGTGTCGTTGACCGGGGTGGGGACCCCGTGGACCCGGCCCAGCAGGGCGATCTCGCCGTTCAGATAGTCCGCCTCGATCGTGCCCGTGCCCCGGCTGAGGCTCTGCCAGGACGAGCCGTGGCCGCGCTCGACGCCGCCGTCCGGGTCGAAGGTGATGTGGTCGCCGCGCGTCTCGGCCTGCTCCTCGGGGCCCACGTACGCGATGCCCGCCGCGTCGAGGACGGCCGCGCCCTCCGCCGTGGCGCGCCGGATCAGCTCCCAGGTCTCCTCGCCGATCACTCCGGTGACGGCCTCGATCGCGTTGGCGAGGTTGGCGAGCAGCTTGGCGTACTTCCAGCGCATCACGTCCGGCACGACCGGCGCGAGGAGCTTGCCCTTCGCGAGCCCGGCGGCGATCGCGGCGACCGTCCCGTCCGTACCCGAGGGGTACCGGCCGAGGTGCAGCATGCCGGTGTACGGGGCGCCTCCGGCGCTCACCGCGCCCGGTTCGACATAGGTCGCGGGCAGCCAGACGCACATCGCGTACACGTGCCGGAAACGGCGCAGGGCGAGCCGTTCGCTCTCCACCCCGTTCTGCGCGCAGACCAGCGGCAGCAGCTCGCCCGCCGTACCGCCGCCCGCGACGGGCCGGGCCGACCAGGCGTCCAGCGCCGCCGTACTGTCCTGGGTCTTCACGGAGAGCAGCAGGACATCGTCCGGGCGCAGGGCGAGGGCGCCGGGTCCGTCGACGACCGGCAGCCGGTGCGTCCGGGTGCCGTCCGGTGTGGTGAGCCGCAGCCCGTGCTCGTGCAGCGCCGCGTGATGCGCGCCCCGGGCCACGAGGACCACGTCCTGGCCCGCCTCCGCCAGCCGGCCGCCGACGCTGCCGCCGACCGCTCCCGCCCCGATGATGACGTAACGCATCCCGACCCCCGTTCCGGTACGACGCCTTCAGCATAGGCGAGCCCGGTGGGACCACCGTGAGCGGCGTCACGTCTGGGCCCGGCGGGCGCGGGTATAACGACGGGACGGTCCTCGCGGAAGGCGAGGACGGAGGGCGACCGCGAAGGATCCCAGCGTGCGACTTGTGCTTCTCGGCCCGCCCGGCGCAGGCAAGGGGACCCAGGCCACCCTTCTCGCGGCGGAGTTCGGCGTGCCCCATGTCTCGACCGGTGACCTGTTCCGTACGCATATCGCCGAGGGCACACCGCTGGGTCTGGAGGCGGGCGAGTATCTGCGCGCCGGCGAGCTTGTGCCCACCGAACTCACCGCCGCCCTGGTGACGGAGCGGCTGGGCGCGACGGACGCGGCCCAGGGGTTCCTGCTCGACGGCTTCCCCCGCAGCGTGGTCCAGGCGGACGCGCTGACCACGATCCTCGCCGGTCTCGGGAAAAGGCTGGACCGGGTCCTGGAGTTCCGGATCGACGACGAGATCGTCGTGCGCCGGCTGCTCGCGCGCGGCCGTGCCGACGACACCGAGGGCGTGATCCGGCACCGGCTGCGGATCCACCACGAGCAGACCGAATCCCTGCTCGCCTACTACGCGGGACGCACGGCCGTCGTGGACGCGCTGGGCGAGGTCGACGAGGTCACCCGGCGCGTGCGCGACCGTCTCGACGGCCTCGACCGGCTCGGCCGGTAGCGCTCCCGACCGGTCCGCCGGCTTCGGGCCGCGCGGGGTACGGGCTACGGGAAGTCCGGCCAGGTCCCGGGGTCCGTGTGGTCGTTCTCCGGGACCTGCGCGTGGCCGTACCAGCCGGCCTTCCGCGCCCAGACGCCCTCGTCGCGCCGGCTCACGAACCCGTCGGGCCTGCCCATCGGCCAGGTGTCCGGGACGCCCCACGCCTTGATCCAGGCGTGCAGCGCGGGCCACCCCTCGCACGGGGTGTCCTTGAGCGATTCGTACGCCTTCCCCTTCACCACGCACCAGGGGAAGAAGAGCGCCTCGATCTGGAGGACCACCGCCCCGGCCCGGTTGGTCCGGGTACCGCCCGGCAGGTCGGCGAGGGACTTCGACCGGGAGTCGGCCGGGACGAACTGGCAGAGGGTGCCGGTGAAGGGGGACCAGAGGATGTGCGGGGCGACGCCCTTGCCGTCCCCGGAGAAGTACGTCCGGAGGTTCGCGAACGGCACGAGGTCCCGGGGCTCGGCCTCGGTCGCGTTCCGGTCCCAGGTGATGTGGGCGACGGCCTTGGCCGGGCCGCCGTCGGTGGGGGCGTGGTCCCTGATGTCGAGTCTTTCCGCACCGGGCATCCAGAGATCGGGCATGGGTGGCTCCTCAGCGGGTGGTGTGGGGGCGGCGGACGGACATGGGGCCAGCGTGACGGACACCGGGGAGCGGGCGGGGCGGAAGCGGGACCGCTCCACCTGATCGGGTGAGAGGCCTGCGCTCCCCGGGCCCGCTCCCCGGGCCCTCACCAGGAGCCTGCGCGCGCACGGTCCTCACCGGGCGGTGCGGGCGGCTGTGTGGCAGGCGTAACTCGTCGCGCGCGTCCGGCGTGACCTGCGGGTAACGGGCCCTTCGTACGGTCGGAGGCCAGGCCGTACGCCCCGGAGCCCCGGGCCCCGTGTCCACGAAAGAGGCCGCCCGTGACCGCAGCGCATCCCCAGGACGGCGCCACCGCCACCACCCAGGTGCGGACCGTCTGCTCGTACTGCGGTGTCGGCTGCGGAATCCTCCTCGACGTCGGCGCGGGGCCCGACGGCCGCAGGACCGTCCTCAAGGCGTCCGGGGACCCGGCCCACCCGGCCAACCGCGGCCGGCTGTGCACGAAGGGCGCCACCTCCGCCGCCCTGCTCACCGCCCCGGGGCGGCTGACGACTGCGCTGGTACGGGCGGAGCGCGGGGATGAGCCCGTACCGTCCCCGACGGACGCGGCGGTCAAGGAGACGGCGCGACGACTGCGCGCCATCCTCGACGAGCACGGCCCGGACGCGATCGCCTTCTACGTGTCGGGGCAGATGACCCTGGAGGCGCAGTACCTCGCCAACAAGCTCGCGAAGGGCTTCCTGCGCACCAACCGGATCGAGTCCAACTCGCGGCTGTGCATGGCGAGCGCGGGCAGCGGCTACAAGCTGTCGCTGGGCGCTGACGGCCCGCCCGGTTCGTACGAGGACTTCGAGCACGCGGACGTCTTCCTCGTCACCGGCTCCAACATGGCCGACTGCCACCCGATTCTCTTCCTGCGGCTCATGGAGCGGGTCAGGGCGGGCGCGAAACTGATCGTGGTCGACCCGCGGCGCGGGGCCACCGCCGCCAAGGCCGATCTCTTCCTCCAGATCCGGCCGGGCACGGATCTCGCCCTGCTCAACGGGCTCCTGCACCTCCTCGTCGAGAACGGCCGCACCGACCCGGGGTTCATCGCCGAGCACACCGAGGGATGGGAGGAGATGCCCGCGTTCCTCGCGGAGTACCCGCCCGCGAAGGTCGCGGAGATCACCGGCATCCCGGAGGCGGACATCCGGCGCGCCGCCGAGTGGATCGGTGACGCGGGTGAGTGGATGAGCTGCTGGACGATGGGGCTCAACCAGTCCACGCACGGCACCTGGAACACCAACGCGCTGGTCAATCTGCATCTCGCGACAGGGGCGATCTGCCGCCCGGGCAGCGGCCCGTTCTCGCTCACGGGCCAGCCCAACGCGATGGGCGGGCGCGAGATGGGCTACATGGGCCCCGGGCTTCCGGGCCAGCGGTCGGTGCTGGTGGCGGAGGAACGGGCGTTCGTCGAGGAGCTGTGGGAGGTCGAGCCCGGGACGGTACGGGCGGACGGCTTCGGCGAGGGCACGGTGGACCTGTTCCGGCGGATGGCAGACGGGGAGGTCAAGGCGTGCTGGATCATCTGCACCAACCCCGTCGCGTCGGTGTCCAACCGCAGGACGGTCATCGAAGGGCTGGAGCGCGCCGAGTTCGTCGTCACCCAGGACGTCTTCGCCGAGACCGAGACCAACGCCTACGCGGATATCGCCCTGCCCGCCGCCCTGTGGGCCGAGTCCGAGGGCGTCCAGGTCAACTCGGAGCGCACGCTGACCCTGAGCCGGCAGGCCGTGGAGCCGCCGGGCGAGGCGTGGCCGGACTGGCGGATCATCGCGCGGATCGCCTGCGAGATGGGGTACGAGGACGCCTTCGGCTACGGCAGCGCCGAGGAGATCTTCGAGGAGATCAAGCGCGCCTGGAACCCGAGGACCGGCTACGACCTGCGCGGGGTGAGCTACGAGCGGCTGCGCAGCACCCCCGTGCAGTGGCCCAGCGCGTCCGCCGAGGGCCCCGACCGCAACCCGGTCCGCTACCTCAACGACGGTGTCAGCCAGACCCTGGCCGAGCGTCCTGACGGTGGCAGGCCACGGCTCGTCTTCCCCACCGCTTCGGGCCGGGCGGTGTTCCACCCGCGCCCGCACCTGCCCGCCGCCGAACTGCCGGACGACGACTTCCCGTACGTCCTGAACACCGGCCGGCTCCCGCACCAGTGGCACACGCTCACCAAGACCGGCAAGATAGCCAAGCTCAACAAGCTCAACCCCGGGCCCTTCGTGGAGATCCATCCCGAGGACGCACGGGAGCTGGGCGTCGCGGAGGGCGACCCGGTGGAGGTGGCCTCGCGGCGGGGCCGGGCGGTGCTGCCGGCCGTGGTGACCGAGCGGGTCAGGCCCGGAGGCTGCTTCGCGCCCTTCCACTGGAACGACCTGTTCGGGGAGTACACCTGCGTCAACGCGGTCACCAACGACGCGGTCGACCCGATCTCCTTCCAGCCGGAGTTCAAGGTGTGCGCGGTGTCGCTGACCCGGCTCGCCGCCGCGCCCGCCACGCCCGCCGCGCCGTCCGCGTCTTCCGCGTCTTCCGGCGTGGCGGAGACTCCGGCCGCGGGTGACGGTGACGGCCGCGGTCATGGGACGGTGGCCGCGCTGGCGGGGGTGTTCGGGGCGGATCTCGCGCCGCCGGTGCTGACCGAGGAGGAGCGCCGCTACCTGGCGGGTTTCCTCACCGGACTGGGCGCCACGGAAGCGGGGGCGGGTTCGGGCGCGGGTTCGGGGGCCGCCGTCGCCACGCCGGTGCTGCCGGCCCGTGCGCCGTTCACCCCGGCGCACGCCCTGTGGGTCAACGGCGTCCTCGCCGGGATGTACTCCCGTACCGCGGCCCCGACTGCCCCGGCAGCCCCCTCCGCCCCGGCCGCGCCGCTGCCCGGCCCTTCCCCTGCCGCCGCGCCCGGACGCGAGATCGTCGTCCTGTGGGCCTCGCAGACCGGCAACGCCGAGGAGGCCGCGACCCTGGTGGCCCGGCGGCTGGCCGAGGACGGACACGCGGCGCGGCTGCTCGACATGGACGACGACACGGCGCCGGAGACCGTCGGGCGGGGCGCCGATCTGCTGGTCGTGACGAGCACGTTCGGCGACGGCGACGCCCCCGACAACGGCTCCCGGTTCTGGTCGGCCCTCAGCGCGCCCGACGCCCCCCGGCTGGACGGCGTACGGTACGCGGTGCTGGCCCTCGGCGACTCCTCGTACGACGACTTCTGCGGCCACGGCCGCCGGCTCGACGCGCGCCTCGACGAGCTGGGCGCCGTCCGCCTGGTGCCCCGTACCGACTGCGAACCGGAGTACGAACAGCCCACCGGGCAGTGGCTCGACCATGTACGCGCGGCGCTTCGTACGGAGCCGGCCGCCGGGCCGGACACCGGGTCGGACACCGGCTCGACCACCGGCTCGGACGCGGTGGCCGGGGCGCCCGGGGCGACACCGCCCGCGCCGGAGACCCGCCCGTCCAAAGCCGCGCCCGTCACCGCCCGGCTGACCGGGAACCGGCTGCTCAGCCTCCCCGGCGCCACCAAGGAGGTGCGCGAGTTCACCTTCGACACCGGCGACAGCCCCGTCCCGCTCGTCTACGAGGCGGGCGACGCGCTCGGCGTGCAGCCCCGCAACTGCCCCGATCTCGTCGCCGAATGGCTCGCCGTCACCGGCCTCGACCCCGCCACGCCCGTCGACCTGTCCGGCCCGGGCGAGGTGGCGCTCGGCGACGCGCTGCACCGCCATCTCGACATCGCCGCGATCACCCCCGCGCTGCTGCGCCTCGTCGCGGACCGTACCCATGACCGCACCCTCAAGAAGCTGCTGCGGCCGGACAACAAGGGCGAGCTGGCCCAGTGGGCCTGGGGCCGCCAGTGTGTCGACATCATGGCCGAGTACCCGGTACGGGCCACCGCCGCGGAGTGGGCGGACACCCTCAAACGCCTGCGACCGCGCCTCTACTCCATCTCGTCCAGCCCGCTGACCGACCCGGCGCTCGTCCGGCTGACGGTCTCCGTGGTCCGGTACGACAACCGCCACGGCCGCCCGCGCAAGGGCGTCGCGTCGGCCTTCCTCGCGGACGCGGCGCCCGGCAGCCCCGTACCGGTCCATGTACGGCGCTCCCCGCACTTCCGGCCGCCGGCCGACCCCGCGACCCCCATGGTGATGGTCGGCCCCGGCACCGGTGTCGCCCCCTTCCTCGGCTTCCTCCAGGAGCGGCGCGCCCGCGGCCACCAGGCCCCGAACTGGCTCTTCTTCGGCGAGCAGCGGCGCGCCACCGACTTCTACTACCGGGAGGAACTGGCCGAGCTGCGCCGCGACACCACTCTGACCCGGCTGGACACCGCCTTCTCCCGTGACCAGCGGGCCAAGGTCTACGTCCAGGACCGGATGCGCGAGCACGGCGGCCGGCTCTGGTCCTGGCTCCAGGACGGCGCCCACTTCTATGTGTGCGGCGACGCCTCCCGGATGGCCAAGGACGTCGACCGGGCGCTGCGCGAACTCGCCATGGCCCACGGAGGTCTGGACGAGGACGGGGCCGCCGCCTACGTCAAGCGGCTCGCGGCCGAGAAGCGGTACGTACGCGACGTCTACTGAGCCCGCGGGCGGCGCCCCCGCCATGACGCCCGGAGCGGCGCTCGACAGCCACCTCGGCCGGGGCGCCGGTTCCGCGCTCGGATACCGTCCGGGAATGACGGAACGGACGGACGGACAGCGGGACACAGGGCCGGTCGCGGACACCTTCGCGCTGGGCGGCGGGCGCCCGGTGCGGCGGCTCGGGTTCGGTACGGCGCAGCTCACCGGGCCCGGCTACTGGGGCCCGCGCGGTGAGCGGGCGGACGCCGTCGCCGTTCTGCGGCGCGCCGTCGAACGCGGGGTGACCCTGATCGACACGGCGGACAACTACGGGCCGGGGCTCGCGGAGGAGCTGGTCGCCGAGGCGCTGGCGCCGTATCCGGCAGGGCTGACCGTGGCGACCAAGGGCGGCGTGGTGCGGACGAGCGACAGTGCCTGGCATGTCGACGGCCGCCCGGAGCGGCTGCGGGCGATGTGCGAGGCGAGTCTGCGCCGGCTGCGTACGGAGACGATCGGCCTGTACCAGCTCCACCGGCTGGACCCGGCGGTGCCGATGGAGGAGCAGCTAGACGAGTCATTCCGAAGTAGCGTCGTCCGCCCCTTGGGGCGGGCGGGGAGGTGTCAGGTGCGTGCAGCCGCAAGGCGGAGGAGGGAAGCGAC